>JAEUIH010000100.1 GCA_016795105.1 Planctomyces sp.
AGAACGAGAAAAACAAAAACACTTTCATCCCCTCATCCGATCGGATCGCGCAGCGATCCGATCGGATGAGGGGATGAAGTCCCCATTTCCCCCAACCCAATTGACTCGAAACCAAAAGCTGTCGTACCGGAACACATCCCGCCAAAGGAACCCTCTGGCATCAATCCGGATCGACCGTCTCCTCCAGATGAAGAGTTCAGGAACATCGATCCTGATAAATCTTTGACGGATCCGGACAAGCCGGCTAATGTTCCTGAAGAAGGAGGTGATGCTCCAAGCAACAGCAGGCCCGCAGGCAAATCGCCAGTTGACCCATTGGAGGCTCAGAACGCAAGAATTGCCGAATTCCACGAGTTGGGTGCAGTTGGTGTCAGCAAAGGACAGTTGACAGGGCCAACAAAAGCAGTTAACGAACTCAAGGCAGCGGAGCGTAGCTTCGTTGATGAGCAACTCAAGCTTGGAAAGGATGTCGAAGTAATCCCACGTGCCGAAACTACAGGGCCGAATGTTCCTCGTGGGGAGAACAGAACACCGGATTTCAAGATTGACGGAGTTGTAAACGAGCTTAAAACAGTTTCTGGAATTCAGAAGCAAACTTCCGATGCTCTATCTTCGGGAATTGCCAGTCGTATAATCGACGGCCGTGGGCAAGCACCTAATATCATTGTCGATGCCCGACTTCAATCTGGGCTGACGAAGGAGATCGCTGAGCGTGCCATCATTCGGGCGTATGGAGCCGATAAAGTGAAAAAGGGAATTCAGTCAATTCGGATCATCGGCCCCAACTTCGACATCACTGTTCTGAGGATTTAACACAATGGAGAAGCCCACATATGAAGAATTGTCGGAACGAATTGGCAAGATATTGTCGAGTGAGAATTGTACCGACCTTGATGTAGCCTGCTGGGCAGGCTACATCGCCGCACTGCTTGAATGGCGATTGATAAGCGTTACAGATCATGATCGGCTGAGCGAATTGCTGCCAAGACTCGATCCTGACCCCACCCTACGCATTTTCTTAGGGTGATTATTCCCGCACTACAAAAAGCAACCAGCCATAGCCACTGCACCGGCCCGGCCACCGTCCAGCCCCTGACCCGCTCGCCAAGAATTGTTCGATTACAACTTTTGCAACATCGGTCAAGTTGGCGTCAGTCATTCAAGGCATCGGCCCGGCCCCGGTGATCGGCGACGGCTTCAACAAATCAGCCATCATCACCATCCTGTTGGGCTTTGGCACTGCGAGCATACGAGCAACTGACCCGACTGAAAAACGGTCACAATGAAGTCACGACTCTGGTGTACGACGATGCCGGGAGAACGACGGAATCAAAACTGTCGAACGGGACGAAGACAAGCTTTACGTACGACGCCGCGAACCAGACGAAAGGGCTGGTGAACGTCAACAGCACCAACACGACGCTGTCGTACTACAACTATCAACTCGACGGAGTTGGTAACCGCACAAGTCTCTGGGATGACGGTGGCGAGGTCGCCAATTGGAACTATGACTTCACGGATCAGCTTACCAACGACTCATACCGTCCGGCAGCGACAGCCCTCAACTGGAACGGTCTGACGGTCGATCAGTGGAATGTGCTGAGTGTCAGCGGCTGGGACAATCTGCTGGTGGATCATGTGCCGACCGGCGGAGCCGGAATGCTGGAATATTCACCCACGGGGAACCGGCTGACTCAGACGGATCCCGTGACGGGCGATGTCACGACCTTCACCTATGACAACGCCAACCGGCTGCTCACCGCTGTGGATGTTTCCGGCACCACAACCTACACCTACGACGCAAACGGCAATCAGGAGACGATTGAGGAGCCGTCAGGAGATCTGACAACCAACACGTGGGACGGAGAAAACCGGCTGATTCAGGTGGAGCATCCGTCGGGCGACATCATCACGTATGCGTACAACGGGGATGGGCTGCGAGTCCAGCAGGATGACGGTCTGACGGAGACTCGGTTTGTTCATGACGGCAACAACGTGGTGCTGGAACTGGACGATGTCGGGACGGTGGAAGCCGACTTTACGTACATTCCGGCCGCCTATGCACAGGTGCTCAGTCAGCATCGGGATCTGGAATCCGGATTCTACCTGTTTGACGGCATTCACAACGTGCGTCAGCTGACCGACAGTTCACAGGTTGTGACGGATGAGTATGCGTTTGATGCGTGGGGGAACACCACGAGTTCCACGGGCAGCACGGCCAACAGTCAGCTCTGGAAAGGCCAGTACCTGGCCTACCGCAAAGACCCGGATGCCGGCCCGGAACTCCAGTATGCCATGCACCATCGCAACTACAACCCCGCAACCGGCGTGTTCACAGCGGCCGACCCGGCAAAAGATGATCTCAATCTGTACAGGTATGTGAAAAACAATCCCGTCAACTCGACCGACCCCAGCGGGCTGGAGGAGGAGTTTGATCCGCGAGATTTGGAATTGGCTCAGGAATACGCGCGCACAATCAAGGCCGCGTTGCCGAATATTCAAGAGTCTGAGAACTCTACGACCGCAGCAGTCGCGGAGCGAGCTGCAGAACTCGCATACCAATTCGAATCGTCAGACGGTCGCGTGCTAAGTTCCGACCCCGATGTGGTCCATGCTCTGATTAATTTCTATAAGGAAAACGAACAGACGATTCTCGCCGCCGCCGATGTACGCTTTCTGAGACGTGATCGCGAACGGGAACATGTTGCTCACGCGGCAAGTTTGCAGCGAGACTTCGAGGCAAAAAAAGCTGAGGCAATTGCCAGGGCAAATTTCAAGTATCTCGACCTGTCTGGGCGTGTTGGCTGGATGTTGGAACGCGCGCTTGAAGACGGCAATTTTGACAAATTCGGCCAGGCAGTAAAACAGCAGATTCAGGAACTTGCCAATCCAAAGACGCTGGCAATGTTCATTGGTGGCTTTCTCTTGACGTTTGGCGCTTCTGCCGCATTTGGCCCCAAGGGAGCGGCGGCTGTCACTGTCATTCTGACCGCCATGGGACTGCTTGCAAGTCTCAAGGATATTCTTGTGCTTGCAGAATTGTTCTCATGGATCAGTGAGGCGGGGTCTTACGAAGAGCTTGAAAAGCTGGTACCGGAACTCGTCGAGGTGCTTGCCAAGCTGGCTGTGGATGGTGCGATGGCAATCCTGCTGCGAAAATTCTCAAAAGCCGGAGGCAGGAAGGGTCAACAATATGAAGTTGATACCGATCAGAGTCGTGTCTATTCGAATCCCCTGTTTCCGTTCAAGAAGAAGCAGACAGATGCAGACGACATTGCAACTCGATCAACTGCCGATGCTCCTCCCGCACCAAGTGCAACGTCCAGTCCAGTTCCCGAGTCAGCTCCTTCCACAACCAAAAAACCATCGACAGCAACACCTGTGGATGATATGGTCCCCGCAAGAAATGCGGATGAGGCGGCGGAAACACAGGTTGTTGCTCCAAACACTGGTATCCCACGAGCCAAAGTCCTTGGTGTTCCCGAATCGAGTGATACTGTCACTCTCTGGAAGGCACCGCAGCGCCAGCGAGTTGGTGCTGCGAATGAAGTCAAAGCAGGGTTCGACCCGAAAGAATATCCCGGAGAAGGAGCTTTCTTTGCAAGTGACCGAACAATCGCAGAGGGCTTCAACAAAGCAGGAACGCATCAAGGACTTCAGGAAATCCAAATCCCTCGAAAGACCTTCGACAAATTGGTTCACGACGGGGTGATCGAAGTGGATGGCTACTATCAATCTGGGCGATCATGGCAAGTCAAGCCAGACCGCCTACCTGAATTCAATGAGGCTGTCCGAGCTGGTGCAGACAAAAACCAATATCATCCTCAGTGATGGCGAAGGAATTCGAGAAATGATTGAGATTGGAGCCGTTGTTGAAGCCGATGTTTCCCGTGTTGAAGCATACGGGATTTTTCTGACACACAAATCCGATTCCATTTTTGTGCCGATGAACAATGTGACATGGCACGCTGATTTGGCCGCACCTTCTGATTTTCAACCGGGAGCGAAGGTCAAGGTGCTTGTTGAGCGACTGAATTACAAAAACAACGTATATGCGGGGTCGATCAAGCATTTGTCTCCCGAAGGCAATCCATACCGAGACCTTTCACGACAGCCGCCAGAACGAATCTTTTCCGGAAGGGTGAAAATGGTCCACCATGATGGGATCGTTGTGGATCTCGGAAACGGTTGTGTCGGCGACCTGCCAAAATGCGATCAAACGACCACACTGTCCGAAGGTTCTGAGGTGGAAGTGCAGATCACGTCGCTGGAATTGGACGAGCAGCGAGTTGGCTTGAAACTGGTTCATTCAAAAACGGCCTCGCCTTAGAAGTAGAAATCCACACAGGGGCGTCGCATAACAAAAAGCAACCAGCCATAGCCAATCCACCAGCCCGGCCACCACCCAGCCTGTCAGCGATTCGCCCAGAATTGTTCGATTACAATTTTTGTAACAACGATGACGCTGGCGTCGGCACGGTGATCGGCGACGGCTTCAACAAATCAGCCATCATCGCATCTCCTTTTTTGTGGGGCTTTGGCATTGCGAGCAAATGAGCAAAGGTCGGCATCGCCGTCGCCAAACCGGTTGCGAGCAAACGAGCAAAGTCCCCGCTGGTCCCTGCCGTGCGGGAAATTGGTTGCGAGCAAAGCGTGCAAAGCGAGCAAAGTCCCCTGACTGACCTTTGCTCGTTTGCTCGTAGACGGATCTTGGCATCAGATGGGCCGGGCTGATCCTTTGCACGCTTTGCTCGCAGCACTTCGGGACGGGGCTGGGCGTTGCTCCACCAATACCAGCGGCCCATTCATAGCGTGCTGCATCACGGTGAAGACGTGCAATACATCGAAGCGACGCTGGAAGACATTGAGATTGCTAACCGCATCGCCAGCGAAGTGCTGGGCCGTTCGACCGATGATCTTCCCCCGCAAACGCAACGCTTGCTGCGGACGATTGAAGCGATGGTCAATGGTGGCTGCGAACGGCAAGGCGTGAAACGGAGCGACTATCGGTTCAGTCGCCGGGACGTGCGGGACTTCACGGGTTGGGGAAATACGCAACTCAAGGTGCATCTCAAGCGATTGGAAGAACTGGAATACTTGTTGGTGCATCGGGGAGGTCGGGGCCAATCGTTCGTCTACGAACTGCTGCATGGCCTGCCCGCTGAACCGGGGCCAAAGTTCTTGGCCGGGCTGATCGACGTGGAGCAGCTACGACGTGAGCGGTCGGGGCCAATCGGTGAGAAGTCGGGGCGTGGTCGGCCCCAAGTCGGCGTCAAGTCGGGCCTTGGTCGGGGCGATGAATCGTCAGCAAATGCCGACGATTCCCGCACCGCTGGCGATTTCCAAGGCGAAGTGAATCAAAACGCACATCAGGGCGTTGAGCAATTGGTGGCGTCGTAACGTAGGCGGGGTGGGCCATGAAATACAAGTTCCTCAAGAACGTCGGCAACCCGGACGACCCGCAAGGCTGCTTGGTGCTGATGAACAAGTATCTGGAATGGATGCTGATTCGGAACTACTCGGAACACACGGTCGAAACCAGACGCTTCTATCTTGGCTTCTTCATTCGCTGGGCCGAAGAACGAGGCGTCGTTCAACCCTGCGAAGTGACCAAGCAGGTCATCCAGCGGTATCAACGCTTCATCTATCATTACCGCAAACGCAACGGCGACCCGCTTTCCGTGCGAAGCCAGCATGGTCGCTTGATTCCCATTCGAGCATGGTTCAAGTGGCTGGCCCGTGAGAACTTCATTCTCTTCAACCCCGCCAGTGAAATCGAACTGCCGAAGCTGGAATACCGCCTGCCCAAGCATGTGCTGACGGTGAATGAAGCGGAACAGGTCATTGCCCAAGCCAACGTGAAGACGCCGCTGGGCGTGCGTGATCGGGCGATATTGGAAACGCTGTATTCCACCGGCATTCGCCGCACGGAGCTTTCCAACCTTCATGTTTATGATCTTGATCCCGACCGGGGAACGGTCATCGTTCGCCAAGGCAAGGGCCGCAAAGATCGGATGATTCCTATCGGCGAACGAGCCTTGGCATGGATCGGCAAGTATCTGGATGAAGTTCGCCCAACGATGATCGTGGGCCATAACTCGGAAGACGTGCTGTTCCTGAATCACTTGGGTCAGCAAATCAATCCCGATGCCCTGACGCTGTTGGTTCGTCGCTACGTTGACCAATCCGAGATTGGCAAGCGTGGCGCGTGCCATTTGTTTCGGCACACGATGGCGACGCTGATGCACGACAACGGGGCTGACATTCGGTTCATTCAAGCCATGCTGGGGCATAGCAAACTGACCACCACAGAAATCTATACTCAGGTCAGCATCAAGAAGCTGAAAGAGATTCACACGGCGACGCATCCCGCCCGCTTGAAGGACACCACCCAGCCGAAGAAACGGAAGCGAAAACCCAAGTCGGCAAAGCCGACCCCCGCACCGGAAGGCAAGACCGAAGCGGAGTCAGTACAATAGAACCACCCTCGCTTCGACAAGCGGGGCTTACGGCCCTCCACGAAGCAGCAACGAGCGGCCACCTTCATGTCGTTCTTGTTTTACTCGGTTGTGGTGCGCGTGTTGACGTAACAACGGAATTTGGATCCACGCCACTTATGTGTGCCGCAGCATTCGGACAAGTTGACGTCGCCCGAGTTCTGTTGGCGTGCGGTGCGGATGTTAATTTTCATGACAAGAGAGGGGGAACGGCATTGGACATCGCAAATGAGAAGTGTGAAGATGAAATGGCTGAATTCTTGGAATCGTTTGCAAAACATTGTGCATAACTGCCAACTACTGCATATCAAAAAGCAACCAGCCATAGCCACTGCACCGGCCCTGCCGCGGTGGCTCGATACCGGCCATCGTTAATCTTGGCCAGCATTTGCAATGATGGCACTGCGAGCAGGCGGATCGAATCGTCTCTTCGGATCGGTCACGGTGGTTTGAAGCAGCGTTGCCAATCAGGCCAGATTGATTGACTCGCCCAGTACGACGCCCGGTGGTCGGAGCAAAACGACGAGAAGTCGGGGGGCGGTCGGGGCTAAGATTCCATCGAAATCCCTGTCAATTCTCGGATGAAATGCGGTACTGCGTATGAAGGGACTCTGATCGCACATCAGGGATATCAATTTCCGTCGTCGTAGTCGTACCCGGTGCTTGTCAGGGGGAACTCGTCCGGACAACAATGCTGACGTAACGAAAAACACGCCTCTGGGATTTTTTTTTCTGGCAGGAAAGGAAAGCATCAGCCAACGCTGGCGATAACTGGCTGACAGCATCAGGACTTAAGGCAAGTTTGACTACGACGAACAGCGGGATCTTTTGTTGCTCCAAACACAATCCACCAAGGGACGGTTTCGAGCAGTGTTGTTGATCCCAAGAACGCTTCGTTGGGTGGGCCACAAAAAGGAAAATACATCGCATATCACGGGTCAAGTGAATCTGGAGCGACGAGTCTGCAAACTAGAGGCATCGACTCGAACGCTTTGAAGAATCCCGACGAATTCAATCTGACGGTGGATCCATCATCAGCGTCGAGCTTCGGGGCGGACGAAGCTTCACAGGTTGGTGGTACAGTGAAGCTCGTGCGCTACGAGATTCCTGAAGACTTGTTCCACGACCTCTTCCAACAAGGGCACATTAAAGTCGGTGGAGTACCGAACAGTCTCGTTCTGGACAGAGTTGCACAAGATGCGATCAACAAAGCAATGGGATTCTGACAGAATTTATCGGAGGTCTTACCAAAACAATGATTTACCGGATAATGAACGCTCCTCCCGGCTATTCCCCTTCGCAACGCTATATGGTTGGGAAGTACTGGAACTTCAGCCTTGATTCCCATTGCGAAGTCATTGCGAATAACGATGGAAGCAGATTCTTTGCGAGTCTTGAGGATGCTCGTGATATGATTCCCCGTGGTGCAGCACAGATAGCGTTCGAGCCGATGGATCAATTCGTAGAGCTGTGGAGCGACGAAAACCGTCAACTACAGATTGATCAGCCGGATTGAACAGTTGCCGCTTGGTCGGTTGAGCAGGCTTCCACGGCTTGAACACCGGCACGCCTGACGGCAGCGGCTTGCGCTTTTTGCTCAAGCTCTTGTTGACCGCCGAATCTCTCGGCAACGGATTCGCAGGCGACACGCCTTTCAGCCTGCCGTCAGCGTTGAGCAAAAAGCCTTACTGTTGCTGCCGCTCTCTCAGCCATTCGTGAAACTTCTTCACGCAGTATCTATGGCGATGGCTGACGGCTTTCCCATGTGTGCGTGAGCGTTGGCGGTGGGCAAGCAACCGAGGCTCTCCGAGCAATGCGGAGGAGAGACGTCGAGGGCGGTAGTACAACACAGAACCGGGCGAAGCCGATGCAGGGGCCAAGGCGACCACCTTTCGCACCATCGTTTTCGCCTTCGATTGATGCAATGTTCGTTTTGTTACAGCCTTCGCCCTGACCGAAGCGACAGCATCAACAAATCAACCATCCGCACCATCACGCGACCAGCCCTTGCCTTTGCTCTGGCTCCAGGCTCGCCAGAGAGGGCTTCAGATTCATACCAGAGACGGAACTGTTCAGCTTTTGCCGAAAAGCCAGTTACATGTCGCCACAGTTAATCAGTTCGGCACGCATTTCCACACGCTCAACAGTATTAATCTGCAGCAGCCTGATTGTGGCTTCTCCTACCGCACTTTGTCCCTCAAGAATAGCGCCATTGTAATTAAAGTGGTTTTCCCAGACGTCTCGTCGCGGATGAAACAAAGGCACAATTTCACGTGTCTAGGTCTTCAGCAGACGACGAGCTCTCGCCTGCAACACAGTTACGAAGTGAAATGCAGCAAGATAACGATCGTATTCGCCTTGTTCTTCCTGCGTCAGAGCACCCCGATTCGCCAGATCAGCGAGTTCATCAATTCGTTGCTGAATGACATCATCAGCTCGAAGCGCAGTAATCTTCGCGGCTGCCTCGGTCGTCAGGCAGTCCGCAAAAGGTTCGATCAGGCGGTCAAGAATGGTGGTACTCATGTCCCGTAGTGTACCACCGAGACTGCGGTCTGACTATAAGAAATTCAATGCTGCGGTTCCTTTTGATGCACACATCTCCCACCGTGGACGGACTCAGTTTTGCGGGAGTTCACTGACCATTTCGGACGTATCCGGCGTCACCACCATGACGTACGACGCAAACGGCAATCAGGAGACGATTGAAGAACCGTCAGGAGATCTGACAACCAACACGTGGGACGGAGAAAACCGGCTGATTCAGGTGGAGCATCCGTCGGGCGACATCATCACGTATGCGTACAACGGGGATGGGCTGCGAGTCCTGCAGGATGACGGTCTGACGGAGACTCGGTTTGTTCATGACGGCAACAACGTGCGGCAGCTGACCGACAGTTCACAGGTCGTGACGGATGAGTATGCGTTTGATGCGTGGGGGAACACCACGAGTTCCACGGGCAGCACGGCCAACAGTCAGCTCTGGAAAGGCCAGTACCTGGCCTACCGCAAAGACCCGGATGCCGGCCCGGAACTGCCGTTTGGTTCTTCCATTCCTGCGCGGCTCGATTGCCAACGGCTTTGGCTTCTTCCTCAACCTTTTGTTGGTGACTGAATTCGTCGGCAACTGGGTTGGGTTCGAAGGTTCGATGGTGGTGTTCTGATTGTTCTGCAACATGCTTGCGCTTTGCGGCTGCAGTGCACCGACGCCTCCGGCTTGCCGCTAAACTTGCACAGACGCCTGCGGCTTGCCGTTAAACTGGACAGACGCCTGCGGCTCGTCGTTAAACTTGCAGACCGTACTGTCGTGTTCGAGAGGTTTCCGTAAAGCACGGAACGGCAAGGACTTAGCGAATTGCGCCCGAGTGGATTCGAACCACTGACCTACCGCTTAGAAGGCGGTTGCTCTATCCAGCTGAGCTACGGGCGCTTGAATTTCAGTGACTGGGATTTCCTTCAGTATGCCAACTTCAAAGAAGAAAAATACGCGAAAATCGGGATTTTGGCAATCAGGGTGCGTTGGAATCCCGCCAAAATTATCTGGGGCACCCGGTGTTTTGAGCCTGAATTGTAGGTGTTGGGGGTGTAGTCGTTGATCGCTCCGCGATTGAGTGGGGCGCGCTTTGGATCGCGGAGCGATCCACGACTATTTGGCGACCAGTTTTAGCGTCTCGATGCCAGCACGATTTCCTGGTAGTTTCGAAATGGCAGAGTCTTAAGCTGACGACTGTTGAGCATTTGTTCCCAGCGAGCGATTCGGGCATGATCGGCATCGTCAAGGTTTTGGGCGAATCGGTGTTCGGCTTTGAGATGCAGCGATTCATTCGGCCTCAAATCGAGTTCAACGGAAACCGGAATGCGACCTTCCAGCTTCTTCAGTGATTCATTCAGCACAATTCTGGGCTCAGGAAACAGGCTGCCCGGGTGCACCAGGTGATTCAGCTTTGCGGTCCAGTCGGCATACGCCAGATACCGCTCCACCTGTTCGCGTTCTGTCCATTCCCGAGTCTCAACGCGGTACGTCCATGATGGTGAGGTCATTGTGAGTCGACCAGAGACGGAATCAAATGACTCCTGAAACTCCGGATTCATCTGAAAGCGGAGAGACGTCACGATCTTTTCGTTTCCAGGCTGCTTCTGTCGTACAAGATCCTCAATATACTGTTCAACGCGAGGCACACGCGTTTCCAGCAGATGTCGCATTTCTTCGAAGTTGAGTGTTGTTGAGAGTTCTCGGGCAGAATTCAGAATCGTAAACCTCTTCTCCACCGGATCAAAGATGATGACTTCATCGGCTGCATCCACATAGTCATAGACTCGACCGTTATGGAACAATGACAGGCTGCTGGACAGAATCGGCGGGCGTCCGCGTTCATCTTTCTGCTGCAGGTCATAGATATGCGTGGATACTCGAAAGCCCTGTGCGAAAACAGCGGTGTTTGTCAGCACAAGTAGAGCCACAAAGGCGCGAAGGAGCATCGGTTCATTCTCCGGTGAGCATAGGTCTGCAGTCTTCAGGGCAGCCCGAATTCGGTTCGGACTGACGCTGAGCGAACACTATGCGGAATTCGGATTGTCCTGCAACGCGAGCTTGCCGGATGGTGAGTCAGAACATCGGCGGCGACTCGAGACGTTCTCAGGGATCGGCAAATCCTGCCGGGGTGCTCTTTGAGGCTGCGCCGCATCATCGCTCGCAGCGCCGAAGTATCGCTCGCAGCGCCGAAGTCTCATTCCCCGTTGCTCTCAGTCTGCCAGCCCAAAACGGACGATGCACCAAAGCGCCTGAAATCCGTCTTTCCAGCCGATCTTCTTTCCTTCAGCATACGTCCGTCCGGAATAGCTCACTGAGATCTCATAGATTCGATACCGTCTTCGGGCGACTCGTGCTGTCACTTCCGGCTCGAATCCAAATCGCTTTTGTACAAGTTTGGGAGCAATCTCATCCACAACTTCTCTTCGGAAGACTTTGTAACAGGTCTCCATGTCCGTTAGGTTCAGATTGGTGAAGCAGTTTGACAGCGTGGTGAGAAACTTGTTTCCCAGATAATGCCAGTAGTAGAGGACTCTGTGTGCCTGGTCGCCCAGAAAACGGCTGCCGAAGACAACGTCTGCTTTGTCTTCGATAATGGGCTGCAGCAACCGAGGATACTCGCAGGGATCGTATTCCAGATCCGCGTCCTGAATGATGACAACGTTACCTGTGACCTGATGAAACCCGGTCTTCAGGGCTCCGCCTTTCCCCTGATTGACATCGTGATAGAACGCCCGTATGCGGTTCATGGGGTCCGACTGGCCTTCCAGTTCCAGCGCCTTCAGAACGTCGCGCGAACGATCGCGGCTGCAGTCATCAACAAGGATGATCTCTTTGCGAATCGGAACCGATCGCACCCGATCCACAAGTTGTCGCAGTGTCTTTTCTTCGTTGTACACAGGAATCACGACGGACAGCACAAACGTATCCGGAATCGCATAGAAGCCTAAGGTGCGACAGGCAAAATCACCGAGAGTTCGCTGTTGCTTGTGGTACCAGGCCTCCGAATATGGGCGGAGCTGTTCGTCGCCGTCAGGTGTCATGAGGAACTCTTTGAGGTCTCTGAGTAGTTCTGAAGTGTCTTGAATGACCAGTAAACTGCTTCAATATCATCCGAAATCAGGAAGACGGATGCCATGGTAACCGGCCGATCTCCAATTCTTCCCGGACTTGTTCGTTCCATTCGTACGGATTTTGGCAGCAGATTTGCCAAATCTTTCCCGAAATCACGGAGCACTTTACCCGGAATGCAGAGCCAGGCCCCGGCTGCCGCCCCTCCGGGCCCTCTGCCAAGGCTGAGTGCGACCCGCCCCATCGTATAGCGGCCGTTGATATCGTTGGCCGGTCGGACAAACAGGCGACCATCAACTCCGCGATAGATCATGCTGTCGATTCCGATCGGACCAAAATAGCCGAACCGACCTGCCGCTTCCGCAATCTTTAGTCCGTATTGAATCAGAAACTCAACATGATGTTGCCCGATTCTCTTCTCAGTGTGATTACCCTCAAGCATGAGTTGCTCAAACGAATCCGCTTCGGCTGCCGGCAACAGACTGCCGGAATATTGTCCCCCCGGCAACGTCAATAATCGGGTCACTCCCACGCAGACAGAGCTCGGCCCGGCTGGCGTCCGAGATACTTCGAACTGAATGCCAAATTCGAGTACGCGATTAACCCACGGTTCAAACGTAACCGTTTCGCCCGCCAGAAACTTCCGGTTCATCCACCCCAGATGTGACTCCGAGATCGTTGTTCCATCTCCCAGAATCCGGTTTCTTGCTGCCTGACTCAGGTCAGCTTTGACGATCCACTGAGACGACGCCGGAGAACAGAGTTCCTGAATTGCATTCCGGACATCCAGTTCATTACGGCACTCGCGTGAGAACTGTACAGGCTGCGTTTGAGCGATTGCCAACTCCAGCTGGTCGGCCGGTACCGCAATATCATACGGCCCCAGAAACTGTCGCCGGTTGATCCTGTAGACGGCTTCGACTTCCGGGTGGTGAACAGCTCCGCCGAGTAACCTGCTGACTCGCACAGCCTGCGGACTCCATCCCCATGCAATGACTTCGGAAGTCCCCGTGATCTCTCTTAAAACTTCATCGCGAACTGCAAACCGCACGTTTGAGAGTACGTCAGGAAGCTCATGAGGTGTACTGCCGTCGGGTATCAGGACTGTTGTGCTTCTGTCAGGGAACAACAGGCCTGTGACCGGGATGAGTTCACTGACTCTGCGGGCTGCTTCACCTGCACTCTGACCGCCTCCCCCTGCAAGCTCTTCTTCGAACATCAGGTTCGGAAGGATGATCGTCTGCATCGTTTGGGGTTACACGCGGTTCAGGTTTGTACGCGGAGTGAGTTCTTGTCCGGTTCAGGTTTGTACGTAGCTTGCGGTCCAGCTGCTGGCAATTCCGTTGAGAATCACGGGCAGCCAGGCTGCGAGATCGGGTCGAAGGATTCCGGCACTGCCGAGCGCCATACAGCCCTGAGTGACGGCGTATGCGGCTCCAAGGACTGCCGAGCACACGGCCATGTTCATGATCAAGCTTCGAGATTCCTTTCTCATCACCATGGGCAGAGCCATCGCGATGGAAAGCAGGCACAGAATTGGGCGAGTAATCCGGCCATGAAGGGCGAGGCTTTGACCACGGACGGGCACAATCCCAGTGGATGGATTTCGAATGCGCTGGATCAGCTGCATGGATGACAACAGCTTCGTATTGCGACCGCGGTTGTACAGCTGATCAAAGCTGACCTCTGAAACGATGAAGACATCTTTGCCGTTCTCCAGCGGGAAGACTCGCCGGGCGCCTTCTTCTGTCAACATCTCGGGGTCAAGGACCGCAGTCAGGTTTTTCAGAAGCCAGCCCGATGGGCGCTTTTCTTTCGAAGGAAGAAAGACGGCTGTTTCCGCTTTGAGGAACACCGGTTCCTTTGCCAGTTGAGGAACTGGAAGATTGAAGGCGGCGTCGGACAAGCTATGAGTTTCAATCAATACTGTTTCACCATGAATGTACATCAAATGATTTGAGTAGTCATAAACCGGGTCCACTTTCTGAACCTGAGCAGTTGCGGCGCCTCGCGGTGTCTGAAGCTGCACGGCTATGGCGGGTATGATCAGTTCCTGATTGAGGATCAGTCCGCCGTTCAGCACGAGTGCTGCAATCAAAAGCGGCTTGAGCAATCGGAATGCGGGAACCCCGGATGCAAGAATTGGGTAGGTTTCAGAATTCTTCTGCAGGAGTCCAAGCACAGCGATGACGGCAATCACGATGAGTATCGGGCCCGCCATTTCAAAAAAATCGGCACACCGAAACAGGTAGTATTCCGCGATTCTTAACGCCAGTTCCCCCATGGAAGCCGTTCCATGCTGGAAGTCATCTATATTCGTGAACAGGTCGATCACAATGTAAAGGCCATACGCGGCTACAAAGAACACGACAAACGTGTGCAGCAATCGACCAAGCAAATATCGATCAAAAGTAGTCAAGTGTTCCCTCACCAGGGGCGTTTGCAGTCATTGCAATGTTCGGCAGCGAATTACACGGACTTCGCTGAACACCGTCAAGATGGGTTGTGTTTTGGCTAGAACAATTGTCTATCTCCCGGAAACAGCCCAGAAACAAGTGGATGTCCTGCAACGAAGTGTCCCGGAATTCTCACAAATGCCGTACCAAACTGCAGGAATCGAGAGTTTTTCTCGGCCGAGAGCGCTTGTTTTCGTGAATCGATTGCATTTCACAGCGGGAGTTTCATACTTCCGCCGCAAAAAGAGGGCTTTTTGTGCGCGCGGCTGTCGTGTTGGCGGTTTGGCGGAACACACGGAATTTGGTTGGGTCACTGGAGAGAGACCGAGATGGCGGACGTATTTGAGTTTCCGATCCCATTGAATCAGTAT
Organism: Planctomyces sp.; assembly: GCA_016795105.1. Taxonomy (GTDB): domain Bacteria; phylum Planctomycetota; class Planctomycetia; order Planctomycetales; family Planctomycetaceae; genus F1-80-MAGs062. The sequence continues at coordinate 14,924 of JAEUIH010000100.1, forward strand.
CAGGCGATTCCACTGGACCCGAAGAAGCCGGAACTGACTTCGGAACAGCGTCAAATTCTGAAGCAGAATATCGAAATCTGCCGAGACGCCATTATCTTCTTCACGGCAATCGCTGATGCAAAGGGACTTGGTGGTCACACCGGTGGTCCTTACGACACGGTTCCCGAAGTCTGCATTATGCACAGCTTCATGAAGCATGCGGCCGCCGGTGGAACGCCCGATGTTCTGCCAGTCTTCTTCGATGAAGCTGGTCACCGCGTAGCAACTCAGTACCTGATGGCGGCACTCGAAGGCGAATTGCCGGTTGAGAAGCTCTGTCATTATCGCGAATATCTTTCTCACTTGCCCGGCCATCCAGAACGCGGCTTTACTCCTGGTGTGAAGTTTTCCTCTGGTCGACTTGGTCATATGTGGCCGTTCGTCAATGGGGTAGCAATCGCGAATCCAAACAAAGTGGTCTTTATGCTGGGGTCGGACGGATCTCAGATGGAAGGCAATGACGCGGAAGCAGCTCGGCTGGCTGTGGCGCAGAAACTCAACGTGAAGCTGCTCATCGACGACAACGATGTGACCATCGCCGGGCATCCTTCAGATTACCTGCCAGGATTCGACGTATCAAAGACCCTGGCTGGACACGGTTTGAGCATCGATATTGGTGATGGAGAAGACCTGGATACTCTGTATCGCCGCATGTGTGCTGCGGTCACCAGTCCAGGCCCCATCGCCTTGATCAACCGACGTAAGATGTGTGTCGGCGTCAAAGGACTCGAAGGCAGTGCTCACGGTCATGACGTCATCAAGGTGGCCCTCGCCAAGGAATACCTGACTGCTCGTGGTCGCACAGCCGCAGTCGAGTATCTGAATAATGTCAAGAAGGGGCCTGCTGGTCCTTCATACATTGGAAGTTCAACCACCAGTGTTGGACGAAATCGAGATCTGTTCGGCAAGATACTCAACGAAATCCTCGATGCCATTCCTGAAGCTCAGCGAATCGCGACCGTACGCGTGTTTGACAGCGACCTCGAAGGTTCGTGCGGATTGAACCACGTTCGGGCCGCTCATCCCGAAGTCTTCGTCCGCGGCGGGATTATGGAGCGAGGAAACTATTCTTCAGCGGCTGGTTTCGGCTATGAATCCGGCAAGCAGGGGATCTTTGCCACCTTCTCGGCGTTTCTTGAAATGGTGGTTTCTGAGATCACCATGGCCCGGCTGAATCAGTCAAATGTCCTTGCGCATTTCTCTCACGCCGGGTGCGACGATATGGCCGACAATACCTGCCATTTCGGTCTCAACAACATGTACGCAGCAAACGGCCTTCCCGACGAAGGACGAGATTCCACGAGATTGTATTTCCCGGCGGATCAGCATCAGTTCCGAGCCTGTCTCAAGGCCATCTTCCCGCAGCCGGGTTTGCGATTCCTGTTTTCAACACGCTCCGGTGTTCCGGATCTCTTGACGCCCGCGGGTGAACGATTCTACGGCGACAACTACCAGTTCGTTCCTGGCAAAGACGACTTCATTCGCGATGGAAATGACGGTTATGTTGTGTCATTCGGCGAAACCGTTTATCGAGCTGTGGATGCTGTCGACCGTCTCAAGGCTGAAGGCGTAAGCGTCGGACTTGTGAACAAGGCAACGCTCAACGTCTATGACGAAACCGTCATGGCGAAACTGGCGTCTGCCAAAATGGTCCTGGTCGCTGAATCGTTTAATGTGAATACCGGACTGGGGTCTCGATTCGGAACTGAACTGCTCAAGCGCGGTTTCAAAGGGCGTTACAATCATATTGGAACGCACCGTGAAGGTTCCGGCGGTTTGTGGCAGCAGATGGGGCATCAGGGTGTGGATTCCGACGGAATCATCGCTGCGATTCGCCGATTGCTGTAAGTCGTCTATACTCCATCCATCTCTGGTCATACGGGCCTGAGATGGATGGGATTTGCTGTAGAATTCGGAGTCTGAACCGCGGCAGGCCTGCTGATGCGGTTCGGGAGTTATGATCGATGCTCAAAGACGGCTTCCTCGGTTACCAGACCTCGTTTATGCTCGACTTTGTGGTGACGGCACTCGTAGTCATCGTGCCTCTCCTGCTGTTTAGTCTGTGGCTGGCAAAGTTTAAACATCAGTTCGAAGCTCATCGCCGGTTTCAGATGCTGTTAGGTGTCGTTCTGCTGGTTGCTGTTGGTGCATTTGAAGTTGATCTTCAGATTGTTCACGGCGGCTGGGAGAATATTGTCGCCAAACAGGGGCTCGTCGAAGACGCTTTTACCGCCAAGATTGAAAGCGTTCGTCCCTGGTTGTGGGTGCATCTTGTATTCGCGGTTTCAACACCCTTCTTCTGGGCGGCCACCATCTTTCTGGCACTGAAACGATTCTCAAGACCGGCGGTCCCGGGGGCCCACAGCAGTCTGCACAAGAAGCTTGGCTGGATATCTACCGTGGATATCACGCTCACTTCAGTCACCGGGCTGGCGTTCTACTATGTCGCCTTTGTGGCCTGATCCTGCATTGGTCTCAGGAACTTGCCTGTCTGTGAATCAGAACATGCGGCAAGCTGATCGGGTGAACCTGCAAAGATGATCCGTCCCCCGGCCGGTCCGGCATCCGGTCCAACGTCGATGTTCCAATCGGAGCATCGAATCATGGTTGTATTGTGCTCCACAACAATCACCGTGTGGCCCCGATGTACCAGTTCTCGGAGGACTCCAATCAACATCGAAGTGTCGGCAGGATGAAGCCCTGCTGTGGGTTCATCGAGAATAAACAGGACTCTCTCGTGGGATGAATCCAGCAATTCGGATGCAAGATGAACCCGCTGCAGCTCGCCGCCGGACATCGTTGAGGTCGACTGGCCAAGTGTAAGGTACCCCAGTCCAACTTCTTCAAACTTGCGAAGCCGAGTTTGCAATCCATGAAACTCGGAAAAAAACTGTGCGGCTTCGGAGACGGTCATCTCAAGAACATCGGCCACATTTCGGCCATTGAATCGAATCGACAGTGCGGCCCGAGTGAATCGGCGGCCTCGACACGACGGACAAGGGATTTCTGCAGAAGGAAGAAATCCCATCTGAACAGCCTTCACACCCGAACCCCGACATTCAGGACATCGACCCTCTCCCGAATTAAAGCTGAAGTACGAGGAACCGCAGGCTCGAGCTCTGGCTTCACGAGTCTTCGTATAGAGTCTGCGGATATCTGTCCAAAGTCCGCTCACGGTGACCAGACTGGATCGAGACGACTTCCCGGTAAATCGGCCTTCAAAGGAAGCAACTCGGTCGAACTGTTCCAGTCCTGTAATCTCACCGCATCTCACATCCCGGCACATATTTCTAAATGCCTGTTCACCGTCTTTCAGCGACTTCGCCGCCGGCAGAAGTGTTCTGACAATCAGTGAACTCTTGCCCGAACCACTGACACCAGTGACAGTCACGAGTTTCCTGACAGGAATCTCAACCGTGATGCTCTGAAGATTGTTTAGCGTGGCTCCGCGGATCACGATCGGAACATCGGAGTGTCGGCCAGACGGTAGACTGACGGCCGGTAGACTGACGGCCGGTACCGGTGGTGTAGCAGGTTGTTCCGGGATCTTGCGTATTGTCTGGTTGTCAGACGTTTTAGAGGCGAGAGCTGCTCCCAGTGCAAGGGCGGTTGGTGTTTGATAATCCACCCCGTATTCATCGGGCGGTCCGCAAAACAGCAGCTTTCCGCCAAGTCGCCCCGCCCCCGGTCCAATATCGATCAGCCAGTCGGCGGACCGCATCACGTCAAGGTCGTGTTCAACGACCAGAACCGTGGCGCCTGTGTCTCGCAGTGAGCGAAGTGTTTGGATCAGGCGACCCGTATCACGAGGATGCAGGCCGCTTGTTGGTTCGTCCAGGACGAAGCACGCGCCATGGAGCCCGGTTCCAAGACATGCCGCCAGTCGCGCTCGCTGATATTCGCCCCCGGACAGGGTTCGGGTTTCTCGATCGAGCGTCAAGTAGCCGAGTCCTATATCGCACAAACAGCGTAGTCGCTGGCGGATCTCCGGAACAAGCCGTGCTGCGACCGCGCGAGTCTCTGAAGACAGGGTTGCTGATTTCAAGACTTCTGGATCTGCACCAACATCAGAAGAGATTCGGTCGATCCAGTCGCCGCACAACTGCTCCGCATTTTCGACCGTCAACCTGGTGAACATTGAGATCGACTGGTCAAAGAACGTGATACGTCGAGGGAACGCCTGTAGTCGAGTTCCGTTGCACTCGGTACATGGTTCGACGCCAAAAATCGGTATCTCGTCGGTCTCCTCAATCACTCCCTGCACGCCAATTCCCTGACACTTTTTGCAGGCACCGAGTGGTGATTGAAAGCTGAACGATCGCGGCTCTGGTGTTTGAAAATTCAGCTGACATTCCGCGCACGCGTATCGAGTTGTGTAAAAACGTTCCTTCCACTGTTCGCCGTCCTGGTAACATACCGCACAGGTACCATCACTTTCACGGCAGGCAAGGTCGATCGACTCACGAAGTCGCTGTTCAATTCCTTCTTTTAGGACAATGCGGTCCACGACAGCTTCGATGGAATGCACCTTTGCAGGTGAGAGCGCCGGAACTTCCGTCATGTCAATCAGTTCGCCATCAACTCTCGCGCGGACGAAACCATTGCGGATGATTCGTTCGAAGACCTCTTTGTGAGCACCTCTCTTCGATCTGATCAGTGGAGAGAGGATCATCAGGCGAGTGCGTTCCGGGAGTTCCAGTGTCTGCTGCACAATACTGCTGACCGGCTGGCTGGACACCGGAACTCCACACTGTGTGCAGTGGGCGGTTCCGGCGCGGGCATACAACAGTCGGAGGTAGTCGTAGATCTCTGTTGTAATGGCCAGCGTGCTTCGTCGCGGCACATGACTGCTTCGCTGGTCGACCGCCACTGTTGGGGGAAGCCCTGAGATGTAATCAACATCGGGGCGCTGAACATGTGACAGCAGTGTTCGCGTGCGGACCGTGACGCTTTCGAGATATCGTCGCTGTCCTTCCGCGAACAGGACGTCCACAGCGAGACTACTCTTTCCGGAGCCACTCACGCCCGTTATCACAACAAGCTGGCGAGTTGGGATGTCGACATCCAGCGACTGCAGATTATGAACTCGGGCACCACGGATCTGAATGATCGGAAAGGCCTGATGAAGTTTTTCAGATTTCGCCTTCGCTGACTTCTTCATGAATCACGCGTGAATGCGTACGGTTCCAGGAACCGAGACAAACTTGTTGCTGGAGAGCACCCTCTCGCCATCAAATCGATATGCACACAAATGGCCATTCTTCGCCACGCTGTAGTCCAGGCAGGCGATGTTTGATGTCAGCGGTTCGTGAGGTGTTCCTGTCATCCAGTAATGTCCAACGAACAGCGGCACTTCGTCGGCCCCATAAAGAGCTGGGCGAAAGCGGCCGGTAACCGGAAGTGTTCGGAGCTGTTCATGGCTCGCTTCAGGAAGCGCATAGGATGACAACGTATGGTCCTTTGGGGATTCAAACCAGCGAATCCGTATTTGCCTTCGTTCCGCGCCCTCCTTATCACGCACCGAAAGGCCGTCCGGCAGTCGAAGCTCCGGCCCCTTCAGGACTCGTTCAATGGCTTCAAACAAAGGCTGGTCGGGATCGCTGGATTGAACAAGGAAGTGTGGAGTCAGTCCGCCGTAGTACGCCACTCGGTCTTCAATGAGTCGAATACAGTCGAAGTCCCAACAGGCATGAACGACTCGGAATGCCCCGGGATCCAGTGCAATCGGCAAAGAAGCAAACCACCGCAGAGCATCCTGCAACTGGCTGGTTGTTAACTGGTTCAGCGTTGCCTGATGCTGATGAACATTGCGGGTCGAATGGGAGCGGAGGTAGTGCCCGCGGTTCTCCGGATGCTCGGTATGAAATGCAATCGCGTTGTATTCATGATTTCCCATGACCGCCATTGCTTCACCGGCGTCCATCATGTTTCTAACGATAGCGATGACTTCCGCAATCTGAGGACCTCGGTCTATGAAGTCGCCACAGAAGACAACTCTTCGATCGGGATGTCGAAAGACACCGTGCCGCTGGTTGTATCCCATCGATTCGAGCAGCAGTATGAGTTCGTCGGCATGCCCATGTATATCACCAATCAGATCAAACATCGTTCCAGGGTTCTCTGCCGCAGTTGGTTACTGTTGACGACCAAGGAACAGCCGTCGAATGGCCTGCAGCAGCCCGTCCGGTGTTCCTTCACGTGCTTCATCCTTAAGCGCCTCCAATGGCGGATGGAGCAGCTTGTTGACAATTCGCTGGATCGTAGCTTCGATGGCTTCTCGCTGTTCTGCTCGGAGATCCGGCATCTTTCGGTACATTCGCTCCAGCTCAGAACGACTGATTTCTCCCCAGTGCTCCCGGAGCCGATGAATCACGGGTCCTGTCGCTCGGTGGTAAATCTCCTGCATAAAGCGATCAGTCTGCTCGGCTATGATCTCCAGTGCCTTCTTGATCTCGGCTTCACGCAGCTTGCGGTTCTTCTGACATGTCTCTTCCAGAGCATCGATGTCATACAAAAACACGTTGTCGTCAACGGTTGCAATCGAAGGATCAAAATCCCGGGGTGCTGCCAGGTCAAGAATAAACACCGGATGCTGCTCGGAGTGTCTGCGAGCTGTTTCGAATCGTTTGCGAGTAATCAGCGTTTCTTCGGCACCGGTCGTGCTGACGATCACGTCTGCTCGAGCAAGCCAGTGATCAAGCTCGGAGAAGTCAATCGCCTGCCCACCCCATTCTTCAGCAAGCTTTTCAGCCCGTGGTCGGCTTCGATTCGCAATGACGATTTTTCGCACGCCTTCACTCTTCAGGTACTGCAGCGTCTCCGTTGCCATTTCACCGGCGCCGATGACAAGCACCGTCTTGTTGTCGAAACGACTGAAAATGTTTCGTCCAAATTCACCGACGGCAACGCTGGCGATCGAGACTCGCCCCTCAGCAAGACGAGTTTCTGTTCGAACCCGTGCAGAAACATTCAGGGCCTGCTGAAACAGCACGTTGGTCAGAGGGCCACAGGCGTCATTCTCCTGAGCAATCCGGTATGCTTCTTTGACCTGATTCACAATTTGTGGTTCACCCAGCACCATGCTGTCAATGCTGCATGTCACCTCAAACAGATGAGATACCGCTTTGGGGCCATAGTGACTGAGCACCGATTCTACGAATTCATCCGTGGGGATGTTGTGAAAGGTCGAAATGAACCGAGTAATGTCGTCAAATGAAACTCGAACGTCGTCGGATTCATCCGCTGCGTAAATTTCCACCCGATTGCAGGTCGATAAAACAACGATCTCAGCGTTCGGATGCTCTTCCCGCCAGCGAGCATATGCCTTACTGAGCTGACCTTCTCCTGTGAATGCCAGCTTTTCGCGAATGCCCACTCCGGCGTTGTGATGATTGCAGCTCACAACCAGCACATTCATGGCTGTGCTCCCGGCTGCTCGGTTGCTTGCTGCTGTGGCTCGGTTGGTTGTTCAGTCTGCCTTCCGCCGTGAAACGTATCCAGAGCCCCGAACTCGGCAAGCAGCATCGGTCCCAGAATTGTGACCAACAGAAAACCGCCACTCAGGATCGATAACTGAGCAACGACCTTCCCGCTTCGACTTCGCGAAACAAGGATGCGAATCAACAGGCCGACCATCGCAATCCAGACCGCAATCGATGTCACGATCGTCGGATCCGACCAGCGAATTTCTTTCGTGGAACTCGCCGGTGACAATGGAATCAGTATGAACCCGGTCAGCATTCCAACGCTCAGAAACGGCACAGACACAATCACCATCCAGCGATTCACGGCTGTCAGGTTCTCAAGGCTTGGTAACTGCAGCCGAGGTAACCATTGGTTTCGTCCTCGCAGCCGTTGATGGCTCAGCAGAAACATAATCGCCGAAAGTGTTGAACCGACCACTGCCGCCATCCCAAGAACCAATGCTGCCGCATGCAGCATACCCCACCGCCGGACTGTGATCTCCTGCATATTGCTGGTTGCCGTGTCACTTACAAATACAGCCACACACACCAGCAACAGGACGGCAGGAAGCATGAACAGTCCATGTGCCAGATTTCCGTGCGTCGTCAGCAGGACCAAATACAAAACACTGCCCAGCCACGCCAGAACCAGTAACCAGTCCTGACCACTGCTCATTAGCGGCGGCACGCCGGCAGCCTGACTGCGAGTCACCAGGTAGGCCGTGTGGGCAAGCAGCCCGGCACTCGTGAAGACAATGAGGATCAGTCGTGTTGTCGACGTGCGAGTTCTCAATATCTGAAATAGTTCGCACAGGAACGATACCAGATAACTGAAGAAGAAACACGAAATCTGCACCTGGGCCAGAAACCCCACGTTTAGCCCTCTTTTGAATGAAATTCCCGCCAAAAAACAATGCCTGCGTCATTATACCGGCTCCAACGCCGGATGGTACCCATTTCAATCCATCCACCCCCTCCTCCGTAGCTTGGGCATTCCTGCCCGAGCCCCCCTTGGCCCGCCCCTGCCCGAGCACAGCTGGCCCGCGCCTGCTCGAGCACTGCTGTGTCAACTCTCTGCTGTTCGAGCCCTCCCCTGCCCGAACATCCCCCCAAACAGGTACGGCTCATCAAATCCATGCACCCCGACCAAAAACGAAAGCCTGCCTGTTCGCAGTCACACCATCACCAGCTGAATCGCCAATGTGATCGAAACGGCTTGTTCCATTGGAGTCACCTGTTTGCCGTGTGGCTTGAAGATTCTTTCGCAGTCGAGTCCGTTAAAGCCGCCTCCATCTGGACTGCGAATACTCGTCTTCCGCAGACAGTTGAAGTTTGATGGTGATTTCGTGAGACTCTAAGGATGTGGCATGGCGATCATGGTCTGAGTTGTTTGAAGATACTGGATGTTCAATGGCAACACGGCGGATTCACTTTGAAGATATCTACCCTTCCGGACCTCACTATAGTCGAGGCGTCCGGGCCGGGAATATGTTGTTCCTTGCCGGCTGCACAGCCAACGGTTCACCAGCTCAGAATGGCACGCCAATGGAGCAACTGCGAGTCATCCTTGATCGACTGACAAGAATGGTTAAGGCCGAAGGCGGACAGCCGTCTGATATTTGCAAACTCACGATGTTCGTCGCAGATCCACACAAGTGGCATCCGTTCGAAGGAGAACAGATCGAAATCTACCACGAATTCTTCGGTGATGACTACCCGGTGAATACACTCGTCGGTGTAACGTTTCCAATGGACTCCATCCACATCGAAATCGACGCCATCGCAGTCCTCGATCACTAACCCCCACCCACTCCCCCCAAAGTACTCATCACGCTCCGCCGTGATGTCGAACCCTGCAAAAAGTACTCATCACGCTCCGTCGTGATGTCGAACCCAGGCCGCGTGCGCCCACCAATCCACATTCCCAAAGTTCCCATCACACCTCCGCGGAACATTC
>JAEUIH010000101.1 GCA_016795105.1 Planctomyces sp.
CGCCTTCCGAAAAATAGTTAACGATAAACTGCAAACGTCGGCATTTAATGCATGACACAAATCTCTTTACAAGCCCGTGGCGGCGTTCAGGCCGCAGCAGCGCAGGGCCCCCACCGACCCTGCGTCGGTGGTGCCTCGGTTTGGAAACTAGCTGCCAAACGTGCGCTCCACCGGCGTAGTTGCCAAACGTACGCTCCACCGGCGTAGAGCCGGTGGCGGCGAGGGACCGGGCAGCAGCGCAGGGCCCCCACCGACCCCGCGTCGGTGGTGCCCGGGTTTGGCAACTAGTTACCAAACGTGCGCCCCACCGGCATAAAGCCGGTGGCGGCGTTAAGCCCGCAGCAGCGCAGAGCCCCCACCGACCCCGCGTCGGTGGAGCCCCGGTTTGGAAACTAGCCAAATTGCTTGGTTAGTGTCACCACCGAATTTTCCCTTGTGCAAACAGGGCGTCCACTTTCGCCGACACTTGCGGATCCACTTCCAGCGGCGGAGCCATATGGGCCTTGATTCGAGCATCAATCACCAGAGGACCTAGACAGCCCCAGTGCTTTTGCTCCTGGAAGCTGTGAACACCAAAGATATCCGCGGCCGGGTTTGATCGAGTGAACGTGACCCAGAGGAAATTGCGGATAGAGTCAGCACAAAAAGAGCTGTCATCCACCAGCAGAATCAGAGGGAATTCTGTAAGGTCTGACTGAGACTCGAGCATACGACAAAGTTGTTCAGCCGCCGAGTCCTGACCATGAGGCCCCGCCCCCCATGCTGGTCCGGTTATGGCAAGGATCCCCGGCATACATACGCGAGGGTTGCAGAACGGAGCGGAGAGTGAGATTGATGATGGGACGGTCGTTCCCAGGCGTCGACGAGGTTTCCCGGCTGCGGCGATTACAAGTTTTGATCCGGCATTGATCGAAGTCCCTGTATAGTCCAGCGTGTCCATGGTAGTGCACGTCTGGAAGTGAAGGTCACGCCTCCAGTCTACTCGACTCAGGACATGCTGGAAGAACTGAGGAATATCGTTGATATCCAGAGCAGGATCATCTTCCTTTGCAGCAATGATCAGATATTTGGCAAGAGAAAGCTGCCCCTGACCCAGAATGGCGTTTGCATTCGTCAGAAGCTCCTGAGGAATCCGATCCTCTGCATAAGGAACGTAGCGCTCACTTCCGATTGCCAGCAGCAAAGGATGGACTCCGGCTGCATCGACGGCGTGAACCGCATGAACTCCCGGCAACACCGCAGGAATTGCAGGACCTGTTAACTCATGTATCAGTTCACCGAAAATCGTATCTTCCTGAGGCGGACGACCGACGACAGTAAACGGCCAGATCGCATCACGTCGGTGATAGACGTGATCCACTTTCACGACCGGAAAATCATGAGTCAGACTGTAATATCCCAGATGATCTCCAAACGGCCCTTCAGGCAGCTGCCGATCCGGGTCAATTGTTCCCGAGATACAGAAGTCTGCCTCTGCACAAATCATCGGACCATTTTTCTGACGAATCATACGCACCGCGTGACGCGACAGTGCACCGGCAAAAGCCAGTTCGGGAATCCCGTCTGGTAACGGCATCACCGCAGACACAGCAAGAGCAGGGGAACCGCCAACAAAGATGTTGACTCGCAGAGGCTTTCCCTGCTCAATCGCTGCGGCATGATGAAACCCGATACTGCGGTGAATCTGGTAGTGCAGCCCGACCTCATCCGACGCATACTGATTGCCACTGATCTGAACGCGGTACATTCCCAGATTTGAATTCATAAAGCCAGGACGGGCAGGGTGCTCAGTGTAAACCTGAGGCAGCGTAATGAATGCACCGCCATCGTTTGGCCAGCACTTGAGCTGAGGCAGTTGAGCAAGAGTTGTCTGACATTCCATAACGGGCCCATTTGAACGTTTTGGACATCGCATGGAAACTGCCGTTCGCAGCAGCGAAGGAATTCTGAACGGATGACGCAGCAGTTCAGTCGGATCCTTTTTCAGCCGAATCATCATCTCGACGCTTGCCAAAGCATCCCGAAAGATAAATCGAGCCCGCTCCATTGTCCCAAACAGGTTGCTGACCATCGGAAACTGACAGCCTCGCACCCGTTCAAACAGAATTGCCGGACCGCCAGCGTCATGAACTCTACGGTGAATCTCTGCCGCTTCCAGACAGGCGTCCACTTCAAAAGGAATGCGCAGGAGTTGACCCGTTCGTTCCAGATCTCGGACGCAGGATTGAAGATTCCCGTAACCCATAATAACCTTTCGTGCCGGATTCCGCAGCACCTGATAAAACAAGACGGATCTTCACTTCACGATGACACAATCATCCGCAGAATCTCTGATTATTCACTCGCGTCTGGAATCGACAATCTCGGAATTATCTCATTTGAGACAATCCCTGCTGTTTGCCGAGATTGCGGGCCTGTCTTATTACGACGAAGTCATCGTGCGTCCCGTGGCTGAATCACTGGGACTGGATGGCTGCCGCTTCTTCGATCGAGACGGAGCTCAGGCGTATCTTTTCTGGAACGATCATGACTGCATCGTTGCCTGTCGCGGTACCGAGCCCAACGAATGGAATGATATCAAAGCAGATGCCAATGCCGTTGCGGTTGTCACGGAAACACTCGGTAAAGTCCACAAAGGATTTAACGATGAAGTCAATGATCTGTGGCCCATGCTTGAAGACGCACTGGTGGAGAATCAGCAGAAACTCTGGTTCTGCGGCCACTCTCTCGGCGGTGCAATGGCCACAATCTGCGCCGGACGGTGTTTCCTGTCTGAACTCAAGTCCCGACCCGAAGGACTTTTCACTTACGGAAGCCCTCGAGTCGGCGATAAGCAGTTTGTGAACTTCGTGAAACTCGATCACACCCGCTGGGTCAACAATAACGACATTGTCACTCGCGTCCCCCCCGTCTGGCTGGGCTACAGACACAATGGCCGCGAAATGTACCTCGACAGCTACGGTAATCTTCGCAAAGTCAATGGATGGGTTCGATCCCGAGATCGCCTGCGAGGATTTCTGACCGGACTGCTGCAGTTCCGTATCGACCACTTCTCTGATCATTCAATTGATCGTTACGTCGAAAATATCCTGGCAGCAGTAACTCACAGTGAACCCCGATAAGTACTCTTCACGCTCCGTCGTGATGAGTACTTTGGGGATGGCTGCAATCCAGTGTGCCGATCAGGCACATGCGAGAACACTGTGTGCGGATAAGCACTGCTGTCCATTTAGCCAGTGAGACAAACATTTGAAAATTGCACGCTGAGTACTGTCCGGCACGGGAGTTGCCTGTTGCTCATTCCGTGAAGATTATCCGCATCGTTTTGATGTAAGATGAAGTAAGAACCAGCGTCCGGAGTGCATCATGGCGAATCTAAAAGAGATCAAAGCAACGCTTGAAGCTCGACTTGAAGAATTGTTAGGGCGGGCTTCTGAGATTGAAGAAAACCTGAGTTCACCGGGAAGTCAGGACTGGGAAGAAAACGCCACTGAATCCGAAGATGACGAAGTCATGGCGAAACTCGGCGATGTCACAGAACAGGAAATCCACGAAATTCGGCTGGCCCTAAGTCGAATTGCGTCCGGAAATTATGGAACATGTACATCGTGCGGTTCTCAGATTTCCATCGAACGCCTGAAGGCAATCCCGAGCACAAACACTTGTGTGCGGTGCGCAGGCTGACTGTTTGTGCTGATGAATGAACAACAAGTCTACTCGGGGAGGAATCCACGGATGAAACGAGCAATTTCCCTTGCATTTGGATCGACAGCATTCCTGCTGCTCACACTCGTCGGTACAGCCGCGCCCGATCCAGTGTATCAGGATGAAAAACCGGCAAAAGAACAAGAGCCAGCGCCAAAGAACAGAAATCGCTGGATGCAGGCGAAACGGAATCACGCACAGCAGATCTTTTCAGCACTCACCGACGGCGACTTCGAACAAATGGAACTCAGTGGTCGCAGAATGCTGGTTGCCGGTGTCATTGAGAAGTGGTTTGCCGAGAATCCGCTGAAAGATGACGTCGAGTATCGTGAACAGCTCAAAGCTTTTGACAAGGCAACCCGAGATTTCGTTCGCGAAGCCGAGGACAAAGATCTTGAAGAAGCGTTTGAAGCGTATACTCGAATGAGCCGCTCCTGCATTAAGTGCCATCAGCTCATGCGAAGCACGGAATAAAACGAACAGAATGAAAAGAGGGAACCGAATCGCATGGAAAGAATACGATTCGGGTTCCCTCGAGGATCATCTGCCGTCGAGCAACTTTTAAAGCAGTCGGTTATTTCTGAACAATGCAATACACAGCTTTTGCAGAACGGACAAAAAGCTGTCCGTCTGCAACTGCTGGACTCGCACTAAAGTCGGAGCGATCTTCACCGAAGTTGTTTGTTGAGACCTGAGTCAGTTTTTCGCCGAGTTCAAAAACGAAGAAGTCACCGTTGCGTGCCGGGTAAAACAGAAGATTTCCAGCGACAACAGGTGAGGCATAGTCCTGGCCACCGGCACCACCTCCACGGCCGCCTCGACCACCGCCACCAAACCCACCCCCGAAACCACCACCTGGTCCGCCTTGCTGTCCTGGTCCACCCTGAGGTGACTGAGCAGGTTGTTCACTTCGTCCTGATTCGGGAGCCGCACCGGTGGTCGTTGTCCTCAGTCGCATCTGCTCAATTCGTTCCCCTGTTTTCGCGTCGACGACTGTCGCTGTGCGGCCTGAGAACAGGTACATGCGATCATTCACCAGGACCGGTGTGCCAATACCGCTGTTATCACTGGGGTTTGACCAGAGAACATTCTTTTCCGAAACATCGCCTTTGCCACCTGCCTTGATGGCAACACAACCACCACCACGACCGCTCATGGCATAGATGATTCCGTTGTGTTCAATCACACTTGCACGCGCAGAGTCTGAACCTGGTACAACGCAGAACCATCGCAGTTTACCGTTCTCCGGATTCACGCCCCAGATTTCTCCAGGTACAGCAATTACGATGTCTGTGCGAGTCTCGTCAACCTTGACAAGGATTGGCGTTGACCAGTTTCCGTCATAACCTGGTGCCGTCTGCTTCCAAACAACTTCTCCCGTTGACTTCTTAAGGGCAACGAGCGAATCGCCTTCCACGAATGCAGGAACAATCACCAGATCTTCGACCAGAATCGGGCTGCTTGCCGATCCCCAGCCCCGCTGCTCAAGATTCTCACCAACCGGTGTCTTCCAGAGTGGCTTGCCGTCCGCAAGACTCAGCGCCAAGACTCCTGTCTTTCCAAAAAAGACATAGACGTTTTCCCCATCACTGACTGGTGTGTGGGATGAATAGCCATGTTCAGCGAACATGCCGCGATATTCATCTTCCGGAAGGACAGCCGCTTCTTCATGGTTCCAGAGAACTGTACCGTCGGCTCGATTCAGGCAGATAACGTTCCGCTTCAGCTGTTCCATTTCGCCAAGGTTCTGTCGATCGGTGCCGTATCCGGTCCAGCAGGTCACAATCACCTTGTCCCCAATAATGATGGGGCACGATGAACCTGGTCCTGGAAGTTCTGCCTTCCACAAAAGATTCTCAGTATCACTCCAGGCTTTCGGCGGAACTGCTCCGTCGGCACTGACACCTGAACCATTCGGCCCTCGGAATCGGTTCCAGTCCGATGCCTGAAGGGTTGAGTCAAAAGATGCGACCATGCAGGCGGCGGCGAGACCGGCGGCAACAATTCTTCTACGAGTCAGAAAAAATCCGTTCAACATCTGGCAATGCCTCCAAGAAAATAACGCGAAAAGGTCATGTCCCTGACAAACCAGGAACATGACCTGCCGCTGAATCAATTTCACAAACAGAATCCAGTCACGTCGTACAACATCACACACCCAGACTCAGGCATTCAGACATCATTCATTTTCCACTGGAGGTCGGCGGCGTTCACCACCTTCGCCTCCTCGGCCGCCTTCGCCACCACGGCCACCTTCGCCTCCGCGACCGCCGCGACCTTCACCACCTCGGCCCCCTCCAAATCCACCAGGCCCGCCACCGGGACCTCCGCCCTGAGCATTTGCTCGTTCACGTGCCATTGCGGTAATTTCTTCTTTGTCGAGTAGACCGTCAGAGTTCTTATCAGCCTGTGCCATGACACTCTGAAGTCGTTCGGGCAGTTCTTCTTTCGAGAGCTTCGAATCTCCATCCTTATCGAAACTCATCAGGCGAGAAATCATTTCCTCAGCGCCGCCGCCCTGACCTCCGGGACCACCCGGGCCACCCGGGCCGCCAAATCCACCTGGCCCACCGAAGCCTCTGCCCATACCTTCAAAGTTTGGACGAAGTTCCGTGGCATCAAGCTTGCCGTCATTGTTCTTGTCGAGGGTCTTGAGAGCTGCAACGGCGTTGTTGATTTCTTCCGCGGAGATCTCCCCGTTCTTATCTGCATCCAGAGCGATCATCACCGGAAATGGGGGAAATCCACCGCCGCCAAAACCACCCTGACCGCCGGGGCCGCCACCAAAACCACCTCCACCGGGACCGCCAAATCCACCGCCTCCAGGACCACCGAATCCTCGGCCACCTTGTCCGCCAAAGCCGCGGCCTCCTTCACCACGAGGTCCCTGCTGACCGGGTCCACCCGGTCCTTCACCGCGAGGTCCTCGATCACCTTCCTGACGTCCCTCAGGAGCACCTTCTGGTCGACCTTCGGGTCGGCCTTCCTGTGCGCTTCCAGTTGACATTGAGCCTGTCAACATCAGTGCAAATGCAAGAGCCAAAGTGAATCGTTTCATGAGTATCAGCCTTCTTTTTTGTCTTCAGGAGTGTTACCGATCACAATATCAAATGTTCCCACGACTTCGATGGTTTCGGACTCCGCCATCTTCTCAAAGTCCACCATCAGCAGCTTCCGCAGTTTTGGATCTTCGATACCTTTCAGAACACCATCGTTCTCATTCAGAGCATGACCGTTGATGTAACATTGAGTCGTCAGCATTCGGTGGCCATTGCGATAGACAGCCACATGAATATGGGGAGTACGCGGCTGATACGGAACAGGCTTGATCGTGCGGAAGTAGTATTCTCCTTTTGAGTTCGTCATGAAGCGACCGAACCCCTGGAAGTTCTTATCCTGCTTGTCTCGATTGCTGCTTCCTGTGTGCAGGTAACATCCGTTGTTGTCGGCCTGCCAGATTTCTACAACTGCGTTACGAACAGGCGAACCACTCTGCGTCAGAACTCGACCGCTGAGATGACAAATCTCGCCAACGGCTGGAGTGATTGAATCGTTGATGACCAGCAGGTCATTGTCTGTATCGAGAGGCAGATGATTGGGGTAGAACGGTCCTTCGGTCTGGCGAGGAGTCAGAATATGTTCCGCGTAGAAACCTGGTTCTGCGTAGCATCGCTGAAGAAAACTACTGACACCAATTGACGCAGTCCCGACACCCAGAGTATTCAGAAACCGTCGTCGACTGGCGGTTCTATCCTGTTCCGCAGGTTGCTTCAAAGTTGGCTCCACTGGTTGCTTCGCAATTGGTTTCGGAGGTTGTTCCACCATAGGCTCCTGTTTGTGGTAGATGTCCGTCCTCATACACTGAACGGCTTTCAAGTGTTAAACACCGGCTCGTAAGTGGATGAGTCGAACATTTTCACGAATTTCATTCAGAAACTGCGCATCGCTCCGGATCGCGGTTGTTCAGCGATTCCAGCGCCGCACGCTTCCCGGCAGAAACTTCATCAAACAGCAGGATCAAACTGCGGGAAAAGTGGCCGGCATTTCGATGGCAGCAGCAAGGCGCAGCAGCTTTTTCTCTTCAAACGGCGCTGCCAGCAGTTGGCTGGCAATGGGGAGTCCGGAAGCCGTTTGACCAGAGGGAACAGCAATTCCAGGTATTCCGGCCAGATTTGCACTGATGGTGTAGATGTCACTCAGATACATCGCCAGCGGATCGCTCAGCATCTCCCCAAGTCGAAACGCTGCCGTGGGCGCAACAGGCGAAACGATGACATCCACAGCTGCAAACGCCTTGTCAAAGTCCTCGCGAATTCTGCGGCGCACTTTGAGAGCTTTCAGATAGTAGGCATCATAGTAGCCGGCCGACAACGCAAACGTCCCCAGCATAATTCGGCGTTTGACTTCTGCCCCAAACGCTTCTCCGCGACTCTGACAATACAGGTCCACCAGATTCTCAAACGAGTCTGCTCGATGCCCGTAATGAACACCATCGTATCTCGCAAGATTGCTGGACGCTTCGCAACACGCGATCAGGTAATAGGCAGCAATTGAATAACGAGAATGAGGCAAATGGAGAGGGACGATTTCTGCACCAAGAGATTCGAACCGGCGAACTGTCCCCTGCACGGCAGCTGCAACCTCCGGGTCAAGCCCGGCGCCAAAGTGCTCTTCTACAACGCCAACTCTCACTCCCTTCAGATCTGCATGCTCACCAGAGTATCCGCCCAGCTCGGGAAACTCCATATCAAGTGATGTTGAATCGCGAACATCTCGTCCACCGATCACGTTCAGCAACAGTGCGACGCCATTCACGTCTCGAGCAAACGGACCAATCTGATCCAGCGAACTGGCATATGCCACCAGGCCATACCGTGAAACTCGGCCGTAGGTTGGCTTCATCCCTACAACGCCGCAGAAGCCAGCTGGCTGACGAATTGATCCCCCGGTGTCGGACCCCAGTGCCAGTGGAACCATTCCCGCGGCCACTGCCACAGCTGATCCGCCACTCGAACCACCTGCAGTACAATTCAGATTCCACGGATTGCGAGCAGGCCCCGCAAATGACGTTTCAGATGTGGATCCCATAGCAAACTCATCCATATTGAGCTTGCCAACAATGATCCCGTCCTCGGATCGAATTCGTTCCACCACATGAGCATCATAGGGCGGTCGGAAATTCCGCAGCATTTGACTTCCACACGTCGTGAGCTCCCCTCGAACACAGATGTTGTCCTTGACAGCAATCGGAAGCCCCTGAAGCATCCCGATGGACTCTCCGCGGGACCGGCGAGCATCAATGCGTTCGGCCTGCTCAATCGCGGAGTCACCCGTCACAGACAGAAAAGCATTCAGACTCGGATTGAGCTGTTCAATGCGGTTGAGAAAATAAGTAACCAGATCGCGACTGCACAGGTCTTGATGGCGGATGCCAGCCATGAGCTGTGTGGATGTCAGTTCATGAAGTTGCATGCTACTTCTTTTCTTCCAGAATGCGGGGAACGAGGAAGAAACTGCCATCGGAGGCTGGTGCGTTACTGAGAGCGTCAGTCCGCGGGAGCGATTCGCGGCATTCATCAGGCCGGAAAACGTTGCGAACGTCTATGGCGTGCGGCATCGGTTCCACTCCCTCAATGTTGACTTCGTCCAGCAGTGCAACATAGTCAAGAATTGCAGTGAGCTGTCGCCGATAGTCCGCCTGTTCACCCTCCGAAATCGCCAATCTTGCCAGCGAAGCGACCTTTTGTACATCTAACGCATCCATGGAAATCTCTCAGTTCGCAAGGCCTTGCCAGCAGGTTCATTTATTGGGTCTGGAGAGTCGAAACCCTCCATCGACTTAACACTTTCAGGAGGCTGCTAAGTGTGGAAGGAAATTCGTGGACTGCAAGGGAACACGGCAGAAACGCACTATCGAAAGCCGTCGAACTTGAGCCATAGACGGGAAAATGAGGGAAAAGCCATAAAAAATGAGGCTACAGCCGACCGGGAAGGCACGAAGGTATGAGAATTTCCTGCGAAAATGAAATCCTCGTCTTCGCTTCCGATGAAGTTGACGATACGATTCCGCACCTTCCGGAAGCATTGGGAGATGCGGTCGCTGTTTCACGCGGAGTTCAAAGTGCGCCATTGTATGGCGCTGCCGTGGTTGCCTGGCGTTCCATCGCCTGCCGAAATCCCACAGGATCTTGATTCCATGTCGTCAGTTATTGAAACCCAGGGCGCAACCGGTACACAACCTCAGCGCCGCGAAGACATCCGCAACATTGCCATCATCGCACACGTCGACCATGGCAAAACATCACTCGTTGACTGCCTTATCAAGCAGAGCGGAATGTTCCGTGAGAACCAGCAGGTCGGAACCTGCATTCTGGACTCAAACGACCTTGAGCGTGAACGAGGTATCACCATTCTTGCCAAAAACATCGCAATGATGTGGCAGGGGACACGAATCAACATTATCGATACACCGGGACACGCAGACTTCGGTGGCGAAGTGGAGCGAGTCCTCAAGATGGCCGACGGTGCTTTGCTGCTCGTTGATGCCTACGAAGGTCCAAAACCACAAACCCGCTTCGTCCTCCAAAAGGCACTCGAATGCGGATTGTCTCTAATGGTGGTCATCAACAAAATTGACAGACCTGACTGTCGACCGGACGAAGTCCTGTCCCATACCTTTGACCTGCTCGTCGAACTCGGCGCTGATGATAAGACGCTCGACTTCCCATATATCTTCACCAGCGCACGTGAAGGCTACGCGACTCATGACCCCACGCAGCGAGGCGGAGACATCCGTCCGCTCGTGGAAATGGTACTCGAGAAGATTCCTGGACCAATCGTTCGGCCGGACGATCCACTTCAACTGATGGTCACATCGCTGGAATGGTCTCGATACGTAGGCCGCATCGCAACCGGCCGAATCACAGCTGGTAAACTACGCCCCGGACAGCAGGTCGCGTTGCTGCGTGCAGACGGCTCAAAGACTCTCACAAAAGTTGACACCGTACAGCTCTTCGACAACCTTGGCCGGTCTGATGCCGCGGAAGCTTCTGCCGGCGACATCGTGGCAGTGATTGGTCTGCCTGATCCGGAAATTGGGGACACAATCGCGGATCCAGCCAACCCGGTTGCTCTCGAACGTGTAGCAATTGACGAACCAACATTGTCAATGAAGTTCACGATCAACAGTTCTCCGCTGGCAGGGCAGCACGGAAAGTTCGTAACCAGCCGAAACCTGCGCGACCGCCTGATGAGAGAACTGCAGTCAAACGTTGCTCTGCGTGTCGATGAAACCGGTGACAAAGATTCGTTCAAGGTCTCCGGCCGAGGGATTCTGCATCTGGCTGTACTGATCGAAACTATGCGACGTGAAGGCTATGAACTTTCCGTCGGCAAACCTGAAGTCATCATCAAGGAGATTGATGGGCGGAAGGCTGAACCTTACGAAACCCTGGTTGTCGATGTTCCAAGCAGTGACATCGGTCCCGTCATGGAACTTGTTGGTGCTCGTCGAGGACAAGCTCGACAAATGACGACTTCCGAAGGCGGAATGACGCATCTGGAATTCAGCATCCCGGCACGCGGTCTCATCGGTCTTAAGACTCGCATGCTGAACGCAACCAAAGGTGAAGCCATCATGCATCACCGTTTTGAAGAATATCGCCCCATGGAAGGTGATATCCCAACTCGCCAAAACGGTGTTCTGATCTCACAGGATTCCGGAAAAGCCGTAGCGTATGCTCTCTGGAAACTCCAGGAACGCGCCGACTTGTTTGTAAAACCTGGCGACGATGTCTATGAAGGCATGATCATCGGCGAGAATGCCCGTGATAATGATATGGTTGTCAATCCGATTCGCGAAAAGAAGCTCACCAACATTCGTTCGTCTGGTGCCGACGATGCAATCCTGCTCCGTCCGCCTCGTGACATTACACTCGAACTGGCGCTGGAATACATCGAATGGGACGAATACGTGGAAATTACTCCACAGGTGATTCGCCTTCGAAAGATATTCCTCACCGAGAATGAGCGAAAGCGTTTTACTCGAAATAAAGTCACCAACTGACGTTTCGTAGCAGGCATGCCCCGAATGCCGTCCGCCAACCACGCTGACAGCGCGACGCGGACGGCACATGGAATGTGCCTGCTACCGTAGCAGGCATTCTCCGAATGCCGTCCGCCAACCACGTAGCCAGCGCGTCGCGGACGGCACATAGAATGTGCCTGCTACCGTAGCAGGCATTCTCCGAATGCCGTCCGCCAACCATGTAGCCAGCGCGACGCGGACGGCACATGGAATGTGCCTGCTACTTTAACACGCATTCTCCGAATGCCGTTCGCCGCTACGGTTTTGACACCTCTGTTCTCAGTCCTTCAAAGCGGTTGTCATCGAGTATCACACGTTCGGCGGTGCTGCTGATGCGGATCCCCGTTCGATTTCCTGGACCACGGTCTTCACGGATTGTGTTCCGGCGAATTTGAACGTCTTTCGTCTTACCCTGAATATCGATCGCCACGCCGTCCTCGCCTCCGCTGTTGATGACCTCATTGTCGACCACCGTATTTCGATTCGCCCAGAAGTCCTCACCCCGAGATTCATCGCGAAACAGAATCCCAACCAGCCCACTGCCGGAAATGCGATTCCTTTGCATCACGTTGTCGGTGTCGTTGTGACCGATTGAAATTCCATAGCTTCGATTGTCAGTCATTTGATTGTCTTCAGCCAATCCGTACCGAACACCCCAGCACCAGAACAAGCCAATTGTATTTCGCTCGAATCTTGATTTCCGAATCAACGGCCGTTGAGAACCGGAACCGGGATGGACGCCGAGATCTGCGTTGTCGTGGGAGTAGCATTCATCGACCAGCACATCGTGACAAATCTGAAAGCTGATCCCGTCGCCATTAAAGTTACGAGCTTCGACTCTGCGAATTGTGTAGTCGGTGCAATCCTGAAGAAAAATGCACCCGCCATAATTTCCGTTCAGGTTCTCCGTGTTCTGACGATTTCCATCCAGCACAAGGTCTTCGATCACAACGTCTTTTGTATGTTCGCTGGTCAACAGCGGAAAGAGTGATGAACAGGTGGGTTTTCCGGACAACCAGAGGTTCTCCCTTAGCCCGTCGTTGAGTTTCAGGCGACGGTCACTTCGAGCAATAATTGATCGCTTTATGGCCGTCTGCCCACCATTGTGAGGATTCGTCGCCTGAAGCAGTATCGAATCACCGACACGAAACCCTCCCGGATCCGCAAGCGTGATTTCCTGATCGTACCAGTCAGAATCCGCAGCCAAAGCGATAGATTCCGAGGCCCCGCGAGTAATGATGGTCTCGGGACCGCTGCCAACGATTCGCAGCCCTGAGGTGAGTTGAACAGAGGCTCGCAGCGTGTACGTGCCCGGTTTCAGACGAACGGTTCCTGTCCCACGTCGAGAAATATAATCGACTGCTGCCTGAATCGCCTTGTCGTCGTTACCTACAAGATCCGCATGATCAGGCCCGACGGTGATCTCAAGATGTTCATCCCATTCCGGTTCGTGACGTTCGTCTCCGTCAGTCGCTCTTGGTGAAACAACGGGAGGACGTTGATCATCCTCACCTGCCGAGTCTTTTGAACTCAACCAGAGCCCTGCTGCCATAGCAGATGAAAACTTTAGAAACGAACGGCGATGATTCATGTTCACTCCCCCGCATTTCCCCGATCCTGATTATCCAACTGCCGCTGAAGCTCGGCACGCAGTTCTAACAGGCGATCCTGGTCGGTCTCAACCGATTCCCGCTTAATGAACCAGTCAACATCCTGGAGGGCCTCTGCGAGGCGACCGGTTCGTGCTCTAAGTTCAAGCCGCTTCGCACGATACTCGAGTGCCTCCGGTTCAATCTCCGTGAGGACTTCAAGATAGCGAAGGACATCGTTATCGATTCGGTCCTGTTCTGCGAGATCCAACAGATTCATCAGCATGCGGCGTACGATCTGACGCACAGTCTGAGGCTGATAAAATTCCGGAAGATTGGGAGCGCCAGCCGCAAGAACTCGCTCTGCGGCCTCTTCCTTTGAAATTCGCTTCCCGCGTTCAAACGGGTCAATCAGTATCGATGACATCGGCTCGGCGGCCTCAAAACGCACAACAAAATGCCCCGGAAGTCCGATGCCGGAAACTGGTATTTCCAGTCGTTCCGCAAGTGCCATATAGAGGACCGACAACGTAATCGGCAGCCCTTCTCGATCATCAATCACTTCGTTGAGATAGCTGTTTGATCGCGTGTAGTATTCAAACCGGCTTCCTCGAAACCCCTGCGAGACGAACAGGTATTCGTCAAGGCAAAGTAACTTCTGCTCAACCGATGCGTTCTCCGGAAACGTGACTCGAATCTCATCAGCCATTTGCCGAACTCGATCCAGATACGCATCCACATCCACGTCCTGGTTATCAAGTCGAGCAATCAGCAGGGCGAGTCGCAGCAGATCGGTCTTCTTCCCACCGTCATTCTCCTGAGCCAACTCTTCGCGGATTGCTTTTCGAACAAGTGACTGATGAACATCGGCCGCCGTTCTGCGCAACTGCTCTGCTCGACGCTCGAGGATCTTCGCTTCTCTTTCGAAGAAGTCGGTCGCATAGACAGAGACATCCCCCAATTTCTCGACCGTTTCCTGAGCAGCCGGACGATCTGCAGAAATTTCTTCCGCAGCAGCACGCAACTGCTGAAGCGCTACATCATCCGGCGTGAGTGAGGCGAGTTCACTCCCAAACTCAAATCCTCGAAAATCGGCCTCTGTACCTCGAAACGACGCAAGCCCGATTGCACCCGCATCAAACGCGTTATCTGTCGACTCAATCACCTGCTCGCCATTCACGTAACAGGTGAACCCTCCCGGACGAATCTTCACAGAGATCATATTCCAGTCGGCAGGCTTGTATGAAGGGTGCGGTGCATTGTGCAAAATCGTCCAGGACTCCACATCGGGACCATCAAACCGAGTCAGTCGCAGATTGCCGGCACTGGGATAAAAACCATAATGCCGCTGATTGCCGTCCGAATGAAAGACAAGCCCCGCAGCTCCTCGCTCGTCCTCCAGCCGCACGCGAACTCGAATCTCATACTCACCACCGGGAGACTCTTTGGCGTTTAGACACAAAGTTCGTCCTCCGAACGAACTGCCAGAGCCGTTGACACTGATCCGCCCGGCATGTTGTCGCCAATTCGCTCCAAACAACACCGTCCAGCTTTTGGGATCCAGAGCCCCAATCGTTCGCCAGCGATCCATCGGTACCGGATTGGGATCCTCAAGCAGACTCGTTATAAAGTCAACAGGAATAGCAAAGCCCAGGTTCACTGTCTCCGTGGACTTCATTGTCACCACACCCAATACTCGCCCTTCGCGATCAACCACAGGTCCGCCGCTGTTCCCGGGTTCGATGGGCATT
Organism: Planctomyces sp.; assembly: GCA_016795105.1. Taxonomy (GTDB): domain Bacteria; phylum Planctomycetota; class Planctomycetia; order Planctomycetales; family Planctomycetaceae; genus F1-80-MAGs062. The sequence continues at coordinate 15,132 of JAEUIH010000101.1, forward strand.
GCCAGCTGTATCATGCTCACACCGTCAATGTCACGACGCCCGGAAATCACTCCACTGACAACACTGTCGCGGAATCCTCGCGGATGCCCCATGGCAACCACATCGCGCCCCTGAGAAATCAATTCGGGGGTTCCCAGCCGCAGTGGCGGAAGCGTCTTGTCCTCCATCCGAATCACTGCCACATCCAGCTGACTGGATGATGCATACACCTCAACAACCTTTGAAGTTCGTCCGCCCGGTAAATCCACAACAAAATCGCGTCCGTCGCCAATCACATGTCGAGCAGTCACAACAAGGCCAGCGCCGTCAATCACGAATCCCGCGCCAATTCCGTGATCACTGCCATCACGAGCTGTCGCTCGGACCTGAACCAGTGACTTCCTGACCAGAGCAGTAACATCAGCGACAGACAGTGAAGCAGACGTCACCGAAGCCGGCGGTTCAGTCACACCCGCGGCAGAATCCTGGGGCAGGGCGATGAGGGAATTTAAGATCGAGCATGCAAAAAACAAGGCGACCTGGAAATCCACGGCAATGCTCCTCTCAATGAAACATGCCGCCGATGGTCACCTGTCGTTCAGGAGATCCTGCATCCGTTTGCGACATACGTCGCAGAACATAGTAGCGATCTTTCCCTGAGTAAAACAGTTTCCGTGGTATCAGACTCAATCAGGCTTCAATCAGACCTTCGCGAATGGCCCACCGACACAGATCGACACGGTCGTTCGCCCCAATCGCTCTCATGATTCGATATTTATGACTCTCCACTGCCTTCTCCGAGATCGCCAGAGCCTCCGCGACCTCTGAAACGCGGCCACCCTCAGCGATTCGCAGCAGTACGTCCCACTGACGGTCGGTCAGCTTCTGCAGTCGAGCACTTGCCGCACATCGAAACTGACCATCGGTACCAAGCTGCAGTCGATTTTTGAGCTGTTCAGACAGCATCCGATTGCCGGCAGCAACCTGAATCAACTGGTCACTGATTGTTCTCATCGAATCCTGCCGTGACAACAGGCCGGTGATTCGGTTGTTAACAATCAGATCCAGCTGCCGATCTGTCAACGCGTCGGCGAACGCAGCAACTCGGGTTTCACCAAGCTTTACGGCCAACTCGCCAAAGATCTCTCGAGCCGCTCCGATCAAAATCCGCTCACCGATCAAAACCACCTGCGGGCGCTGGCTGCGAATTGCATACAGCAACTCTGCCGCCGTTCCCGCTGCTGTCACGTTCCGAAATCCGCCATATGCATTGAGACACCAGGCGATTGACTCACCATTGACCCGATTGGCATCTGCCACAATCGCGTCCGCAACCTGACGGACTTCCGGCTCAAGGGAGGTGCCGCGTACATCCATGTTTGCCTGCATTGGGAGATTCCTTATCCTGATGTCGTATCAAATTCTGTCTGTCGTGATCGGAAAACCGCAGCGTTGAGTCCAACTCTCGGCGGTGTGGTTTTTATTGCTCCCATGCGGCTTTTTCCGAGAGGGGTTCCCCGCTGGGGTGTTACCCGCACTAAGTGAGTGTGCATCGAGCACCGAAACGCTGTCTTCCGACCTTGATGCAGCGTTCGCTGAGTGCGTCGCAACACGCGAATTGTCTGTGTTTTTGTTGAAAAGCATCTCGATCAAGCGTGCCATTCGTCTGTGGGACGGCCATGTTTCATCGCAGGCATTCATTTGAACAATTCACCCCCAAACTGAGTGGATTCACTCATCCTTCCGCTCACTTCTTTCGTTTTGCCTCTGCACGAAGGACAGGGGAATTTCCCGCCCCCAGGTGCATCAACGGGGCCAAAGCGACTGCTGATAGGTGTCTGTTGAGACGGTTGGAGTGTCGCGATAATCGCCCCTGTGCTGCTCAACTGTCACTCTAAGAAGTCGTTTCACAACAGGAGATTGAAGCTGTGATCGTAACCACAACACCGAACGTGGATGGTAAGAAGATCCGTAGTTATGTTGGCATCGTGACCGGGGAAGCCATCCTCGGTGCAAACCTGTTTAAGGACTTGTTCGCCGGGATCCGCGACCTTGTCGGAGGGCGATCAGCGACGTACGAGAGAGAACTTCAGCGTGCTCGAGAAATTGCACTTCAGGAACTGGAGCAGCGCGCTCAGCAGCTCGGGGCAAATGCCGTCGTAGGCGTTGATCTCGACTACGAAGTACTCGGTCAGGCCAATGGGATGTTGATGGTGTCCGCGAGCGGTACCGCAGTGATCCTCGAGTAATCGCCGGAGCAACCGCTGCCGATTCTCCCGAATCGGCGGCAAAACCTGCCTTCAGACCACGTCCTGATCCTGAAAAAAGGGGGAGTGGGGAATTTCACCACGCTTTGCACAGCGTTTCTGCACCGTCATACTCCGATTGTGAAGCGGCGGAATTCCAGATTTCTTGAAGGACGGTCGGAAATGAGTCGGGGCAGACGCTATCGTTGTGTACCGTTGTTTGGCCCACCGGGAGTTGGCAAAGGGACTCAGGGTGGGATTCTCGCAGCGATTCCCGGCTTTTTTCATCTCTCCGTCGGCGACGTCTTTCGCTCCATCGACATCGGTTCCAAAGACGGAAAAGAAGTTTACGCTCACATCTCCCGCGGGGAACTCGTTCCCGATGAACTGACTATTAAGATCTGGAGAAAGGCAGTTGAAGCCTACGTGGCACTGTCACGCTTCAAGCCACGCGAAGACCTGCTCATTCTCGACGGAATGCCTCGCAATATCGCTCAAGTCAAACTCATCGAAGAATACCTGGAGATCCACCGAGTCATCTATCTGAGGTGTTCGGATGAAGAGGATATGGTGCATCGCATTCGTCGTCGCGCTATTCGAGAGAATCGTACTGATGATGCGAATGAGGAAGTCATTCGGCACCGATTTGAAGTGTATCACCATGTCACTGCACCTGTACTGCAGCAATACCCACCAGAAGTGATTCACGAAGTCGACGCCAATGGCTCTCCCGCAGAAGTCCTCCGCGATATCCTCGGCTGCCTGATTCCCGTTCAGGATGCACTCTTCGCCGAAAACCGCCGCGAAGAAGAAACTCAAAAATCGTAGGATGGGCTTTCCTGCCCGTCGCAAATGTAGGATGGGCATTCCTGCCCGTCGCAAATGTAGGATGTGCATTCCTGCCCGTCCACGCACGGGTTCGAGCACCAGCGCGTCTGCAGGGGTGTGCTCGGGCAGGAATGCCCAAGCTACATTTGGCAGGGGCGTGCTCGGGCAGGAATGCCCAAGCTACATTTGGCAGGGGTGTGCTCGGGCAGGAATGCCCAAGCTACATTTGGCAGGGGCGTGCTCGGGCAGGAATGCCCAAGCTACATTTGGCAGGGGCGTGCTCGGGCAGGAATGCCCAAGCTACATTTGGCAGAAGCGTGCTCGGGCAGGAATGCCAAGACTACGGCTGTGGGATCTGGAGGGGTACTTGCGGTACAGGTGGGACTGCATCGAATCGGGATTCTGCGGGAGGTGACCCGCTTCCCGCAACCGATTCCTGTCCATCATTCCGAGTAATCTGACGTACCGCTGTGACATAAGCAGCCTCCGGACCGTTGTGACTCGCCAGTTCCAGCAGTTCATCCCCGGTGCCGTCGAAGCGACGATGCTTTTGAAAGAAACCTGAAAGCAGAAGTCGATCAGTTGAGAGAGGTTCTTCTGCAAGCCAGGTCCAGAGATCACCGGCATGCTTCCGAGATCGTTCGTTGGCATCGGTTCCATAGAGTTCATCGGAAGTGATCCAGACTCGAGTCGTTTCTTCGGGAAGCATCAGACCCGCTTTAAGACTCGACACGGCCTCCGCAAACTGCTGTTGCGCCACTTGAGCAATTGTCAGGCGCAACCAGGGAGCTCGGCGAGCCGGCGCCGCATCAATTGCAGCATGGTAGAAGACATCAGCCGATGCATATTCGCCCTTGCGAAACGCTTCATCCCCGGAAGCCTGATAACGAAGACTCTGAATCTTGTCTGCCAGAGACGTACGTTTCTGAGCAACTGCCGTCGCAGAGAATTCATTGATGATCGGAACTGCACCAGCATTCCGAGGAATTTGCAGATCTTCATCTGCCATGTCTTCAACCTGTGGAAGCAGTTCGACCTGTGGATCTGGTAAGTTCCTGATCGGCGGAGGTACGATCGTGTACGCCGCAGTTGATGGCGGGAAGATAGGGTCAACCGGAGACACCATCAGCATATTGATCCCAACCACAGATGGAACAAAGCCCACACCCGGCCATACCGGACTTGCAAAACCATACGATGGCATCGGCCCGATGTATCCATATAAAGAATCCATCGGCAGTACATACACAGGTCCACTGGCACGCACAATGGTTGTTCGACCGTTAAAGACCACCGTCTTGGTCGGCACATACCATGATCCATAGAACGTATCGGATACTCCAAAGTACGGTGTGTACCAGCCTCCACACAACGCCGAATAGTGAACGGAACCGCGAGTCCCTCGAGTCACCCCGCTGATGATCCGTCCATGACGGTTTGCCGAAAAGCTGCCGGCAGAAAACGTTGCACGCGAGGATGGCCAGTTGTTAAATCGGGCCGTACTGTTTCCGAAGTATGCAGGACTTCCCCAGCTGCCGTTTCCGTACCCAAAGTCACCATAGCCTAAACCGTACCCCATTCCGTAGCCGGCTCCATAACCCGGATAGTAAACGCCCGGAGCCATAGCACCCGGAACAAAAATCGGTAAAGGGGTATAACCACCCGAGTATCCTCCGTTTGAATGATGTCCTCGGTTCCGGTTCGTCCCCCAGCTATAGTCAGAACCAATACCGCCGCGTTCCCATTTTGGTCGATCCGACTGAATGCCGTTATTGCGGAAGTTGTATTGAGCAACTGCCGTTGTTGAAAACGCCGTGATCGCGGTAATGCTGATCACCCAGACGATGGCCGTGTGAACGACCAGACAAACACGGGCCGGAAGTATTGTTCGGAGGACGGCCATAGGGATCACCATTCGCGCTGCTGCCAGCTGCACAGAATTCCTGTCTTTAAAACCCCTGTCTGATAGTGTATCCCGAGGAAATCAGTTGTCATCAACAACTCTGCTGAAATCATTCATGGTTTCGGCCGGTCCGAAGAATTCCGGCGAATTTGGAAAAAACAAACAAAAATTACCGACAATTCTCCCGGGTTCAGCCGTCCAACCCGCAACGCTCAAGCAACGCTCAAGCAACGCTCAAGCAACGGCAATCCAACGCTGTACAAACACCACTGACTGATGTTCCAGAGACAGATGTTGAATTTTCTTCACGGCTGACTGAATGACGATCCCTCCCACGAATTCCAAACCGATTTTTCAAACTTCGGTTCTGGCAGACTGGACTGATGAAGCCGTCATGCTCAGGGTCTGTGAATTCAAGGACACTGTAGCATTTGGAGAACTTGTCTGGCGCTGGCAATCTCGGATTCAGGTTCTGTGTCTGAGAATGACGGGAAACTGGCAGGACGCAGAAGACGCAATGCAGGAAACATTTGCTCGAGCGTTTTCGGGGCGAGCACAGTTTCGAGGAGAGTCTCGCTTTTCAACATGGCTGTGGCGAATTGCGATTCGATCTTCCAGCGATATTTGTCGAAGAAGACGACCCGCAGATGGTCTGGAGACCGTCACCTCCGTCAGTAACGATCCGGATCCCAGTATCGCTGCCGACAACCTGGAACGTCGGGATGCCGTAGCGACGGCCCTGGACAGACTTTCTGAAGACCTGAGGATCGTTGTCACACTGAAACACTTCCAGCAACTGAAGTTTCGTGAAATCGCGGATGTGCTCGGAATCCCTGTTGGCACTGTTTGTTCTCGGATGGCAGAAGCCATCAATCAACTGGAAGAGTCATTGAAGTCATATCAGATCAAAGAGAGAGAATCATGAAGACAGCGGATTCAAAACATCCTGATGACGCTGAATGGATGCTGTGGCTGTATAACGAATCAGACGTCGAACAGTCCGCGTTTCTGAACAGCCACTATGCTGAATGTGACCATTGTCGCTGCCGAGTCGATCGCTGGAAGACGACGCTGGCGAAACTTTCAAGTCCCGCTGAACTGCCTTTGGATTCGACGGATGTCACCATCCCGACCTGGATGGAAACATCTGCTGGTCATAGCAGCAAATCAATCGCTGTGGTGCCTCGTCGGAGCGTTTCTTCAACACAACTGGCAATTGCCGCACTTGTTGTCGTTCTTGCCTTCTTCACCGGCCGGTCATTCTCAACTCAGCCCGATCTTGAACAACTCAGAACAGAACTGAAATCTGAACTTCAAAGTCAGCTGAAACAGGAACTGAACCTTTCGATTCAGTCAGAGATTCGGCAGCTTCGAACGGGCGAGACGGATCTCGTTCCCCTGATTCAGTCAGAATCCGGACGTGTAGTCTCGGCAACGCTTTCGAACTGGGTACAGAAGAACTCTGAACACGAAAAGCAACTCGAATCAGTCCTGACCGGGATTCTCGACAACCAGGTCAACCTGCGTCGCGATCTTGAGACGCTGGCAATCGAGGCAGAAGCCCAAATCCTGAAGACCCGCCGCGAGTTGCTTCGCCTGTCGGCAGCCGGCAATTCGGACCCGGCTCAACTGCTTGATGGTGGAGCCACTGATGTTCTGCCCGGCAACAGCAATGGACGCGAAAAAGAATTCTGAATCGGAACATTTTCATGAGTCCGGTTTCCCGAAGTCCGGTTTCTCAATGGCCCCCACATCGAACAAAAGTAAGGAACGATTGAAATGATCAGAACCTCGGTAACAAATTTATTCTGCATGGCATTGATTCTGTTTTCAGCAGATTCAGTGTCAGGTCAGCCTCCGGTTTATCCGGAACCAGCTTCTGCACTTCAGCCAGCGGTCCCGGGAACCTCGGGGGATCGTCCTGCCTCAATCGTTGAGGGACATTACCTGCCGCTAAGCTCATCAAATGTGCGGTCATTAGCGTCCACAATGTCAGTCGATGGCTACCGTTACTATGCAGAATCCGCAGGCAGCAATCTGCATCCACGCCCCGAGATGATCCTCAGCGCTGAACTCTCGGAAACTCAGCAAACCGAGATCACCGAAGATTTGATGGTTCTGCACTCCCTGATCGTGAAACACGGCCGAGCCTCAGCACAGACTTCAGCCGTTTCGGTCGAGGGATATCCAGTCACAGTCGAGAATACGCCAGGTTTCGAAGGGCAATTTGACGTCTCAAGCATGCGAACGGCGGCTCTTGGAATTAACCTGTCACGCCGATCCGTTCCGCCGATTCGAATTCAGTACGTTCAGGGATTTGGAGCAATCCTGACCTACGGAGTCAGTATTCCTCTACGGCGCCCGGAACCTCCAACAACAGCCGAAGAAACAAGCGTCGAAAAGAAAGAGACCGAATGGGAGTCAGCGCGCCGTCAACTGTTCTCTCCCCCTGTCGTTCAACGCGATGCAACGGCCTCGTTTGCAGCGGTCTCCACTCATCTGAAATACAACGAGAATCGAGTGAAGGAGTTGATCGATGCTGTTTCAAAAGCGCTCGAGAACGCGAACAACGTCCGTTTTCCCGACCAGAACCAGCAGATCATCGTGCTCCTGAAAGGCGTTGACGATGCTACGATTTCATTGTCCAACCGAACTGTCTCAACCGATGCTGGTGGAAGTGAGAGCGGCCGGACGACAACGGTCTTTGAATACCCGTCTGCTTCTGAAACCCTTCCATCATCAGTCAAAGCAACTCGCCCATCTGCCGCAACTCGCCCCGCCGGCAGGTAGTTGCCAAACCGGGGCTCCACCGACGCGGGGTCGGTGGGGGCTCGACGCCGTCACGTCACCCATCGCCGCCACCGGCTCTACGCCGGTGGAGCGCACGTTTGGCAACTAGTTGCCAAACCCAGGCTCCACCGACGCGGGGTCGGTGGGGGCCCGACGCCGTCGCTTCGCCCAACGCCGCCACCGGCTCTACGCCGGTGGGGCGAACGTTTGGCAACTAGCTGCCAAACCCAGGCTCCACCGACGCGGGGTCGGTGGGGGCCCGACGCCGTCGCTTCGCCCAACGCCGCCACCGGCTC
>JAEUIH010000102.1 GCA_016795105.1 Planctomyces sp.
TGTGACCTCCGTGGTAAGCAGTTAGGGATCTGCAATGGAACTGAATTGAACCACAGAGGACACAGAGTGACACAGAGGCATGGGTTGGCGGAAGGGATGACTCGGTGGATCAGGCACTTGAGTGTTGTGTGTTTCCTCTGTGAACCTCTGTGACCTCCGTGGTAAGCAGTTAGGGATCTGCAATGGCCTTGAATTGAACCACAGAGGACACAGAGTGACACAGAGGCATGGGTTGGCGGAAGGGATAACTCGATGGATCAGTCACTTGAGTGTTGTGTGTTTCCTCTGTGAACCTCTGTGACCTCCGTGGTAAGCAGTTAGAAATCTGCAATGGCCTTGAATTGAACCACAGAGGACACAGAGTGACACAGAGGCATGGGTTGGCGGATGGGATAACTCGATGCACAGGGCACTTCATAGTCGTGTTCTTTTTCTGTGATCCTCCGTGTCCTCCGTGGTAAATTCCATTCAGCCCATCCAAATGAACTTCTTTTCCACGATCACCGGCCAGCTACGCAGCCGGGGCAGCAGGCAGCGTGATGGGTAACCACGAAATTCACGAAAAAAGAAACAGCCAGGAACTACCATGGGGACAGTCCCCAGAGTATTCCTTAGAGCATCCCAAAGAGCGAATTCAACGGTCCACAAGCTCAGAAATCGCCAAGCGTGCGGTTAGTGGCCGCACTGTCTTCCTGGTACTCTGAGATCCTCCGTGTCCTCAATAGTTACAGCTTAGAAATTTACAATGGAAATCAATGACGTTACAGGCCAGATCATCGACGCGGCCATGACAGTTCACTCGGTTCTTGGGCCGGGGTTGCTTGAATCGGCCTACGAAGCATGTCTGGCGTACGAACTTCGCAAGCGTAGCCTGAAGGTTGATGTGCAACTGGAATTGCCCATCGAATACGACGGAGTTCGGCTCGATGTCGGTTACCGCATCGATCTATTAATTGAGGATGCCGTCATTGTGGAACTGAAAGCGGTCAGCGAGATTCAGCCCATCCATGAAGCCCAACTGTTGTCTTATCTGAAACTGAGCAAAAAGAAGATTGGCCTGCTGATCAACTTTCACGTTCTACGACTAAAAGACGGTATCAAACGTATGGCGAACTAAACAGCGAAGTTAAACTGAACCACAGAGGACACAGAGTGACACAGAGGCATGGGTTGGCGGAAGGGATGACTCGATGGATCAGTCACTTGAGTGTTGTGTGTTTCCTCTGTGAACCTCTGTGACCTCCGTGGTAAGCAGTTAGGGATCTGCAATGGAACTGAATTGAACCACAGAGGACACAGAGTGACACAGAGTGACACAGAGTGACACAGAGGCATGGGTTGGCGGAAGGGATGACTCGATGGGTCAGGCACTTGAGTGTTGTGGTTTCCTCTGTGAACCTCTGTGACCTCCGTGGTAAGCACTTAGGGATCTGCAATGGAACTGAATTGAACCACAGAGGACACAGAGTGACACAGAGGCATGGGTTGGCGGATGGGATAACTCAATGGATCAGTCACTTGAGTGTTGTGTGTTTCCTCTGTGAACCTCTGTGACCTCCGTGGTAAGCAGTTAGGGATCTGCAATGGAACTGAATTGAACCACAGAGGACACAGAGTGACACAGAGGCATGGGTTGGCGGAAGGGATGACTCGGTGGATCAGGCACTTGAGTGTTGTGTGTTTCCTCTGTGAACCTCTGTGACCTCCGTGGTAAAAACCTCAGAATCTGCAATGGCCTTGAATTGAACCACAGAGGACACAGAGTGACACAGAGGCATGGGTTGGCGGAAGGGATAACTCGATGGATCAGTCACTTGAGTGTTGTGTGTTTCCTCTGTGAACCTCTGTGACCTCCGTGGTAAAATCCTATGCAGCCCAACCGAATGAGGCACTACCATGGGGATTGTCCACAGAGAACTCCGGTGCCCCTCCTTCCGTGTTTCTTCCGTGTCATTCCGTGGACCAGCGTTGTTTACCGCGATCCGGTCCTCAGGCCCCGTTCGCTGACTCGAATTTCGGCATTGAAACGGTAGATTGAAGACAACCCTGCGGAACACGAAACAGAAGAGGCCAGCGTGATGACAGAGAACTCAGTGACACAGTTTATCCATCTGCTGCGCGATGGAGATCCCCAGGCTGCAGGGCCGATCTGGAATCACTTTTATGCTCGACTGGTGACACTGGCGAATAAGAAACTGACCGGCCGTGTTCGCAGAACGGTCGAAGGTGAAGACGTTGCTCAGTCGGTGTTTGATTCGTGTTTTCGAGCAGTCCAGGAAGGGCGAGTCCCCGAACTGCGGAACCGTGATAATCTCTGGGCCTTGCTGGTCACAATTACGGAACGAAAGGCAGTGAATACCAATCGAAAAGAGGCCGCATTGAAACGAGGAGCTGGAAACGTGGTCGGAGAATCCGTATTTCTTTGCCGAAGAGGTTAGCCAGCGACTCGAGAGATTGCCTGAAGATTCACGGCTGATCGTCGGTCTGATGCTGGAAGGCTATCCACACGAGTCCCGAAATTTGAAAAGCTGGACTTCGTGTCGTCCTGCTGAGTGGAACCGACCGTGACAACGTTGGCCAGATCGTACGAGGCCGCAGTCAGTTATTCCGACGATCGCGGCTGCGAGTCTTCTTTCCTGTAGACGCGTCCAATTGTTTATGGAGTATAGCGACCTCCGCAGCCAGCGTCGGCTGCATCTCGCCAAGGCGAGATGGAATGTCCATGCTCCCGTGAATCACCGTCAAAACGACGATTGATCCTGGCCGAAAATCACAGACAAGCAGATGCTGGCGGACTCGGTAGAACCGCAGATGCGAAGCCAGATCCGGCACAGAGCTCAACAGGGCTGGTTGTCCCTGCATTCGCTGCAGACCAGCCTCCAGATCATCGAGGTACTTTTCGGCCGTTTTCTTGCCCCATTCTTTGGTGGAGTAGTCTCGTATTTCAGCAAGATCGCTCAGGGCAAGTTCCGTGAGCACCAAGCTCGTGCGATTCCGGGGATTCATTTCCCGGTCTTTTTCAGCAGGCTTCTCAGATCACCATCAAAGCTCACCGTGCGGCCTGCGGCGGCATCCTGATATCCAGCAAGAATGGCATCTCGAGCTGCTGCGGATTCCAACTGCAACTTGCGTTGCCGCAGGAGATCGCGAACAAACTCACTGGGAGTCGCATAGAGCGTCCCGTCACCGCAATTCTGATCCACAAAAGCCCGCAGTTCATCCGTCAATGACAGATTCAGTGTGTTAGCCATCAAACAGCCTCCTGAAAGCAGATTACCCCAATATCCGATTTGTTGTCAATATTTGCCATTCCGTTCTGCTCATATTGTCGTCATTTCACTGCCGCACGACTGTACAACCTGCGTTACGGTCCGGCATATGTTTCTTCGACGTCCTTCTGGAAACGAATGCACTCCTCGTACTGATTGAACTCTTTCCGCAGGAAGGCCGGGTCCCGGATCTGCAGCACCGTGATCATCTCTGGGCATTGCTGGTGGCGATTTATGCACTCGCGATGACTCAGAAACGCAGATTCCTCGAAACGAAAGATGAGGACTACCTGCGGGAGACATCGCCAGCAATTGATGAGCGAGTCACGGGGAGCACGTACCGGGCGGCTCAGAACACGTCCAGCATGCCATCCCCGTATGTTTCGGCGGCCTCCAGGCGATCGCAGAGTTCCAGCAGCTGATCCTGTGTCCGACCTCTCTTCATATGGTTGATGGACCGGCACACGTCGCCAATCAGACGTTCCAGTTCAAAACGATCCATCGGAACGATCTCGATGTCATCGCTCGCTTTGCATGCCTCCAGAGCCTGCCTGATCTGGTCAAATGGGTAGCCGTAGCGCAAGAGCAGTGATCGTTCTTCCGATGTCAGCTGCATCTCTACAGTTTCCCGAGTCATAACGTGTCTCGCTTTTCGTTCAGAAATCGCTTTCCGGTCGGCTTCAGCACCGGACCTCAGACCGCGTCAGAAACGTTATCAAGACTCTCGCGATAATTCCAGGGCATCCAGAAGGCGGAGACTTCGGAACATCTGCCGCGTTGAACTAAAGCTGGTGCAGACAATCGAACGCATTGCCACTGCTGCCTGGTTATCCAGGCAGCAGATTGGCTCAGTCGGCCAGTCAGTTGACGATCCCATGAGTTTTTCACTACCCAATGCTTAACGCACCATAATGTCCTTTGTCGAGCACTACTGGGCTTTGCCGTGAAAGGAGCCGCAAAGTGCTTCGCTGTCGCGGGTTACGCCAATTCCCGATCGCAGAATTGCCAATGCTTCTGAAATCCAGAAGAAAACACCCTTCAATGGGTCAATAATGTCGATAGAATCTTCTGTCCGGGGGATTTCTTTGTGAGGAGATGGGAATTTGAGTGGTCTGTCAGAACGGCTCAAATATGCACGTCAGTCGATGAAGCTGACGCTGGACGATGTGGAATCCCGCACGAGTGTCGGTGCTTCGACACTATCGGAATTCGAGAACGGCAAGCGCGAACCACGGCTTCCGCAGTTGAAGGAGCTGGCCGATCTTTACCGTCGAGCGACTTCGTTCTTCCTCGACGATGGCCCGTTACCGCGAGAGGTTGTGTTGTGGCGACAGAAGCCAAAGTCACCAAACGCTGAGGAGCTTCAGTCGCAATTGCTGCGTCTTGGGGAGCAGTATCATCTGCTCGAGAGCTGGTGCGGTTCGCCTGAAGGTTCCGAAATCCCATTCGCAACAGGGAAGGGCGAGTCGTTTGGTTATCAGCAGGCCGAAAAGCTGGCTCACGACTTTCGCAACATGCATGGACTCGGTGAACGGCCCGGACAGTCATTGCTGCGAGTTGTTGAAGAAATCTGCAAAGTCAAGGTCTTTCACATGGCGTTTGAGCCAAGTGGCAGTGCAGCCTGTACGTTGAACGAAAGTTTCGGAGCTGCCATCCTGCTGAATTCGAACAACGTTCGGTGGCGGCGCAATTTCGACCTCGCTCACGAACTGTTTCATCTGCTCACGTGGAAGGTTTTTCGGACTCCTGTTGAGGAGTCATTTGCCGAGGCATCTGCACAGGAAGAGAAGCTTGCGACATGCTTTGCGCGCAATCTGCTGATGCCTCAGGAGCCGCTGCGAATCGCGATCGATTCGCAGCTTGGGGCAAAGACGTCGCTGACATTCGATGATCTCTTCGAAGTGGCACGACAGTTTGATGTTTCTGTTGAAGCATTGCTTTGGCAGATGTCGTTCGTGTTCAACCGACAGAAGGAATGGGTTTCCGAGAATCTGAACAAGCTCAAGGGGCAGATTGCATTCTGGGATAAGCGTCAAACAGATACGCTGCCGCTCCGTCCGCTCCGATTCGAGGCACTTGCTGCGGAAGCCCTGCGAAAGGGTTTTCTTTCCACGGGACGGTACGCAGAATACCTGGGGATTACTCGCCGAGAAGCCATGAGACAGGTTGAGCAGGAAGTTCCAGACGATGCCGAAGTTGAAATTACTCATCCTTGATGCCGGCGTCGTCATCTACCTGCACGAACTGGGATTATGGTCGAAAATCGTCGCCAGCTGCGACCTGTATTTGTCGCGGATCGTGGCAGAAAAAGAGGTCCTGTTCCAAAAGAGCGAGCAGGATGAGTACGGCTACGACATTGATCTGTCGGCCATGATCACTACCGGAGCCATCACTGTTTTCGATGTTTCAGTCTCTGATCTGAAGACCTTCCGTGATCAGTTTGACCTGCTGTATCTCGGTGACTTGGACGACGGCGAAGCAGAATCGCTTGCGTATCTGGTCCGACAATCCCCTGAATTCCTGATTTCATCAGGCGATGCCATCGTGTATCGGGTACTTGGAAATCTGAATCGCGGTGAGCAGGGGAATTCGCTGGAAGAAATCCTGCAGAAACTTGGGCTCGGTCGATCCGTGCAGAATCAGTATACAAAGCGATTCCGAGAGCAATACACGCGACAGGGACAACAGGACATGGTCCGCGGCCGGGGCAAGAAACAGTGAGAAGATCATAAAGAACGGGAACAGCGTCCTGTATGAAGTCTCCAGCGGTGCTGAAGGTTACCTGCCAGCATGGAACGGAAACGAAGGAACGTGAAAACCTCGTCAATGCAGAGCATCCTGAGGATTTTGGTCCTCGTTTCCGGCCAGGCAAGTTTCATGCACGTTCGTTAGATTTCAGTGGGAGAACGGCTCACACTGCCAGGAATGCCAAAACAAGCCCACTATTCCCCGCAGGCCGTGCGGGCCGTCCTGTCTGATGATTTCAGGCAGTCAGGTTCGCACGGATGCGGACGTCACACTCGGGTTGGAGCGATAGAACAGTCATTCAAAACCTGGATTCATGTTCGATCGTCTCCTGACAAATACTCGCGGTTTGTCAGCATCGTCGAACTTTGGCGTCTTCCCGTGAGTCGTATGTGAATCGCCTTCACCAAGAGCGTGTGATTTGCTCACCGCTGAAGATTGGACAACTGCTCTGATTTGGATGAGGTCTCCGATGGTCTGCGAACCGTGGAAAACCTCATCATTCTTGAACTGCCTTCTCAGTTCAGGTGCCTGACACGAAAAGCAAAAAGAGCGTCAGAAGGGGCCCTCACCATTTCCAGAGGCTGAAGCTGAATTTCCATGCTGGAAGATCCAACTGTGAGCCTGATCGAGGAGTTTGGACACAAGTGGAAGATCATCCCTTCCAAAGGTTGACGAGTCTTTCCACTGATCGCCCTCCTTATACATGCGACATTGCCCGTCGCATAACGTTGACGAAACCATCGCGTCTCGAATCATGCTCTGCGACAAGCCCTTCGATAATGCGACGAATGGAAGATAGTGGTGCTCGACGGCCTTGCTCATGGGAAGTCGGGCGCGAAAGTGTTTGATGTGGGTCGCCTCAGTTTTGAGAGTGGTTTTCTCCTTGGCCTGCTCCGGCAAGGATTTCAGGTAAGAATCAATCAGCTGGCCCAGCGTGAGGGCTTTTTCGACTTTCTGCGGCCGCTGTTTGGTCTTACCTCCCGCGAGCAGGAACATCGCAGGATCGGCTTCAGCCGGGAGTTCCAGGACGCCGCGTTGCAGCAATGACAGCGTTTCCTCCACGCGAGCAAGGGCGGCAGTTGCGTCTTTCTGGCTGGCCGTCTTTAGCGAGCGTTTGAAGGCCTGACCGGCAAAACGGAAGCGGATGTGAAATTGGTTCGACGCGGGATCAAAAGAGACACTTGCCATGGCAAAAACCTCGATTTACAGCCAGTGAAGGAACTGAAATCGTAGGATGCGTGGCACTGACAGCCCAGCAGTGCAAACTCAATGCAACCACTATGCAGTGTCAGATTTGTGTCAGTTTTGGGGGAACCAACAAAAAAGGACTTCGCCAAAATTGACGTAAGTCCTTACGGTGAAAGAGTGGACGATATTGGACTCGAACGAAACTCCGCAAGTCTTATCACACTAAATACTTGTGTCGATTCTGTCCGGGAGCAATCGATTGATGGACCCAAGGATGGACACATTGCGTTGACGGCTGAGCAAAGTCGACTGTTGGATCGTCTCAGCGAATTGTTCCATGCGCTCAAGGATCTCCAACGGGACGCTTGTGGGTTGCCACTCGGCGACTTCCGTCATTCCGTTTGCTCTCAACTCGAGGACTGTGCTGAGGCTCTGGAATTGGCAATTCTCAACCAGAGCGACAGGCGAAGCCACGAAAACGAGTCTCGGCCACTGCTAAGATAGAGAAGTGATCACCTGCGGATAGGCCGGGAAGTCATGAGCCTGGACTGACAAGCGGATTTCCTGACCCGCTTCCGCAGCGTGTCCAATCAGGAATGCCGATCGCAGGAACTCGGCACAATGACAAGCGACGCTGGAAATAGGCATCTGCTGGCTCAGATTGACGGGTTGACTGTTTCAGTCAATTCGTGGCTGGACACTCAAATTGAGCTGAACCAGAGCGACAAGCCCGGGATTGGATATCTTTTTTTACAATTCACCCTGATTTCGTTCACTGGGTTGGTACAGGCTCTCCGAAGCCGGCAGGACGTCCTCACAGCAAACGATGTCGAACAGGCACGGAACAACATTGTCAGCTATTTCGACGCTTTGGCTCATGCACTGGAGCTTCCCGAACAGATTCGTCCGTGGGACTTGATTGATGCGGATCCATCCGACGAGTTAAACCCGATTGATCGGCTCTTTCATTTGTTGGTGGTGCTGAAGAATTCTGCTCCGCATCCAGCAAAGGAACCCGACAAGGTTCCCAGTGAAAGCCCCTCTCAGGTGGTAACGAATGAGTCTCTCGAAGGAATACCATCGAAATTCAGGTTTGGACCGATTATCGGCAGCGCGACATCCATTGCGAGAGCTCTCAGCGGTAGTTCGAAATCCGCGGCAAAGTTTCTGTGGAACCGCCACGGAAGCCAAGTGTTTGTGATCGACCTCGGGAAGCGAAAGGTAGAAGTCCACTTCTACGTTGAAAGCCAATACCAAAAAGTAATGGACGCAATGAAGCAGCGCGAATGAGCGCGAATGAGCGCGAAGCAGCGCGAATGAGCGCGAACGTTCCGTTCTGCAGAATCTCGCGCCCTATGTTACCCAACACACGATGACGTGTGGTTAAACTGATTTATGATAGTGGTCGCACGAATTTGCGTGTACCGACATGCAAGGTGCTGTCTTTCAGAAGCTCCGGAGAAAGCGACCATGATTTCAGCTGCCGTTACCGTTGAACCATCACTGATGACGAAGAGTGAAGTTGCTCGAGAATTGCGATGTTCGATCCGAAAAGTCGAGTATCTGACCGAAGTAAATCGGATTCCTGCCCCGATCCGTATTGGAAAGCATGTCCGGTGGCGCCGCGTCGAGATCACTGAGTGGATCATGAGCGGGTGTCCTCAATCGGATGTTGAGGCTGAACATGCCGCATCCAGTACAACCGACGCTGATGGCAAAGCCTGAAACACTCGCAAGCCAGCCAAATCGCCCGTGAACCTCGGGCGATATCTGTTCACCCGGCTTACCACATTACAGGCCTCTTGTGCATCATCGCCTCGAACGGAATCGAGTGCGGATGCAATACTGCCGTGACAAGCAAAGGAATGTCCTCATGTCTTCTAACACAAGCCGACAACCGGCAACGACTTCATCGCCAAAATCGTACGCAGAAACGCCTCTGTCAGAGATTCTCAAACACAAAGACGAGCAACCGGAATGGTTGGTCGAAAACTTGATTGTGTGTGAGGAAGTCGGGGCAATTCTGGCACCGGCAAAAACAGGCAAGACTTTGTTGGCCGTCGATCTCGCAATCTCAATGGCGAGTGGCAAACCTTGGCTTGCGAGGTTTCAGGTACCGAAGCCACGAAGAATTCTGTACCTCACCGGCGAAACAAATCAGCGAAGGCTCGCAAGCCTGGTAGGCAAGATTTGCACCTCAAAGGGTTTAAGTCCCTCTGAAATGAACAGTCTCGACGAGTATCTCAAAATAGAATTCGTCGAGTTTCCGTTATTGAAATCACCTGCCGACATCGCACGCCTTCGGCAAACACTTGAACGGTATAGCACAGAAGTGCTGATACTCGATCCATTGTATCTGGCGATTCAGGGCGTCGACACTGCAAAGGTACAAGAGGTAGGCCCACTGTTATGGGGACTGAAACACCTCGCACCGAAATTGACGCCGATCGTCGTACACCATGTCACAAAGAGCTCTGGTCGAGGTAATGAAGGTCCAACGGGACTCTATTCGGCAGCCGGGGCTGGATTTGCTGAAGCTGTCGGCCAGTGGATCAATATCTCCAGAACCGGTGAGTTCCGCGATGGTGTGCATCAATTGAATCTCTCGATCGGCGGACGCGACCAAGGAGAAGCCGCCTTTAAAGTGGAACTCACCGAGAGCAGCTGGGAATGCCGAATCGAAAAGAATGAGCAATATACGGAAGATCGAAGGCTGCGCAAAAAGGAAAAACGCGACAAATCAGGTCAGGAGTTACTCAAAAAGAATCTGTTGATTGCAGAAAGCGAAATACTGGCTTTGCTCCGCGAATCGAATGAACCACGCGCAGCAGGTTACATTGAAACCTGTGTAACGAAAAGAAAGTGCTTGGTACACAATGTCGTTCGAAAAGCGTTAGGTACTTTGGAGGCAGAAAAGAAGATCATTCAAGTAGACTCCGATCCAAAAGATCGACGAAAAAGAGGTTTCATTTTGTCGGACTATGCTCAAACTTGGGAGGGTCAGCTGGACAAACTCACCAAGCAATTCGAAGAAAAGAAAGAGTTCGAACATCGGGCAAAAGCCGAACGTCGAAGGAAACGCCAATCAGAAGGGGCTGAACCTTCGGTTAACGACTATGAAACAGCTCAGGTGTCAATTGCGGAAGATGACATGACATGGGACGAAGGGCTGAGTGGCGACGAAAAATCGTGCCCGGAAGAAGAGTTTGCATTGGCCGGTTCACCGTGATGGACGTTGAACAGCGATTCTGTTCTGAATGTTCAAATCTGTTTCATTGGAAAGGGAATTCATGGCAAGTTTGGAAGGTTCAATCGGTACCGACAGTATTCGATCGCTCACAAAGATTCGCGACTTTGTGGCGAGCGGATTGAGACCCGAGAAGATTATTGAGGCGTTGCGAGAGTCCCGGCGATTAAATCTGCGGCTCCGAGGCGTGGATCGCACACTTGATGACTCATTGCGACAACTTCGAGACGGCCTTGAGAGGCTGTCTCATTTCGCACAGAACCGAAATGTCTTCACGAACGTGATTGGCGTTCTTACCGGCCGCCGCGGCAATCAGGATCCAGGACTAAAGCGGGTATTGGATAGTGTTTTGAATCCGCTTGAGACGGCTGCAGCTACGCTGAATGATTGGATTGATGAAAACAGGCGACAGAAGAAGGAGAAGTCCTCAGCCCCCGTGGAACGTCTACGCATCATCAACAATGGAAGACAAGTTGAGGTCAATCGACCAGGGTTCAGGATGCGATGTCGAGTCGATGACCCGATCGTTACTGGCGAGATGATCCAAGCGACGTCGTCAAACGTGCATAGTTTGGGGTTCGACTTTAATATTTCGAAGCCAGTGAATTCGACACTCTTCGTCCGATACTACCAACGTGATCAGCGAACTGGGATTGGAAAGGTCGCTGGTCCAATGTATGCGTACAAGCCGGTTCACCCGCGACAATTTGCTCAAATGCGATCAGCGATGTCAAAGGGCAGATTTGTTTGGGACAATCTTCGAATCAGAGGAACGGTAGCTGGACATCAGGTTCCATATTCTCTCGTCCAGGCGTCGCAAGGCCATATCCCCAGGCGAGCATTAGTTATTGACGGAATGCAGATTCTGAATCGACGGCGGAAGATCGGAACAATCAACGGTCGCAAGGTAATTTTAACTAGCCGGGGGCATCGACAGACCATCGGTCCCTATCGCAATCATCCCAACATTCAAAATACAGGAAACCCGAATATTCTCAGCTCAATCCGATGATCCGTTAATGTTGATCAACTGGCCGACGCTCATTTTTTTCCCATCCAGGCGTACTTCTCGATCTTCACCGATCAACAGTAGCAAGTCGTCTTGCCTCTGAGACTCATCACGATCCATTGCATGAATCGCTTCCCACCGTTCACCCTGGAACCCTTCCAGGATTACCTGTGCGGGCTTCTTTCCAAGTTCTTGTGCGGATACTGAGTAGAAATCTCGCCCATCATCAAGTGTGCCAATCTTTGTAATCGTAAGCCTGTCAACGTATCCCCAGCTCCAAGAGCCAGATGCCTTCAGCCTCGGTGGCTCAGGTTTTAATTCCTCTTTGAGAATTCGGTTGAAGATGATTGAATTGGCGCGATGAATTCTTGTCCGGATCTGTGACACAGAGCCGTCCGGGAACGTCCTCTCCACGATAGCGGAAGCAATCGGGGAATCTGCGGACTTCAGTATCTTGATTGCCGTAGACGATGTGTCCACCGCCCTCGAACGAACTTTGATAATTCGGTCACCAACCATCAGGGGTGGCTCTGCAATTGGATACCGAAAGACTTCGTCAACTTCGAGTGAATCGGGTTTGAACGTGAATCCCCAGAAGTCAATTGGCACGTCCTTCGTAGTAGCCTTTCCATCCTTGACAGTCAGGGAATCGATATTCCTTTGATCCTCTGGGAGCAGTTCGATTGACAGTTCCTTGAAGGAGCCCCAATTCAATGATTGAGCGTACGATGATTCAGGCATGAATTTAATCAGCACAAATGTCAGGATGATGAATCGCATAGAGTTTTCCTTGTCATCGGCGATGCACTCAACGGCCCTTCAGGCTACCAATCAGAACTCGGAATATCAAGAATCGCCCGACTCGCAAAAACTTTGTGGAAACTAGTGAGAGATTTTTGCAGATGCCCAAAATGCAAATACCAACTGTAAATCGGTTTTACTTTTCCTGTTTGCAGAAGGGGCGAATTCAATGGCATCGCAACGACTGGTGGAATTTCTTGAACAGAAGTTCATTCCGAACACTCTCGGACTGACGGCGGCCGCGGTAAAGAACTATCGTGAAGCGGTCAGATCGTTAAATGGCTGGGCCGGAGTCGATTGTCGAATGCATGAAGTCACAGAATCTTTGATTGAACGATATATGCGATCAACGATTCTTGAAGGATCAACGGTTGATGCTGCTAGGAAGAAACGTGCGTATCTTCGGAGAATTGTCCGACATTGGTCACCTGACACATGCATGAAAGTCGATGGCCGTCGTCCTCACGAAGGAAATCAACTTACTCGCATGCGAGGCCTGACGAATGCGGAACTCGATCAACCAGGCTCAATTATGGAGTTCTGGAGAGTCCGATACGTTCCCGAGAAAATGATTGGATGTCGAAAGTCTTCGATTCTACAGATGACGTACGCAATATCAAACTTTGCCAAGTGCCTGGGACGTTGTCCTTTGATGAATGACCTGACAGACGACAATCTGAGAAATCTTCAGCGGTGGAAGCTGCAAAAGGGGGATAGGGCCACCAGCGTCAATAGCTGTGTGAAGGACCTTCTGAGCTTTTGGAGACATGCTCATCAGCTGGGATTACTCACCGACTGCCCCAAGTTCATCTCAAAGCTTCGCAGTGAAAAGAAAATTCCCGTCGCGTGGTCCCTTGAAGAATTGTCGGCAATTCTGCACTCAGCTCAACTGCAAATGAACCCCAAAAAAGGCCTTGCGTGTCCACCATCGCTCTTTTGGCCAGCACTCATCCGGGTTGGGTATGATACTGGACTTCGAAGGTCGACTCTGTTCAGTCTGCGAACCATCGATTTCAACCCTGAACGGGGGGAGCTTCGGGCACGTCCGGATGACCAGAAAACGAGGGTTGAACAGATATTCTCCTTGTCGCCGGAGACTGTCATATCTCTCAGGGTGATGATCGCCTCCCGTACAGCACCGCATCAATTCCTATTCCCATGGAACTTCACAAAGGAGCATAGCCATGACTGCTTCAGACAAATTCTCAAACGGGCTGGCGTTTGGAAGGGGACATATTCAGGTTGTGCGTTTCATCAACTCCGCAGAACAACTGCCACACATCTGACAGCAAGTCTTGGCATTGAGAGTGCTGCACGGCATCTCGGACACACTTCCAGTGAGACAACTCGCCGGTATGTCGATCCTAGATTTCTCGCCGAACACCGCGTCTCTGATCATCTTCCGCGGATTCCTCAACGGCCAATTGAGTAGTCAATCCGAAATGTACCAATGTCTGTGCCTTCCGACCTGACGCAGGAATACCTCAATATTCTTTGTCCCTGATCAAAGATCAACGGGACGCGGAGTGCGCTTGGTTCCCGCGCGCACTCTTCCCCTTATTAAATAGGTAAAGAATTGCGAGTCGATCAGCTAGGCGGGCTTCTTTTGGGGCACGGCTATAGACTTCATTATCGGATCAATGAAAATCATCACCATTCATACACCACAGCCCTTTGTCGGGGCTGCATTTCGCTCGACGACGACGGTTATCCACCGTGGCGTCACCCTGTTGGGCCTGATACGTTCAGAGCCAGACAGTTTCCTGTACTGGATGGTCTGGTCCCTTTGACCAGCGGACTCATCGATTCACCAAAAGCGGGGAGCGGTGGTTTACGAGGCTGAGCCTTACAAACCACCGCTCCAACCTGCCGTGACAAGCCCAGTGTATCAATTACCAGTGCTCGATTGAGTCGCAGTCCTACGTGTCACGGCAGACTTCGCTCGCCAATATTCTATGTGTTCCATCGTACGTCGTGAAGGTCGTGAGCTCGCAAAGATCAAAAACTTTTTGCATTAGAAGTCTATGCCAATACCAATGAAGAGGACTTACACACTTCTTTATGCGTACTGGAGTCTCAGGAATGGACGATGAATACACTTTGCTGTGCAAGATGGCGTTTGAAATTGAACAGGACTCGGCCACATCAGCAACCGTACAGCCTAACGCCGACAGCCTTGATGAAGTGACTGGGTTCGATGTCTTGCAACGTAGTTCGCCAAGTACTCGCCAGCAATCGTTTGAACATAGCGTCGATCCAGGGTTCTAATGAACTCCATTGATCGTTGGTATTTTTCCGGCACGAGTTCCGAATCTTTGAGAGACCGCTTCATCTCGGTTCGGAGCTTTTCAGCCACTCTCGAAACGTGATTCATGAACGTCTGACGTGACATTCCGAACTGCTCACCAATTTCACTCAGTGTTTTTCCAGATTCTGGGTTGGTGTGCGCCAGGATCAGACGTCGCTCATCATCGTCGAGTTTATCCAAAAGGTACTGCAGGTGCTCACTGCGTATACTTAGGTCGGCAGGATTTTGCTCAATTCCTCGCGACTGCTCGACTTCACCATCCATTCCAGCAGCTGATACAGTTCTGCCGGAAATCCCTCGCCGTTTCTTCGCGAATGCATTTCTAATGGCCTGGATCATTCCCTCCATCGCATACGAGGCAAAAGGCCTGCCGTTCTCAAAATCAAACTTTGAGGCGGCATGAAACAGAGCTTCATTTGCCACAGATTCTGCTTCTTCGATATCCCGCCCGACATTGTGCCAATCCTTCATGACGGTCCTGACGGCCTTCCATATCAAGTCCTGATTCTGATCCACCAAGTCATTTCGCCGCTCCTTGCTGTCGTTGTCGCTTCCGGCAGGAATTTGTGGGACGTTCTTCGGAGGTGTATTACCAAGAGGATGAACACGCGGCGGGCCAGCGGGCGGCGTGACTCGCTGTAGTGGTCTAGTCGGCCTCAATGGAGCATCAATTACCGTCTGACCTGATTGTTTAGGCGCGAACTGGCCGGGAAGCCTACCTTCGTGTGGCGATGCTTCTCGTGGATGGTCGGCTTCATTCCATGAAAACAGCCTCTGTGAGTAAGATTCAATGTCTGGCTGTAATGCCACATCAAGAATCCGGCCAAGTACATTCCACAACACATCGACAGAAATAGTCATAACTCGATTCCTTTCAAGTCACGGTACGGCAGCATTCGCGGGTATACCATTGTAGACAATTTCACGCTCTATTTCTAATTGAGTTCCACGCCGTATGCTGGATTTGATGCGATCAAGTTGCATAATTAATTTGCATCCTCACCAATTTTCAATACTGACATCGAAGCGTAGAATTCATATCAACAAATCAGTTCTCTGGAGACAAATCGATGTCAATTTCAGCAAGCTCACTTCGTGGCATGGACTTAGAGTACTTCAGCGGCACCATCACGATTCACTCGCCAATCAAGGTAAATGGCACGGCGTGTCCTACCAACTACGTGATTCACTTTGAGAATGGAGAAGCATCGGTTCTCTATCGCGGCAAGCGAAGTCCGATCGGTGTGATCCAGTTTGGCGAACTGATGCTGTACCGAATGGGGGAAAGAAACGAGGGGTTGCGATTCCTGTTGTTTCCGGATATCCGATATGTCAGCGCCGAATTGTCGTACGAGGAAGCATGCCAAAGCCGAAGTCATCGTTCGTGGGGCCTGCATCGATGTCGATTCTCACGCTTCGAGGCATCACTCATGAAATACGAAGACAGTATTCGGTATACCGTGTCGGCAAATGATGAAATGTGTGCGAATTCGTGATCTACATTTGTGCGTCAATATGTTGACTGCAATGCTGTCCGACTGTGAGGTCGATTTGGACGACTCCACAGTCGGCGAGTTGCCAGCATTTCTATGCATTCAGGTAGGTAGAGCTGCTATTGGGGGGTCACGGCTTTTCGGCAGCCGTCTCTAGCTCGATCCACGCCCTCTTCAAAATCACATCGAGGTTCCCACCAACCAGTTCCGCACGTTTGTCAGAAATCTGAAATACATCATCGAGAAGCCTCGGTCCCAAGACACCGGTGATTCGATATTTCAATCTGACATACTTCACCGTTGGTCCGCCGCGGAGTGCTGCTTGCCAGTTTAGAAAGGTCTCAGCTTCTCCAAGCGAGCTTCGAACATTGACGTGATCCCACGCCGCCTGCCACTGAGCATCTGTTCTCATGTGAAAACCGGAAAAGTATCGCACCTCTTCCCATTCCGGTGAATCGCAGTTCTCTCTCAGATATTCGCGTACCGCCATTAGATTGGGGTCCTCTGGAGGAAGTGGAACAAGACCAAAAGCCCAATCCGTGTGAGAGCCACGAAGAAGTGTGATTGTGGCAAACGCACCAACGGCTGGACCGCAGATCGCAATGAGAATCAAAAGAAACAGGGATGTCGGCCGACGTCTCCGCGACCTGGTTCCCGAAGCCGATCCACTGGCAATGAGCTCAAACGCCGGCTCACTACCAACCATTGAATTCATCGGTCGCGTGTCTTCCGGTCGAGCACCGTTGTGATCAACTGGTACAAAACCTGACTTGAATGGTCCTGGCACTCTTTGTTCGGCAACGCTTTCGGGCTCCGGTGCCGACTCCTGCTCGTCATCCATCGGAAAGTCAATTGCATGTGATGATTCTGTTGCAGTGATCGATACCGCCGATTTGCAACGCGGACATGGGACTCGTTTCCCAACAAGCCGTGCGGGAATACCAGTCGTCCTCTTCAGTCCACATTTCCGGCAATTCAGAATTGGCATCTACTGATTCCCTGAGTCTGCATGTATAACCGGTCGGTTGTACATGTTATTTCCACCGAATTGCGACCGTCGACGCTCCCTCGATTGCCCGCCAACATGTTATCAGGGCACCTAGCCAACTGCCATTAAGGCATGTCGCGAATCCGATCCGCTGGTTGAATTCTTTCGTCGGCCTCGTCGGGGTATGCGAATCCAGGAATCCGATGATAGTCGACGCCTTATTCTTTGAAGGCCACCCGCGATCATGTGGCGGAAGTCGCACGATGGCAACTCTGGGAATCCTTCTCGAAGATTGTCGTTCACGGGTTCGTGACGGCTGAAGTGTTTCAAGTCGCTTCGAGTCCCAGTCCAGTTTGCCGGTCTTCAGGGGTCACTTCAGGGGTCACTTCGGGCGTGCTCGCCTGCCGATGGGGTCCGCCGGGTGCTCTGGTGATGTCTCGGGGTCCGGGTTGCTGGTTCGGCTGGCGGTGTCTCCTGTCCTCGGTTGGTGTCTCCATGGGTAGCCTTCTACTGTGGTGTAGTGGTGGACGGTTGCGTCGGCCATAGGAGAGGAGGGTGTGAGAGGGTATCCATTATTATGTTGGCTGGGTGCATCTGTACAGTGGTTTTCGAGAATCCCAGTGTTTTCGGGGGTGTTTTACTTAGGGTCACGTTACCCGAAGTAAAACGGTCGCCGGTCGGCTCGGGTGCTTGTACAGTGGTCCGGCGAGCTCCTCCGCGGAGAGTTGCGGAGAGTTGCGGATGGCGCGCCGGCGCTTTGGGACATATGACCCTAAGCGCTCTGTGGCCGTGGTATGTCTTGCGTTCCTAAAAGTGGAGTGGAAACACCTTCTGGAACGCAATCGAACGGAATGAGTCAAAGCACCCGTGATGTGAAGGTTCCTTCAGCCGGTGCATCAGATCCCCGTGTTTTTGGGGGTGCTGCGCTTAAGGACACGTGTCCTGAAGCGCTCCGCGGTCGTGGTCGGTGGGGCGATGCCCTGAAGCATGTTGAGCTTCGTTATGTCAACTTGTGAGCCGTCGTCCAATGGAAACGATGCATGCCGGACAATTTACCGCAGTTCATCACTGCATCGGGATTTGGCTGCTCGCCACTGGTTCGCACGTAACGCCGTGTTTTCGGACTGTTTTGCTTGTGGTCACGTGTCCACAAGCAAAACAGTCGCCGGTCTGGTCCGGCGTTCATTTCTTCCGGCTTCTCGGATACGATGGTTGCCTCTGGTGTTTAGGACTTCGACAATCCGGTGGGCGCCCTCTTCGTTCCCAGCTGCTTCAAGGTCGTCGGCAATCTCAACAGCCCTGGCTGCACGCTCGGCTGTCTTCCCATTAAGCCCAACAGCCTTTTCTGCCTTGTCGCGGGATTTCCCGTGTTCCATTTTACTTGTGGACACGTGTCCTGAAGTAAAATCTGCTCTTGTTTCAACCGCCTGTCTTTTACGGGCCATCTGCTTTTCCCAGACTAGCGCCTCAGCGTGGCCGGACGCGGTTATGCAATTGCGTTCAGGGGGCGGAGAGGCGATTAGTCGGACATGCAACTCACGATCAGAGGCGACCTGCGGTAGGGCGCAGAATCATAGGAAACCTCGATTTTCGCCGCGGGGAGGTGACCCATTCTGAGCGCCTGAGCACTGAGCGTTGCCCCACTTTTTTTCGCAACATTGTTTGCAGATTTGATACGGACTCTCGCCAGTCGCACAGCAAAGCGAGAAATGACTCGCTGTCCGCGGTATCTCTTGAGATTCGCGCATCAGGACCAAGAAAATTCAGCCCGATTGGATAAATCGATGGGAATGACCGAATGCATTCAAATTCCGCATACGTCCGTATTCCCCCCCGCCTATTTTGCATATTAAGCACAAATGCACACAGTATGCATGTATGGGTCTTGTGTTAGGTATCGACGGAGGACGCGGCTACTTTTTGCAATCATCCGACGGGCGTTGAGCGAGCGACATGGGGCCGCAACTTCATTTGGTAAGCAATCGGCATGGGATCCCCTTTGATCAGGGAGTAGACATCACCTCAAACCACAAGATCCCGGAAGTGATCAACATGCCGGCCGACTGCATTCACGCACGCTCGCTGAGAGTGTCGGCAGGTCTCTGAGATGCGTTTGTCGGAATGTACACTCCTTCTGTCAGAGGGAAAATCGAAATGTATATATATGCTCGACGCTGTGTATTACACACACAGCGTCGAGCATATTCTACAATTTCTCTTTTCGATGCGAAAACTGCTCGACAGTACTCGACAATCCTCGACGCGTCGAATTCTGTCGAGGATTGTCGAGTATCTTGGAAATTGTGTTCACACTAATCAGTCCATGATTTTCAATTATCAATCCCCTTTTTGCAGTCTGGTGACGAACTCATGGGAGATCATGCTGAATACAATGTTGGAGTTGACGACCATTTTGGCAAGCGGTCCAAAAGGTCCTTGGTTCCAGTCGCGGAACTGAAATTCCAAGTGCGGGTCAAGGCGATTCATTTCAATGGGCTAAATCTAGTGGAGACTCTCCATGGCAAAGACTCTGTATGAGATCCTCGGCGTACAGCCTGATGCATCTTTAGAAACCATACAGATGGCATACATGCAGTTGTCTGAGAAATACCAAGGCGAACCCGCAGATTCTGAGTCAACATCTGAGGGTTTCCTGGAGATTCAACTGGCGTTTGAGTCGCTTTCGGATCCACAACGCCGGGAAGAGTATGATCTTCAACAGAGATACGCTTCCGCTCTCTCATCAC
Source organism: Planctomyces sp. (assembly GCA_016795105.1). GTDB lineage: Bacteria > Planctomycetota > Planctomycetia > Planctomycetales > Planctomycetaceae > F1-80-MAGs062. The sequence goes on from JAEUIH010000102.1 coordinate 19,799, forward strand.
AAGCAGTGACGGATCAGTTCTCTGCAATCTCTGAAAGTGTCCATCGAGGGAAACGTAGATCTCGCGGATCTTTCTGGAGAAAATGCATTTTTGTGGTTTCGCTGCTTTGCCTCGTGCTATTCGGGGCGAACAGGTACCTTCAGACCGCGCGATACGGGAACAGTCAGTCCGGGATACGAGGATACACGTATGGGGCCGACTGGATTCGGGTCCATTTCGACGATGGAGATATTTATGAATATCGTGCAATTCGAATTGGCCAACTACACATCAACACAATGAAACGGCTTGCAGATTCGGGCCAAGGACTGAACACCTACATCAACAAGAATCGAACAGTCTGGAATGGATGGTCAAAACGGATCACAACGTCAGGGGAGTATTTGCACGCGACAGACGACACGAACTCAGCAACCTTGCACGGCGACCCTTCTAGTACATTTCCGCGACTATCGACGATACGAGGACCCTCGCTTACCGGTCGCTGGTTGACAACAAACGGTGATTCCGTCCGTTTGATTGAGCTTGGAGACACTATTGAAATCGAATTGTTGGAGAGTTCAACAATGTCGAGTGGAAATGGTGTGCTGACGCGAAACGGAAATTCACTTAACGGTAGGCTCACTGGCTACTTCTATTCGTCTCCTTCGACTGAATTGTCCACTGTTTTTGTTGGGACAGTGATCGATCAAGACTACATCGAATATACCGTCGACGTTGTGGAGTTCTTTGGCACTCCAAATCTGGTCAGCAAAGAAAGATCAGCATTTTCGATGACACGCATTCAGTTTTGAATCTTGAAATGCCTTGCCAAACGCATTTCCGTGATCCCACTGATCCATAGTCAAACTGGATTCCAATATGAATCAAGCGAGCAGCGATCTCTTAAGAGCGTTTTTGTGTGGATGTCAGAGCTCGTCTCTCCTTCGAACAAGGGAGATTTTGGGGAATACTATCCTACTACCTTTCGGAGCGTCCCTGGGGTGACTACGATGTCTGCTGGTCATTGCTGCATTCCTCTCCGTAAGATTCAATCCCTCGTTTGATTCGGGTGTCATGGCAAAGAAGAAAGCGTCAGCGAAGAGTGATTCTACCGCGAATCTGGGCTTTGAAGCCAAGTTGTGGCTTGCGGCTGATAAGCTGCGGAACAACATGGACGCCGCGGAATATAAGCACGTGGTGCTCGGCCTGATTTTCCTGAAGTACATCTCGGATTCATTTGAGGAACACAGAGTCAAGCTGGAAGCAGGTGAAGGCGATCTGGCGGGAGCGAATCCGGAAGACAAAGACGAGTATCTCGCAGCCAATGTGTTTTGGGTTCCGAAAGAAGCTCGCTGGGCTCATCTGCAGGCTCAGGCGAAACAACCCAGCATTGGCAAGGACGTCGATGACGCCATGGTCGCTCTGGAGCGCGACAATCCACGGCTCAAGGGGGCATTGAACAAGAACTACGGTCGAGCCGATCTGGACAAGCACCGGCTGGGAGAACTGATCGACCTGATTGGCTCGATTCAGCTGATCGATGTGGCCAGTCGCTCAAAAGACCTGCTCGGCCGTGTCTTCGAGTACTTCCTGACTCAGTTCGCCAGTGCCGAAGGCAAGAACGGGGGCCAGTTCTATACGCCGTCCTGCGTGGTGCGGCTGCTGGTGGAGATGCTGGCTCCGTACAAAGGTCGCATCTACGACCCGGCCTGTGGCTCTGGCGGTATGTTTGTGCAGTCCGAGAAGTTTGTTGAGTCTCATGGCGGAAAGCTTGGTGATATCAGCATCTACGGCCAGGAAAGCAACCCAACGACTCGCCGCCTAGCCATTATGAACCTCGCTCTTCGCGGCATCGAAGCCGACTTTGGGACCGAACATGCGGACACATTTCGACGTGACCTCCATCCGGATTTGAAAGCTGATTACGTTCTGGCAAATCCTCCGTTCAATGATTCCGACTGGTTCCGGAAGGACGATGACGTTCGCTGGCAATATGGAGTTCCTCCAAAAGGCAACGCGAACTTTGCATGGGTCCAGCACTTTATCCATCACATGGCCGCGACCGGCATGGCGGGCTTTGTGCTCGCCAACGGGAGCATGAGCTCCAACCAGTCCGGCGAAGGTGAGATTCGCAGATCTATCATCGAGGCCGATCTTGTGGACTGCATGGTCGCGATGCCCGGTCAATTGTTTTACAGCACTCAGATTCCGGTGTGTCTGTGGTTCTTGGCGAAGAACAAGGCCGAAGCCAATCGCCGCAAACGCAAAGGCGAGACGCTCTTCATTGATGCTCGGAAAATGGGAACTCTCATCGACCGCGTCCATCGAGAATTGACGGACGCTGACATTCAAAAGATCGTCACCACCTACCACGCTTGGCGAGGAGAGAAAAACGTTGGCACATACGAGGACATCGCCGGCTTCTGCAAGTTCGCCACGACTGCTGAAATCGCCGGCCACGGCCACGTCCTGACTCCGGGCCGCTATGTTGGGGCCCAAGAAGTCGAGGATGACGGCGAACCTTTTGACCAGAAGATGCAACGCCTCTCCGCGGAACTGAACAGTCAGTTCGCTGAGTCCACGAAACTGGAGCAGGCGATCAAAGCCAACCTGAAAGGGCTGGGCTATGGCGACTAAATGGCGAGCCAGCACTTGGGGCGGGGAAATCTCTCTCGAATACGGAAAGTCGCTTCGTGACTACAACACGGATCGTGGCAAATATCGAGTATTCGGGAGTAACGGTCCGATTGGTTGGACAGATACTCCTATTGCACATGGGCCGGGCGTAATTCTCGGTAGAAAAGGCGCTTATCGCGGTGTCGAATTTTCTCGCGAGCCATTCTTCGTCATCGACACGGCTTATTACATCGTCCCAAAGGGCGAGTTGGATATGCGGTGGCTCTACTATGCCATCAAACACCACAAGCTCGGCGAGATTGACGATGGCTCGCCAATTCCGTCAACGACGCGTGCGGCAGTCTATGTCCGCGATTTAGACGTTCCACCACTCGCCGAACAACGCGCCATTGCGGCCGTGCTTGGGGCGTTGGACGACAAGATCGAGTTGAACCGGCGGATGAACGCCACGCTGGAGGCGATGGCACGGGCGCTGTTTCAGAGCTGGTTCTTGGACTTCGACCGGGTGCGATCTGGCTATTGCGCATTGGAATCAGGAAAAACACAGTGTTTGCTGAGAGTTTAGGACGTTGACGAGGGG
>JAEUIH010000103.1 GCA_016795105.1 Planctomyces sp.
TAACAGCTTGGGCATTCCTGCCCGAGCCCCCCCTGCCCGAGCCCCCCTCTGCCCCACCCTCTCATCACCACCCTCTCATCACCGCCCTCACAACACCCCTCCCCTCCTGCGTGCCCCCTGCACTCGCGACGGACAGGAATGTCCATCCTACTTAGATTGAAGAAAGTCGTTTGCCATTCGGCTTCAGCGGCAACGACTTGCAGAACCCGCTGATTTTCCGTGGTTTCGAATGGACCACGAACTTAGACTTGTCGTTTTCGCCCGACTGTTTTCAGCCCTTATGAAAGGTGCCCCAGTGAAATTTGACTCCCTGCCGCCCGTCGGACGCTGGCTTGCCGCCGCATTTCTGGCATTGTCTGTTCGCGAGGCAACTGCACAGGTGACCCCCCATCCCGGAATGATGCGATTTCCGGATGTCAGTGCAGATCGGATCACCTTCATTTACGGGGAAGATGTCTGGGTTGCACCGAGAACTGGCGGAATGGCAACTCCTCTTGCCGGACCTCCGGGAGAAGAGTCACTTCCTCGGTTTAGCGCCGACGGCAAGACCATTGCTTTCGTTGGCAACTATGAAGGCAACGAAGATCTGTATGTTATTCCTTCGGACGGCGGGGTTGCTCGCCGAGTCACCTACCATCCCAGCGCCGAATTGTTGTGCGACTGGACCGCGGACGGTCGACTTGTCTATTCATCCGACGCGTTTGTGGGTCTTGGACGGCAGAGTCAGCTTTTTGTCCGAGGTCCCGAGGAACCTCAGCCAAAGCAGCTGCCCGTACCCTATGGCACCAATGGAGCAATCAGCGCTGATGGTGTCTGGCTGGCGTATACGCCTCACAGTCATGACTACCGTACATGGAAGAGATATCGCGGCGGCATGGCTTCTGATATCTGGTTGTTCAACCTGACAACCAATGAATCGAAACAGATCACGGACTACGCGGGCACGGACAGCTTGCCGATGTGGCATGGGTCCATTGTCTATTATCTCTCAGATGCCGGAAATGAAAACCGACTGAATATCTGGAGTTACAATCTGCAGACGACGGAACGTCGGCAGTTGACTTCATTTGCCAACGATGACTGCAAATGGCCTTCGATTGGTCCTGGGCCCGATGGTCAGGGCGAAATCATCCTTCAGAATGGGGCAGCACTTCACCTTGTCGCCCTGAATACCGGAGCAGTCACGAAGGTTGAGATCACTGTTCCTGGAGATCGACCAACACTGCGTCCCAGAACTGTTGACGCATCAGCGTGGATTGGCAATCTGAGTGTCTCGCCGAATGCAAAACGAGTGGCAGTCGAAGCTCGCGGCGATATTTGGACAGTTCCCGCAAAGAATGGATCACCTCGAAACCTGACCAGGTCAAGTGGCATCGCGGAACGTGACCCATCATGGAGCCCGGATGGAAAATCGCTCGCATGGTTCTCTGATGTCTCTGGAGAATACGAACTCTACGTTGCCTCGGCCGACGGACTGAAAGAAGCGCGACAGCTGACAAAAGATGGAAAGTGTTTTCGCTATTCTCCGATCTGGTCGCCTGATTCAAAATGGCTTTACTTCTGTGACAAAACAGGAGCCATGTTTCTCACGTCTGTTGAATCCGGGGAAACTCGACAGATTGATAAAGACCCCACATCAGGACAAATCCAGATCAGCTGGTCACACAACAGTGAATGGGTTGCGTATGCGAGACCTGAAGACCAAAGAAGCCCCAACAATGCAATCTGGCTTCAGAATGTATTGAACGGAACAAAACAAAAGGTCACCAGCGGGTTCTTCAACGACGCGGCTCCGAGTTTTGATCACAAAGGGGATTTCCTCTACTTCGCGAGTCACCGAGCATTCAATTCGCCAAAATACGAAGACCTGGGGTCAACCTTCATTTATACAGATACAGAAGTTTTGGTAGCGATGCCGCTTCGCAACGATGTGAAGCAACCGATGCCTGCAAAGAGTGACGAAGAAACGTCCTCGGAAACAGCCGGTGATAAGACAGAGACCAAACCGACCGAAGCCTCGACAGAACAGGCAAAAACAGAAGAGCCAAAAGAAGTCGCCTTCAAACCACTGTTGATTGATCTCGACGGACTTGAAGCACGATCGTTTCAACTGCCGGTCCCTCAGGGTGCGTTTGGAAGTGTCGCAGTCAATGACAAGGGCCATGTAATCTACGTCCGACGTCCATCGCAGGGCGCCAGCGCAGAACACAGCAGTCCCTCCATCAAACTGTTTGACCCCACAGACGAAAAACAGGCGGAGAAGACAGTTGTTGACGGCAACGGCAACTTTGCGATCACCCCCGATGGAAAGAAGCTGCTCGTCGTTGGCGGCAGCCGAAAGATGTGGATTGTCGACGCCGCAGCCGATCAAAAGCTGGAACAGCAGGTCACGACCTCCGGACTGAATGCCACGATCGAACCACGTGCTGAATGGAAACAGGTTCTCACGGAAGCCTGGCGAATCGAACGCGATTTCTTTTACGACCCGAATATGCATGGAGTTGACTGGCCGGCGGTACGTGATCATTACACAGCGATGTTGGATGACTGCGTTTCGCGCCGTGACGTCAGCTTTCTGATTCGTGAAATGATCTCCGAGCTCAATGTTGGCCATGCCTATTACCGTGAAGGTGATGTGGAGGAAGCTCCTCGTTCTTCTACCGGATTACTCGGATGTCGGCTTGAAATGGCTGAAGGTGCCTGGCGAATCGGTGAGATCTTCCGAGGAGCCGTCTGGGATGTTGATGCACGCAACCCGCTCGATGCTGCCGGCATTAAGACCGGTGAGTATTTGCTGGCTGTTAACCATGTGCCGCTCCGTGCGGACGTGGACCCATATGCTGCATTTCAGAAACTCGCCGGATCAACCGTCGTGCTGACGATCAGCACAGACCCTCAACTTGATGACGCCGATCGACGAGTCCCATTTACGATGCTCGCCAGTGATGCAGATCTGCGGTTCCGGGCATGGATTGAAGATCGCAGAAAGTACGTTGAAAGCCGAACCGAAGGACGAGTTGGATATATCTATGTTGTCAACACAGGAGTTCCAGGCCAGAACGACCTCGTGCGTCAGCTTTATGGCCAGAAGAACAAAGAGGCCCTGATTATCGATGATCGCTGGAATGGTGGCGGTCAGATTCCAACTCGATTTATCGAATTACTGAACCGACCCGTCACGAACTACTGGGCCGTTCGGGACGGACGTGACTGGACCTGGCCTATGGATTCCCATCAGGGTCCGAAATGCATGCTGATCAACGGCATGGCTGGTTCAGGCGGTGATATGTTCCCGGCCCTGTTCCGCCAGAACAAGCTCGGCAAGCTGATCGGCATGAGAACCTGGGGAGGACTCGTTGGCATTAGCGGAAATCCGAACATGATTGACGGATCCAGTGTCACAGCTCCAACATTCGCGTACTACGAGAATGATGGAACCTGGGGTATTGAAGGACATGGAGTTGACCCCGACATTCAGGTCATTGACGATCCGGCGAAGATGTTGAAATCAGGCGACCCACAACTGGACTCTGCCATTGACCTGATGCTGGAAGAACTCAAAACCGCGGCCTTCAAACCCCCGGCACGCCCCGCCTACCCTGATCGCAAAGGTGCAGGTATCAAACCCGAAGACAAATAGCCCACCCGGGATTACTCATCCGGGATGAGAACTTCCATCCACAATCTGGAAACCTCATCCCGGAACGGTAGACTATTGGACGGCTGAGTAGACACCAGGAGAGGTGACAGAGCGGCCGAATGTGCCGGTCTCGAAAACCGGTGTACCGGCAACGGTACCGAGGGTTCGAATCCCTCCCTCTCCGCTTGATCAATTGCACTCAGACAGCCGCAATCCGTGTCTAACGTCTTACGTTGACAGGGGTTGCGGCTGTCGGTGTTTTCGGGCTCGACCGGTTCATTCGTGGGTGGTTTGTCCTCAGCCGTCCTCACCGATTCGCAATGGTTGTCAGGAAAACCGGCAACCATTCGTGCAACCAAACTTTGCCCGTTTGACCCGTTTAGTTGAGTCGTTTGACCGGTGCAGGTAGTCAAAGGAAGCGGTGTCATCTGCTGAACTGCCGACCCGAGGTCGTTGATGTTGGTGTGGGTGTAGCGACCGATCGTCAGCTCCACGGTCGAATGGCGCGCCAGTTTCTGCATCGCCTTCGCTGAGACGCCGGACCGGCCAAGTCGAGACAAATAGGTATGCCGCAGAGCATGAAAGTCCGCCTGTCCGGCTTCGGTTCGAAACTGAAGCACTGGGGACTCTTCCCGTTCGGCCTTCTCCTTCTCGGTCGTGGCTTCGGCAATCCAGTTGGCTCGGGCAACTTCAAGATCAAGCTGGAGTATCTTTCCGGCTCGTTTCTGCGATGCCCATTTGCCGGGCCACAGCAGTGCCCTCTTCAGCATGCCTTCGAACCAGGGCTTCAGGATATCGACAAGTCCTGTCGGGAGCGGAATTACATCGCCCCGGCGAGCTTTTTCGTTCTCGGCGTGAATCCGCACAATTGGCACTTCAGCTTCAAGGTCGAAGTGTGACGGAGTGAGGCTGGCAAGTTCAGAGGCACGCAGGCCAGTCGAGAGAGCTGTGGCATAGAGCGTAAACCGCTGGAACCCTGACAGCCTGGCCTGAATCTTCCCGGATCTGGTGGCATTCAGCAGATACTGAATCTCCACGTCCGTCAGTTCGCGGCGTTCTAGCCGACGGTCTGTTCGAACATTGCCGCCTTCAAGAAAGATCAGTCGATCTTCATCGGTTCGATGGTCTCGGATCAGCCAGCGAGTGAACTGCTTGATGGCTCGAAGATAGTGATTGATGGTCTGCTGCGACCGCTTCTCGACCTTCTTCAGGTCAGCAAGACAACGCTGAACCTTGCTGGCAGAGATGTCACGGATGAATTTGAAGCCGGCATTCTCAATGACGGTCTTCGCTCGGGTCGACACGAGCTTACAGTGAGCCTCGGTGTTTCCAGCATCCGTTAAGGACTGTTCGAACTCACCAAGGTGGTCAAGCAGCGGTCTTTGAGCATGCTCCTCAAAGGGGGACAATAAGCCGGCCTTCTGCTGAGCCGCCTTGCGTTCCAGCTCCGCCAGCATCTGCCGCGACGCCTGTTTGTTCGCGTTCAGAGTCACGGTGCGAAGAATCCCGGAATGATCCCGGTATTCCCCTCGCCATGTGCGTGATCGCTCCACGACTTTGCGTGCTCCCGGAGTATCCTTCGAGCAACGGCGACCATCGGAATCAAGGTATCGAGTAATCGTCGGCTGAAACAAACGAGCCATGGATGTGTCCCTTTCACGGATCAGATTAGGGGCGAAGCAGAAAAATGTGGATCGGGATTTCAGTGGTTTTGTGTATTTTTGAGGTGTTCAAACTGCTGGCGGTCCGGACATCCGAGTCGGATCCACAAATGCACATCATCAAGTCGCCAGCGAACACAGCCTCTCGACAAATGGATTGGCTCGGGCATCTTTCCGCCGGCATTCATACGATCCCAGGTGGCAATGCTGACCGCGGCGATTTCGGAAGCCTCACGTCGGTCGATCAGACGGGAACTGTTGGGGGTAGGACGTTCAGAGTTCTGAGAATTGTCGTTACGAGGCATTGGATTGAGTCCTTTCGGAATGGCACAAACAGATGGTGGAAATGCAGAGTGACTGCATCCGGGCAACGACAGGCAGTCCGTCCTAAGCGAACAGATCGTCGAAGGAAAAGGGCTTCGTGGTCTTTTTCGATCTGGAGTTGTCAGGCGACTTCCCGGGCGATGACAGCAACTCCACAGGAATCTGAAGTGCCTCAGCCTGACCCGGCGTCCAGGGCTGCAGGAACTGGTGGTCTTTCGGACAGGGCACGAACGACGCAACATCAGCAGGAACCGGGGCACCATCGACAAAAAGTTCGTGCCCATCGATGGAATCCACGAAGACGCCAGCGGACGGTACAAAGAACAGGCCTGTCAGTCCGTTTTCGAGGTTGCAGGGAGGAAAATCGAGGATCTGACTCGGCAAAACACCGCGACGAGTCACTTTCTGAATGGTCGTTGTCGATGTCGGATGCTGCCCACTCGTGTAACTGTATGATTTCTGATTGACTTCCTGGTCTCCGACCAGTGCGGATGCCCATTCTGCCGATGCGGCACATTCCATCCGACCTACAAACTTGTGACCGAACTGAGCGAGGAATTCTTCCGTTAAGTGAGGACCGTAGAGGGACGAATCCCGAAGGCCGGCAACGGACTGGAATGCCACAGAGAGACACGCGCCTTTGGAACGCCCTTTCTTGGCGAGTGCGACGATGCCATCAAGTTTTCCCGCATCGGAGAGTTCATCGATCCCAAACAACGTTCTTCGCGTTTCTGAATCTGGTTGTTCCAGAGTGATGTCGACAGCGCGTTTAAAGGTGCAACGATTCAGGGTCTGAACCGGAGTCCGGCTGATGTCAGAACTGCCGAGTACCAGGATCATCGGAGATACGGCCCATTCTGACAGTGAGAATTTTGATGTTGCGCGATCCCAGCAGGCTGCAATGGGCCCAAAGGGCAGCAGCTTCGATGCAATTGTGGCCAGAACATTTGCGCGCAGGCGTTTTTCCGAAAGGTAATACGATGAAATCGGTGCCGTCTCCCAATGCCGTTTCAGGACATGTCGGAGAATACGAGGAGAAGAAAGCACCCGAATCAAGTCAGCAAATGTCCATGAGATTCCACTCAGCTGAAAGCTGATGATGACACCGTAAATACAGTGTCGAGAGGCATCGTTGAAGAACTGTTGCGGCTCGCTCGTTGGCGGAATCAGTGTGTAACAGAACTCGACGGCGAGTTGCGGACTGTCGATATCGGCAGACATGTCCCACGCCGAGCAGCGCTGATCAAACGGGTGAGTGATCACAATCGTCGCTTCAGGGGCGATCGACTTGAGGAATGGAAGAACGTCCTGTTTCGGGTCGTTCACAATGGCACGCCAGTCGTTCCCCGGTCGAATCTCCGGGAACTGACTTTCCTGCAGAAGTCGCAGCAAAGTCGTCTTTCCGCTTCCCGTCGTGCCGGAAAAGAGGACGTGACTGGTGGCTGCAGACGGTGGTAACTGCAGTGCACCAAACTGCATGCACTGGTTGCTTCGAGTCATCGGATGCCTCCCTGGGGCAAATGGTGTGTACGAAATGAACGATGGAATTGGACATTGACGATCTGGTTACGGTCGGCGGTTCGGCGGACGCAATCCGCGATGAACGCCCGATGGATTCGTCCGGTTACGAGCGTCCTCCGCACTGGTCAGCTTGCGACCACGTGAGACAAAGTTGCGTTTCTCGGAAGCAGATGCGGCGTATCCAACAAGGAGCACCAGTCCAACCGAAACGATGTATAAGGCTGTTTCCCAGAAGCCTGCCTGATAGGCGATGACCAAAGCGATCAGTGGCGAAAGCACGATCACAACCGGGATGGCCACGACCAGGATGAGTAAAAATGGCAAGAGGCATTTCACGATGAATCCGAGGTACAGCACGATTCCAATCGTGACAATGTTCTCGATCAGGCCGACACCCCATTCGTAGTAGTCTGCTGCCCGTTCCGAGAATGGTCTGTGTTTGCGTGGCTTACTGCTGTTGCCGCGCACCGTGCGACGTTGTGGGTCGCGAATAGCCATTTGAGATCCTTCAGTGTTCGGGTTGAGGTGATTGTCGAGACTGCCGTTCACCAAGGTCGTGTGCCAACTGGCTCGCTCGGGACTGTCGAACGGATTCCACGAGTGCCGTCAGGTTGGGACCGGCGTCGTCACGACTGAGAAAGAAATGTGTTGATATGCGTGCGCGCGTGGCCTGGACATAAAACATCTCACGGTCTGACTGAAATCCTCCAGCCAGGACATAAGAGTGATCCACTGTAGCGCCCTGCCCCTTATGTATTGTGAACGCGTAGCCGAGCGAGATCCCGTCGTTTCGAAACTCCTTCGTGGAAACCGTGACGACTGCATGTCTGGCACCGCGACCGGAATCGCTTTGTTCAGGGCGATCCATACGAATCTTCAACGTCCGAAGCACGGGATTGACAGACAGCACCGTACCCTTGTGGCCGTTCTCGATCCCATGCCCGCGGGCAGCCCGATGAAAGAGAATCCGGTCGCCGCGGCAATAGGACACTCCTTCGTGGGTCAATCGAAGGACTGGCGGTAAAAAAGAATTCTGAAGACGAACCGTCTGACATTCGCGGTTCACGATCGCGGCTTCCGCTCGGGTCTGAGTGAAAATGGCATGCCTTGCGGGAGCTCGATGGCCACCCTGTTCTTCCCAGGTGCGAACCAGCGCAAGAATGGCCGAGTGACGGTCTGAACTCAGCTTGATCCGTCCACGCTCTGCATAATTCCGAATCGCCTCCTCGACTTTACCGTCCCGCAGCTGCTGAACGGCAGCCCGATCCTGCGGGTCCTGTTGTCGCCGATTCACAGACAGGTGCGATGTCGACATTTCTGAAACGAGTCGACGCAGCGGACCACCGGCTTCAATCGGCTGCAGTTGGCGTGTGTCACCAGTGAGGATGACGGTTGCACCCGCCTTTTCGGCCAGCATCAGAATTCGCTGAAGACTGCGAGTTCCGAGCATACCAGCTTCGTCCAGAATCAGGACCGATCTCGCATCCAGTCCCACCTTCTGATAACGACTGGTTGAAAGTCCGAATGCAGCCCGAGTCAGTTGTTTAACGTCATGAGACAGTCGATCCCAGACCTTTTGGCCGACAGATCGGTCCAGATGGTAGAGATAACTGGCAACAGTGCGCGCGTTCATCCCGGTTTTGGCAACCAGTTCTTCTTTCGCTGTGCCGGAGAGCGCACCTCCGAAAACCCGAAATCCCTGCTGTTCAAAACCGTCTCGCACCGCCCCAATCGTTGTGCTTTTCCCCGAGCCTGCAACACCAGTGAGAACACGAATGGCACTGTGCTGAGTCAGGAGAGTTCTGACTGCAGACCGTTGTTCGTCATCCAGCTGAGGATTCTGTTTAAGCGATCGCTCCACATTTTTTGACGAGACCTGCGCTCCTGGACGGGATCGGAGCACTTCCGCCGATTTCAGGAACTGCTGCTCCAGCGTCCACATCTCCCGTGTCGTAAAGTTGCGATCGCCGTTGACGGATCGCAGCGGGATGAGTTCGCTGCTGAGATTCATTCGCTCCTGAATTCGACGTTCGATCTCCGGACCGGACACGAGGCCGGTTTGCAGCCGTTCGGCCACCGCCTGAATCAGTGCACGTTCTGTGAACCATGCCCTCGAAATGGTGAGGTCGTTCAGAGACTCTTTCCATGCCGACTGGAAGAGTTCCCCGGGATCCCGGGATTGTCGCCGCGAACCGTGGCACAGCGAGCGTGCCATGTCTGCGGTTAGTCCATGAACTGCGGCCTGTTTCTGCCAGCCGTCGAACAACTCGTTTCGAGGGACAAGTTCAGCCTTGTCCGGTCGAGTTTTCAGGGCCGCGAATTCTCTGACTTTCGCGATCTTTCGCTGAGACGAACTCAGAAACTTCAGGATACTCACCCGGCGTGCGGACCAATCTCCCAACAGGGCTTTCGGTATTCCCTCAATCTCAAACCATTCTCGACACTTCCCTGTCTGATCGCGGCCGGGAATGAGTGACAACCCGAGTCGTGAACGAAGTTCATGAGCCAGGTTTGCACGGAATAACGGGCCGATTGTTCGTGTCCACTGATGAAGGCTTCGAGAATCAATCGTCCGCCACTCGCCATCCTCACGTCGACAAACGTTCGCGATCACACAATGACGGTGAAGATGCGGGTCCCCGGAACGACTGGTTACGTGGTCATACATGGAGACGACCAGTTTTGCTTTTTCCCGGAACACCGCCCCACCCTCAATACGCCTGGCGAGCGGTACTCTGGTTTCCAGGCTCGACAATGATGTACGAACAGCGCGATCGACGCCGTCCTGAACAGTCCGTCTGACGTCGGGAGGGGCCACAGCCCAGAATGCCGACACGCTTTTCGGGACGGCGAACTGGAGGTCAAACCCAGGCCGATGACCGACACGAGCACTTTCGTTGTTCCTCGATCGCAGGAGAGGTTTCGCCGAACCCGGATGTCGACCAGCGAGCACTGAAGCCAGTGTCTGCGATCGTACCATGCCTTGTAATCCCAGGTCGCGAGCTCCCGAACCAAACCACTGACCTGGGGCAGTGCCTCCTTCTTCCCAATAGTTCAGGTTGACGGAAGACTCGTAGTAACTCCCGTCGGACCCAATTCCCAGTACCTGACACTTGGCTGTCATGGCTCAGTTCTCTCTTCCTGCGCAAGTGCACGAACGCGTTCTCTGGCGGACTCCGGGCTGAGTCCATTGGTGACCAGCAGCAGATAGGTGGATTTCAAATGCGTGCGACGCAGTTCTTCCAGACTCGCCTGGAGCTTCTGGACAGCGTCATCGAGTATGAGAAACTGATCCAGCAACAGTTGCTGATCCTGCGAATGCAGATGTGCCTGGATGATGTTTTTTACCCATTCGCCACGCGATTCTTCAGGATGCTGGCGGACGTTATCAATCTGCAGCAGCAGTTCCGGTGTGGCACGAAAGGAGACCACTTCAGTTCGCTTTCTCATGGCAAGTTTGTCTACAGAGTTGTAGACACTCCTCAATCTGAAATAACGCTGGTTCCCGGCAAATGGAGTCGCCTTTTGTCTACGACGGCTGCCCCGGTGTGACTCAATTGTCAATGGCCTGTTTTCTCTCACCTTGATGCAATATCCTGGAGGAGAAATCCGCCACGCATGGCGTTTTCTGCTGGCAGTGGCCTTCAATCTTCATCGGGCAGCATGACTGTGATGACCGGTTCGAGGTCATCTCCCGGTCCGCAGGCTGCCTTCAGTGCGACGGAGTCCGCTCTTTGAACGCAGTTCTGCACACACAGCTCAAAGTGAATTTCGTGACGACTCTTCGCTTGCCGAATGCTGTGACGAAGAACCGTAAGAAGATCCCAGAGCCGTCCATTCTCGTCCTGATGTCCGACATTCTCCCGAACGTCGACACACAAGCCCCAGACGGCAGATGTCAGAGCCACCGGGAAGCGGAACCCCGCTTCATTCGCCATCCATGACACATCGATCAGGACTCCATCCGCGATCGCCTGTGCCCGTGAGTATTCAAAGATGACTTCCATGTCTCCGGCCTCCTCTTCCTGACTCGTCTTCTCCTGCTTCCATGAGTTCGGTGAGATAGTGCTGAGCAATCTCAAGCCAATTCACCTCCCCCAACGCTGCATTCAGCAAATCTGCAAAGAGGCAGGGAGCTTCGATCGGATTGTGATGATCAATCGAATCAGCCAGCCGACCGGCCAGCAGGATTTGGGCGGCTTCCTGTTGTGAGCACTCAAACCCGACCGATGCCTGAGGAGATGCAGCCAGCTTCCAGCATTCTGCCGCCTCCCGTCGGCACTGTTCGTATCCGCTTCGTTCATTGTCCAGCCACAGGGCAGTCGCCCACGTTTCGTAGTTCGCCCAGCCATTAAAAGGCCTGGGGATTGGTTTTGTGTTGTCATTCATATGTTCCTTTTCCTGAGGGATTCACAACCCGGGACACTTGCCCGCATGCGAAGCATGCCCCGGTGTGTTGCCCTTCAAGCCAGGAATCATTCTTCATTCTGTGCTCGGACCAGCGAGCGTTGCTGTCGTTTCCGGACGTGGGAGCTGAACAGAGATCGGGTTAGACCCTACATCAATTTGTACGGCAGCATCCTCAACGTTCTGTTGAAGTGTCGTGATGCGGTAGAGCGGTCGTGTCAGTTCCGCAATCACTTTCTCGAACCCGTCAATGAGGAGTTTTGGATCCGTGATCAGCAATAACTGACCATGTGTCGCGGATGTGAACTGCTGCAATTGTTCAACCTGCAACTCTGGCGTCTGGAGAGCAACTGCATGAACTCGAATGTCCTGCTCGCGACATCTGGCAATTGTCGAGTTCGGCTGTGCACCGCCGATCGAGTCTTTGCCATCCGAGAACACGACGATGGCACGTTCTCCAGTCTGCTTTGCAAGATCCATGCTGGCAACATCCAGGACGTTGAAGAGCGCCGTGTTCCCATCGGGCTGGAGCCTGCGCGCTGCCGTCTCGATGTCTCTTCCGTTCATTGTCCAGTCGGACTCTGCGATCGCCGTCCTGGCAAAGGAATACAGTCGCATTCGGGCTTTGCCATTGAGGCTGCTGGCCATACGGCAAACCCCTTCGACGGCCTGCGCGTGTGGTTCGCTGGTCGTTGATGCCGAACAGTCGATGGCAATCGCCAGATGTAGCTGCGATCTGGGTGTGTTCAGTTCTTCAAGAACAAACGGCTTCACTTTTCGACTGTGGGTGAGCAGGCGAAAGTCTGTCGTGGAAAGTCCGGCGATTGACTGACCACCTCTGTCTGTGACGGCCACGTCCGCAGACCAGATCGGCGGCTGTGACGACTGCTTCACAATCGTAACGACGGTGTCGGACGACAGCATTCGCGGCCCCCGCCATTTCGAGGACTGCTCAAGCAGGGCCTTGTGCTGGAGATGAAACGCATCATTCAGACTCTTCCCGCGGTCGAGGAATCGGCCGGCGGTCAATGGGTCGCTCCAGGTTGCAAGAGAACTCTCCACAAGCGAATCCACATGCGCCGTGGCTGCCTGCTTCTCTATCTCCATCCGTTCGCGATTCCACCATTGAGTCAACTGAGGAAGGTATGTTTGGTATCCGACAACGCCCAGCAACATCAGACACGCCAGAAAGCCGCTGACCAGTCCAACCGCAACATGGCTGGTGCCTTTGGTTCTTTCCGGAATGCGATTCCGTGTGGACCGTCGACCCGCAGGACTGATGGCTGCGGCTGGTCGAATCAACATCGTCAGAAACGCAACGGCAGAGAGTGTCGATG
The DNA here is from genome assembly GCA_016795105.1 of Planctomyces sp. Taxonomy (GTDB): domain Bacteria; phylum Planctomycetota; class Planctomycetia; order Planctomycetales; family Planctomycetaceae; genus F1-80-MAGs062. The sequence continues at coordinate 12,891 of JAEUIH010000103.1, forward strand.
CAAGGACGTTCAATGAACGGGCACTCAGCAGCCACCACGCCAGAACGACGGGAGTCCAACCAATGCATGTTCGAATCAGGTAGTACATGTCTCGTGTTCCTTGTCGTTAGTTGATCATGCCGAAGTCACGCAGGTCATCCTCGAGGCCGTCGGTCCCTTCCGGGAAGAACAGGTCACGCTGGGGATGCTGATACGCACGAAGAAGGTCCGCACGCAAACGACCGGGAAAGAGGTCGGTCAGAGTGTCTGCCGTAAAGAACGTATAGCGAACAACGGTGACTCCCGCCGAAGCCGTGTCGGCAACGACAACGATTGTCTCGGGACGTAGCTCGCTAATGAGTTCGGGCAGTGTTTCTCGATAGTCCGCTGGCAGAGGAGGCAAAACGATGACTTCCTGAGACTCGCGAAACATAACCTTTGACCCCAGTGGCGGCCCCTGAACGATGAAGCAATCTTCCGCAATACACTGAGCAATGCGTTCCTGACGAGCTTCGTCCGCTCCGACGAGCCTTGCCATACCCGAAAGCGTCACGGCGGCCGTCTGTTGAGACAGGACATCAATCTGTTCCTGCGGCGACAGGTGTGGCAATGTCCACAGGTCCGCGAACGCTTCGTCCGGAGAACGCACAAGGATTGGGGCGTCGTCATTGAGCCGACGAGTTCCGCGCGGACACCACTCCTGAAGAATCGAGGTGATCTTCTTCAGGGAACTGACAAGGAAGGCATGCTCCTTCACCACTCGAGTTCTGGCAGCATCCAGCGCTGCCATCAGCATTCGCTGATAGTGCAGGTCATCGGCAGCAGCTCGAAGGTCTGCGGAAGCTTCATACAAATTCGCCACTCGTTTTCGCCTCGAAGGAAACACAAGCCAGCGATTGGAACGCAGGTCTTCCCTGAGCGCTGCCACAATGGTATTGAGTTCTGCCTTCTCTTCCTCCAGCGACACGCAGAGCTCCAGGCAGTCGGCGATCTGCTGGGAAAGCTGGATTTCGATCGAACTCAGAATCTGGACCGAATTGGTAAATTCCGTCAGCGAACGCGGTGAGTTCTGGAAATCAAACTCAAGCCTCTCCAGGCTGAACTCCTGATCCCCGTCAATGATCGCCGTCAGCCTGAACGCGTGATCTGTGTCGGGCTTGCAGAGCTCCTCAATCAGGTCCGAAGGATCGAAATCCTGTTCGAGGAGAATTTCAACTGACTCGCGTGGCAGCTCCACGGCTGAAGAGTCGATCTCCACGCTCGTGACCCGGGCGGGCTGAGGTTCTGCCTGCTGAAGACCGTTGAGAAGACTCAGGCGGAGACTGACAGCCACGACCGGCACGATCTCCGTTCGAGGGTCGAGTTGTTCGCTGCGATCGAGCTGCCACGAATTGGCAAGACCGTATTTGCCATTCATTGCGCAGTTGGGTTTGATCAATGTCAGATAGTCCTGAAGTCTGCGTGCCGTCCAGGACTGTTCATCCAGTGCCACCATGCGATCGCGGGAAACCTGATCGTTCACAAACGGCAGCAACTCCATCAAACGACTGGATTCCACGACCAGCGGGCAGTCGGTCAGCGGGGTACGAATAAGCTTTCGGAGCAATCGCCACTGAGACGAAGCCGCATTGAGGTGAGCTCGCGTAGCGAGTCCCGCAAATGTGATTGATCCAACAGGCTCATAGTCCCAGTCAATCGGTACCTGCAGGACACAGAGTCCGCGAATCAATCTGCGCGTAAGCTCGACTGGATCTCCTGACCCAGTGCCTCCGGCATCACTGAAAACAGTCCGTCCTCGAACCCGAGTGGGAGCGCCGTGGGTGTCGATGAGGACGCGATCGGCTGCATATTCCACAAGCTTGGTAAACTCCGATGTGTTGACCGCAAGTTCTACCGCACGGCAGCCAATTCCAGGCAGGGACCCCATACCATCGTCGGCGTTCAGTGGTGCAAGCTGCTGGACAGCATGACGCTGGCGATCTGGCGCCTGTTCAAACAGCGTGGCAGCTGTCTTACCTGCCCCCAATGGAAAGTAGATGATGTTTGAGATTCGGCGAAATCGCACTTTTTTCTTCTCAATTTCACTGGCAACATCGAAGACAACGATCAGGTCATACCTCCGTGCCAGTGGCGGCGTGATCACTCCCCGGCGACCATCACCAATGACAAGCAGGATGCGTGCTTCTCGGGGGCCTCTGCTGCGAGGATCCGGATGGCCCGGATGGCCGGCCTTCAGTGTATGGATCAAACGCGTTTCTCGGCTGGAAATGGACATAATTCACCCTCAGTTCATGAACAGGGACGACGAAACTCTACGGATCGGAAAAACTGCTGCTCCACTGGCCTGCGGGAGCGTTTAGTCCATCGTGAGCGGCAAATAGGCATCTGCAATGCTTTCGAACGCATGGGCGATCGGCGGGAATCTCTCATCGCCAGAAAGCACAATGATCATGGCCGGGACCGGAAAGACACCCTGCTCGATGATGTCTTTGTTCTCAACCGGTGTTGTCGAGACCAACAGCTCTCGAAAGACGATCCGACCACGTCTGGCCAGAGTTCGGATGCCCGTGGTCTTGTGGTTGTTGGGCAGCAGCAGGAGTCCTTCCTGAATCACACCACGATCGAACGCATCGCACACATAGGCAAGCAGTGCTTTAGGCAGATCAGGACGAATGGCATTCACGAAGACGCGGCCAGTGAGTTCATGCGATTCGCGAAGCACACCGCGACCAACGACGACGTGGTCGCAATTGAGAGTGTTCGACTCGTCTGCTTCTGACAGGAACCATGTCCCATGATCCCAGAGCGACAGAATACACCCGCAAACGTCAATGGGAATTCGGCAGTTCTGCCACGCCGACCTCCGCATTCCTGGTGACTTCTCATCAGGGCTGTCTGTGGTATCGGGTGCAGCCAGCAGTCGCATCGCCTGATTCAGAGTGGTCTGCTCCAGAAGTTTTTCGTCTGACAAGCCCTCTGCCTGGGGTGAGCACTGCTCGCGCAGAATCTCTGCCAGTCGCTGCCGATTCCTGTACAGGAGCATGTATCGCTGAGCCGTGCGTTCTGAGATGCCAAACTCTTTTGAGACATGGTCTCTGATCTGCCCGAAACTGCCCTGATCCGTACGAGCTTTCAGGCCATGCAGAGCACCCCCGGCGGCAATGGCACTAGCAACTGTCGAGCGCAGGGCTTCACAGAATTTTGTATGGTGCCGAACAAATTCGTCGTAGAGCATGCGATTGATCGGATCATCGCAGCCCTTTGGATAGGTTCCGCAAAAAGAAACAGGAGTCTTTGCCTCGCTCGCTGGTTCGTTGTTCAACCTGCCGTCGTCCGCTGCTCCCGAATTTGATTGACGTGACTTGCTCATGATCTGCTCCACTTGATGTGACATGAAGTGACATGTTTCATGAAACTAATCAGTGGATCTGTCCGACCTGCGCAACAATAATTGCGCAGATTTCTGAATTTCTGGTTGATACTCACGGAGGACGCAGATGGCAAAGCGTAAAACCAGCGCGACAGAACTGCTCGCTCAGGCAGCCGAAAATCCCGAGGCGATCACGCGGCTCGTGAACATGTTCTTTGAGGAAATCAGGAAGAGGGTGAAAGGCCGGCTGTCAGAAGAGATGGCGGCCCGAGTTTCAAGAACAGAAATCGCGAATGACGTGGCGAACGATCTGGCCGTGGCTTTAGCGACGGGGTCACCACTGTTGCAGAACAGCACAAATCTACGTGGATTCCTGACGGTTTTGGTCAAGTTTCATGTGAGCAATGTCGTCAGGCATGCAACGAGAAAGAAGCGCAATCCCAACAGGAATCGTGTCCCACTTGAAGATGATTCGGTGGTTCATACGGAAGACCCGGCAGACCGATTAGCCCAGGAAGAAGCGATCCTGTTGTTGGTGCCCGTCGTGGCCGAAGAACTTAACGAAATCGAAAACGATGAAGAGCGGTTTTTTCTGATTCTCGTCATTACATCCGGCGACTCAGTCGCACGTGTTCACAAGCAAATGCCTGATGATGGCAGCAAGCCTCCCCTGAGAACATGCCAGCTGTGGGTTCAACGCTTCAGGAAGAAGGTTCAGGCAAGAATGAAATCCAAAGGCTGGCTTACAGTTGACGAACCCTGAGTGCAGGGACATTTTGCCTGAGAATAGTGTGGTTCTTGTCGGAGCGATCCCGGTGTCTGAAACTCCCGATTATGAGTGGCTCATCGATACCATTGAACGCTACTCTGCTGAGTTCGCGAACAACTCAGCCCTGGACCTGAATGCGTGGCTGGACGCCAATAGCCCTGCGCAACATCGTGCAGAGGTGCTGTATAGCCTCCTGCTTGTTGAAGCCGAGCAGACAGGCTGGGATCTTGGCCGGCTGAAATCCCGAGTGGAACAGCTCGCCGGGCAATTGAATCATCCCGAATTCACAGTCACCGAACTTCTGCGGCAGGTTGCTGCGGACGCGATCGAATGCGGTGCCGCCTCGCAGGTTCTCTGGCCGTTGCTGGAGCAATTTGGCTTACCGGCCGACGAGCTTCAGATCGCTGCACCAGGTGATCCCTGTTATCTCGGCCAGTGCCTTCTGGGCCGCTATCGACTGGAGCAGCGGGTTGGCCATGGGCGTTTCGGCGTCGTGTATCGCGCTGTTGACCAGCATACGGGCAGTGACGTGGCTGTAAAAGCTCTTCGTGTTGTCCCTGTACTCAAAGAAACGGCTCTGCGTCTGATGCAGGAGGAAGTTCTGGTCTTGCAACAGTTGAACGTTGCTGGAATCCCGAAGTTGGTCGCGGTTTCCCTCGCGACAGAGCCCCCGTTTTTTGTGATGGAGTTTGTCCACGGAAAATGCCTGAGAAGCTGTTTGCAGAATGAGACGTTTTCACTCGAGCGTTCGCTGACCCTGATTCGTGATCTGGCAAATGTGGTGCATGCCACCCATCTACAAAAGCTGATTCACCGCGATCTGAAGCCCGAGAACTTGCTGCTCACAGCTGATGACCGCGTCTTCGTTGTTGATTTCGGAATCTCATTGAGAGAGACGGTTCAATTTGGCCGCACTCCGCCAGATCGCGTAGGTTCATACGCCTACATGGCTCCTGAAGCTCTCGTTGGTCTTGGCAGGCAACTGGATGCTCGTACGGACGTGTATTCACTGGGCATCATTCTCTATGAAATGCTGACGGGGCACTGTCCTGTGGATGACACGACAAACGAAGATGCCCTGGTCACGGCTCTTGTGTCGGCCAGGAATCTTCCGCTGCCGGACTCTATTCCGAAGTCCGTGGGGGAGATCATCCTGAAGTGCATTCAGAATGAACCATTTGAGCGATTCGATTCTGCAGCAGACTTTGCAGCCGCTCTAGATGTTGCGATGACGGAATGCTGTCCACAAATCGAACGACGAGAGGATCATTCCGGCTCTGTCCCTGATCGCATTCCGCTGATTGCCTGGCGCAGCGGGATGCGAATGGGGCGGTGCCTCGAATGCCATATCACCTACATTCATCATCTGCGTCTGCTTGCGAACACATGGAAGTCCACTCAAAGCCCCCAGGCATGTCACAAGGTGATGCGAGATGTATTGGGCTACCTCCAGTGGACTATAATCAGCCATCAGGAACTGATGCAGCTGATTGGTCAGATTGGAACGGCCATCCTGACGTTTCCGCGTGCGGAAGAATATCTCACAATGTTCCGTCGATCGAGAGTCGAACCTACGGTCGAGCAGATCGAGAATCTGATTCAGCAGCGATCGGAAATCGATCAGACGCTGGACCAGACGTTTGTTGCTGTGCAACAGGCATTTGCCTCAGCCGCGAATCGCTGTGCCATCCTGTTCGAACTGGCGTGTCGCCTTGTGACAGACAAAAGAAGCCGCGATGACTTGCCCGAGCTGATCAAGCTTTACAGTAGCTCACAACTGCCTGAACAGTTATGGCAGGAGTACATGGCAGTGCGTGAATCCAATGTTCCGGTCGCTGATCTGGAGATTGCACTGCAGAAGCTCGATCGAGAGGTTGAGCGATACTTGCAGTCCTGAGTGTCTTGGGCCCACTATGGAAACGAGCCGGGTGGCTTCAATGCATCGGTGAGATTGTGCAGGCTGGTTTGAATTCTCTCTACAGAAATCCATTCGCCTGCAGCCACGTGACGACGGCCCGTTCCACGATCTCCTGCTGAGTATGGGGCCGTCTTCTGGCGAGCTTTTGCTCAAGGCAGGCTCGCCGAAGAGCATCAGCCGTGGCCGGGCTTAGACGAGTTGTGATTGGCGCGAGGATGGGCCCATAAAAGTCATCGTTTGCTTCCCGGGATTCGATTTCTGCCGGCTTTCGCTTTCGCTTCGGCTGCCCTCCGCCGGTTTCGTGTTCCGAGAGGCTGCGAGTCGAGGTTTCCGGCATAGCAGCCTCCGGCCTGGCCTCCTGCCTGACCTGTAACGAAATATCAGAGGTCGTGACGTCATCCGACTTTCCGGTTTGGCTCTGTCCAGGCTTCCCCGTGTCAGCTGAGCGGATGAATGCCAACTTCTCTGGACTCAGTTTCATGGCATCTCCAAGTTTTCTGCGTTCAGTCATTGCCGGCTCTCCTTTGCTCCAGACGTTGATCCCTGATTGCGGTTACAGAATGGTCGAGTAGTCCGTGCAGCATCAGGTGCAGGTCAATCGCAGCCTGTTTCGCACGTGGTCCGAGTCGTCCAACGGTCGTTCCCTGCTGAGCGGCATCACGAAATGCCTGGAGATCACGGATCGAATGCAGGGCGACGGTCAATCCAAGTGTGTCAGCAGCCCCTTTGACTTCGCGACTGATCGTCTCACGAGGACGCATTCGATTCAGAATCAAACGGCCTTCTGGTCTGCCTCCGTTGATTTGCTGAGCGTAACGCAGGATGGCGGTTGCTCCCTGGACGCTTCGAACATCCAGAATTGAGGGGGTTATCGGAAACAGGGCCAGGTCCGCTATCAGCAACAAGCAGCGGCTCAAGTCGGTCAGACCACCCGGACCATCCGCCACCACGAAATCGTTGAACCTGGAAAGCTCTGTGGCCTCTGAGACCGCATTCTCGGGGGTATCTGCCGTTCGGATCGTGATTCCTGGCTCCGCCTCCGCGATCCAGACGGAACTTGAGCGCTGAGGATCCAGATCCAAAACGGCGACTCGCAAACCCTGTTCGAAAAGCCAGACGGCCGCATGAACCGCAAGTGTACTTTTTCCGACGCCGCCCTTCGTGTTGGTGAAAACGAGTTTCATGCAGGCAGCGATAGCGCGAATCAGGCTGACGGGCAATATGAAAAGTTGAATGGACTCCCAGAAATCCCGTCGGTATGACCGACAGCCATGTACGAATCCGGCTGTTCATCCGGAAGAACGTCAGTGCTTCTGCCTGGAGTTCTGGGTTGCTTCGCAGCCGTGCGGCAGTCAACGCAAATTGACGGTCGGTCAGATTGCTGACATGCTGACTGCCAATTGGATGGTGCTCACCTGAAAGAGCGAACGTCCCTCGGGAAAGTCGAGTCAACAATGCTCTGACTTGCCGTGCCTCGCATGTTCGTTCGGCTGTCACTTCTGCTTGGGGCGGTTACCGGGACCGGCAGCAGGATTGCCGGGAGTAACAGCAGAGAACTACCGGGATGGAGAGCAGGTTTAGAGTGCCGAATACCGGGGACGATGACAGGTTTCGTTGCGAAATCGGATGTCAGTTCCAGTGGATACAGGACGACAAAGATCTGTTAACAAAGATCAATAAAGAACAACAACAAACAAACGGCTGTTGTTCTTTTGATTTTGAGTCAGGAGTCAGCGTGAATGAAAGGAAACCCAAGGGTCCACCAGGTCGATATTCAGTAACTGATCCATTCAGTGATTGGGGGGCGGATGAAATGAACCTCTGCGAGTTCCCGCTCGCGGTCTGTGGGTTTCGTGCTCACCCTCAGCTAAAGTCCATTACGTTCGAAGACCAGATCTTTGATGAAGGAAATCGGGAGTTCGTCAAACGAAAGGTTGTTATTTCCGCCAGCGATGTTTTCGGGTTACCGACACCGCTCGATAGCGACGTGCTCCTGGTTCTGATGCATCTCACAAAGGTGCGTTCGCGATTCACTTCACCGACGGTCGGGTTTACGCGGTACGAGATCATCAACATCCTGGGCTGGGATCAGAGTGGCAGGAGTTACAGGCGACTGGAAGAGTCTCTGAATCGATGGGCCAGCGTAACCCTGCATTACAACCGAGCCTGGTGGGATCGGGACAAACGCCGCTGGAGAAGTCAGACATTTCATGTTCTGGAATCACTGGAACTGCGAGGTATCGACGGTCGAGCTGGAGCGAATGACGATGGTCTGTCCACTTTCACATGGAACAGTGTGATCTTTGCCTCATTTCAGTCACATCAACTGAAGCGACTGGACCTTCGGACCTATTTCCGCTTGCAGATTCCCGCGGCTCGTCAGGCCTATCGATTCCTCGACAAGAGATTCTACCGTTCACGACGATTTGAGATGGAGTTGCGAACGTTCGCCTGTGAACATATCGGATTTGCTCGCAATTACGACAACGCTCAATTGCGACGCCGTCTTCAGCCGGCATTGACGGAACTTGAGAACATCGGCTTCCTTGTCCCCGAGTCCTCAGAACAACGCTTTGTGAAACGAAAACGCGGCTGCTGGCAGATCGTACTTCGGCGTGGTGCTGCGAAGTGGGAACCCGCGATCGAAAAGACGCAGCCCATTTTGCAGGAGCTTCTGGATCGGGGAATACGAAAGCCAGCAGCGCAACAACTGGTCCGGCTGTTCTCTGAAGAACGGATCAGAGAGAAGATTGCATTGCATGACTGGATGCTGCAGCACCGCGATCCACGGATCTCTCAAAATTCGGCCGGGTATCTTGCCGTCGCCATTCGGCAGAACTATTCGCTGCCAAAAGGATTCATGCCGGAAACCCCTTCCGTAAAGTCACCTCCGGCCGCAGACAGATCCGCGTTTGCTCATCAGCGTACCGTTGATGCGGATGCTCGACGTGAGCAGCGCCGAAGTTGTGAACATCGACTTGCGGCCATCCGTTACTGGCAGTCGTTGAGCGAAGCTGAGCAGCGTGAACTGGAGGCTGCGGCCATTGCGAGTGGGGACAGTGAGCTGATCCGTGTCTATCAGAGCCCGGAGAATGCACGGTTCCGCAACCTGCTGCTCAAGGATTTAATCGTCAGTTATCTGCGAACACACACACAATGGCAGCAATCTGTCGATCATAAAGACAGGACCATCCACGATGAAGAGACCAACGTAACCAGCGACGACACAGAATTTGAGTAGCGTTCCTGTTGCCGGTACTCTGAAACCCGGACAGGACACGGATGGTCCTGTCGACTGTCAATGATCGTTCAACGCTTGATAGTTCTTCTGTCACCGGACTGCTCCCGGTAAACCGGCTACCAACCGGCTAAGGGGATGGACTCACCATCCATCGCGCAGTCTGCTGTAGAGCTGGGTTGCATCGAGAGGTGCTCGCCCAGATCGACGGAGGCTTGCTGCAGTAAAACCTGTGTCTTCTCTCATTGAGGAGACCAGTACAATCGCAGCATTCGATCCGATGTAAGGTGCGACGGCCCCCTCCGCGGCGAGCCGTCGAACGAGGGCGATGCGGACAGACTCAGACTCTCCTTCAAAGGAGGTATCTGAGCCGCTGTACGTGAAGCTGGTGAGTGACCGCTGGTCACAAATCCACGGCAGGGGATTCGGACGAGAACCGTTCGTTTAACCTGTCCCGGCGTGGGGAGTCAGTTCGTGGTGACACGAACTG
>JAEUIH010000104.1 GCA_016795105.1 Planctomyces sp.
TCCTCTGTGGTTCAATTCAAGGCCATTGCAGATCCCTAACTGCTTACCACGGAGGTCACAGAGGTTCACAGAGGAAACACACAACACTCAAGTGCCTGACCCATCGAATCATCCCTTCCGCCAACCCATGCCTCTGTGTCACTCTGTGTCCTCTGTGGTTCAATTCAAGGCCATTGCAGATCCCTAACTGCTTACCACGGAGGTCACAGAGGTTCACAGAGGAAAAACACAACACTCAAGTGCCTGATCCATCGAGTCATCCCATCCGCCAACCCATGCCTCTGTGTCACTCTGTGTCCTCTGTGGTTCAATTCAAGGCCATTGCAGATTCCTGAGTGCTTACCACAGAGAGCACTGTCCTCGCCGTGGCGCAAACGCCATGTGAATGACTTTGACTTGCAGACTTCTTCAACAACTCGCAGCAATGATTCTACGGGCCGTTCATCCACAACGAAACGATTGCGGCGATCGCGCCGTATATCAGCATGGGACCAACGGTCTGCCGGAGAATTTCTCCCTCTTTATTAGTGAGGCCCAGCACCGAGCTGACTGCAACGATATTATGAATCGCAACCATGTTGCCCATTGCACCTCCGACGGACTGCAGAGCCAAAAAGGAGGTGCGATCCTGACCCAGCTGAGCAGCGATAGAATCCTGAATGGGCCGGAAGGTGAGGTTGACCACCGATTGTGCTGATGTCACGGGTGCTTCTTCAGTGGCTGGTTGATCGTCAACAATTCCCACACGTCGGCGAGCCATCCAGACGGTGATCAGAAGACCAATCAGTCCTACTGCCACTGCAGGAAACTCATCATTCAGCACTGCCAGCAGCATCATCGGTACAACGCTCGCCGCAATAGCCAGATAGATAAACAGCAGATTTCGACGAATCTCCTGCCAACTCAGCAATACACGAAAGGCCATGAGCGGAACCACACACGCGGCGAAACTGTGAATAATGGCCGTCTTCCATGCGACCGCGTGCAATTCTTCGGGACTGAGCATTCAGCCATCGTCGGATCGTCTCCATCGCGCCAGTGTGTTCCATTGTAAGAAACAGAAAGATCGCACCCCACACAATCAGGATCGGCGTACACGCCGTCAGCAAACCGGCGATGACTGAAGCATGAACCAGCTTTGCGTCCGTACCAAACCACCCGAGCCGGATTCCGTAGGCCAAAACCGCTGCAAGAGGCAACGCCCTGGCGGAAGGCATCGGCGACGTCTTTGTCATCAAGTAGATCAGTACCAGAATTGGCAGGAAGGCAAAAATCAGATCGGCAGACATCAATCCTCGTACCTATCGGAAGGGAAATCATCTTCACAGACGGTGTCGGCAGCACTTTCAGTTCCCTGACCTCTTTTCAAGGAAACGGATCGCTATACTGCATCGATTCTCCCCACTTCGCGGGTGACCATCCGTTTGACGCTGATCCAGCGAATCAACGCCATCAGACCACGCAAAACAAGATCATGGAAGCTGACAACGCCCAGCACTTTACCTTCGCTGATTACAGGAACGCATTAGAGAAAAACGTTCCAGCAATCGCGCGCAGTATTTGATGTTCATTTCAGGTCGCACGCTCAATACCGGCTTGGCCTTTATCTCATAGAGATTGACTCGATCGGGAGATCGATCGGCCGCCTTGTTCGCGATGGCGATCAACGCCGGCTCTGCGAATGTGGGTCCAAAACCAAGGGCAAACGCAAAAGCGATCAGCCACGGTAAACTACCCCTTCCTGCGAAATCCTGTCCCAGTTGCGAGCCAACCTGGAACAACCCTGCCTCCAGTCCCTCGACGAAAAGAGTTAACCCTGCGATGACCAGTACAAGGCCACTCATGATCTGGCCAACATTCTCCAGTGGCGTCTGAAACACGAACAACTGAAAGACGGCGACGGTGACAACAATTGGCAACAGATCGCGAGTACTTCTCCAGATCGGTTCTGCAAATCGAGTCATCAAAGGTCGAAGGTCAGAAGCTGTCATGTTGCACTTCCTGGTCATGTTCCATCAAAATGATTTCCCAGGGGAGTCCATGAATACAGATCTCGAAAGCAGCTCAACCGAATTCAGTTGATCAGCCATTCCAGATTGACATCAATCGAACGCCCGGCGAGTTATGAAGGCTTGACGGCGATCACCGAACAGTTCAGTTCCGGCAGCAACCGTTCAGCCGTATTACCGATGAACATTGCGCCCAACCCGGTTCGCGACCTCGTGCCCATAAAGACAATGTCAACCGCTCTCTGCTCAACCAGCAACGAGATCTCATGATCCGCTCTGCCATTGCGAATCACCAGTTCAGTGGCGGGGCAGTCTTCCAGTCTTGAAATAGAGTCACACAATTTTTCCTGAGCCGCGTTCGAAAGGACCTTCCTCTCAGCAGCCTCTACGTCAGAACCTGCCCGTCCGTGATGCGGAGTTGTTTCAAAGGCATGTAGAACCAGAAGCTGACCATGGCTGAGCCTCGCGTAAGAAGCTGCCAGTTCCAGTGCTCGATGCCCCACATCCGTCAGGTCATGAGCAGCCAGAATGGTCGTTCTCCCAACGTCTGTCCGAGGTTTGGCAATCCACACAGTACAAGGGCAATATCGCAGCAGCTTCATCGCCGTACTACCGAACAGCAGCCGTGAAATTGGATTGCGATCACGAGCTCCAGCGATGACCAAGTCATGCTGATAATCTTTAACACGCTCTATCAGGCGTTCCCAACCTGAACCAATTCCTACCGCAACCTCGACCTTCACATTTCGATGAGCCGCTTCGTCGGCAATTGACTTCAGAATCTGGATCGCCTGATCGTAAAAGCTGCCAGGAGCCCCCTGCTGCCTTGCAACGAGCTTCTGAGTGTCTTCCGAGACATCGAGCGACGTATAAAGTACAAGTCTGGCACCGGATTCAGCAGCCAAGTTCACTGCCTGTCTCACCACTTCCCGATTGGGCGGGCTGAGTTCAGGACTGACAAGCTGGTCACCATACGCCAGGTCCACAGCTGCAAGAATGTTGCAAAATCGTTTCATGAATCTCTTCCAGAAGCATTGCTGTCCAGGGCTCAAACGGGGACATGGAGTCGTCCGATTTGAATGTCAGAATGCCGCAGTCGCAGGTTTCGAACACTCTTTCAGCTGTGGTTTTCTGCCGTGGTTTTCAGCCGGCAGCCATTACATTGCTGAGAGGAAAGTGCTGAGACGTATTCTTGCTCAAGGCCTTCTCTTTCGAAATCGAAGCTGACACCATTCGACCATGGTGGATTCCGCCATGCGGCTGACGATACCGATGACAGTGGACCGAGCATCGGCATCAAGGTCGCCACAAGGTTCTCATGGTTGAAGCCGCGGGGTTCTATCAGACACTCAGCCGCCTATTCACCTGAATTCCTGTCGCGGTTGTAAATCACTCGCTTGCGAGATGTCAATTTCGCGACATCCGTCCTTCGCATCGGGACCGTTTTCCTGAGCGCCCTATCGCAATGTGAGACTAGGACAGATCTGAGACCAGGCCAGAGCTGGTGAATTGCGCCAACGGGTACATTCGGCACTTCCATCAGAGCCAGTTCCATTGATGGTTCTAAAACGCAATGGTTTCATGCACATGGCGCTGGCCTTGCAGACAGGCAAAGTTCATGAGTTTTTCTGAGCTGCCAGTTTCGCAGATGTGCAATTACAAACAGAATCGCTCCGATCGGAGACATCCATGCCATCGAGAAGTACGCAGTCGTGACGGCAGGTGTCGTCGTCGCCACATACCTGCATCCCGACGCCATCCAGCCGCAGAGATCACGACACGGACAGTCCGCCGCGTGAACGGTGCTCGGTAATGAAGCACACTGGCAGGACTGCAGCCATGCGGAGCCCATCTGTAACGCAACTCCGGCAATCGCCAGAGTGACCACGCTGCCCGAGCGATGTAGTCGATAACCGGTACTGACGGCCCTGACCGCAAAGAAACTACTTAATGAAAATGCCGCGATCTGCAGCACGGGAGATGTCGACAATTCCGTCAGGGTTAAAACTGGAATCAATGAAATGACAGTTGGCAAGGCAAGGCAATGCAAGACACAAAGGCCGGAGAAAAGCAGCCCACAGCGGTCCGCGCGATCAATGACGAGCGTCTCTGTTTCAGAATGAAGAGTCTGATTGAGCATCAGCAGTCTCCTTTGTTCAAAGCAATCATGTTTGTTCAGAGCAATCATGCCTTGCTAATGACAACAGGATTTCTCAGCGACCTTTTTGGGTGAGGGAGGCACATCGTTGGCCGGGTTCCAGCGGAAGAACCCATTCGGTTTCAGAAGAAATCCGAGGTAAGCTGTTGGCATCACCGGATAGTCTTCGGGACGAGGAATGTGCGTATGGCCGAAGGTGTACCAAAAGACGACGTCGGTGTTCTCAATCGATCGATCCTGTTCCGTCCACAACGGTAATCCATCCCCGCCGCTGCTCTGATTGGGATAATCCCCAGCCGCAAAGCATTCATTGTCGCGATACGGAGTGATCCAGACATGATGATCCACAAACCCGGCTCGCTTTCGCCACCAGGCGTTCTTCGAAGCCATGGGAAAGCAATTATCGCCCGGCATGAACTTGTACCCCACAGGCTCACCAACTGCGTTCTTTCGAGCTGGATTGATAATCTTCCATGTTCTTGCCGTTTCCAGATTCAGATGAGCGCGGGCCTGCTTTTCTGTCTTCATCGGAACCGCCTGCGCGACGAATGCATTTTCGAACGGATTGTCTTCGTCGATTGGGTCGGGCACAACGTCGATCTGCTGAACAGTGTTACTCATGCCATCAAGGTCAAAGTCGAGACGCACGTTGAAGAAATGCTGATGGTTGGGGGCGTAAAGCTGTGGCGCTATCAGGTTGCCATACTTCGGTTTTTCGTTGGCCGGAAAAGCGCCCATGGATAAAATGCCGGTCAGCTTCACTTCCAGCTGAATATTCCCATCCTGATACAGATACCAGAAGAAGCCGTACTCATAGTTTTCCACCGTCGATACCGACGAAATCACCAGCCGCCGTGATCGTCGCACTTCCGGAACGTTCAGCCTTCGATCCGTATGCTTCCACAGGATTCCAAAGTCTTCTTCATGCATGCAAATCGCGTTCTTGACTGTCAGCGGTTCGCCGCGACTGGTACAGAGATTTGCGTCAAAGTATCGAATCAGGCCAAGACAGTCGCAGCCCAGTTCAAGGCTGTTTGCACACATCCCCATGCCGTATTCGCCGACATCGAATGCATTTTTACGTCGCTGCGTAGGACCTGGATCTCCGTATGGCACGACCATTTCTGTCAGTGATGCGCGATACAGAATGGATCGATCCTCTCCCTCATCGTTATACCTCAGGTGATGCAGGGTCAATCCCTCGCGTGCGTTGAATCCGATCACAAATTTCCACTTTTGCCAACTCACCTGATAACCGTCGACGGTAAAACTAGGTCCTTCAGGCTGAGTAATGTCGATCTTTCGGAGGTCGGTTCGCTGATTGGGAACTCGATCGGCAGCGTAGTTCCCGGATTCCGGAGGCAAAGGCCAGACGCCGTGTTCTTCAATGCGAATCACAGTCATCGTGTTCAGATCAACGACCGGTCGCAGTCCCTCGATCGGCCGCGCATAACCATTGTCTGTGGGGTCAGTTCGCAGAAAGCACAGCGGACGTGCGAGTCGCAGAGTGCTGTCTTCTTCAGACCCGTAGTTGCCGGCACTCCAGATATCGACCATGACCAGACTGGTGTCGTCTGTTCCGCAATGCCGTAACAATGCCGCCTTAAACTCAGGCGACGACAATACTGCTTGTTCGCACTCAATCTGTTCGTCGATCGTCATGGTCGGCTGCACATTTGGGACTGACGTCCATGATAACAGCGATTTGTGAGTCAGCGATAAGATCACCTGATGACAGCAATTTGTCGCATTGTCAAACAGTACGACGTGAGCATCCCGCCTCAGTGACAACTCCAAACTGGCCGCATGAACCTGATCTTTTGGAGGCTCTTTCAGGCTGACAGAAACAAACCGAGTCGTTGGAGTGACTTTTCCAAGTCCTTTCAGCAGATCAACCGCCTGCTGAACTTCTGCGGCGCTGAGCGGCTCAAGCGGATGCATCAACACAACTCCTCGATAATTATGAATCTTCCCACTTTCTCCGGCGAAACGTGGCACCGTTGAAAAGCGCGCAGTCTCGTCGAAAGATTAAGCAGTCAGTGTCTGCGACAATTGAACCCCGGTAGACTGACTTGATTCCTGGTAGCCTGAAAACATTTGTTTCCTGCAGAATGCCATCCCGAAATGCGGAAGGTTGCAATACCTGTGCCAGGATCGTTCCTTCGCTTCGGTTTGACACCCCGACGCGACGTGCTGATGCTCAGTACAGAGGTACCCTGTCGAAAGGGAGAATCCCATCCCTGCGATTCCCCTCCGTGACTCCGTGCATTTGTGCGCCAAATCGAATACTTGGCCAGAACGCCTGGCGATTTGGATTTGGCGCACGGAGGCACAAAGACACAAAGGAAATCGCAGTCAGGAACGGCGTTTTGACCACGGAAGACGCGGAAAGGACGGAAGAATCGCAGAAGTACACTAGTGTGGTTTTTCGTGTGGTTCGTGTCTTTCGTTGTTACCTGTCATACTGGCTACGCGCTGGATGCAGTCAGCCAAGTGGTGCATTCCAGGGGGACATGGGTGGGCTCGGGCAGGAATGCCCAAGCTACATTTTGTCATCACGGCGAAGCGGGATGCAAGCTCACGTCCAACGTCAGAGTTTTCTCTGACCGTACCAACCGCCGTTCCACAAGTCGCACCGACTTCTGCGCATCCAGCACGTTCACGATGGCTGAGGCGTGCTGTTGGTCGGCTAATCCAAACGGCAGATCGGCATTTTGAATTTGTTCGTCTTTCCCATAGCCAAGTTGCAGCGTTGCAGTCATTCCGTCGTCTGACGGTTTGGCCTGAAACTGAATCATGTGACGCCCCGCGGCAAGCGTTTGTTCCAGAATCTGCGGATCACCATTTGGCTGAGGAATCGAAACGCGAACGACGGCTTCATATCCCTGCGGCACAACGGTGTTCCAGCCATACCAATGGTCGTACTCGCGGATGCCTCCTGAGAGCACCATCTGATCGGCTTTGGGTTTCAATGCAGAGAAATCTCTTGACCATTCCGTATCGACTTTATAGAGCGGTCGGCCGTCGACGGACTGTGCCGGTGCCCCAAAAAACTGGTTCTTGTCTCCATCCCAGAAAATCGTGCCATTGACGGCCACAGCTTCGGCCGTCAATCCTACAGTTTGACCAGCGTAGTCGTTTCGGCTGTCCGGGAATTCAAAATTCAGGTCTCCATGGCGAGTGATCTTTTCCGGACCGTTCGACCAAGAGTTTGAATTCGCATAGTGATAATATTTCAACGAGGAGACAAGAGGATCACCAACCCGATAGTACACGCTTTGGTACACGAAAGGCCCGTTGTTCTGAAACCGAGTCACTCGCACGAACCAGTCTTCTTCAGGGCCAAGGCACATGATATCGGTACTGTCGGGACTGCCGGCACCAGTCGTTCCAATCTCCCCACCAAGTGCTGCGACAGGATTTCCATCGGAATCAAAGACAAAGACGCACTCCGGTAGTTTGCTCATGTCCTCTTCGTTCTTTCGAGTCCCATCGGCCGGTCGAACTCGAGCTCCAACCAGTGCGAACAGAGATTCTCCACTGGGGATCAAATGAACTCGAGCACCCTTCGACTCCTGTCCAAATCGTCCCTCGTCCAGAAGCTCAACAGGTTCAGGCTGTTTTGATTTCGCCACCGACAGCAGTTGTCTCAGGATTGCAAGGCTGGGCTTCCTGATCATCGACTGCAGCAACTGCCCACTGTTGGCTCCAATCAGAATTTCGTTGAGCTCTCCGTACTTTGCTCGGCCGCGCCGTTCCGACTTGAGATCAGGGACAATTGCGATGAGTCCGGAATCCGGCTTAAGTGGTGCATCGACCAGCTCGCCGTTGACCCACAGGTCGTTGGTTCTCAAGTTGACCGCCAGCCGAATTCGCTCAACGTCCAGCGAGTCAATGACGCTCGGAACCTGCAGAGTCACTCGCCCATCATTGTCAGTATTTGCTGTCTGTGCTGCACCGAATCGCTGAGTGCTCCATTGTTGCCAGTTCTTTTCGCCGATCCTCATTTCCGCCAAAGCCACAGTGACATTCGGCAGCGGACTACCTTCCATATCGACAACCAGGATTTCCCGTTCAACGACAGGCTGATCGCGTTCCAGATAAATGGTTGCTTCGATGGTCTCTCCAGCGACCAGATCGACATAGCCCTCACGCCGATCGTCGAGAGGCGGAAACAACGGTGATCGCGGCAGAACGAATCCATCGGCTGTCACTCGGTACCCTTCTCGAACACCGCCAGGCAGGTTTCGAATCCTCACTCGCCCGTCTTTATCAGACTTGGCGTCGAGAAATGACCGGCGGGCCCATTCTCTCTCTTTCGTCCGGATTGCATCCCTTGGCGTTTTTGCCCCCTGGCCATTCAGTCCCGCGAACGGCGGGATATCCCAGAACAGATCGTGAACAAGACTCGCATTTTGAAATGACTCCGAGCCAGGGATGAACAACTTACCATTGATGAAGATGCCATTGGGGCTGAAGCTCATTGTTGCGTCCGGCATCGGGTTTCCGGAGGGATCAAGAATCCGAAAATCACAGGACGCTGTCGGCCCGCATTTGATTGTTGTCTCCACATGCTCCGCGTTCATCGGTACAAGATGCGGCCACATAGCCCGACTCTCAACAGACTGCTTCAGGCCCTCAAGTACGTTCTCGTTGCCTCTGTCCTGAGCCTGGATCGTTGCCGCCAGTTCTTCGATCGGCGGATTGACGGACATAAACCCGTCCACAGCCACATGGATCTGTGCGACACCTCCCGATGGAACTGATTCAAATGTAAACGTCCCGTCTGGTTGTACCGCGGCAGAATCCTGCCATGTCCAGGGATTTCTCCAAGAGCCTTCAATCAGTTCATATCGTTCATCACGCACTGGAAGCGTGAGAGTCCTATTCGGTCCTTCGACCACCATCAACTGGACGTAGCCTTCGCTGATCGGTCGTGGCACCGAATCATCCAAACGCCCGGTGAACTTTGTGCCTGGTTTCAGCACGACCTCCAGAATACCGTCCGGTCCTGCCTGAGCTTCTGCCACATCAATCAAGTCACTGAACAGGAATGGACCGTTCTCCTGAGCCGTGACGACTCGCATTAACCGTCGTTTCAAATCCACTGCGGGAGATTTGAACGTCCCATCCTCCTGAAGCATAAACTCGCGACCCCAGACTCTGGATTCCGTCAGCAACGGGACAGCTTTGCCAAGGACGCTGCCGGATTCATCCACGGCTCGCACATGAATCACTCGACCGCCTGTGATCCGTACAATCGACTCGCCGGTAGCCTGTTGCCTGTCACTGAATTCACCGAATCCATCCGCCGTTACTGTCACAAGAAGACTGTCCGATTCGGCAGGAGCCTCGACGACCACAATTCCCTTTTCATCGGTCGTCGCTGAGATAATTCCGTCAATGTTGAAACTCGTTTCACTGTCGTGCTGAAACTGCAGTCGAACTTCGGCACCAACAACAGGCTTCTCATTTTCGTCAAGCACCCGAATGGTACGATGCCGTGCATTATTTGGCTTCGGGTCAGGATTTTCTTTCTGTCCCGCGTCCAGAAGCGTGTCTTTGATCGCGTCCGGCATTGCATCATCATCGCGATGCTCTGCGGCTGAATCAGCAAACGACTTTTGTGTTTCATCGGAAGGACCGGAAGCGAACAGAGATGTTACCATCAGGATTAACGACATCACCACAACCAACATCCCCAGGATTGTGCCTTCTCCGGACGATGGAGTGGTATGAGTCGTGATCAGCAGGCGACGCACGCGTGCAGCCAGGTCGCCCCCGGTCGCTGCCATGGACGGAGCCGGTGCCGTTTGTCGCAGCTCTTCCAGCGTGAGCAGTGTTCTTGCGAAGACCGCTTTGTCAATGTTCAACCCCAGTGCAATATCGTCGCAGCAGAGTTCTCGCTCCTGACGAATTCGCGACGAAAGCCACCAAACGGCCGGATGATAAAACAACAATGTTTCAGCAATGACCTGAAGCGTATTGATCAGCCAGTCGTGACGTCGAACATGAGCCAACTCATGAGCGAGGACAGCTTCCAGTTGCGATGACGTCAGCCCAGTGATGACACTCGTCGGCAACAGAATCATCGGATGCAAATACCCAACAACCAACGGCACTTTGACCAGAGCCGACTCGGCGATTCGCACTGCCCGCGATAGCCGCAGCTTTCTAATCAGCACATTTAACGTTGATTGAATCGACTCAGGCACGGGCCGCAAACCCATATGACGCAAACGCCAATGAATCCAAAGGCCCCAGACTGGACGAACGGAACAAATGAGGACTCCCAACAGCCAAACGCCCACCAGAATGGGCAAACGCGGTTTGATTGCCCGAGCCATCGTGTGGATCAATTCGAGGAACACGGATGCCGTTGAGGCAGGGCTTACGTCAGGGAGTGTCGCAGATGCGAAAGTCTCACCCGCCGAGTCGACCTTGATCTCGAAGTTTGATGCCGAAGTGTTCATTTCCGGAGTGTCGGCGGCCAGAGAAGTTGTCACCGCCGCAACGGGCTTCACATCCTCGAACTCTGCAGAGCCTGCCTCGGTGGTCACGGGCCTCCGCACCACTGAGGCTGCCTGTTCCGCAGGCACAGGTCGTTCGTCAGCCCGCAACGAGATCGGCGTGACCGGTTCTACAGAAATCATACACCATGTCACCACCGGCCCTGCCGCTATCAGCGACAACATTGCAACCGATACAGCGTACCTCATTTGAGCTGATCGACTTCGCAGCAACCGAAGTAACACAGCGGCCAGTATCGCGATAATCGCCAATTGCCACAGCGAGTGCACCAGCATCCAACCCAGACGTTCGACCCAAACTGGAACGACCACCATCAGACCAGGCATCATGGCTTCTTCCCTTCAAGTTCGTCGACCATTTTGCGAACTTCAGCCAGTTCATCGGCCGACGCTTTTCCGGATGACAACGCCTGCAGGACGAGACTTAAGGCCGAGCCGTTGTAGACTTTTTCAATCAGGTCCCCCAGCATTTTCTTCTGAGTCACCTTCTGGCTCATTGCCGCTCGATAAACCTGTGGCGTAGCGGTTTCATCGCGTCTGACGAGACCCTTCTCGAGCATTACAGAGAGCATTTTAACGGTTGTTGAATACGTCGTGCCCTTGATTTCCGTCAGCGCGTTGTGGACCTCCCGCGCCGTCGAGCCGCCGCTTTCCCAGAGGATCCGCAGGATCTGTAGCTCGACTTCCGTTGGCTGATTTGAAACCGCCCGTGCCATCATTCACTCCTGCCTGAAAAGTGACGAATGAATTCGCCAGATCAGCAAAGAGTAGCGAATTCGTTCGTCACGTCAAGTGCGGTCTGCAGGATCCTGTCCGGAACGAAAGGCCGGGCTCAGCTCAAACTCTTTTGCTCGGGCACCTCGGCTCTTGCTCTCACCGCTGACATTGATCCCGATGACGTCATGACATCGTACCCGGCATGAGAATGTAAGAGTTCTGCATTCATTCTCTTGCCAGCTGAGAACACTCAAGGACAGAGTTCGTGGTCTTGAATTCCAAACGCAGGCAGGGTTGGCGTTTTGACCACGGAAGACTCGGAAGACACGGATGAGTCGCAGAAGTGCTCTATTGTACCTTTTCGTGTCTTTCGTGTATTTCGTGGTTACCAATCACGCTGGCTACGCGTTGGATGCAGTCGCAGGCAGGGTTGGCAATTTAACCACGAAAAACACGAAACACACGAAAGAATCGCAGAGAGATGCGGGAGCAATTGGTTACGAGCACGACAGAGCGGCAGGTAAGCGTTTGTCGTCCAGCAGATTCAGGACTCGCGTTTTGACCACGGAAGACACGGAAAAGACGGAAGAATCGCAGAAGGGCTCGTTTGTGCTTTTCCGTGTCTTCCGTGTCTTCCGTGTGTTCCGTGTCTTCCGTGTGTTCCGTGTCTTCCGTGTGTTCCGTGGTTACCAATCACGCTGGCTACGCGTTGGATGCAGTCGGAATCAACTCACTGCAATCGTCGCTGTGCAAAACGCCTGCACTTCGGGCGTCTCTCATTGCTTCGGCGGCTTTGCGTCGAGAAAGTCGTTCACCATCGGGACGATGATCGACATGCGCTGCAGCAGAGTGACGTGCGTCGTGTCGGGCAATATGGCCAATCTTGATTCGGATCGCGGACGGATGTCCCCGTGGACCTCGCCGCCCTTGAGTCGGTACATTTCTGCGATGTGCTCGAGCCGGATACCATCTGCGTCGCCGTGAATGAAAAACATTGGTGCCGTAGTGGCCTTGAGCTTGTCGGCGTCAATGGTTTGTTCATTGGAGGTTGTCGCGAGCATCCGCTTGATGAACTCAGGAAAGGCGTCCGGCGTCGGGCTCAGCTTCTTGTACTCGACTTCGATGGGCGAGCCGATGAAGAGTTCCGCCGAGAGATTCGACAATGCGTCGAGCCCCTCATTGACGACGCCGTCGCGACGGAGGTAGGACGAAATGACGACCACCTTCCGCACTCTGTCAGGATGGCGAATCGCACACTGCATCGCGACACCGCCCCCCATGCTGTAGCCGAGGATGTCCGCCCTCGCGATTTTGAGGTGATCGAGCAGGGCCGCCACATCGTCGGCAAGGTTTGCCGGGCTGATGTTGCGTTCGATGTCCGCCGTGCGGCCGTGGCCCTGCATTTCAATGGCAATGACTTTTCGAGTCCTGGAAAGTTCGGCAATCCATTCGGTCCAGTTGTTGGTGATCGTCATGAACGAGCCGTGGAGCAGCACCACAGGATCGCCGTTGCCGTGGACTTCGTAGTACATTTCGAGCCCATTGACAGGCGCGTAGCCCGTCATTGGCTGTTGCTGCGCCGATACGACAGTCGACACGAGGATCATCAGGAGAAAAGCTGTGGCCTTCATGGTTAATCTCGGTGTGGCAATTGTTCCAGCACGTAAGCAAATGACGCCCCTCGCAATCGATGGCTGGATCGTGTCAGGCGTTTTGTCGAAAGCGAGTGCACGTGAGTGAGCAATGCAACTCCACCTAACCTGCCAGTACTCCATCCAGCGATTGGTAGTTCATCTCCATTCCTTCCGTCATGCCGGTCGACATCGCCGCATCTCGATCCGCCATGGAGGCATACTTGATCAAGGTCGCCACGTTTGTGATCCCGTTGGTTTCGTTGAACGTGACCGTGATAATCGACGGCTCACCTCCCATTGATCCGAAGTCGCAGTCGCCCGGGTCGTAGAGTTGCGTGTGCACGATTTTCGAATGCAGCTCGACTTCCAGCATCTCTCCCGTGAACCCAAACTCCTGCCCGTTCTCATCGCGCCAACGCCAGCGATACCTCCCGCCTACACGAATATCCATCTCGCACACCGGCATCGACCATCCGGGCATGGCTGCTAACCAGCGACGCATCAACACAGGATCCGTATACGCCTGCCATACCAGGTTGACGGGCGCATCAAAGCTCCGTTTTACCAGTACTTCTCTGTCTGACGGAGTGCTCACTTCAGCTGGTTTCATTTCTTTCGATCCTCTTTCTGTGCCTGTTTCAACTCGTCAAGTAAAGCGTCGAGTCGTTTATAGTTGCTTTCCCAAATCTCCTGCACTTGCTCCAACCAGTCCGTGACCGCCTTCAGTTGTTCCGTTTCCAGTTTACAGGGCCGCAACTGGGCCACTCGACTGCGCGAAATCAAACCCGCCGATTCCAACACCTTCAGGTGCGACGAGATCGTTGGTTGTGTTAACGAGAAGAGGCCGACTAAGTCGGAAACAGATGCCTCACCGCGAGCCAGATGTAACACGATTCCACGTCGAGTTGGGTCGGCAAGAGCAGCAAATGCCTGATCAAGTTGCGTCATTTGAATAGATTACCATCTATATAGATATGTGTCAATATTCAGGTCTTAAATTCAGTGGAAACGAGATCGTAAGGACCCAGAGTGTACTCGGAAAAGGCTCAAAGCGGGGCGAACTCTGCACGGACGCACATCGGCGGCATTCTCATGTATTGTGAGCCATCCTTGAGACCTGTTCCTCAGGATCAGCAATGTTTTTAATCATCACGCTGCCTGCAATCTGGATGCGGTTGGTGCAGGAAGACCGCGAATGACCCGAATGAGGCGAGGGGGGCGTTTGTCATTCAGTAGATTCCGGGAGGCCAGCATCTTGCTTTGCAGAATCTCTGGCGGAGATCAATTGGGTCGCTTCCCTCAGCAGGATTTCGAAGAACAGGCGGTTCATCCAATCGCCTTCGGCACCATCTTCCATCGCTCTGGCCTCAATGTCCCATCCATTAGACGCCTGATCCAGCAGTTCCGCGGCCTTGTCGCGTTGACCACTGTGAAATGCAGCCATGCTGGCGATTGTTCGAGCAATCCGTGCCTGCCACTGTGTATCGGCCTTCTCAGTGACACGATCGGTCCACATCGAAGCCTGTTGGTAGTTGCCACGACGTAGTTCTGCAAGAGCTTTACACGCCATAAACCAAACATGTGCCGTGTGATCTTCCCATTCAACCGCCAGGTCCGCCAGTTCATATGCTTGTTGCACATCAGCATGCAGGTCTGGTCGCAACAGGATTACTTTCGCCAGACGCTCGGCAGACGTTGGTTCCAGAATATCGTCCGCGTATGAGCTATACATCAGACCGCAGTGCCGCAGATATTCTGATTCGTTCCCCAGGTACAGATTGCCAATGGCGCTGGCGAAGCGAATCGTGCTGTGGGGTTGTTGCTGCAAACGGGCTTCCAGCAGATCGACGGCTCTCTGATAGTCTCCCGCTGCTGCTGCACTGGCGGCAAAACTTTGTGCTTTGGTAATGAAATTCGTCTGAGTCACATACAATACAAACGCTGCGAACCAGCAAGCGTGCAGAAGAATTCTCAAATGCCAGCGAACCCCTTTGGCGGCAGCCCATATTGTCGCCAGCATTGCCGAAAGCACCAGAATTCGAGCCCAGACCGGCGGAAGGATGGCGAGCTTTGGAAACATATACAGCAACATCAGCATGATACAGACAGAAAGCAGTGGCATGCATTCGAAATAGCGTCCAAACGCATTCCAACGCATCCCGACTTCGTCCACCAGACGTCCAAACAGCGCTGTTCCGATCATTGCCGGCAGGCCAATGACTACGACAGACAGCAACAGACCAATCCATAACCCAACCGGAATTCCCATGGTCTGATCGAATAAGACTTTCGATGCCAGCATCTGTGGTCGTTCCGTGGAGTCGACGTTCTTCAGCGAAGGATAGCGTCGATGAAATGCGTTTCGTGCAAGCTCGCGCTGTGATTCGGTTTCAGCCCACGCCGCTCGCGACAGCATTTCAATATCCTGGGCCCCTTCGTTAACGGAAATTGACGCCAGGGGCTGCCAACCGAGACTTGTCACGAACGTCATCGCGGCCGCAAACAGCCCTGCAAGAACTCCGGAAGCGATCGCAACGTCACGTGTCTTCGGACGAACAACGAGGTAATTCACCATTCCAGTTGCAGCGATTAGTGAGAACAACGGAAATTGACTGACGTTTCGCCAGGCTCTGGGAACCGAATTGACCCACGAATACAAGCTTAAAGCGACTGGGCGTTCATTCGGAAACTCGTTGTAAACGGTCTCCATGCGTTCAACGTCAATGCTGGTCAGTGCAAACATTACTCCAATCAGAAGTCCCAGAATAATGCCAACTCCCGCCGACCCCAGCGCTGCTCGGGCATTCTTCTTCAGCCAGTTGACTCCCACCGAGGCCATGGAAGGAGCACTGACAGACAATGGTTCTCCCGCCAGCCAGTTCTCCAGATCATCCGCCAGAAACTTCGCCGACAAATAGCGGTCTTCGACTTTATGTGACAGGCATTTTTGACAAACCAGTTCCAGTTGCCGATCTGCCTCGGGATTTACACTGCGAGCTGTTGGAGTGTCTTCATGAATGACGCTCATGAGAGTCTCAACAACCGTTCGTCCCTTATGGGGAGGTTGCCCCGTCAGAAGTTCGAACACCATAGCGCCCAAAGCATACACGTCGGCTGCCGTCGTTACATCTGTTCCGCCGGACGCCTGCTCGGGCGACATATAACCGGGAGTTCCCATGACGGCTCCCGATCGAGTAATATTATTCTCGGAATCGACGGCTTTCGCGAGGCCCAGGTCGGCAACAAGTGGCGCGCCGATTTCATCTATAAGTATGTTGGCTGGCTTCAGGTCACGGTGCAGCACGCCACGTTCATGAGCGTGATGAACGGCGCGACACACCTTCGACATCAGTTCGACACCGGCCCGAAGATTGGTTCTGTAGTGCGGGAGATGATCCGCGAGGGATCCCCCGGACACGTACTTCATGGAAAAAAACGGCTGTCCCTGAACTTCGCCGATCTCATAGACGGGGACGATGCCGGGATGATCAAGTCTTGCTGCGGCAGAGGCCTCCGCCAGGAATCGGGCCCTGGACTCCGGAGAAGCGAACTGGCCATTCAGAATTGTCTTAATGGCAACAACCCGACCGAGCCTTTTGTCGCGAGCCAGATACACAACGCCCATGCCACCGCGAGCAATCTCTTTCAGCAGTTCGAAGTCACCGAACGATGGCAGAGAGAGGCCGGTTGAACCGCTTTCCTCCATCAGTTCAATACTCTCGCCGATCAGCGTCCGTTCAATTTGCTCATCGTGGATGCGGGAGACCGGAACCAAAGTCGGCTCCAGCGCCTTCGATGCGGGAGAGTCGGACGTCGAAACGTCATCTGGAATTTGCGTATATTTCTTGTCTGCCACGAATTGATTCCAAAGAAAGTTTCGAGGGAGAAGATTTCGGCTCTCCCTTATGAACCGCTGATACGTTGAAGACGCACACACCCTGAAGTGATATTCACCCACAAGATGCTCTGCAGAATTGTGTTAGACAAGAATCGGCGAAGATGGGACTCGTAATCGTTGAGGTCATTTTTTTTGCACGTAATCTCAAGTGCTACGGCCGATTCAATCAGAGTTACTGGCTGCCGCCCAGTGCGTTGACCGCCCCATTGAGTCTCCGTAAATTGTTCGCACTGTTCATCTCGGCCGGCGAGTGAAGCGATGGCCTCTTTATAAAGCGAGCGTGAAAGGCCAGTTCCCCAGTCATTCACCAGAGATACCACGATTTGCTCAAGGTCGTCAGTTGGTCCGCTGCCGTGCCAGTCGATGCGAACAACCTGAAACTGTCGACGCTGCTCGGGTGCCTGGTGACAGTTAATAAAACGATGTTCGACTCGTTCGCTTCCAAAATTGATCAGCTTGCCGTGCGACAGGCCGGTCAGAATTAGATACTGGATCAGTTGACTTTGGTGTGCATCAGTCAGCGACGTGGCGGCCTTCAGTTCAAATGGGCAACCGAGATCCACAACAAGATCAATGTACAGATCTTTTCGAAATCCTTGATGAGTCAAACAAATCTCGAATTCCTGGATCGCTCGGCTATCAAGAATCTGTCGCAATGTGGAGCGATAAATCGACTCATGAAACATCCGACCGAGTTCGTCATGAATTCTGAATGCATGATGAACCACCTCGTATGCAACCGCGCCAAATTCCTCTTGGCAGTAGTGCCGCAGCGGAACGGATGTTGAAATCGGCATGGGGACGTTCAGCGTAAAGTAGATGAAAGGTCAGAAAAATAGAGGTTACCAAACTCCTGTCGCAAACACACCTGCCCCCATCTTTTTGCCTAAGCATACTTTTGCCCAACCTGAAGCACCGGACAGCGGCGCAACGGAATCGTGGCTGGAGTCGGCAGCGGTCAGGTCGGCAAAAAAAATCAAAGGGCAAAAAAATGATGGTGGGCGAACTCCTGCCGAAAACTCCTGCCCCCATTTTCTTGCCACAGCATATTTTTGCCCAACCTGAAGCACCGGACAGCGACGCAACGGAGTCGTGGCTGGGTTCGGCAGCGGTCAGGTCGGCAAAAGAATCAAAGGGCAAAAAAATGATGGTGGGCAAACTCCTGTCGCAAACACACCTGCCTCCATCTTTTTGCCTAAGCATATTTTGCCCAACCTGAAGGAATCAACAGTAGGATTCTGATTCAGCCTTGACGCCCGTGGTGTTGTGGCAATACATTAGCACATGGCAATGTGTTGCCATGTTTTGAAGGGAATGAAGTGTATGGCTAAAAAGCAATCGCAGAGTGGACTCGCGGCAAGAGAGCAGCAGATCATGGACGCCATTCACTCGCTGGGCGAAGCGTCCGTTGGTGAAGTTCGGGATCAGCTGGCGGATCCGCCCAGTTATTCGGCCGTTCGAACGATGATTCGGCTTTTGGAGTCCAAGGGATATCTGAAGCATCGTCAGGATGGAAAGCGATATGTCTATAAAGCGACCCAATCTCGTGTTTCAGCCAGTCGAACGGCGCTGCGGAAGCTGTTGGATGTCTTTTTTGCAGGTTCGCCTTCAGATGCTGTCGCAGCCATTCTGGATGTGGAAGGGAAGCAGATCGATCAGGCGGAGCTTGATCGCATTGACGTGTTGATTCGAAATGCTCGCACGGAGGGAAAATGATGTTTCAGTCCATGTGTGATCTGGCAATCAAAGGCACGCTGATGCTGCTGGTTGCTGCGACGATCGATCTGGCTCTGCGAAGAAGTTCGGCAGCGGCCAGACACCGACTGTGGAGCCTGACGATGATCGGACTGCTGGCGATGCCCTTGATGGTACTCGTCACACCTGTCATCTGGACCCTTACAGTTTCACCCGAGGTTGCTGCATTTGTACCTTCTGCGCATCCACCGCAGCGGTCGGTGAACTTTGAGTCGCACCGTCCGGAACCGCTCGCTCCTATCTCGCCCTCACCTTCTTCACCCGTCTCAAATTCGGGCGGGATTCTGCCTGGCATGACGGAAGACTCCCTATCCGTCGAACCGCTTTATGCAGCAGCTGTCGAGGTCGAACCACAGCAGGACCGATTGATCGACAGAAATGTGATTGCCCGAATAGTGCCCGTGATTTGGGCTGCTGGTACATTGCTGGTGCTGTTCAAACTTGCTGCTGGAACACGGCGAGTCGCGTGTTTCAGATCGTCGTCAAGTCCGGTGACTGACTCGGCATGGCATGGCCTTGCCGATGAACTGCGGCAACGACTTGGCCTGAAGACAGTGGTTGAACTCCTGGAGCATCCAGGGGATGTCGTTCCTTTGACGCTTGGAGTTATGCGGCCAGCCATTGTGTTACCGCGGCAGGCGCGCGAATGGTCCGATCGACTGAAGCGAACCGTGCTGCTGCATGAGCTGGCGCATGTGCGTCGTCGTGATGTTGCGTATCAGTGGTTTGGTCGACTGACCTGCGCATTGTATTGGTTTCATCCATTGGCGTGGTGGGGTTTACGGAGACTGCGACAGGAACGCGAGCAGGCTTGCGATGATCTTGTCATCCATTGCGGTGAACGCGCGACAGAATACGCTGAGGATCTGGTTGTGGTCGCGAAGAATTTCCAGGATCAATGCGGTCTGGTGTGCGCGGTCGCGATGGCGAGCCACGGAAGTCTGGAAGCTCGAATACGTTCCATCTTCGATGCAGACGTGATTCGAAGTCACGCGCCGCTGGGGCGATTGTTGGGCCTTGCGTTGATACTGCTGATCGTCTTTAGTACCGCCGGAGTATCGGCCGTGCAGCTGGCTGCTCAGTCCGACGATGAACCGAGACGCAGCGATTTCGCTCAGACAGTCGAGCCGGTATCACCGACCAGTCCAACTGCCAACGTTGAGGAAGCAGAAGAAGCAATCGATGACGACCAGGAATACGACGAAGACGGAACACCACTTCCCCGCAAGCCAGGCCCGTTACAGCACAAAGTGATAGTCGTGGATGATGAAGGTAAGCCGGTTGTCGGTGCTACAGTCATTCCTACGGGCATCGGCATGGAAAACGGATCGAGTATGGGCTGGCTGCCAAACTGGCCGAAGGAATTCACGACCAACGCTCACGGTGTCGCGGAAATTCTGGTAACGGGCAACATACGGTGGTACCTGCCTGCTTCACGTGGAAGCATCGACAGTGTTTCGTTCAATGTTCAGCACCGCGACTATGCTCTGGCGTCGAAATCTCATGTTTATAGATGGAATCGAGATCCGGTCACATTGAGACACGGGGTGGTGGTCGTTCCGCGAGCTGTCAATGCGGCCAGCAATCAGCCCATCACATCCGATTTGTATGCCATTTCAAGTGGTCATCCTGCGCCCGAATGGACGTTCAGGGATGGTGAGTTACGATCTGCGCCAATCGATATGACGGATTCAGAAACGGGTAAGTACTTCCGAGTGATCCACGCTCCGGCTGAACCACCAAATGCTCCGGTATTATTCAGTGACGTGCTCGATGCGACAACGATTGAGGTAAAAGATCACATCGCAACGATTGACGTTCCGCTAACTGCTGGAGTCCGTCTCTCCGGACGGTTGTCGAATGATGTTCCTCGACCGCTGCAGAAAGGCGGCCACGTCGTTGCTTCGATCAAAGCGGGCGATCCGGACTTGAACAAGCATCCTTCGCAACAGGTCCATTGGGGAGATGTCGCTATGATCGACGAGAACGGGAATTTCGAATTCTCGGCTCTTCCCCGTAACTCACATGTTGAACTGATTGCTGTTTGCGATGGTTGGATGTCGAAGGCAAAGACGGAAGAGCTCGCGGAATACGATCAATTTCACCAGACGGAGTTTCAGGAACTGAACAAATCCGAGGGGGCCGCCTCCACGCCTGTTTTCGTAAAAACTGACGACGTAACCGTGACGCTCAACATGATTCAGATGGGTCAGTGCGAAGTTCTCGTCGAGGACGAAAATGGTAAGCCTCTTGACCTGGCGCAAGTCCGTTTCAGTCCGAGTCAATTGACTCGCGGCGGTGGCACTTCGTTAGGAGACGGAGTTCGGTCGCTCGA
Organism: Planctomyces sp.; assembly: GCA_016795105.1. Lineage (GTDB taxonomy): Bacteria > Planctomycetota > Planctomycetia > Planctomycetales > Planctomycetaceae > F1-80-MAGs062. The sequence continues at coordinate 21,037 of JAEUIH010000104.1, forward strand.
ACGACTGCAGAATCCGCAATCGAGATTGTTTCGTCCCGCGACGAAATGGCTGTCCCAGTATCTGCGTGCAACCGGGTCCGATGGCCGAGCAGTGATCACCAACTTTCCGCCCGGTTATGATCTGTTCTTTGTCGACTACCCAGGTTACGACATGCCGAATGATCCGAGAATGAATTTCGGTACTCCAGTCGCAGTGGCGGAAGTCAATCCAGGAGCGACTTCGAAGATTACAGTCCGCATGACGCCCGATCCTGTGTACGGTGACTCCATCCGAACTCCTATGCTGGATGATGAAGGAACTGCTCGGCTCATGGTTTGGTTCGTGGACAATGAAGGTGCGCCGCTGGAGGGAGTGCGAGTGAGCTTCAGCGGGCAGAGCCTGTTGCAGTCTGGTGAACGCCAGCCATGGCCAGCGGAGTGGACAACTGAATTGAATTCCGGCGAGATTACGTCTGATGAGGCGGGCATGGTGTTCTTTCGAGTCAGGCTGCCGGAGATTAAGACTCCGGACAAGTCACCGAAGTACAGTATCTGGCTCAACGCCGATTGTCCCGGATTCGCGCCTCTCAAGAACCACGAGTATTCGTTGACGAAGCCGTTGCCAATCCGGATGACCGCTCAGTGAGTGTTCCCTGTTTTGAATTTGAATCGCAGGCAGGGCTCGCGTTTTGACCACGGAAGACGCGGAAAAGACGGAAGAATCGCAGGAAAGGTTGATCATTTAACCACGAAAGACACGAACCACACGAAAGAGCGGCAGGGGGCGTTTGTCGTCCAGCAGATTCAGGGAGGCGGCAGATTGATGTATGGCAGAAGAATGGCGGAGCCCTGCATTCTTTTGCCCTCATTCTCTTGCCAATTGAGAAGACTCCAGGACAGAGTTTGTGGCTTTGAATTCAAGTCGCAGGCAGGACTCGCGTTTTGACCACGGAAGACGCGGAAAAGACGGAAGAATCGCAGGCAGGGTTGATCATTTAACCACGAAAGACACGAAACACACGAAAGAGCGGCAGGGGCGTTTGTCGTCCAGCAGATTCAGGGAGGCGGTAGATTGATGTATGGCAGGAGAATGGCATTCTTTTGTTGGTTCTTCACGGGATTTAGTGGCTAACATTTTGAGGGATCAAATCGAGTTTTCCGCAGAAGAAGAGGATTCGAGTAC
>JAEUIH010000105.1 GCA_016795105.1 Planctomyces sp.
CTCCCGCAGTGCATCTCAAATTTCGGCCCTGCTGCCAGCACGCTTCGCTATCGCCCCCCCTAAATGCCGCTCCAACCCCACTCGATTCGATCCACGCCCCCTCAACCGGGGTCAGACCCAATGAACCCGGGGTCAGACCCAATGTCCCCATCAACCGGGGGTCAGACCCAATTTTCCGGGGGGTCTTACCCCATGTGGACCCCATGTGACCCGCAAGCCGTAGTGTCTGCTCCGGCGTAAATTTTTCGATTGCTGCCAGAGCATGCATCGAGGGCCAGACCCGTTGACTCCACATGAAACGGTCACGGATCCGTGACAGCATGAGTCGAGTGGATAACTGCTATGACAACGCAGTCATGGAAAGTGCAATTGGAGCCATCATGAGCGAATTCGAAATGACCGAATATAGAACTATCCGTGAAGCCCTGAACGTGGCTTCGCACTACATTCGCTTCTACAACTTTGAACGCAAACACACTGCGATCGAATATCTCACATCGGCGCAGTTCGAACGACTCACACATCGCTCAAAATAAGAGGATGAGTTGTCCCTGGAATTTGCAGCACCTCAAGGGTGCACCTGATGCGTTTGAGCAATCTCCGCAACCGTCTTCGTCTTTATCTTAATCCGTGTTCCTAAAACCGGGGTTCACTGCACAGTTCCATCGAATTGTGGCGCATCAGAAGTCGAATTCCGTCATGTACCTCACAGGTGCGGGACCTGGTTCTGCACCATCTGAAGGAATGTGGATGGGATGTGCGACTCGAAGGGTTCAATGGCAGTTACGGCCTGGCCCATAATGTGATCGCAGAAAAACGCGGAATTGGCGATAACCCGGGAATTCTGATCATCAGGGCTCACTACGATACGGTCAAAGGCACGCCCGGTGCTGACGATAACGGGGTTGCCGTTGCAGGAATCATGCGTCTGGGAGAACTGCCTGAAAGCCAACACATGGTTGGCAACATAACACGAAAGGGTGAGTAAATCGAAGGTGTGATTTGTCCTGAGATGATCGGGACGTGTTCTCACCGTCCGAATTCTCAGATGGCAATGCCCGGACTTCGCAACTTTGCTCCTCAGCTTTGGAGTTCTCTCCGGAAGAATGGATTCCGAAGTGATTTCATAGCGACTGTGGGGAATCAACACGGTGAAAGATTGGCCGCAGAGTTTGTCGGTTCAGCGACCGAAATCGGACGACCTTCAGCGAGACTGATCGTGCAGGGATTGCTCAAGTTTCTCCGAAATTTCCGACGGAGCGATCATTCACCATTTTGGGATCAGGGCATTCCCGAAACCAACGATTTTGACTTTGCGGCCAGGGTTACTGAGACCACAGCGACCGTAATACGACGTCCGGCAGAGAAGATTCACCCCTGTTGATAACGATTATTTCTGTGTGGAAACTGATTTCGGCTGCAGATTGTTCAGTTCCGGAATGCGCACTTTCAGGTCAAGTCGTGAATGCAGTGTGGTTCTTGTGAGCGAGCATTCCAGTTGCATCGATTGGAGCCATGCGAGAAACGGGAACTCGTAGTCAGCGGGCACCGATTCCTCGAGTTCTGCACTTGGTTTCTGCCAGGACGTACTGACCCAATAGCCTGTTCGGTTCTTTGTTTCAGCCAGCCTGTAATTGCCTCCGGTAGGGCAGGCAAGTGTTGCACAAATAGCCTGTTCGATCTCAGTTCTGGTTTGTTGCGGATCATCCACACAAAGCATATCGGTGATATGATTCACCATGGCAGCGTCGGATGCCGATGCGCGTCGAGACGACAGATAAGTCGTGGCATTAATGTACGGAAAGACTCTGGCGGCGCTGACATCTCGCAGTTCCATAAAAAGTTGAGCGGGGCGATCTGTCGCTTCTGTCTCCGAATTCCGGAGAAGGGATTCTCTCAGCTCATTGTCAAACGCCAATACCGTGACATTGTCTGCAGATTTCATGTAGCTCAGTAGAATACTGTCAATCACAGAGGACGGTGAGCTCAGAATCTGAACAAATACCCCAAGGAGGCCTCCCGGATTTGTTGGTGTCTGATGATTGTTTCTATTCGGTTGAGCGTCTTCAGGATATTGTTTTCCCTGCAGGTCTGCGATCATCGTCTTGAGTTGCCAGGTTCCTCCGCTTCCACCCTTGCCAACGGCAGCGAAGGAGTGGCTCTTTCCCCACGAGAGATGTTGTTGAGGTCCCGTGCGAACAATCTGCCCGTCCCGGATCTCATAGTCTACGTCAGCGTCAATCAGTCCCAGTTGCATCCACAGAGGCTGATTGTCCGAATTCAGTTGTCCGGAAACCCCAAGCAGTTGATCGGGCCGCATTGCAGCTCGTTCCCTCAGTGGTTCACTCCAGAGATTCTGTCGCAGGACGCGGTATTCCTTTTGCGCGTAGGGAGTGATTCGAATGTTCAGAGTGACAGATTCAGTCCCGACTTCATCACTTGAGTTTCTGCTGAAGGTCAGCAGAACCGGATCCATCGAAGGCCATTGTTCCCTATATTGAGCTCTGAATTGTTCATAGGCGATGCGTTCCGAATCGGTACAACTGCTGACGTTCATGTCCGCAACGGGCGTGAAAGTACCGCAAACACCTCGCATAGAGTCGATGGGCCTTCCATTGGAAAGCAACAGGCGACTTCCGTCAGGTCTTTTTCCAAATCTCTGAGGAAGGAATTTGTGATTCGTGAGGCTTTCCACAGAGTGGTCGATGATTCCTTCTGCTGTGGCCGCCATCTGAGCAGCAGCGAGAGTTAGAAGTTCCTCCGCTGATCGACGCCTTCTCATCATTTCGATTCGAAACGTCGGGCTGGTGATGTTTCGAAAGAATGGGTCTGACATATAGAGCCACGCGAGGCAATTGCTGTCGTCCTTGAGCTCAGATTTCGCATAACGATACTCCGCAAGACTCCCAAGACTCGTTTTCCCGGACTGCGTTTCAAGAAATCGGCGAACAAGCGTTTCCGAGTTTGTGATCAGATGGTAGTTCTGACTGACAACATAGAACGACCGAATTTGTCCATGTTCCGAGAGGAGCTGACGAACTGGGGTGTTCAAAATGTTTGTGCTGCTTTCTTTGCAGCGATGTGTCTCCGCGACGGTGGCTCTTTCTGCATCGATGATGCGGCCGACGGCGCCGCCATTTGTGGTTTCAAAGAGCACCCCGATGGCTGCTCCTTCATGAAAGAGTGGGTCCATTCCGATCAGTGCACAGTCGCTGATGTGCTGGTCGACTCCGACTTCGATCAGACGACCTGTGTTAAGAGCAAGTTGAAGTTCCAGTTTTTCACGGACCTGACGGTCAACTGCCGGAGTTGCGACAATCGCCTCGAGATTGCCTCCCCACCCCTTGACCAGTTGCCGAATCCAGCTGTACGTCGCAACTTCACGACACCGCAGATAAAAACACTCCTGCGGAACTCGCATTGCTATTGCTTCGGCAGGTGCCTCCACTCGATCTCTCGGCAGCGGGACACTGCGAATCTGAAGTGCCGTTGGCAAGGGACGATTGGCGTCCTCAAACGCATTGACTTCCGCCGCAGCCTGATCCGCCATCATGGCCAGCCGAACAGATTCGAATCCAAACAACATTCCCACGGAACGTTCGAACTCGGACTTCATAGTCTCCATCGGAGACGAAGACTTCACATTGCTGAGGTCCGGAGGCACGGCGAGACCAAGGCGTTTACCCAGAATCTCAAGAAAGGACCGATTCAGTGATACAAGCTCTGCAGAGGTTTGTGGCAGGCTGAAGCGAGCAAAATTGGTCCACCAGTCGATCAGGAGTACACGGTGTCGAGTCCGGTCCGGCTCGGGCAGCAGGTCGATATGTTCCGCAAGAACTTCATCACCGTAAGTCACCCGGATATCCCGAGGTGGTTTCTGACTGTAAACAAACCTCAGCACAATTCGGTCGGGCGTTGTGCGATTTGCAACGGTCGATTTTGTGGGCAGAACAGCAGATGCATAAAGCGGCTTCCCTTCTGAGGCCGTCAATCGTATGGGGATGTCTTTGTGAAAGCCCGGAACAGCATTTGGAATGACATCAATCGAGATTTCGCCAACACCCAGCGGATCACCATCTGAAGAAATCGCCGAGACAATTCGAATTGGTGGCAGGTCTTCAGCTTCGTTTCTTGCAACGGGTTGCTCCTTCTGCACCAACAATTCTGGTTCGGCTAACTGCTGAGCGGGTGCTTCTGTTATGGTCGATTCTGGTAAGTCGGGTATCTTCGGGCCTGGTTCTTCGGTTGACTTCACAATGACTGTCGGAGGATCGCTCGGGGCCGGATCACCTCCCGTCGACGGTTCACTGTTCGCCTGGATCAATGGCTCGTCTACAGGAGTGTCTGTTGTTGTTTTCTGTGTCTGCTGGGCTTTCTCTGCTGCCTTCGGGCTGGTCGGTGCAGGTAACTGTGCAACCAGATTGTTTCGATTGCTCTTGAGAAACATGTCATCGAGCAGTCCGGAGGCGGATATGCCTGCAAACAGCAAGAGTCCAAAAACTCCAGAGCCCAGGAACATCGGAATGCGACTTCTCAGAGACCACATTCGAGGGCGCATTGATGCAGGGACAAAATGCTCATCTTCGAGGAACGCCCCGAGTTCTTCTGCGAGTTCCCCTGCACTTGAGTATCTCTTTGAGGGTGTTTTTTCGAGGCATCGGAGACAGATCGCTTCGAGTGATGCAGGAACTGCGGCATTGTAGATTCGCGGAGGAACGGGTTTGTCTTCTCGAATCTTTCGAAGCGTATCGAGGAATGAGGTGCCACTGAATGGCGGATGTCCTGTCAGCATTTCATACATGACGGCGCCAATGGAATAGATGTCGCTCGTTTCGTCGACCTTATCGTGTCGCGCATCAGCCTGTTCTGGAGGCATGTAGTTGATTGTGCCGAGAATCTGTCCGGTGGTCGTCAGTTTTTCTCCGCAGTCAAGCCGTTTCGCGAGTCCAAAGTCGGTGACTCGGACCTCGAATCGTTCTGTCAGCATGATGTTCGACGGCTTCAGGTCACGATGAATCACGGACTGACCATGAATATATTGAATGGTCTCGGCGATCGTTCGCGTAACACGGGCGATTGCTTTGGGGAGGATTTTTCCCTGGCGACGAAGTTCTGCGAGGTTTCGTCCCTGAACGAATTCCATGGAAAAGAAGGGGACGCCGTTATGTTCTCCAACTTCAAAGATCGACACCAGATTTGGGTGCTCCAGTCGAGAAGCCGTTTCTGCTTCGTTTCGAAATCGCTGGCGCGCTTCTGGTGAACTGTGCTGTCCTGAGTGAATCATCTTTAGAGCAACGACACGGTTCACTCTTGTATCGACTGCCTTGTAAACGATTCCCATGCCTCCACGGTCGATTATGTCAATCAGCTTATAAGCACCAATCTGACAGGACGGCAGTGGATTTGCAGATCGCATTGGGCCAATGAGATTTGTGAACTGAGCTTCATTGCCGAGGAACTCCAGGAGTTCAGACATGCAGTCCGGATAGCGATGCAACCAGTCATCGATATCAATCATTCCACGAAGCTGAAGAAATTCCTCCAGCGCCTCTTCAATACGTCCCGGAATCGGAACTTCATCAAATCGGGATTCAGAAATCATGTTTCATCCTCGACAGAAACGCATAATTCGACCTTGAGGCTTCGTTCTGCATCGCCAGTCGCAGATTCTTAAGACCTCGATGGATCAGCCCGGAAACCGCATCAGTCGAACGACTCAACTGCTCGGCGACTTCCTTAATTGAACAATCATCCAGATAGAACAGTTCAATAGCTTCTCGCTGATTTTCAGGGATTTCCATCAGTGCAGAAGCAAGTTGACTGAATTGCTCTCTCCGCTCAGCCTTCTGTGAAGGAGAGGATTGAGGATCGGAAAACGACTGCTCGATACGAATCGATGACCCTCGAATCGCCTGATCAACATCGACCTCACGAAAAACGTCCCGTTTGGCGGTCTTCAATCGCCGCACTGAATCCTTGACTGTGTTGGCCAGAATCTGCCTGAGCCATGCAAACTGTTCCTCGATCGTGGTTCCGCGGAACTCTTCCTCGCCTTGATATGCTTCCAGCATGGCTGTCTGAACAATGTCAGAATCGTCGAGATGCCTTCGCCACTGCGTTCCGATATGTCGGCGCGCAAGCATCTTCAGTACCGAACGGTACTCCTCGATCGGCTTTAGCTCAGATTCGCGGACACTTTTCATGCGGCAAGTTCCTCCCGTTATGTCAATGGGCGTCAATTGCTGCAGAACTCGGCGCTGAATCTCTGGTTTTTTTGAGACTATCGTCTTTTGCTGATTTTTGCGGTATTTGCGGACTTGTCTGAACCCAAATGCGTCACATTTTCAATCCAATGTATGAACCAAAAGACCACTGCGAAGCTTTGGTTCAAACCAGGTACTCTTCGGTGGCATGATTTCACCGGCATCAGAGACCGCCATCAACTGCGCGATCGATGTTGGGTACATTGAAACAGCCACGGCCCACGAGCCTGAACGCACCAGTTTCTCCAGTTCCGCTGTTCCTCGAATTCCCCCAACAAAGTCAATTCGCGAATCCGTTCGGACGTCACCAATCCCGAAGATCGGCTGAAGGACTCGTTCTTCCAGAATGGCAACATCCAGTGACGCAATTGCATCCTCATGTCGAATTGTGTTTGCCGGTACAGTCAGTCGGTACCAACCGTCAGCAACAAAGAAACAAAACGATCCGGCTGATGGTGGCACAGGGTTGGTTGTTTCTTCCAGCGTTCCGATTGCACGCAGGCGATCAAGCAATCCTGCTGTGGTGAGCCCGTTCAAATCCTTGAGAACACGGTTGTACGCCAGAATCTTCAATTCACTTGCTGGAAACAGAACCGTCAGGAACCAGTTGTACTCTTCGGTGCCACGATGATCCGGGTTTGCGGCTCGGCGTTCCTTCCCCGCCCTCCAGGCGCTCGCGGCGCGATGATGACCATCAGCCACATAAAAAACTTTGACGGACGACAGCAATTTGACAAGCGTGGCCGGCTGGTCGATTCGCCAAACGGTGTGCTGGATCCCATCGACGGCAACAAAGTCATATATTGGCCGCCCGTGGATGACATCACCAACGAGCTGATTGACTTCTTCGACGTCCCGGTAAGTAAGAAACACAGGGCCTGCATTGGCGTTCAACGCAATCACATGACGCGTACGATCGTCTTCTTTTGCTTTACGCGTTTTTTCGTGCTTCAGGATCAGGTTGTTTTCATAGTCGTCTACGTGGCAGCAGGCAACAAGGCCATGCTGAGCTTGCCCGTTCATGATTTGCCGATACACAAACACACAGTCTTCTGTATCTCGGAACAGGGTTCCTTCCGAGATCAGCCGATCAAAGTTCTGGCGCGCCTTTTGATAGATCACCGGAGCATAGGGGTCGGCATCGGGAGGAAAATCAATGTCCGGTCGCACAACGTGAAGAAAACTATTGGGGTTTCCTTCCGCAAGGGCCGCAGCTTCTTCTCGATTGACAACATCATAGGGAACAGAGGCAACCTGAGCTGCGGACCGTTCAACTGGGCGTAGTGCCTGAAACGCCTTAATACGAGGCATATGAAAACTTTCGATCGAGATGAAACCGTTGGGGTCAACGACGGCCAGTGGTGAATCTGCCGATGTTGGATGCTTCTGTTCCGGCTCCCTTTATTCCGGATACTTCTATGCCAGATCCGCGACAGTCACCTTCCCTGAGGAGGCATCGGACGGAACTTCCATTCAGGGCTTCCAGGTGCATCGGGCAGAACCGGTGATTTACCCGGCCCGAAGTCTTCAGGCTTCAGGTTGTGGCCCTTCCAGTAGCTTTTATCTCCGATAAAGCCGTAAAAGCTTGGAAAGAATGGGTCAACATAGTCGACATCCGCTTTTTGAGGAACGTCCTGGTCCGTGAGAAAGTAGGCTGCATTGACGATCAGGCGTCGGAGATCTTCGCTGACAAAATCTACAGCGGCACCGGCTGTTGTGCAGAAAGAACGCCCTTCACATTTTCCATCAGGAGATGAATATGTATGAAGCCATGCAAACGGCTGCATTGGATCATTACGTTTGTCTTTGAGAATTTCGGATTCGGGATCAAGCGTTTTTGTGATAGCGCCTCGCAACAGAATCTGATCTTTATCAGTCAGATTGACGACCCCATAGACATCACTTGGGGCGAATACGTCTTTGACGCTGTTTAGAACCGGATGAGATTCCGCCCCGGGAACAATGACGCCTCGAGCACCTTCGACTTTATGATTTCCGTGATGGCTCACCCATTGCTCGCCCAGGATCTTCAGACCAAACTCACCATACGTCAGGTTGTCACCAAACTTTTCGCCACCCTGAAACGCATGAGTCGCGGTGCGAATTCCAATGACGGGTTTGCCCGAATTCAGATAGGCCGTGACGAAAGCAGCCTGTTCAGGACTCGGGTGTCGAAACCGTGTTCCGATAATCATCAGGTCTGCAGATTCAAGTGCCTGGAGACCTCGCAGTCCCTGCTGATTATTTGGATCAATATAGTCGGCGCCATCGGGCCCCATGGAAAATACGACCGAGCAGCGAAATCCATGTTTGCCGCTGAGAATCTTCGCCAGCATTGGCATGGATTCTTCCGATCGATATTCCTCGTCTCCTGCGATAAACACAATATGCTTCGCCGACGTGGAACCGGATGCTGGTTCAAATACGAGTGTCCCGTTGCTTTCAGCCGCTGTAGCCGTCGATGTTGCTCCACCAGATGGAAATGACAGGCCTGCCAGCGTGAGTGCAAACACCGCAGCAGGTAACAGCTTACGGAGCATTCCTGTGATTAATTCAATTCTCATGTTTTGATCTCGCCTGGTATTCACGGATGAACGAGTCTTTTAAGCGGGGAACAGTTCAGCGGGGAACATCACTTCCTGATATCTTAGTGGGGGCGATCAGGTTGTGCACCAGTCACGGTTCATTTCGATCAGATTTCATTGCTCAGCCAGGTTTTACCGTCTTCCTGTTGACCCAAACGCACGTTTCTGTTCTTCATTTCAGCGGCGAATTGTCTCCTGCGGGCTCATCGGAGTCCCGAAACCCATCAGGTGATCTGAAACCCATGATCCCCTGAAGTGAACGCTTGTGTTCACGCATCGGGCTCTCGATAATTGGGGGATGTGTAGAGTCTCTTCACTGAAAGGCGAGTCCATGATGAGTAAATTTGGAATTTCCGTGTTTTTGGGAGCCCTGTTGATGACCTCCAGCGCACCCGGCGAAGTGCCGGCGCCAGAATCGTTTGGTACCACAAAAGATGGTACTCCCGTAGAAATCTATACTTTAAAGAATGATCACGGGATGACCGCAAAGATCATGACACGTGGAGCCACGCTGGTGCAGCTCCATGTGCCGGACAAAGACGGCAAGACGGACGACGTGATTCTTGGCTTCGATGATGTTGCTGGTTACGAGTCTGAAGACAATCAGTATTTTGGCTGTACCACCGGTCGCGTGTGCAACCGAATTGCTCGGGGAAAGTTCAGTCTCGACGGGAAAGACTACACGCTGGCGATCAACAACGAACCCAATCATCTGCACGGCGGAACTGCTCGCAGTCTCGACAAAGTTGTCTGGAAAGCGACTGGCTTCAGCAATGATAAAGGGCAGGGAGTGCGACTCACGTATTCAAGTCCGGATGGAGAAGAAGGATATCCGGGTAAGCTTGACGTGACAGTTACCTTTCTGGTCATGTCGACTTCTAATCGCCTCAATATTTCTTACCGAGCCGTCACGGATGCCGCAACACCCGTGAATCTGACGAATCATGCATACTTCAATCTCGGTGGTGAAGGCAGTGCCACAGTACTTGATCACACATTGCGGTTGAATGCAGACAGTTATACTCCGACGGATGACACCTTGATTCCAACTGGCAAGATTGTTCCTGTTGAAGGCACTGAACTGGATTTCCGGAAGCCAACGGCGATTGGAAAGCGGATAGATCCTCTGACAGGTACCGGGGCGCTGGGCTACGACCACAACTTTGTTTTGAATCCCCCGAAAGAGGGCCAGAAGCAGGTACTTGCAGCAGCTCTTCGAGAAAAATCGTCTGGTCGACTAATGCGGGTCTATACAACTGAGCCAGGGATTCAGTTCTATTCGGGCAATTTTCTGAAGGGGCAGAAGGGCAAAGGCGGAAAAGTCTATGCTCATCGCAGTGCCGTCTGTCTTGAGACTCAGCATTTCCCCGATTCCGTCAATCACGAAAACTTTCCAACCACGATTCTGAAGCCCGGAGATGTCTTTGAGTCTTCAACAGGCATCGAGTTCATGATTGAAACTCCGGAGAAATCACCGGCAGCCGCTCAGTAGCATCAGCATGACCCGTTCAAATGTTGTCACAGAGGGCCATGACGGCAAGCAGCTGTCATGGCCCTTCTTTTTTTTGAACGGCAATTTGAGTTGCCTGTAAGAAGAACTGTTGCCATCATTGTTGGCATGGTCTTTTCACCCGAACATATTGTTTTTTGTGATTGTTCCCGGACTGAGAGGTTCTGGGGAGAGGGTTCCTGTCTGAACCTGGGTGGGCGGTCTGGAAGAGCGTCCTGGTCTCGTGGCTTTCGTGCCGTCTGGATGTTCATTTTCGTCCTTGTATCGTTTTCCTCGGACAATATTCGGTATCCTGGCCTCGACTATTCCAATGTCGGGTCAGTTGAGTTTGCGGAGCACGAGACCCAGCGGTCCGCCGAGCAGGAAGAGGCCGAATGGTATCTTGAGACACGGGCCTTGAAGCCAAAGTTGAGGAAATTGACCGCGCAAAAGGACCGCTGCCGTGGATGTGTTTCATGCCGAATCGAGACTTCGCTCAACGAAACTCACAATTCACTGAGTTCTCAGCATGTCGGTGAGATACCGGCTTTAGGGCATCGAATATCTTCCGGCCATCTCGCTCCGATGATCTGCTAAGTCTTGCGACCCTGTTTCGATCCTGCCGATGGTCCCCGTGGCCCGCCTGAATCGAACCCTGCCCGCAATTTGCATCCTCCCGCCTTCGGGCCCGGAGCCGGGTGACTTTTCAAAGAATGGGAGCCGCTGCTCAGATGTCACACTTCAAGATCAACCGCGCGACGCTGAGTGCAGATTTGCTTGCGGGGGCCGTTGTTTTCCTTGTAGCACTTCCGCTTTGTCTTGGAATTGCCCAGGCATCCGGAGCCCCATTGATCGCGGGGCTTGTTTCCGGCATTATTGGTGGATTGCTTGTCGGAGCCCTGAGTGGGTCCCATACGAGCGTATCAGGGCCGGCTGCAGGGCTAACAGCGGTCGTTGCATCACAGATCACCGAACTCGGATCCTTCGAGGCCTTGTTGTCCGCCTTGATTGTTGCGGGCGTGATTCAGATTGTGCTCGGAATGGTGAGGGCGGGTGGGATGTCGGCGTTTGTTCCGTCGAGCGTTATTCACGGGTTGCTATCTGCGATTGGCGTCATCCTGATTCTTAAGCAGGTGCCCCATATTTTTGGTCACGACAGTGATCCGGAAGGCGATTTGTCATTTGTTCAGCCAGATCATGAAAACACCTTTACTGAGCTCTATAAGATCGTGGGAGATCTTCACTCGGGGGCGACAATCATCGGGCTGGTCTCGATAGGTCTACTATTGATCTGGGATCAGATGCGACTCCTGAAAAAGACTCGTATCCCGGCTCCGTTTGCGGTTGTTATTCTTGGGGTCATCCTGGAAGCCGCTTTTCGGCACGGCCCCGAATCGATCGTCATTGGGATGACTCATCTGGTAAATGTACCGGTCTCAGGCAGCCCGCAAGCATTCTTCAGTCTCCTGCATGGTCCTGACTGGAGTCTGTTTACGAGTCTGACCATTTTGCCTGCGGCCGTGACAATCGCGATTGTTGCTTCACTTGAGACACTCCTGAATCTGGAAGCGATCGACCAGATCGATCCCGAGCGAAGGCAGTCTCCACCGAATCGCGAGTTGATTGCTCAGGGAGTCGGCAATCTGGTTGCGGGTATTGCAGGAGGACTGCCGATGACATCAGTCATCGTTCGTAGCTCAGTCAATCTGAATGCCGGCGGGAAGACACGTGTTTCTGCCATCTTTCATGGTTTTCTCCTGCTGGTTTGTGTAGTGTTCCTGACACCGCTGCTGAATCGAATTCCGATCGCAAGTCTTGCTGCGATCTTACTGGTGACAGGGGTCAAGCTTGCCAGTCCGTCGCTTGTACAGCGAATGTGGAAGCGTGGATGGAGCCAGTTCGTTCCATTTGTCGTAACCGTTGTTGCCATTGTCTTCACGGATCTGCTGCAGGGGGTTCTGATCGGACTTGGTGCCAGCATTGCCTTCATTCTGAACAATAATCTTCGACAGACCGTGCGTCAGGATCTCCAGAAGCATCCGGGTGGTGATGTACTCCGAATTCAGTTGCCGGAGCAGGTCACGTTTCTCAACAGAGCAACCATCGATCAGACGTTGCGAGGAGCTCCCAGAGGTTCGCACCTTCTGATTGATGCGGGTTCCACAGACTACATCGATCCCGATGTTCTGGGTTTAATCCGGGAGTTCCGCGATGATGTCGCGCCACGGCTCGGACTCAACGTCAGCCTGTCCGGATTTCGTGACAGTTATCACATCAATGATCGGATTCTTTTTTCCGACGTCACCACCCGTGAAATCCAGGATCAGCTGACGCCGGCGCAGGTTCTTGATCTGCTGTATGAAGGAAACCGGCGTTTTCTTTCCGGCAGACAACTGACCAGAAATCTGACACGTCAGCTGACCGGCGCTGCCCTCGGGCAACATCCTCTGGCCGTAATTCTGAGCTGTATTGATTCTCGTTCACCGGCAGAGTTGATCTTCGACCTTGGGATCGGAGATGTGTTGAACGTTCGGATTGCCGGCAATGTGATCAGCCCAAAGGTACTTGGCAGTCTGGAGTACAGTTGTCAGGTTGCAGGTGCTCGGTTGATCCTTGTGATGGGGCACACAAAGTGCGGAGCAGTCACTGCAGCGGTTCAGTTTGCCAGCTCAAAAACGTCGTGCGCGGAAGTAACCGGATGTCAGCACCTCGAACCGATCCTTAGTGACATTCAGCGAAACATGTCAATTCCGGAAGTCGGAGACTTCGCTCGGATGAATGACCCACAGAAAGAGATTCTGGTAAACCGAGCTACCGAACAGAATGTTGAACGTATTGTCACTGAGATCGTTTCACAAAGTACGCCCCTCAATAGCCTCGTCGAACATCAGCGAATAGCCATCGTGGGCGCCATTCTGGATGTTGCCACCGGCTGCGTGAAGTTTCTCCCGAATGCAATGGTAGGATTGAATCCTTCGGCCTGCCCCGCAACCGACATCAACTGATGGTGCCCATTTGTAGTCATTTCGGTCCGTTTTGAGGACGACAGGCGTTGACAGGCGTTGGATCGCGGGAGCGATCCACGACTTAGAAGAGGTCTCGGGATTTTTCGTAGACGCCCCAGACGCCGGCAATGAGCAGAGCCGTCGAGGAGACGAGCAGGAACGTATCCCAGAGTTTGCCGGGGCGAAGTCTCTGGTCAGTGAAGGTATGGCGGAAATAGATGGAACTGAGAGCGAGTATTGGAAGCATGACGGCCTGAGTCAGTCCCGAGATCGCAATGAGATGAACGGGTTTCGGGATGAGGATGAAAGCTGCAACACAGGCCAGAGGGAGCAAAGTTGACAAGCCTCGCACAAATGACTTCCGACGCTGGCCATCGGGATCTCGTTCGCACCAGCCCATGACTCCGGCGAAGTCCGCCATCATTCGGGCGTTCCCGGCATTGGCGACGAGATATGTGGAGTACAAAACGGCGAATGCTCCCACCAGAAAGAGCCATTTCGCATATTCACCGAAGACAGGTATGTAGCTTTGAGCAACTGTGCTGATCATTCGCATACCATCCGGATTTCTGCCTTCGGAGTGCAACACGGCGACTCCAAGAAAATAGAAGGCTGCCGTCGCAACGGTGTAGATAATCATTGATGCAAATGCGTCGACACGCATAACTCGGTACCAACCCAAAGCGCGCCGAAGCCAGGATTCAGAGTCGTCTCTGGGTCCGCAGGACTTCGCGTAACCTTTTTCCATGCACCAGTATGGATAGCTGATCAGTTCCGTTGCTCCAACTCCAATAATTCCAAAGGTTGCCAATGCGGTCAGCATCGCACCACTTTTCTCCGGAAGGCCAAACGACAGGCCTCGAATAATCTGCTCACCGGAGATTGAGTACTCGTTCGTCATCTGCAGAGAGATCACGTTACCAACAGTAATCAGTGTGAATGAAACAACGAGGATTACAGAGGCCTTTTCGATGAACCCATACCGTCCATAAAACAAAAGTGCAGAAGTGGCGAAGCCCATAATGATGACCCATGTTCGGTCATCGTTGGTTGAGTAGTCTACCAGAGACACCCCGGATTCATTCACAAGTGGCGTGCCCTGTGAAGCCATTGCCAAAAGCTGCGTTCCACGATCACCGATCGCGGAGATATCACGGGCGATCCACTTCATTCTGCGAAGTTCAGGTGCAGTTTCCGGAGCAGAGGCCGCATCACCGTACTGTTTCTTCCAGCCGGCATACGCCACGATATCGGCTTCCGAGGGCGTTGCAATCATTTGGCGGTAGTCACCAGTGATTGGAATCGTCATGGCAAGTGACTGACCAACTCCACCAACAATTCCGCCAAGCTGTCCGATGGTGGCACACATCATTACGGCCCACCACATAACGACCCAGTTGACTCCAGCGATCCTCGGGCCGGGAACCCGATTCAGCGAAGACAGTGTCGTTTCGCCATGGCTGATGGTGTAGCGGCCAAGCTCCAGCTGAACAAAGACTTTGACGAGACAGCCGACGATGACCAGCCAAAGCAAAGAGATTCCGGCCTCTGCGCCCGTCTTGGTGGTCATGATCAGTTCGCCTGACCCCACAATATTGGCTGCAATAATCAACCCCGGCCCGATTTGTCGGAGGATTCGACCGAATGTCGCGGGGGGTTCCGAAATGTCCTGCGTTTGGCGTAGTTCCTTAAATTCGGGCATTTGTCGGGCACACATCGGACGCCGTCATCCTCAAAAACGCACGGAACGGATGGACACAGGTCAGTGAAGATACCGTTCAGCCCCCAGTTTCGCACTCGAACCTGATCATTCAGGGCGAATTCACGGGTTTCTTTGCCCGAAGTCGTTCTCTGTGGCAGGATTCCGAAGACTCGGGACTCGACCAATCCGCCCCTTCTTCCGTACCATATGAGGTTCAGATTTGGCATAACGCTTCCAGATTCGGGCCATTCGACCCCGAAACCGCGCCGTTTTTCATAGACAGTGTTTTTGCAACCATGGATCCGAAGTTCATCCGCAATTTCAGTATTATTGCCCACATTGACCATGGCAAGAGCACCCTGGCAGACCAGTTGCTCCTCAAGAGTGGCACGATTACTCAGCGCCAGTTTCGTGAACAGATCCTTGACGATCTCGACATCGAACGAGAACGAGGGATTACGGTTAAGGCCCGATCGGTCACGATCAACTACAAGGTCGATGGTCAGGAGTATGAACTCAACCTGATCGATACCCCAGGGCACGTTGACTTTCACTACGAGGTCAATCGAAGTCTGGCAGCCTGCGAAGGTGCGCTGCTCCTGGTGGATGCTTTCCAGGGGGTTCAGGCACAGACGGTTGCCAATGCTTACGCAGCCATTAATGCCAATCTGGAGATCATTCCTGTTGTCAACAAGATCGACCTGCCAGTTATTCGAGTGGACGAAGTTCTGGAAGAAGTCGAAAACATTCTGGGGCTCGATGGTTCCGACGCCTTGCGAGTCAGCGCCAAGGCAGGAACCAATATCGAATCGGTATTCGAAGCGATTGTTCGCAGGATACCAGCTCCATCCGGAAAGGTTGAACTTCCTCTCAAAGCCCTCGTGTTTGATTCAAAGTATGACAACTATCGAGGTGTAATCACCTATATCCGAATTGTCGACGGGCAGGTAAAGAGAGGCGACAAAGTTCGATTCATGCGTGAGGGGATCATTGCAGACGTTCTGGAACTTGGTCAGTTTCGTCCCGACATGCAGCCTTGTGATGAGTTGGGGCCAGGTCAGGTGGGCTATCTGTTAACCGGTATTAAGGACCTGAGTCGCGTAACTGTTGGCGATACGGTAACGCTGGCTCTCAACAGCACCGATAAGCCGCTCCCGGGGTATCAAAAGCCAAAGCAGATGGTGTTCTGCGGTATGTACCCGATTGATGCGACAGGCTTTGAGCATCTTCGCGAAGAGCTGCAGAAGCTCTCAATGAACGACTCCAGCTTCTCATTCGTACCGGAAACCAGTGACGCTCTGGGATTCGGTTTCCGCTGTGGGTTCCTTGGCATGCTGCACATGGAAATTGTCCAGCAGCGGCTCGAGGGCGAACAGAATATGGACCTCATTCAGACGGCCCCAAACGTCACGTTTGAGATCCTCACTCACAGCGGTGAAGTGCTGACGATCGACAATCCTCAGGATGTACCCGATGCGGGGGTGATTGAAGAATTTCGTGAACCGATTGCCAAGGTGACGTTTATCGTTCCAGCTGAAAATGTTGGCACGATCATGCAGTTGTGTCAGGATCGCCGGGGAATCTACAAAACGACCGAATTCCTGGGTCCTCTGCGTACTCAGCTGATCTATGAACTCCCGCTCAGCGAAATCGTTTACGACATGTACGACAAGCTGAAAAGCGTGACTCGCGGATACGGCACGATGGACTATGAAGTGATCGGATTCCAGTCGGCCGATCTGGTCAAGATGGATATCCTTGTGAAGGGAGTTCGTGTCGACGCGCTTTCAACCATTGTGCACCGATCAACGGCCGATCGTCGGGGCCGTTCACTCGTCAAGCGACTTAAAAACGAGATCTCGAAGCATCAGTTTGAGATTGCTCTTCAGGCTGCAATCGGCGCTCGCGTGATCGCCCGCGAAACGATTTCGGCATTGCGAAAGAACGTAACCGCCAAGTGTTACGGCGGGGACGTTTCACGAAAGCGGAAACTGCTCCAGAAGCAAAAAGAGGGTAAGAAGCGAATGAAGCAATTTGGAGAGGTCGAAATTCCTCAAAAAGCGTTTCTGTCGGTGCTCGAATCCAATCGAGAAGACAACTGAGCCCAAACTCGTTCGCGGTCCACCATATGACAACATTTGGACGGGAAAAACGGATTCGTTCCGGCAACGATTTCCGGACGATCTATGATGCTGGCTGTCGAGCTGGTGATGATGTCTTGCTGGTCTTTGCTGCTCGCAACGATGCTGGTGTGACCAGACTGGGCGTGAGTGTGTCAAAAAAACACGGGTCAGCAGTTGTGAGAAATCGCCGTAAGCGATTGCTGCGCGAAGCCTTTCGGCTGAGTTACCATAGACTTCCTGAATCAGTCGATCTTGTCATCGTGCCACGCATTCAGAGCGAGCCTTCGCTGAAAGAATACTTTGATTCAATGATCAAGCTGGCCGGCATTCTTCAAAAACGGCTGAACAGGCATTCCGGAGGTGGAAATGTGCGACCAGGAACACCGTCCTGAAGCCGCAGAGACTCCAGCTGACGCCCCATATCAGCCAGGCCTTCTGATGAAAGTACCGACGACTGTTGTTATCGGAATGGTGCGACTCTATCAGATCCTGATCAGCCCGCTTCTGGGGAATGTATGCAGATTTGAGCCCAGCTGCAGCCGCTACTTTATCGCCGCAGTTCACAAATATGGTTTGATTCGGGGAGGCTGGAGAGGCGTGAAACGGATCACCCGTTGCCAGCCATGGAATCCTGGGGGCTATGATCCGCCGTAAGTCCTGCGAAGATTCGGCTGCCGATCCGTACCAGCGTAGCACCCTCTTCCACGGCCGGAATAAAGTCGCCACTCATTCCCATGGATAGTTCGGTGAGATTCAGCTGGTTGTGAGTCGAAGCGGGATGTTCACTGAGCTCATCACGCAGAAGTCGCAGCTGCCGAAATGCCGGACGAGCGTCCTCGGGATTGGATGATTCTTCCGCCATTGTCATCAGTCCGCAAATCGAGATGACCTTGTTGAACGAACAGATGCGTTCCCATTGTTCACGCAGTTCTTCCGGAGCGAAGCCCGATTTGGATTCTTCGCCCGTGATATTAATCTGCAGGAGAATTCGGGGTGACTGTTCAGCTGATGCAACTTCTGCAATTCGCTCAAGCAGGCGGACCGAATCCACGGAATGAATGCAGCTGGCGTGACGCACAGCAATGCGGACTTTGTTCTTCTGAAGCTGGCCAATCAGGTGCCACTGAATATCCGGGAGTAAGAGCTGTCGTTCGGCCAGCTGCTGAGGTCTGTTTTCTCCAAAGACAGTATGCAGCTGGCTGAGTTCCTCCACCCATGGCCACTCGGCGTATTTCGTGACGGCCACAATCCGGACTTCGTGCTGGGAGCGTCCGGAGCGTTCGCAGGCTGAACGGATTTCTGAAGAGATCTCAGAAAGATTACGATCCAGCTGGTCTCGAACAGAGTTCGTCACAAAAGAACCTTCCTGCGGGTCGCGGGCTGTAATTCTGGTCTGGACACAAATGCCAAAAACAGAAGACAATTTCGACGGCTTCGTCGAATCATAAGAAGCATAAGTCGAACCAACGCACATACTCTACGCGTCCTTCGACGAATTTCCAGTCTCTCCAAAGGACCTTGCAGATGGTCGGTGCCCCTCAGTTTTCACGCGTTGCCCGTTCACTGACCGCGATCTCCGGATTCCTGTCCATTGCCGTTTCAGGAGCAGCGATTGCTCAGGACGCGCTGAAACTCGCTCCTGAACCGATTGTTGTTTATCGCAGCAATCAGTTCAATGAAAAGTCCATGTTTCGATATATGGAAGAACTTGGACAGGACCTGCAGATCGGAGGAAATCTCGAAAAACTAATCAAGAGCGAGGTTGTCCAGAACGCGATCACCAAACACCCAAATCCTGTGAATGGCAACATGGTCTACATGGTGCAGGGCTTCATCCCGGGCGCGGAGTCCATTTCCTTTTCGGAGGTCATAGATGCTGACGAATTTGAGCGATTGGTTCGAGCAGCGGGCGGACCAAATGCCGGCGAGTTGACAGGTGAAAAAGGGAAATACAAAAGAGTATTCAGTACTTCGTGGCGTGAAGACGTGACAGATCGTGTTGCAGTGCCTCCCGCGAACGACAGCCCATCGGATGAATCTGATTCTGATGACGACGAACCCAAACAGTCCCTGTCGATCGGTTTTGGAGTTGGCTCCAGTTCCGGCGTTCAGGTTCAGTCAAATCGCATCGATGACAATGAACCAGTGATTGAAGAAAACGGCCGCAAGTATCGCGAACACAGCCTGAACGTAACAACCTACCTTCGCTATCACGATGGCTTCATGTTTACAAGCACCTACTCCGGGCTTCTCGACATGTCACTGCCTTCCGGCGATTCTCTGCGAGGAAAGTCGGAGCAGGCGCTCGATGCTGAAGTCAACTTTTATCCGGATCGAATTCCGGTTGGTTTCAAACATCTGTTCTGGAATACGATGAATTCCGCTGCCAGCGCTTCACTGCAGCAGGTTGATGGTGAAGATCCGGTTGACTACTCTGTAAGACGGTCTTCAGGTGATGCGGGTCTGGCCGCTATTGAAACAGTGTTGTTTGACACAGACCTGCTGACCGGGCAGCTCTTGTTCGGAACGAAAGAACTCCCGGTGCGAGGAGATTTGACTGTTCGAGCAAGAAAAGACAGTGGGTTTTCAAAATCGCTCAGCGATCTCGCATCGCCTCATAGTCGTTTTGCCCCACTGCTGAATGACAATGCAGCAATAACTCTGCATTCCAGTGTTAAGCTGCCTTCCCAGTTGCGAAAAGTTCTCACGTCATCCGGTGAGTGGATTCGCACTCGAATGACAGATCTGGCTGATGTGGATCTTGCAATCGCAGGAAGCGAGTTCGAGAAAACGCTTGCAGGCATTCAGGAGCATGGAACTTTTGAAGTTCTGGCGAAGATGGATTGGACTCAACAGTCCGGTACAGTGATCTATGGAGGCATACAGGTTGACGATAATCCTCAGTTGCTGAAAACCCTTCACGACTGGTTGAGTCGTCAGGTCCTGCCGGAATCAATGGCTGACAAACTGGCGATTGTAGAAAAAGACTCCATGCCGATGATCGCGATTCGGCTCCCCGATGTTCCTGCCGACAGCCCGGTTCGACTGACATATGCCTACATCGCTCATTCCAATTCCTGCCTCTGGTTTACACTGGGCGGAGAAGATGCATATCGGATCCTGAAGCCAACACTCGAAAAACTCAATGGAGCCAGTGTTCGGACAAAAGCGCCGCTGCTGACTCTCAAAGCAGATTTCGGACGCTGGATGTCACTCCCTCAGGATGACCCAACCGGACTCGCAAAAATCCTGTTCATGGCGGATGCAGATTTCCAGAAGTCAATGGCGGCGTTACAGCCGAGTATAACATCACAGATTGAAGCAGCTTCCGACAGCAGTTCTGATGCTCCGAGCACGGAGGTCAAAACGAGCATCGCTACAGACGATGACGGACTTCTTCAGAAGGTGCTCGATCTCGGCGGAACTCGCGATGCAAGCCTTGTCTTCGATGCAGACGGTTCGGGATTTACTCTGAAGGGGCAGGTTGGGGTCACGGTTATTCGATACTTTGTTGCCCGCTATATGAAGATGATTGATGCCGCTTCGCCAGCCATCCTCGAAGCGGCAGAACAATCAAAGATAGGGGTAGGGAGGACCGATTGATATCGGCTCCCCCCTCCCTCCGAACCGGACTGGCGGATCTCCCGCATCC
>JAEUIH010000106.1 GCA_016795105.1 Planctomyces sp.
GGAGGTTGGTGAGATTTCCGGAAAAACCTTCCGTCCGCCGCTCAGTTGCATCCCGTGGTTCTGGTCTTTCAATTGGTCCCTGATTCGTGCTCGTGCTCAGCGGAGCGGTGCTCGTGATCGTACTCGATTCCAGCACGATACACTGCATCCGATTCAGCAATCACAACGAGTTTTACAGCCATTCGAGATCAAAGTTCCAGAGTGTCGCCAGGGCTGGTTCCGATTACGATGACGAGCACCGTCGCGGCGCGACTGAGCACGAGCACGGCAGATGGTTGCCAGAACGCTTCGGTTAACCGGGCCGCGGGAAACCAAGTATCCATGTGAAAACCGCGCGGCCCGCGGCTCCGGTTGAACCGATTGTTCGCCGACTCTTCTACCAATTGGGCACTTCGCCTTCTTTGAACTCCGCACTGTGGTAATACGCCCCCGCGATTCTTACGCCGTCCATTTTAGCCCCGATAAAAGTAGTGCCACAGAGTGCTGCTCCGCGAAAATCCGCGCCACGCAAGTCCGCGTTCGAGAAATCAGAGGCCTTTACATTAGAACGTCGAAAGGAGCACCCACGAAGCGACGCGCCGACAAATGAGCAGGAAAACCATGAATCATCCAAGATCGCACCATCAAGACGTTTGCCATTACACGAATCATCTCGGTTGAAATCGATGTCACTCCCAGTGAAGTCTCTATAACCCTCGGCGTAACGCCGAAACAGCTCGTTGAACGATTTGACGGCGCATGGGCGTACCGCATGAGGTCTCGCAGCAATTAGTCGCTGGGCAATGTGAAGATCGGTATCGGCATCAGTGTGGGACATACCCATTGCGATTCGCCGTAAGTTGCTCAGGTGATCCGCAAGGTGGCGAGCATCAGCCCCCTCGTCGAGCATCAATGCGATCGTTGGGACATAGGAGTCGTACTCGTCGCTGATGCGTTCATTGTCGTTGACACCAATCGGATCCCATTCGCGGAACAGGATGTCATGGACGACGTATCTCAATCGTTCATCGCGTCGCATTCCAATTCCGATGTATTCGTCGGCGAACGCTTCGCATCAGCGGGCCGGCGCGAGATGCGATGATTTGAAGACCGACCCGACCGCCGGCTCCGTTGCATGCGATTGTTACCCCACGATTTCACGCGCGATGTCGAGAATCTGCGCGGCAAACGTAGAATTCTGTGTCACGATCACGTCAGCATCGCCGCTACAAACGTATGACGATGGATTGAACCGGCCAATGTTAGCCCAGAACCTCAATTGTACCGGGATCAACCAATCATAGTTTCTGGGGTCCCATGTAGGATCTTGCGATTCGGCCATTTCTCGCGGATTAGCGAGTGTGAAGCCGAAATAGTTGACATAGCGTTCCTCCACGCCAAATGAGCTCGGAACTTCGCGAAATACATACCATTCGTCATGCGAGTCGCATGGAATATCGAGCCCTGTGGTTAATGGAGGGCTCACCATGATGTCGTTCACCAGCGTCCATCCTAGACGTCGTTCATCGTCGCTTGGAGTGATTGGGCCAGCATCGAACGCGGTGATGCAGAGGCGTTGGCCCTTGTGATGATTGAGTGTTAGCGTTGGGAGTTCCCGGACCAATCGGCGCACAACGATCCAAGTCCATTTTCCATGCGTGCCGGTAAAAAGTGGATCATTCCAGTGCATTGGCTTTGGTGGGGTAACGACCCGCATCACGGGGCGGCGGGAGTTGACTTCGATTTCACAAAACGCTGGCCACCGCCGCTCCCGTGCGTGCGATGGTTCGTCGGACTTCGTGCCGCTGAGAACGTCTCTATTGGCATGGTCTTCGCACCAGATGCGTCAATCGGCAACGATTATTTCCTGTTCACCAATGATGACACGGCGTATTTGTTCTGCAATCTCGTCGAATTCAGGGTGCACCCACAATTGGCCAGTCGACGCGCCGCCACCCATTCCGCCAGCAACACCAGTCCCTGCAGGTTTACGTTCGTAGTAGATTGAGGCGCCTTCGTTTTCGTTGCATGACCAAGCCTCGGTATCTAGGTCAAGCAATAGTCTCTTCAACGTATCGGTTGAACATCGAATCATTCGCACGGGAATCACAGCATAGATTTGGCCGCCCCAATCTCCTTGCAGGATGGCAACACCATCATCATGTTGCCGTGCCTCATCGAGAGTGCGAAGAGGGTGAAATGGCATCCCGTGGGCGTCCGCAATCATGCGACGAACGGGGCTTTCATGCTCAGGAATGTCGTTGGATTCGCTCATGTGTCTCCGAAGGGGCTTGTTCGACGAACGACTACGCTAACCCGGTTGCCGCGAGTGAGCTTCCATTTCAAAACCCGTCATCGGCAACTCGGGTTCAGCGTTTTGTTCGCCGCTCAGTTTCGTCGGTTAAGAACTCGTCTTTCCAGCGAGAGCAACCAACTCCTCAATCAAGCAGGGCTGCAATTCGGCCCCCAAGCAAAAGAAGCCATTTGCGGAGAGTATCACGTGGTTTGGGCTAGAATGATACCCCCCCGCGGAAACTTGCCCGTTTCTGACTTCAAATAGACCGACAATGTCTTCAGGCGGAACGGCACCTTGTGGTGTAGGGGTTCGCTGGTCGACCACGCATATCCAGCCTTCACCCTGTCGCTTAGCCTCAGCTATGAGTCCCGGCAGTTCAGGGCCACGGCGGGCGATCACAGAATGCATGAAATCTACGAACACGCGATTTCGAGCAAAATTATCAGGACTGATCTGCTCTCCGTTTTCTGAGGGTTGCAAAAGAACTCCGACGATAGCTTCAGTTTGAAGCCCATGTTCGAAAACGTGTTCGTGGCTGAGACACGTTACATAGTCTTTCGGTCCGTCAGGAGTGCCCACGCGACAGATGTACATTCGCGAGCCGGTCATACGTGAACTCTTTCAGCGAACGGCACCGTTCACCGGGCCGCGGCGAACGACATTGACTTCAAGACCCGCGCGACCCGCGGCTCCGTGTGCAACGGATTGTTCGCCGAATCAATCGACGATCAAAAACAGATCAAATCCTCGACAGCCGGCTATCCTCGAATCCGGCCGAACGATCTTTATCAATGACAATTCGTCATCAGTAATCAATCGTGAATCGTCGCCGTCAACAAGATAGAGTGCTTCCCCGTCATGTTCAAGGACGCCCTTCTCCGCGACCGAATACGCTGTCGTGTTTTGCCGAAGCACAACCAATGAGCAACCATCGACGATTGAAGGATGCATTTGAGTATACGCGCTGAATTCGATCATTCGGGTGGAAGTGTAGACGCAAATTCACAAATTGCCTTGAGCGCGGCATCGTTCGTGCCGTGTAGTTGAAGCAACTCATCAACGACTCTGGTAGGGTCGGTTGCATTCTCTCGGAGCCACTGGACCGTTGCAACAACGGACGCATTTGCACGTCTTCCAGCAATGGGTTGACGTGCATCAGCGTCTGTAAGCAGGTCGTAAACTTCGGCAAGTGTTCCTTTCTCGGTGTACATTCGAGGGCGCAGACAAATAGCTTGAACGAGGTTGATCCGATGGATTTCATCCGTTGTCATGGCGTCGTGTCGGCGAACGCCACCGTTCACCGGGCCGCGGCGAATGACATTGATTTCAGAACCCGCGCGGCCCGCGGCTCCGTGTGGAACGGCTTGTTATGCAGCAATCATGAGCGACGACCACTCGATATGAGGACAACAGGAGGGATGTTGATTTCGCCGACCCATTGATTCTCGGGGCCTTCGCGGGGTTTTGCCACAAGCGTGGCGCTCAGCGTGCGCGCTTCAGGCGTGACGACTCCAATGCAGAGTCCGACCTCCACTGGAATTGAGGTATCAACTCTGAGGCCCAGATAGGCGTTGCCGGGAATCACGGCCCATTGTGGTTCGCCAGTGAGATGATTTCCTGGGTGGGAAGGTTCTGGCAACGAATTCCCGTTCGCATCCCGGACCGCCGCGCCTGAAAACACTGGCTGATCAATGAAGGCGAGAGACCCGGCATTGGTATTCTTCACTTCAAGAATCACAGGAGAGGCCCACAGGGACGATTGTCCCCCCTCATGTAATGTCACTAATAAACGTGCAGAGAGGCCATTGACAGGTTCCGACCATTCGCCCGCGTAAGTGCCTGCACGAGGAACATCCTTGGCTTCTGACAGCGGGGGATTCGCGACGCTCGCAGACTCTTTCAGGTTGGCGCGAGCATTCTGATCGTTCGACAGCTTCACCCCAGGCCTATCGCAACCACAGGCAACCAGAGCCACAATCAAGACCAGGTCTGAAGAGCAGAATTTCATGGGAGTTCACCGACTGCATAACAGGTACTAGACAGAAACTAAGAATTAGACAGAACGGGTGCGTTCTGTCTAATTCGGACGGCATTCTGCCTAATACGCGTTACGGCTACAATGTGTCCTTGAAACGTCTCTTCCGCAAAGCGTGTGAATGTAAGCAGTTGCGGAAGTTCAGCCCTCAACGGCTGAAAGGCGGGCAGCGTATTATGCAGAATGAAACACAGAATCAAAATGGCGAATCTGGGAAACCTCGATCGGCGCGTGCTTCGCTCCTCTGGGTGACACACCCATGGGATTCCTGCCCCGAATTCTACGTAGGGAGACCTTCTTCAGCGACCGCCGTCCAGCGAAATCCACTCGCATTTTTTATGACAATCAGAATCGACGAGAGTTCAGTCCGATTTCTATTGACTGGGGTCTCGCGTCTCTCGACTCGATTGCTGACATTGCATCCTCGATACGCTCTGCCGGATGTCCAGCAGGTTGCCGAATTTCCTGTACTGTCGAAGCACATCGTCGACCTGGGATACTCTTTCATCTAATGTCCCGCTGACTCTGAAAAACGGTACTCGTCTTTCAGCAAGGTCACCCATGATCTGGTTCTGAAACCACTTTCTCTTCTGATCCCCGCTGCGATCCCAGGTGTCTGCATAGGGTATATCCGTGTCGCAGAGGAAGAACAAGTCGTACCGTTTCTCCGCTTCCATCGCCAGTCGGGTCAAAACCGTGCCGGCGGTGCCATGATAGTCCCTGGCAAAGACATAAGTCGTGATTGGGTTTGTGTCACAAAAGAGGCACTTCCGGGCCTGTTGAGTCAATACATCCTCTCGGCGGTTGTGTTCCGGGGCGATCTCTTCAAACTGGTTCAGTGTGATTCTTCGGTCGACATGGTGCTCAAGCCAGTACTCTGCGCCGTACTCCGGCATCCAAACGGTATTGTGCCGTTGAGCCATTGTTTGGGCGAGCGTTGTCTTGCCCGTCGAGGGCGCGCCCATGAAGCTGATTTTTGTGATCAGGTCAGCATACACAACGGGGGCGAGGTATTTTCGGTTTGCAAAGTAATCCTCACGGAGAGCAGTCCCGCTGATTGGCACAGCCACACGTGCCTCGTCGACCCTGCGATCGACTGCACCAAGAGCCCGACTCACGTGGTCTCCATAGAACTCGCTCGAATAAAAGTGCGTAATTTTCAGCCCATTGAGCTTTTTGAGAATGTACTCGTCCTGCTCGCGACAGATCTCCGGGGTGTCACCGTAACTGTCTGGACCGTCCCATGCCTCGATGATCCGAACCGTCGGGTACAGCTTTCGTATCCATCCCGCGCGAACCTGGAGAGGTATATCGATCACGTCTGTGGCGTAAACCATGATGACCAATTCATCCACCTCGGCCAGGGCGGTCTCTACGAGCATCTGGTGCCCGCGATGGAAAGGAGCGAATTTGCCCAGTGTCAGGCCACGTCGCATGTTCCCACCTCAGCGTTTATCGAGGGATTCCATTTCCGCACGAGCTTCGTGTCCACGTGCCATCGCCAATACCCAAACAGGGAGTTCAACAGAAACAACAACCACATCACAATCATCAAGTCTCCCGCTTCACCTCCTGCTCTGAAGCGCAGACACCACATGACGATCGTGACAATATTGAGCAGGATGTACAGGAGCCACTGCTCCTTGTACCGCCACATCATCAGGAATGTGGCCACGACGGACAGCACGTTGGTGGTGGCATCAATGAAAGGCGTGTTCTGGAGGGGATTCAGCCTCAGGAGCAGCCCAAGTACGACTGTGCACGCGATACAGATGACGACCACGGCGAACCGCTGCGACCAGCCAAGTTGCCTCATTTCCACCGTCTTGTCCTGCCTCATGTGGCGAGACCACATCACATAGCCGATCACACCCGTGGGGATGAAGAACAGGAGGTTGAGATAGACTTCCCCAAACAGTCCGTTGTTGTAGGCCAGAATCGAGTACGAGAGGCTATTATAGAGGCCGATCAGGTAGCCCTCGCGACGACCAATCGCAAGCAAACCAACACAGAGAACACCTGACAGGGAAACGGTCGCGTCGAAGATGCTCTCTGCAAGATATGCACTCAAGGCCCCCCCGGAAACTACCAGAAACACCAACCATACAAGATCGAGCCTACCTCCTTGTCGAGCTTCGGACGTCATAGATCATTGTTCTTGTCATAAGTCACTGCAGAGCGGCGGCGTTGACCGTGCGGCCAACCAACTTCGATCTCAGACACCGCGCGGCTCCGGCTGAACCGATTGTTATACGCGTTTTGCTAACTGGCTGGAAGGTCGGAAACGCTGATAACAGAGACACCACTTTGATGAAGTTCAAGAGCAATTTCAGCAATTTTCTGCACGTACCGATCGGCTTCGGAATCGGAGCCAGCGTTCTGCCACAAGGCGATTACTGTTTCCGCGACCTTGCGTCGAGCGGGCGGATCAAAAGGGATGATGTGTTCGACGTATTCGAGAGTTTCAATCTGGCGAAGTGCACCGTGGAAAATGTAATGCGGCGAGTAGCCTACACCGGGTGAGAAGGTATTGACGCGGTGACCACTGAAAAATGCCGCTGACCAGTAACAACACGGTCAGTGTCGGCGCTATGACAGCCAGCGTGATCCAATGGCGGATTGTCTTTGGAAAACGGAAGCCCAGTGCTGCCAACACGAGGATCGATGTGAGCGGGAATCGCTTTACACGTGAAGGCCAATTCGATTCATTACTGGACGATTTTAAGGGCGATGAGCTCATCCAATGACCTTTCGATTGAAACTTTCTCGTATCGATCGTTCCCCGACAATTTCGCCATCATTGTCCTTTGACGACTCTACCTGATCGACAATCGACGTTCCATCAGGCGACCCACAGCTCCGCGTGTTACGCTTTGTGATTCAGTTTCATCGGGAGAGGATGAGACGAGACCAATTCAACGTGAGCAACAGAATGATCACTCCGTAAGCCCAGTCAGCGCGACGTCCGGTAAGAATGTGACGGGCGACGTACCATGATGGACAAAACGAGAGAGCGTATGGCCGGGCCGCCGCGATTGAAAGAACAAGTAGAAGCCATTCGTCACTTCCCGGACCGGATCGAAGATACAGCAACCCGACAACTGGAAGGTAGAGGTATACCAGCCATCCGACGAGAAATGGAGCCAGCAGAAGGAAGTGTGGTCCGAGCCAGAATGGGAACATCAGTCCCGTGATCAATGACGCAACACTGTGGGTCAGAAGGAACTTTTTGAATGGTCCCGCGTGGATCCGATTGTTTGAACGCCACATATAGTAGACACAGTCAAGGTCGGCAACATTGACCTGGACGTCTTCGTGAGGGGCAGATGCTAAAGCAGATAAGATGTTCGCGATTGCAGACCGCTGGTGAGAGTGAATCCGGAGTTGATGTGCATCACGATATGCAACGTAGGATTCAGCACCATCGAGCAGTATAAGAACCCGGTCACGCCGGGCGTTCGTGTTCATTCGATTTACCGTCTGATGTGCGAGTGAGTCCACGAAGGTTCAGCGGGCGCCGGCCAGTATTCACTGCCAGGTCACAAGGTTCGCCCGCTCCGTTGCAGCCCATGCTTCTGGTTTTCATCTTAGCGTCCACCGCGGTGTTCGGCCGAGTCTTGTTCATTTGTCGGTGGCGATGTCCCAGACCGTCAACTCACCCGGAGCGTTGACGCTGGACCCACCGGCGGAGGCCAACATCCTGCCGTCCGGGCTGAATACGACTGACCATACTGCCGGGTTTCCTTTGAGCGTAACTTGCTCCCTGCCGGTGGCCACATCCCAGAGCCTGACAGTCTTGTCGAAGCTCGCAGAGGCCACGATCTTTCCATCCGGGCTGAATGCTACTGACGTTACTGACTCGGCATGTCCCCTAAGGGTGGCCAACTCCTGGTTGGTCGTCAGGTCCCAGAGCCTGACGGTCTTGTCGCCGCTGGCCGATGCCAGGGTCTTGCCATCCGGACTGAACGATACGGAGTAGACCGCATGGGTATGCCCCGAAAGCGTGGACCGTCTGGCGGTCGCCACGTCCCAGACCTTTACGGTCGAGTCATGGCCCGCCGCTGCCAGGGTCCTGCCGTCCGGGCTGAACGCCACCGACATGACGGGGAAGACGCCTTCGCTTGTCGCCATATCCTCTTTGGTATGTCCCGTCAGAGTGGTTCGCTCCTTGTTGGTGGTGAGGTCCCAAAGCGTGACGTCGCCGTTCATTGTGGCCAGAGTCCTGCCATCCGGGCTGAATGCCACAGAGTGAACATCCTGACCGGCCGCGCCTGTGAGTAGAGTGTCAGTATTCCGCTTGAGAATGGTCTGTAGTTTGCCAGTGGAAATGTCCCACAACCTGACGTCCCCGAGGTCTGGGAAAGGGATCGGCGAGCCGATGGCACCCGTTGCCAGGGTCTTCCCATCGGGAGAGAACGCAACGTAGCCGAGACAGCCCTCGTATTCGCCGAGGGTTGCTCGCTCCTTGCCCGTCGTCATGTCCCACGATTTCAGCGTCCCGTCATAGCTGGCGGATGCCAGGGTCTTGCCATCCGGGCTAAACGCCAGGCCCACGACTACACCGGTATGCCCCTTAAGTGTGGCCCGCAGCTTGGGTTCCTGTGCCGAGATGGATGACACCGGAAGCAGTCCCAGACAGACCAGGCCCATCCAGGCCGCGAATGCCCGCAATTGTTCCACATTCGATTTCATCGCGTGCCTCCGGTTAAATCGTTCAACCTGAATACTCGCCAGGCCGAACAGGCATCGGACAGAAACTAAGTGCCAGGCAGGACGATCGAGTTCTGTTTTATGCAGATGGCATTCTGCCTAACATGGGTGGCTGGTGCAATTTGTCTTAAGGAATTCTCCTCCACAAAGCCCGTGCATGCAAGTATTTGCGGAAGTTGTTTGGTGCTGGCGTTTTGCACAGCGAGGATTGCAGTAAATTGTCCGACTGCACCAGCGCGTAGCCAGCGTGATTGGTAACCACGAAATACACGAACCACACGAAAAAAAACACAATCGGGTACTGATGCAATTCTTCCCGGTCTTTGGTGGTTAACACGACATCCCTGCAACTCCTCAATCTGCTGGAAGACAATTGCCCCCTGCCGCACGTTCGCGCTCGTGCTCAGTGGTAACGGTGCTCGTGCTCGTAATCGATTGCGAATCGTACAGGATAATGCTGCCCCTGCTTGTGCAACTCGTGATAGAATGGGCGGCCTGAGGGGCCGAAGCAAGCGGAACCGATTACGATCACGAGCACCGCTGCGCTGAGCACGAGCACGATTTTGAGCATGATCCTTCAGCCAAAAACGTCACTGTAGTTTCATAGCAGCTACACATCTGCAGTTGTCGATGGTTTTCGACTTCGTCAAAGCCTCGACCGGTCGTGTACTGCATGACTTCGTGATCCGATTGCATTTCATGAAAGGCTTCAAAATCAGCTTCGCTCAGATTCCGGACGAAAAGTCTGGCTGTTTCAAAGACCCAACTACTCCGGTTCCGATGCATCGGCTGGTTTGCTGCCTCTTGATCACTCGATGGGCGATTCACGGAAAGTCTTCCAGAAGATCAACAGAGTGATACCGAGAATTGTTCCGATGGAACAACCAATTGATGGGTATGAATATACATAGTAAAGATCCTGCCACCACTCAGTGCTGCGTGATCTTCCATAATAGGCCAAGCTTCCAGATGCAATGGAAAGAAATGTGATGAAGGCGAACGGACGACTACCGATCGGTAAACGACCGATCAGGAATATCAGACTGCCGAGATTGCCGACCGATCGCACGACAACAAGAGCGACATCGAGTGTTGCGGAAACAGGAGTAGCACTTAAAATTCGGTCAAGATAGAACGCCAGTTGCATTGAATAAAAGGCCGCAATACTCCCGAGAATCGACCATGGCAACAGTCGCAGCAGAGGATCATCGATCAGCTGTTCGAACAGAAATGCAACGCCGATCACCGTTGTCGCGACCCGATCACCGGGAAAACGAACCCAGAGGAACAGCAGGAATAGTCCAAGAATGCCAAAGCGAATCGACCCGGCGGCGATAGTTTGCTTTTGAGTCGCCATGCAATTCCACCCACAATGCTGATTTCGATTCAATTCAACCAGCAGCCGCCACATTCAGACGACAATAACTCGGAAGTCGGAACTTCGCTTTGCAATCTGCCGACATCGGCCAACATGGAGACTTCGCACTGCTTGGTAGACCGACGTTTCACGAATTCATTTTGCCACACGCAGTCAAAATGATTGAATTCTGTCGAAACTTGTGATGTATTG
Organism: Planctomyces sp.; assembly: GCA_016795105.1. Classification (GTDB taxonomy): domain Bacteria; phylum Planctomycetota; class Planctomycetia; order Planctomycetales; family Planctomycetaceae; genus F1-80-MAGs062. Next base: position 10,591 of record JAEUIH010000106.1, read on the forward strand.
GTCAGATCGCTGCCGTCGAGTTTGGCTGAAAGATCCGATGATCTGTGTCATTGACGAGTTCGGGCGGGCTTTACTTTCAATTTCGTTGCCTTCGGCACCGGACGAATCAGCAGAACTCCTGGAAGTCTGGATACTCGACCTCAGTAAGGAGGTACCAATCGGCGGAATCCATGATAAAGAACGACGACGAGAAAAAACAGATTGCGTGACAACTGTCGGAATATTGGAAGACGCATTGGGCGACAATTTGAGTTCGGGGTGCCAATGGTCGCGAGTTGTTTGCCGAGCTTTTCCATCCATTCGACGGTTCGTGGCCATTCGACCAGAGTTGAAAGCCAATCCTCCGGGATTCCCGAACGACCAACTGCCGCACCAACGATGCCGCCGACAATGGCACCCGTCGTGTCAGTGTCACCGCCGCACCGGACTACTGCTTCGATCGCCTTGCGACAATCCTCCTGGTTGGAGAGCCATGCATGAATCGCAACCGGAACCGAATGATAAATATATCCTGAGACACCCGTCTTTAGTCCGATTGCGTCAACGAATGCTTCGGTAGTCTGGCCCGCGTTTACGGATACAACAACTTTGGAGATCAATCGCAGAAATTCAGGATCATCGTTTCGGATCTTGGATTCGAGGTGATCCAGATAACATTCAGGGGTAACCTTTGTTTTTTGAGCGGCCAGTTGAGCTGCCAATGCGACCGCGAATGCTCCCAGTTCAGCCTTGGGATCAGTGTGGGTCATACGAGAAGAGGCTCGCACGAAATCGCGGAGTGTCGAGTCGCCAAGTACAACGCCCAGCACTGCGGCACGCATGGCGGGGCCGTTGCCAGCCGAAAATACGCCGCTATGTTCGGGCGAAAATCCAATCCACATCCGCAAGATTGACCGGAGTGTGGCAACTCCGATACCAGCGGGAATCCCCAGCAACCATCGTCGCAATCCCCAAGCTAGTGAGTGTTGAAATCTGTGGATGTCGCCATCCGAACAGATCAATGCTTGCGCGACGATACACGTGTGTTCGGTGTCGTCAGAGACCATGCCACGGCCGAAGAAAAAGCGATGTCTATCGGGCGAACCAAGTAAACGCGACGCTCGTCGCCGAGAGAGTCCTTCGTACGGGAGTCCGATCGCATCGCCAACAGCAGTGCCAAGGATGCAGCCAACGATTTGATCTTCAGTCATGCGGCAAGCAAATCCTCTGTCAACTAGCGTTCAAGATCAGCCGGTTGCCGCGACTGAATTTTCAATGTGTGCGCAACCCATCGGCAACTCGGCTGCATCTTATCGTTAGGTGCGTTTCCACGGCTGTATCGTCGGCGGTTCACATGCCACAACGTCAACCACTTCGTTCTCTGTCCATACGCGGTAGTGCTTTGCGGGTCCGATGACATCTTCATACCAGCCATGATTGGCTTTCACGTAGTCAAAGTACTTGGATCGCGACAAAGTTTGAAGCGTTCCGGTGTCGTCACGAAGTTCGTATTCGTCGAACGACGTAAATGACTCATTGACGACCTGCCACGCCACGAATTGCGGAAACCGGATTTCAAACAGTCGGCTCTTGTCGCTCACGTTATAGATCGAAGATCCTTGATGGTGTGATCGCCGATTCGTAGATCTTCCGTTTGGTCGCCCACGAAGCCTTCGGCGACGATCACACTCAGCTGGTCTTGGCAGAGCAAAGCGTGAAGGAACCACGTTTTGGCATCATCGAGTACAGTTCGCAATTAGCACCTAACGACTGGATTAAGCGGGCAGGCGCGAGCTGGCAACCACGGCCAAACCGCCCTGTTCGCCCGCTCCGTTGCAACCCTTGGTTACCGCTTTATCTGTCATGCTCGCCGCCATCCATGTCATAGGCTTCACGCTCGAATGGATTATCGAGGTAAAATCTCTTGCCAGCAAGATAGACAAAGCATGATGAGAGAAAATATGCAGGGAGCATCAGCGGCCCCCATCGTTCATATTGAGCAATGTGAACAGCCTCATGCTTCCGGGAAACATCGAGCGACGCATCTGTCTGGCCAAGAATTACGTGCCCGAGTGTCAATGCAAGTATGAACTGACCATTTGGCAATCGATGAACGAACCATTTAGTCCCACCATCATAGAATTCGATTGCGCGCCCCATGATTCGAACTCGGCCGCCGAAGAGTAGGCCAATCGAGCCAATCAACAGACCAACGACGGTGTAGGGAGAAGCCCACACGATTCCCGCAATATTTCGCAATGCGTTCAATGTCTCTCCCGACACTTTCCTCGAATGCGGTAACGGCGGCGGTAACGGGGCCGCCGCCAAGAGACTATGAGTTCACATCCCGCTTCCTCGGCGGCTCCCGTTCACCGCTTTGTTCACGTAAGCCGCTTTCGCGGCGGGCTTTAATCGGGATGAATTGTACCGGGAAAGTTTCGCGTCTGGCAATGGGGGGTGGTCACTCTGTCGGAGTGGAGCGTCGCGGATGCTCCGTTTCTACTCTCTGACAGAAAGTTCGAATCATGGCCAGGTCGAAGAACAACAGCAGTCAAAAGGACTCGGGAAATCATCACAATACTTCTCGAAAACGCAACGCCGAACCGGCTCGCAGTGCTCCGGACACGGAGCGAGGACTGACACATTCGCCGTATTTCAATGGTTTGCTTTACAAACGCATGAGCGAAGATCTGCATCTGGGCGGGATGTCGAAACGAACTCACGAAGGCTACCTGAGAGCTATTCGTCAACTGGCCGACTTCTGCAGACTGTCTCCCGATCAGATCACCGAGGATCAGTTTCGGGAGTTCTTTCTGCATCTCAAGAACAAAGGAAAGTTTGCCAGCGGATCACTGCGAGTCCTCAAACTGTCCAATGTGTACACACGCCGCTCCCATTTGACCAATTGCATCGAGTAATTCCTCGAAAGATTCGACGGGAGCCGTGCCAAGATCGATCGACAATTGCGAGTAGTCGTCCACAGATTCAGGATCGGACAGAAAGTGAACGCCGCCGAGCAACTCATCATCTGCGGGATCATTCTCTTGGAACCAACCGATGAACCAGCCGCGAATTGGTGTCCAGTCAGCATCGGTTTTCAATCCGAAGATCCGCAATTGCATCCAATTCCATTGAAATGGATGTAAATCAACATTCAGGTTGTTCTCTGGCCAATCAAATGCGATTGGTTCGAACGACAGCATTCCATCCGTGTCGATCTGGATGGAATTGGAAACAGCGCCGTCGCGGATTACGAGCAAATCGCCTCGTGATGGAAGTGCAAGTTCGCCTTCAGTGACGACGTCGCCATTTGCATCGCAGAATGCGGGCTCGTGCGCAAGCGTCACGCCATCAGCACTGGAATACTCGTTGATCGCATCAATAAAACGACTGACGTAGTAGTCGCGGATTTGGTCAAGGAGTTGTCCGATCACTGAGAAGTCTCCGGGCACATAACGAATTGCGATCTATGCGTCAGGCGATTAGCCGACGTATAGATCGTGCGTTGAACTTTGCCGCTTTGTGAGCGGTGAGGGCTTAAAAATGGCCCTTGCGGGATTCATCACGGTGAGGAGTCCTCGCCGCTGAGAGTTTACTGCTGGAGTGGCGGGTTGTCACCCTGGAAATGGTCGACGATGTAGGCGAGTCTCTCCGAGACTCGCAAGTGTTGCAGGATTCATGCTTTGGTTTATTGTGGGGGCTTGGCTGCCAATCGGGACGATTGGGCGACCAACTGTTTTCGATGACGATCACGAGCACCGTCGCGGCGCGACTGAGCACGAGCACGACGGCTTATTCCCAGAACGGTTCGCATAAGCGGGCCGGCAGCACACGCTGCCGAAGAGCTTTTCCCAAGGACGCCATCGGCCCTCTGCAACCACCGGGCTTCTTGAACAAAGGCCTTGAGCTTCGGCTCCACTGGCTCCCTCAGCCACCAGCCCTCTCCGCTTCAGCCTGACACTCAAAACCACACTCTCACTCCGAACGTCGCGAAGTCAAAGCCTTATTGGTTTCGGGAGTACTCTACACCTTCAGCGATCATGCCAGAAACCGGGTGAACGAGAAGTATGCGCCACTGTAATGATCGTAACCTTGTCGCGATCTTCACGGAATATGATCACGAACGGAAATCTTCGCATTTGCATGTAGCGATGACGCTCGTCAATTGCTGGAAGCGTATCAGGTGATTCTGCAATCCGGTTGATTGCGGCATCAAACTCTGAATCAAACTGCCGTGCCAGATCTGAGTCCTTTTCCGCGTACCAAGTCAGCGATTCAGTAAAATCGTTCTCAGCGGCTGAACAAACATAAACGCTCCTCATTCAGTCAAGCCAGCAGCCCGACGGGCACGTTCACGTACGGCTTGCCAATCCTCCGCCACCATGCTCCCACAATCGAGGAGTTCACTTCGGCGTTTGGATTCCGCGATCCATTCAGAAGAAGGCGCAGGCCAATCTTTCGGGTCCAACTGATCCCAAATCAGTGGAATGAGACGCCCCCGCGTTTCGGAGGGAAGTGAACGAACAGCTTCGAGTATTTCATCTATCGTGGTCATGGCTCCGATTCTACACAAACCGGACTCAAGATCAATGTGAAAGCCGCTTTTGGTGAGCCCCGATAACGAATTGAGATCTATGCGTCAGGCGATTAGCCGACGTATAGATCGTGCGTTGAACTTTGCCGCTTTGTAAGCGGTGAGGGCTTAAAAATGGCCCTTGCGGGATTCATCACGGTGAGGAGTCCTTGCCGCGGACAGTTTGCCGCTGGAGTGGCGGGTTGTCACCCTGAAAATGGTCGACGATGTAGGCGAGTCTCTCCGAGACTCGCAGGCATCATGAAACGCATGCAAGACGAACGTTCCAATTCATCATGGAGAATCAATCCTAACGCTGAACAGGCTCGCTGAACGTCGAGTCGTTCGTGATTGAAGAAGTGCGAAGTCATCAGGGCTGGTTCAGATTACGATGAGGAGCACCGTCGCGACGCGACTGAGCACGAGCACGACAGATGGTTGCCAGAACGCCACCAATCACGCGGTTGCGGCCAAGTGACTTACCATTGGAAAACGCGCGGTCCGCAACTCGCGTGCATTGGATTGTTCGTCGCAATTCGATTTCCGTGTGATTGGAACATTCTTCTGATGTGAGCCAAGCCGTATATTTCGATTGCCTACATCACTCGCGCGTTGTCTGTACCTACCGTTCAAGCTGCGGGCTGTGGATTGTAGGGGCGACTTTCGAATAATGTTGGTATCTGACTAGGAAATCGATGGCGAGGAATGCTACCAACCACAAACTGCCGATCGTTATCCATTGGAGTTTGAGCGACAACCAGAGACCAGTTCCGACACAAATCATCTCGACGGATAACCAGTAAAGCTCCCAGATCAATGCGGCTTTCACCGCTTGTCGCTTACCGTTTGAAGTCATCGAGTTTCCTTTCTGCTGATCGGGTCGATAAAGAAGCCTGCAGTTGTTGGTGCGACGAACGACCCGGCTAACCGGAGTGGCGGGAGTTGACTTTGATTTCAGAACCGACTGGCCACCGCCACTCCCGTGCATGCGATGGTTCGCACGATGCGTGCCCTGACCATTCCAAGCTACCCGTACATCATCACACCGTCAAAGTTTTCCCCATCGAAGATCTGGGGGATCATACAGTGGTTCCCGAACATCCCGCCTTCATTGTAGAAGAAGTCGACACTTTTATCGCCAAGTATGTTGATTGCGGTGAGGTGGAAGTTAGCCAAGAACTCCTCGGCGGTGAGAACTGGGTCACCTTCCCGCCGCCAATCGTCGTTGTACATGGCAAAGCATTCTTTGAGGAGTTCATCCTTCGATCGGCGAACAAAATCCTCGAAGTTCTCAAGCAGTCTTGTGGCGAGTGCTAATGCGTCCTCTAACGTCGCTTCGTCCGGGTCCACCGAAATAGAGACATTCCGCCCGCCCCAGATGAAGCTGCCCTTCATCTCGCTCCACTCTCCGGTGGGCTTCAACTTTTGGAGTATTTCTTGAGCATTCATGTTAAGTGCGAACGACCGCCATCAGCGGATGGCAGGAGAAGAGTATCGAGGTCAAAACGCCAACCACCGCCATTCCGCTGCATGGCATTGTTCGCTGCTGCCTCGTGCGGCATCAGCGAGTGATGGGAACGATGCTGAAAAACGTGCCCTTTGGGTAAATGCTATTGTGTTCCGGCGGTCCGGCACAAAGCCCAGCCCGGTCAATCATTTCTGCAGCATCCTTCCCTGCTTTCGTATGTGGGTATAGCCTGACCAGAGTCGCAAGTTTGGCTTTAATAGACTCGAACTCCTTCCTGGCGGTTTCCTGTGCTATCTTCTCATCTTCTGCCGACAAGTCCTTCGCCACTGTTGGATTAACCGCGAATGGTATTGTCGCTCCGGCATCAAACGTAATCACCGATTGATACGAAATCGACGGATCAGAGGTCGATTGGGCTGTTGGGGATGATTCTTGGCGCAACAGGAGCCCGATCGACACGAACCCCATAGCGATGATAAAGAATGCACCGGAAACAATTTGCATCTGTTCGTCCTTGAAACCTGGGGGAGAAGCAATTGGCAGCGAACGTTGGCGATCACCCGGTTGCGGCGAGCGACGCTGTAAAGTGTGAAAAGCAAACCACCGCAACTCGGCGTGCATCGCTTTGTTCGCATCCTGCTCTTGCGTCTGTACTTCTCTGATGACCTTGCCAGTACTGTGTCCTGTCTGGCAGTTTCCAGTCGTTGTAGAGGACGATGTGCCCATTCTGATCTAATCGGAGGCAATCATCAACAACTGTCACAGCACCTGAAGTGCGGAATCCCGAAAAGCCTGTGTTGGGCGAGGCGTCAGGCCCGAAAACTGCATCAAAACGAAAGAGATACCGATTACCACCATAGTTGAGTCGGAAGCAGAGATTCGCGTCACCGACAACAGCTCCTTTTCTATAGTTCTTCCCCTCGCCCGCGATCGTAGAGTATGTGATGCTTGATTCAATACCGTGCCCGATTCTTAATGACAGAGATGTCTTCAGGCTCCGTTCAAAACGAATCAGTAGTGGACGCACAGCGTGCTGCAGGATCTCGTCGATAACGGCGATCGGTGCAATTACAAGCTCTTTAGGCATCAGCGAATCTGCGGACGTTGGGCCATATGTGTTTGAATGCGAACGACTACGCTAACCCGGTTGCCGCAAGCGAGCTTCCATTTCAGAAACCCGTCATCGGCAACTCGGGTTGACCGTCTTGTTCGCCACCATCGCGTCGCAACGACAGAAGGAAGAGGATACCAACACCCAGTGTGACAGCAACATCGGCAATGTTGAATACTCCCGTACGCAACGGTCCGAGACGGAGCACAATAAAGTCCGTAACAAATCCATCATGTCTCACACGGTCAATCAGATTTCCGATTCCGCCAGCGAGAATCAACGCAAGCGCCACAAACATAGTAATGTTTATGTTTGCCTTGCGTAGAAGGAACACTGCAATGGCAATCATGAATACTGAATTTAAACCGACGAAAAAGCATTGCCGCAACGGGGAGGGCAAAGTCCCTCCGAGACTGAGAAAACCGCCGGGATTCATGGCAAAGCTCAATTGGACAGTGTCGCCCAGAAAGCTGCGAGTTGGTTCGCCTGCCAATGTCTCTGTGGCCGCGTACTTGGTCGCTTGATCGCAGCCAACGCCAGACGAGATCACAAACAGGGCAAGCAACAATCTTGCTCGCGAGATCGATAGTAGACTCAAGTGTGACTCCATTTTGTTGGCGAACGACCCTGTTCACCGGGCCGCGGCGAACGACTTTCCATTTGAAAGCCGCGCGGTCCGCGGCTCCGTGTGCAACGGCTTGTTCGGCGAGTTTCTTTGGCTAAGGCGCAGAGTTTTCGGTCATGAGAGTAATGCGGCTGATTAGCAATCCGGGATCAGTGTACTCGAAGTGGATGCGAACGGAATCTACTGCAAAACGATCCCATGCGCCTTGTGGCCCAAGGATCTTGTCGTTCATTGCTTTTCCGCTCTGTTCCGGCTTGCCAAGCAGTCGCCGAACCTCAGCGCGACTGGCGTCTGGTGGCAAGTCGTAGGGAAGCGAATTTGGGAATGGTGAAAATCCGTCGGCTTTCTCTACGTAAAGGAACACCGCGACCACCCGACCTTCTTCAGCGGAAATTTCATAACCAGATTTCTTGCCGATAAAGCTACATGAAACGGGCAGACCCTCTTTCAAGTCTGTGTCCTTCGTCACCTTTAACTTGTCTGCGGCGATCACTGCGCGCATTGCAGCACCAGTGCTCGGTTTGCCGAGGAGTGATAGCAGTTTTTTCGCCGTTGCCATTTAGTGTCCTTCATCGCCGAAACGCCACGATCACCGGGCCGCCGGTGTGATCGTTCCATTCCAAACACGCGCTGTCGGCAGCTCCACGTGCATCGTGTGGTTATCGGGCGGTTTTCGCCGCTTGTTTAGGCCAGCATACGACTTCGGGATGTTGGAGCCATTGTAAATGTGAAGCCCCATCACTGCTAGGCGGCGGAAAGTATCCAATGCCATATGATACGCGATCAGGATAGAAAGCAATTACCAAGCCAGATTCGTTGAACGTGTATTCGAAGAAGCCAATACCATAGCCATCGCAATCGTATTCGTCGCCCAATCGGGAGCTGATGTGGTCTGCCGTATCTCCGAGTCTAACATAACGTGTCAGGGCATTCAGTTTTTGATCATTCGGTGTATCGCGATGCAAGAGGGTGCGGATTGATTGATGAATGGAGGGTTTCTGGCGCCATGGCCAAAAGTGAACCGAGAGGGCGCAAAGCAACATCGCGACAAAGAATGAACGGAGCGAAACCTGCAGCCATTGATGTGACATCAGTTGAGCCAGCGAACGACCGCCGTAACCGGGCACGCGCCAGTACGGCCACCATGTCAAAAACGCCGGATCGCGTGCTCCGGTTGACGGCTTTGTTCTGCCACGAGATCGTGTCGGGTTTGAATCGCCCGCAAGTCCTCGGCATCGCACAAACCAATATAGTCGTACGTCTGGCGGTTGGCGTCAATTGGAAGTGACTGCAAGAGCTTCGGAATACCATCGGGAAAGTCGATCACGGCGATCTGATGGTGTCCATGTTGTAAAGATGGTTGGGCAATTCGCTGCCAGAAAACACCGAACCGAAACACAGCATTGGTTGCCTCGATTGACGATGGTCTCGTTGGATCAAATGCAATGTTCCATGTGGTATTAGCAGGAATGTCGGCGTACGAAAACAACACGACGAAAGGAAAACTCGTTGGCGGCAAATTTGAGTCGATTAAGCTCAAGGCATGCTTGACGGAATTCGGGGCAGAAGCCGTGGCAGCATGATCACGAACGCTCTCGCAGACGGAACGCCAAGAGTTGGGCGAAATGCGTTCTGCGACCATCAGGTAACGGTCATGTTGTTGCGTTTCGGTTATTGTCCGCATGCTTTTGTGGCAGAACGACCAAAATCAGCCGGTTGCCGCGGTTGATTTTCCGTGTGTGCACAGCAGTTCGGCAACTCGGCTGCATTTTTTTTTATTTGCGACTCCGCGATCACCGTCACGATGAATCGTGAATCTGAATAGGAACCTTGCACATCAACAGTGTCGCCCTGTAGGCGATGATCGCCGAACGAGTCGGCCAAAAGCATTTTTTGCGAACAGCAGTGAAGCAACCGCAATCAGTACTGTGGCTTCAAGCGAATCCGTTGAAATTGCAACCAGACATACGAGCAATGTTATGAACGCAGAAACAGCAATGCCTACAGGAATTTGTCGCTTTGCCGGTGCCCGACGAATCCGGTCTGTGACTGACGGCCTGAACCAGAGCAGATGTCCGCACGCAGGGCACGGCGCATCATTTCTCGGTGAGGAAGGTTCAATGCGAACCATTGCGCCGCAGACGGTGCAACGTTGTTCTCGACCTTCCGGTGTACGGCTAGAGATTGGCATCACGAAAACGCCTATTGCAGTTCGTCGGTTTTAGCAAATAACGACCCGCCGTAACCGGGCGGCGACAAAAGGGTTTCCATTTCAAGTCCGCCGGACTTAGCCGCTCCGGTTCACGG
>JAEUIH010000107.1 GCA_016795105.1 Planctomyces sp.
CGATCATTCACAGCAAATCGCACACGCGACGGTCGACCTCGTGACTGAGTTGCAACGAATCCTCCAGGGCAAGGTCGCCCCGTCATTTCATGCTTGTCAGTGCCGACAATCCCCAGACCGGAACCGCCAACGACGGCGATCTCCCGGGCCTGAGTGGCACTGGCAACGAATACTCGCCGCAACGCAGCTACACCGGACGCGAGCCGGATGCCGTTACCGGCCTGATCTACTACCGCGCCCGCTGGTACGACCCCGGTGTGGCACAGTTCGTGAGCGAAGCCCCGATCGGCTTCGCAGCCGGGGACGCCAACCTGCGCAGATACATCGGCAACTTCCTGCCCAATGCGGTGGATCCGACGGGGTTGATTGATCCAGCCATATCGCTGCCCTGGAGCCCTGTGCCAACGCACGTTCGTCAGCACGGCGACTGTGGGGTTCTGATACACGACCTGGACCTTGGTGCAATGCCAGTGCGACACAGGCAAATTCGCCAGATGTGGCACAACGACGCGGCGCCATCGAGAACTCTCGTGCCCTCGCTCCCAGTTTCACAACCATTGCACAAACAAACGCCGCTGGCCCTGCAGACCCCTCTGGCCCTGTGCCAACACGCAGAGACCCCTCTGGCCCTGTGCCAGAGGTGAACCGGTTTGGCAACTAGACCGAGAACAACAAACAACTCTCTTTCCTGATTCGAGCGGATCGCGCAGCGATCCGCTCGGGTAAGGAGACGACGGTCCGCATCAGCGCATCGTGCCTGGTTCGAACATCTGACTCTCTGCGATTCTTTCGTACTAATAACGGTTGAATTCTGTTCGAGCTGCAAAGATCTTAAACGGCGAGTTGCGTAAGTTGCTTGGTGCTGGCATTTTGGGCATCGAAGATTGCAGTGCATTGATTCCGACTGCTTCCAGCGCGTAGCCAGCGAGATTGGTAACCACGAAATACACGAACCACACGAAAGAACACAATCGGGTACTTCTGCGATGAATCCGTGTCTTCCGTGGTCAAAATGCCAACCCTGCCTTCGATTCGAACACAAAACCGCGAACACAGCCCCTAAGTGTTCTCGTATGGCAAGAGAATGAGGGCAGAAGAATGCAGGACTCGACCATTCTCCTGCCCCCATTCTTTTGCCATAGATCGAACTCTTGCTCCCCCTGCGACTCTTTCGTGTGGTCCGTGTCTTTCGTTGTTAAATTACCAACCCTGCCTTCGATTCGAACACAAAACCGCGAACACAGCCTATAAGTGTTCTCGTATGGCAAGAGAATGAGGGCAGAAGAATGCAGGACTCGACTATTCTCCTGCCCCCATTCTCTTGCCATAGATCGAACTCTTGCTCCCCCTGCGACTCTTTCGTGTGGTTCGTGTCTTTCGTGGTTAAATTACCAACCCTGCCTTCGATTCGAACACAAAACTGCGAACACAGCCTATAAGTGTTCTCGTATGGCAAGAGAATGAGGGCAGAAGAATGCAGGACTCGACCATTCTCCTGCCCCCATTCTCTTGCCATAGATCGAACTCTTGCTCCCCCTGCGACTCTTTCGTGTGGTTCGTGTCTTTCGTGGTTAAATTACCAACCCTGCCTGCGATTCGAATTCAAACAGCTGCTCGATTCCCTCGACTGAACTTGGTTGCGACGGAGCGTGATGAGTACTTTTCTTGGTACGGTTGATTCTGGGGTGGAATGGGGCGAGAGTACCAGGAACGGAATCGCTGATTTCGGGATCTGAGATTGTGCGAGACGATCATTACAGATCAGTGGCCGAGTCCAGTTGAACTAGAAGGAGTTCATTAATGAGTTGGATCCTGCGATGTGGTGTCATTATGGCGACAGCGTTGAGTTTGAATGACTCTGTTTCTCATGCTGATGACTCGCGTATTCCGGTTTTCGTTTCATCGTTTGCTCCCGGAGAAAAGGGAGCAATTGATGCGTTGGAGTTTGATCTGAAGACGGGGCAGTTGCACTTTCGGGGACGTACCGGAGGCATGGAACACCCATTTTTTATGGCGCTTTCGGATGATCGCCGATTCCTGTATGCGATCCATGCGCCCGGTGACTTCGGGGGCAAGAACAACGAATATGTGTCCGCGTATGCACATGATCAGAAGACTGGCAGTTTGAAATTGCTGAATCGCGAATCTGCTCTGGGAACGGCGGCCTGTTTTCTGGATGTGGATGCCACCGGGAAAATGGTGCTTGTGGCCAACTACAGCACTGGCAGTGTGGCATCGTTGCCGATCACAGCAGACGGCAGTCTGAAGCCAGCCGCTTCATTTGTTCAGCATGTGGGATCGAGTGTCAGTGAGGAACGCCAGAAGGCTGCACATGCTCACTGTTTTGTGATCAGTCCGGACAATCGATTCGCCCTCGCGGCTGATCTTGGGCTGGATCAGATTCTGGTTTACGCGATCGATCCTTCGAGTGGTCAAATCAAGCCGGCAGAGCAGCCATTTGTTCGGACTCTTCCCGGAGCCGGACCACGACACCTGACATTTCATCCGAATGGAAAAGATGTTTACGTAATTAACGAACTGGCGAATTCAGTAACGCACTTCAGCTACCAGGCAAGTGACGGCAGGCTGACGGAGCGATCAACGATCTCCACATTGCCGGAGGACTTTAAAGGGACAAGTTATTGCGCAGACCTGAAAATCACACCCGACGGCAAACACCTGTTTGGCACGAATCGCGGGCACGATAGTATTGCAGCTTATCGGATCAACAGTGATGGAACACTGGAGCATCTTGCAAATGTTCCAAGTCGCGGCGCGGGACCGCAGAACCTGGCAATTACTCCCGACGGACAGTGGTTGTTGTGTGCCAATATGCCGGGTAACAGTCTTGCGGTATTCAGGATCCAGGATGCAAAAAAGGGGCCGCTGAATCCGGTTCATGAGCCGTTTGAGATCACCAGTCCGTCGTGCATTATGTTGCCGTAATCGAATCGATATTCCTGCGACAGCTCAAATGACTGACTCAATCCATGCAGTCAGCTGCGGGATTGAGTCAGTAAATGTCAGGAGCGATTTGTATTTTGGCTTGAGGAAGTCATCACGAGTCATTGCATCAATCAGGTGAACGAGGCCGTCGTAAACTCCATTTTGGTTGAGTGCGGCAATCGGGTGAGAGTGGATTTCGAGTTGAGCCCAGGTGACGGCTTCAAAAAGTTCCTCCATCGTTCCGAACCCGCCCGGCAGAGCCACATAAAGGTCTGCGAGGCTGTGCATCATTGCCTTACGTTCATGCATTGATGAAGTGACTCGCATATCCTGAACGCCGGGATGCATCAGTTCGATTGTTGCGAGCTGGGTGGTGATGATTCCGGTGACATCCCCACCTGCTGCAACAACGCTGTCGGCGAGAACTCCCATGAGACCGGTACCGCCTCCGCCATAGATCAGGCGATGACCATTGTTGGCGATCCATGTTCCGAATAGTCTCGCCGTTTCTGCATATTGAGGAGGAGCACCCGAACGGGACCCGCAGAAAACGCAAATGGAAGCCATCAGTCAGAGATCCTTTTCAGAAGTCCATTTGCGATCGAACTGATTGCGAGCGAGTTGATTGCGAGTGAACGAAATCGGGACTCATTGCATTACGAACCAGAAAGAGTACGCCGGAATGTCAGCAGATGTTCGACGGGTTCAAAGTTTGCTGAAGTGAAGAGATCGAGACCACCCTGGCTTTCGGCGTCGACATGCGCTTCAATCAGTTGGACGGCTTCGTCTCTTAATCGGCGGCAGATTTCGAGTACAAGAGCAAGCGCGTAGCCATGACGTCGCTCACTTTCCGGGACGAATACGTCTCGAATTCCTACAGATCGAACACCCCATTTTGGAATAAACACATCCATGCCGATGATTTGTCCTGAGGCAACGATCTTTCTGGAAGCACGTTCTTCCAATTCAAACCGCAGCGAATCGAGGTGACCAAAACGAACAAACCACCACCACGGCTGCCCGGAAGGTCGGTCAGTTATCACGAGATTGACCTGTCTTCGATTTCGGATCAGCCTCGCGTTGACAGGATCGCGACTTTTGAAGAGGTCTCGACGAACGACAATTGTGCGGGAACCGGGCGAGTACCCCAGGCGGGAGAAGAAGGTGTCCCATGCGGCGGACGATTCGGAGAACCCGGAAGGCTGCAATCCTCCATACATTCCCACATAAAAGCCATTTTTTTCACGGCCTCCCCCCGCTTCGACGACCGCTGCTCCCTTTTCCGCCAGGTACTGTTCGGCCAGTCTGACCAACTGAGACCCAATGCCTTTGCGGCGATAAGCGGGGAGGACCATGAGAGCTGCCAGGGTACCCTGACGGTAATCGAGACCTGAAAGATCGGCAGTTGGCGCAAAGCCTGCGTGGACAAACCCGACCGGTTTTTCGTCGTCAAATGCCAGAATCAGGCCCTTCCGATCAAAGAATGGCAGTGAAAACGTGAAGAGTTCCAGAATATCGGTTGAGAACCCTTCAGCGGCGGAAGGACCCAAATTGCAGGAATGCCACAACTGCAGCACTCTTGGCGGATCCGAATTGTGGAAAGATCGGAAGTGAATCACCGATGACTCTCTGGCGGGGCCGGAAACACTTGTGGGGAAGGAAGTCCGGCGAATCTATCCGACAACCGTCAGTCCGGCAAGAGGCCAAAACGGGTCATGCAAAAAGGTTTCCCGATTGAGAATTGGGCAGTTCTTACGTTGCCGGGGAGGCCATCACCCTACAGAATGCTGCTCCTTCGCGGTGATCGCACGACTCAGGTCAACGTTCCTACTGTGTTTTCAGTAATTCCCGTGATCCGTGATTCCCCTGAATTCAGTACTGTTCTCTCAGGAAACAGGTCAATGAACTGGACCGACCGTGAAATCACTGCGTGGCTGGACGAGAGACTTCCTGCAAATCGAATGGCTGAATTTGAACAGCAGTTACGCTCAGATGAAACGCTTCGAAACAGAGTTGCGGGAATTATACGAGGTCGGGATCAGGGTGGAAACACGGTTGGAGAAATCTGGCAACGGTCTCACCTGAGCTGTCCAACTCGAACGGAACTCGGTGGGTATTTGCTGAATACGCTTTCGGTGAATGCTGCTCAATATGTGGAATTTCACTTAATGACAGTAGGTTGCAGAGTGTGTCAGGCAAATCTGGCCGATCTGGAAGAACAGTCCAGTGCTGCAGATGCAGCTCCATCCCGACGCCGTCGTTTCTTTGAATCTTCGGCAGGGTTGCTGCGAAATTCGGGAGACGCAGGCCCGTTTCTAAAGGACCAGTGATCTCAGGGATTCATGATCCAGAGGATCCGAGAGAGGTAACAGAAGAAAGGACTTTTCATGCAGAACGTACTTGCCGTGATCCTCGCCGGAGGAAAAGGGTCTCGCCTCGATCCGCTGACTCGAGATCGGAGTAAACCTGCCGTGCCGTTTGGCGGGTGCTTTCGAATCATCGACTTTGCGCTGTCGAACTGTATCAACAGTGAACTTCGAAAAATTCTGGTTGTGACACAATACAAGGCGGCGAGCCTCGAACGGCACATCGAACTTGGATGGCATTTTCTTCCCGCAGAACTGGGCGAATTTATCAGCGTTCGCCCTCCGGAACAGCGTATTGACGAAAACTGGTATCTTGGAACGGCTGATGCGATCTACCAGAACATCTTCACGATTGAGAAGGTGCGACCGAAGTATGTGGTTGTTCTGAGTGGTGACCATATTTATCGCATGAATTATGCTCGATTTGTTGAGGACCATATTCGTGCGAAGGCGGAAGCCAGCATTGCCTGCCTTCCGGTACCGCTGGCCGAGGGACGCCGATTCGGTGTGATGCAGATCGATCGAGAACACCGAATCACTCGCTTCAGCGAAAAGCCTCGAGACCCGGAGCCGATGCCCGGCCATCCTGATCAGTGTCTGGCATCCATGGGGATTTATGTTTTCAATACAGAATTCCTGTTCGAACAGCTTTGCATTGACGCCAATGAACCTGGCAGCCAGCGAGATTTTGGGAAAGACATTATTCCCTCAATGATCGAAAGCAGCAGAGTTCATGCCTGGCTGTTTCAGGATCCTGAGACGGGGCGAGCCGCATACTGGAAAGACGTGGGAACTCTGGAATCCTACTACGAAGCAAATATGGATTTGATTTCCGTCGCACCAGAACTGAATCTTTACGACTCAGACTGGCCGATTCGCACGTATCAGCCGCCGTTGCCTCCTCCAAAGTTTGTTTTTAACGACGTTCACCCTGACACGCCTCGAGTCGGGCACGCCGTTGACAGCCTTGTCTGTTCGGGCACAATTATCTCCGGAGGTGCCGTTGACCGCTGTGTGGTTTCGCCCAAAGTCCGAATTAACAGCTACGCTTCAGTCAAAGACTCGATCCTTTTCGAAAGTGTCGAAGTCGGACGACACTGCCGAATCCAGAGAGCAATCATCGACAAAGGCGTTATTATTCCCGATGGGACACTGATTGGCTTTGATCGAGAAGCCGATTTGGCTCGAGGATTGACGGTCACGGACGACGGCATTGTCGCAGTGGCACGGAATGTGCGATTCTGACTATTCCAAAGCGGTTTCAGCTGACATAATGGCAGTGTCCGCCGTAAATCAAGAATATCGCCCCGAGAGACATCGTCCCGGAAAGTTATGGGTATGACCGATTTTGAAGACCGATTGCAGAAAGCCATTCAACGGGGCCGCCAGTTTCGTGAAAACGAAGGAACGACCGCCGGCGTGAATGCTGCAACCGAAGAAGAGCTTCGAAGTCGCCACTCCGAACTCCGAAATGAACTGACCGAGCATATCGAAGCCTGTCTTCGAAAACTGGCCGATCACTTTCCTGGATTCGAATTCAGTACAGTGCTGAATGAAAAAGGCTGGGGAGCTCGGATTAGTCGAGATGATATCAATCTGAAGTCCGGCAGTAGTCGCAGTGAATACAGCCGGCTTGAGATCCTGATACGCCCGTTCTCCGACGCCCACATTCTTGAAATTGCTACGAAGGGGACGATTCGCAATCGAGAATCGCTCAACCGAAGTAACTTCCGGTTTCTTCAGGACGCCAGTCTGGATGTGCTCAGAACCATGGTTGACTCAATCGTGCTCGAGTTTGCTGAACAGTATTCAGCGAATCGCTAAATCTTCTTTGCAGGTGTCGCTGGCGACGTGGCATGCCGCCGTACCTTTGGCGTCGCTTTCCAGCGGGCCGGTTTCGGACTTGTCTCCTGAGTTGGCGTATTCTTTGAGGAGTCGGCAGGGAGAGCATCCGAAGCAGGCGGTTCCGTGTTTTCTGTCGGCATCGACCCTTCGTCAGCCGGGACCGATCGAGACGCTGTGGCGGCTCGAACGATCGTGGACAGCGAAGACGAGATGACTTTCATCACCTGTTCTGCTTCGTCTCGAACCTCGGCTACTGTTGCAGGTGCTGGTGTTGTTGCAGGTGTTGTTGATGGTGCCGCCGGTTCCAGCGGACCTGCAGTGGATGGTCCGGGTTCGCTCGTTGGCGTTGCGAGCGAAGGCACAATCAACATCGCTGGTCCCGAATTCAACATTACAAACTGCGTGGCCACAGGTTCTGACTCTGCGGACGCAGCGTCGGCAATGGGAACCGGTTTCAACGGAGGGTAGTCGTATTCGGAAGGCAGCTGATTATCAGGCGTTGACGCTCCCTGTGCGGGCATCGGATCGACCGAGGCCGGAGGTTCCTGACCTGGAGCTGGTGGTTCCTGACCTGGCGCTGGTGGTTGCGAGACGGGTGCAGAACTACCTGACGTTTCCCCGACAGGCTTGTCAGGGGCAACCGTTTTGTCCGTATTTGGAATGATCATTGGGGTTTCGGCTGGACTGGTGCCAGGTTGTGTACTGCCGGAAGCCGAGCCGGCAGACTTTGAAGAATCTGCCGACTTGGGGGTGTTCGATTGGGAAATTGTCCGAGTCTTTTCAGGTTGTTCGGCCACCTGTTGAGTTTCTTTCGGAGCAACTCGTTCGAGGTAGATACTGAGAGCGTTCACGGTGTGATAAAGGGGTGAACAGCTGACGTATTCTTTACGGTTTGCCATCAGATCATTGCACGTCGCTTCGATCGCTCGGCGAATCCACGGTTCGGACAGTTCTTCCTGAGTGACTGCCAGCATGAGGAATTCGAGGATATGTCCGGCGCTTGCCATTCGTTTGTCGAAGTCAGGCTTATATTCACGACCTCGAAAGAAGTTGGAGGACAACGTTCCGTTTGAATTCTGCTGCATGCGTGCCTGTTGGATGTACTTGCGAATTTTGTATTCGCTTTCGAGCCAGACACCGCGAAGCGGTTTGCCGGTTCGTACGTAGAGATTTCGGGAATGAGCGAGTGCGAACAGGTTGTGAGTTCCACCGCAGGGCGCTCCCTGGAGTGATCGGTCGACTTCAATTTTTACAAGTCGCTCCATACTCCAGTCTTCTCCCTTCGCATTTTTCCACCGGGCATCTGGAGGCAGATAGCGACTGAGAGCCCACAACGTCCAGGTCGCTTCATCACGGTCGTTCGTCGTCATCTGAGCATTCTTCAGCATCTCTCGGATCGTGATGGGACCTGTCTGAGTCTGAAACTGCTGATCGAGTGGCAGACCACCCATTGAGAGAATTGCGAGGAACTGATTGACGTGACCCTCGAAGGCATATGGAACACTGTAGGGATGAGCACGACCACCGAATTTTGTTTTTTCAAACCAGTGTTCGTTCTTGTAGACGGGACCGGACGAAATCCAATCCAGCCCGGAGACAACTTCGCCGTTGTGGCGAATGATGAAATCCTCCCGAAGCGCCAGCATTCCATGCATGATTTGCCATGGAGTATGTTCTGAGGTCGACAGAAGCCGTCGGCGCTGAGCTTCTCGAGTTTCCCAGACGAGCTTGATCAGTGGATCATCGGTCTTAATTGTCCGGGCCGAAACTGGTTTCGTGGAGTGCTTGTCGGTGGACTCCGGCAGCGAAATCCGAGGCTCGTCAACATCTGAATTCAGTTCATTCGGGAAATCCTTATCGGCCCCCGTCGATGAACTGACCAGGAAGATCAGAATTGTGAACGGCAAAAAATGCCGACGTACCGATTGGACGATACCAGGTCCCATAGGGACAGCTCCACCGCTGCGCTGACGACAATACGTTTCGGACGCGACGGGGCGCCCTCCCATAGTTGTTTTTCGACAGGTCTGAGTAGGAGCTTGACGACATCACTTTTCTCAAAATCGTTTTTGTCGTTGCGGACGAAAAAATCGTTCGTTTCGAAACAACGGGAAAATGAGGTTGTCTGGGTGATCTTCACTGCGGATTCCATTACCGTGCTTTGAGAATGAAAATCCATCGTGATTTTGATTGACTCGGCAGAAGAAATGGATCGCCACTTCTGCTGTTCCGGAATGTGTTTGGTTGCTTTTGAAATGTCTCAGCTGGCCGAATTTGCCCATGAACAGCCGCTTGATCCTCGCCAGTACGTCTGCCTATCGTCGGCTGTTGCTGCAGCGTTTGACTGATTCGTTCGAATGCGTATCGCCCAACGTGGACGAAAGGGAGTTAGCCGAGGGGATTTGCAATCCAAATCGCGTCGCCCGGATTTTGGCACATGCCAAGGCAGCCGACGTGGCTAAGAGATTTCCGGAATCGATCGTGATCGGTTCTGATCAGGTTGTCTCTTTCGAGGATGAAATCCTTGGAAAGCCAATGACGATAGAAAATGCAATCCGTCAGATTCTGCGACTGTCTGGAAAACCCCACCGACTGATTTCGGCGGTGTGCATCATCGGACCTGAAGGCACGGTTGAGTTCGAAAATGAAGTGCTGTTGAAAATGCGAGAGATCGATGAGCAGGAAGCGATTCGATATATCGAACGAGACCTGCCGCTGGACTGTGCTGGCTCTTACAAAATAGAAGCTGCCGGGATTGCTCTGTTTGAATCCATCAACTGCAGTGACTTCACCGCAATTGTTGGGCTTCCGTTGATGCAGTTGAGCAGTGAATTACGCCGAGTGGGAATTCTGATTCCCTGAGCAGCAGTTGTACACTACCAATTTCTGTTGCGTTGACTAAAACGCTTCCGGAACCGGCGTCTGACTGGTTCATTAAGAAACAAACAACAGAAACAGCCGGGGCAGAGTGATTTCATGGATGCTGGTTTGATCATAAGTCTGGTTTCAAGATTCCTGCACGTCGGGACTGCAATTGTGCTTGTTGGTGGAACTACGTTCCTGCGTTTGGTGGTCCATCCGACGCTTGTGACATCGCACCCGGAATTGTTAGCGGATCTGCGTCAACGATGGAAGAAGTTTGTCCACGCAGGGATCGGGTTGTTTTTGGTGACCGGATTTTACAACTACCTGGTTGTAGGGATTCCTGCTCACAAAGGTGATCCCGTTTACCATATGGTGGTTGGAACAAAGATCATCCTCGCTCTGTTTGTGTTCTTTATTGCGTCGGCATTGGTGGGTCGGTCCGCGGGAACTCAGAAGTTTCGCGATCAGGCTCCGAAGTGGACAGCGATCATGTTGCTGGTGTCGTTCCTGATCGTAGGGATGAGTTCATTCGTGAAAGTTCGGCCTGTGCCGGTGAAAACCGGGGCCGCAGAGAAACAGGAAACCGGGTCAGCAATGACGGTAGAATCGGCAGGGTCTTCGGGAACAAAGCCGGAAGAGAAGACGGCCGCACAATGACCAGTTCAATTCCCGTAACAGACGCCGCTCGGGATGCATTGGCTGCATTCCGAACGATCACATCACTGCCGGTTCAATGGGGAGATCAGGATCCATTTGGGCACGTCAACAATGTGATCTATTTCCGCTGGTTTGAATCAGCTCGAGTCGACCTGGTTCGTGCGATGTCCGTAAGTCTGTCGATGAACAACAGCGGCACCGGGCCGATACTCGCATCGATTCAGTGCGACTATCGGAAGCAACTCAAGTTTCCCGATATGCTGCATATCGGAACTGCGGTTTCAAAGATTGGCAAAAGTAGTTTTGAACTGTGCCATTCGATCTTTAGTGAACACTGGAACGGGATTGCAGCCGAAGGATCGTGCACGCTTGTGATCTTTGACTACATCCAAAACCGTCCGGTCAAGATCCCCGACAATCTCCGCATCGAACTCGAAAACTCCATGAAAGCAAACCAAATGTAGGATGGGCATTCCTGCCCGTCTCCGCACTGGCTCGGTTGCTGGTTCGATGCAGGGTGTGCTCGGG
This sequence comes from Planctomyces sp., assembly GCA_016795105.1. Classification (GTDB taxonomy): domain Bacteria; phylum Planctomycetota; class Planctomycetia; order Planctomycetales; family Planctomycetaceae; genus F1-80-MAGs062. Next base: position 11,208 of record JAEUIH010000107.1, read on the forward strand.
CAGGAATGCCCAAGCTACATTTGGGACAGCGGCTCGGGCAGGAATGCCCAAGCTACATTTACGGTAGTGGCTCGGGCAGGAATGCCCAAGCTACGATTTGGGGTTAACCTCGTCCCCAGGGCCACCAGCGAAACTTTTTCTTCTGTCCTGATGTGTTGGCCTGACTGGACCGAGGTGGTGGGGTGTCCCATTGAGGAGTTTCGGCATAGCGATCGTTCTGTGAGAACTCATCGGAATCTATTGGAGGTTCCGGCAGTCCGGGGCCGTCATTCGCAAATTCATCGCCCGACATTTGTTGATCGTGCGGCGGGAAGAATGGGCTGTCTTGAGTATGGCTCTGGTAACCCTGTTCATGATAGGGGAGTGGTTCAGGCCGGCCGAGTGCGATCTGACCGGGGCCCACCTTCTTTCGGATTTCGTCGCCGAGATTAACGACGTGGTCTGCGCCATTGGGCATGGTCCACAGGCTTTTGGGGGCTGTTGAGTTTGGATCGATCCGGCTGAAAGTGAGTGCAATTTCCATATCGAGCATTGGAAACTCGAGGCTGATCTGAGTTGGCAGGACATTGCCCTGCACCGTTTTATAGTCTTTCAGATTTGCTCTGACGACTGGATTACGATCCCGATCATAGATGACATGTTCGCGGACATGACCTGAGATTGTGTCAACTTTAATTGCTCGGCGTGCTGCTTCTCCATTCGGTTTTTCATCGATTGCCTGCAGCCAGAGTTCCTTAGAGCCAGCGGGGCCGTGGGACAGAGTGAAGTCTTCAGCCGCGAGAGGAACAACTCCGAGAACATTCATCAGCCATCTTGGGTCAACTCGAGGAAATCCCAGTTGAACCTGATCGAGGAGTTCTGCGTCATCGTGTCGCCACATCATGAGAGGGATATCTCCGGGCTTCATGTAGAACCAGCAGATATCATTATTCGTTCCGAGGTCGGCATTTGCGATTGCGTTTCTTGCCGTGAGTCGAAAATTGCTGGGAGCTTCACAGGCGAGAGAACCTGAGAGCCTCTGGCGAAGCCCGTTTGGCAGACGAATTCGGATTTGAGTATCCATGCACTGCCATGACTCCAGTCCTCGTGTGTGCCGATTGATATGTGCGATGAGCTCTTCTCGGCTGAGGGACATCGGAAGTGCTGGTTCGACATACTTCTGACTGGAATTTGTCTCGAGCCCCTGACATCCGATCATCAAACCGCTCAGCATCAGACTGCCTGTGAGCAGGATGGCGTGTGCCAGCTTCAGAAGTTTGCGGTGATTCATAAGATTTGCCTGACGTGAGTTACGCCGCACTTCTGCCGGATTCAAATAACTGCTGCTGAAGGCGTACAATCTGATCTTCGGAAAGTTCCTGCTCCGGAACATCAAAGGGTCCCTCGCCAGCACTTCCGATCAATCGCATGGTTGGGTGATCGTCGATCACAATGGCCTCTTCCAGAATCAGCCGCCGCTTTCTCAGCAGCAGCAAAGCCAGGACGTATCGATACTGCTGCTGTACAACGTTCGGCGCATCGCTCAACTGAACAAAGTAGTCGAAGAGCGAGTCGGCATCGAGTTTTGGGCGAGCACTCTCAGTCGTGCCGGCAATCACCGACTTCCAGTAACCGATTGCGCCGTCCGGTGGTCCCTGCCATGCTTCAGCACTGTAGTCTTCGCGGACAAGCCGTCCGTCTTTTTCAATCAATGCAGACCAACACGTCTCGCCGGGCTGGAACAGTTTTCCGGTCCGCGCGCAGGCTTTTGCAATCGGGCGAATGTTAAATTCCATTTTCCAACGCCTTAACTGTCTGATCTTCCCGGGGCAACTTCCCGGCGTCGTCAGGAGTTCCCCATTCATCCCAAATGAGTCGCCCCCTGTCAGAGTTCGTAAGAGTGTATCCCAAAACGTGAAATTCCGCCAAGACGTGATTTTATCGCGATTTTTCGGGTTTTTGAGAGGGTCTGGTTCAGTTCACGTCGCGACGGTCCCTTTCTGCGGCCCTCACGAACTTGGTCTTGGACGAAATTCCGGCAATCGATAGAACTCCGCATGGTGAAATGACCTGAGCGAATGGAAGTGCCGGGGTAATCTGGGACCAATGTGGTGCGAACGCTGCAAAGCTGATGTAAAAGCCGAAGCAGTCGCCTCTGGCGGCGTGTTGCGCTGTGGGTCTTGCGGTCAACTGTTGATCAGTCCCCATAAACATGCAGATGCCATCCGCCAGGCACGAGCAATACTCGAACGCTGGTCGTCCAGCGATCTGCTCGAACGTATTCAGACAACCCCCGAAATTCCTCCTTTGGCGTGGGGAACTTCGCAGGTCCCCGAGTCTTCTCACAAGGTTGAGGTTTCTCACTCGGTAGAGGTTTCTGACAGGAATGAGCTGCAGTTTACTGAGCCGCTCCCGCCGGATTCTTCAGGAGTGCAGCACTCAGGCGTGGAGCCGCATACCGTTCAGCAATTCGCGGAACTGGATTCACCAGAGGATTCTGCCGTATCTGAAATTCAGGTCTCCGACGAGCCTGTGTTGGAACGGGCACCTGTATTGGAACATCGACGACAGGAAGACGAGACAGCGAGTCCAGCGTCGCTTGTTGATTTACACCAAGACGCACAGGCCAGCCTCGAGACAGCAATCACTGAGGATAATGCACCCACGCCGGATGCAGTAACTCTGGATCTACAAGCCATGGCCATTCAACCGGAAGAGTCCTTCGAACCGTTAGAAGATCCCCAGACGGCAACGGTGTTGGGGCTTGAGAATTCGACGCTGCCTGGATCAACGAACCACGAAACGCAGGATCCGGCAAAACCTGCCGATCGGTCTGCGCCGAAAACTTCAGAGAAACGTCCGATTCGACGTCCTCCGATGCTGCGACGATTTCGCAGAGCGACTCCCGAACAAACTCAATCATCAGGATCGGCGACCGTGAACCGAAAACTCCGAGTGGACTTGCCTGGTGGTGAAACTGAGCTTTCAGATCCGGCCGGTCAACAGCAACCTGCCACCGCTGGTCAGAAGTCACCCGTTGATGCAGCCACGAGTCGGGTTGCTTCATCGGTGGCACCAGAGAAGAACATTGTTTCGAATTCTCCATCACCAGGTGGTCGACGTTTTCGAATCGACGCTCCGGCTTCAGTGGAATCGATTGCATCAACTGAGGGAGCCCGGGTTCGTACTCAGGGACGCCCGAAACAAAGGTATATCGATGAATCGCACGGGGCGGCTCCTCGGGGTCCGCACTTTCAGGTTAATCCTCCGCGCCGCAGTAATCTGACTTCAATGACAGGCCAGTTTCTGGCTTATATTGGAGTCCTTGGGCTGACGGTGGGAACTGCGATCGTGATCTATGGACACTTTGGAGGCTACTCCGAGTACACTCCGACGGGCTGGCTGGTGACAACAGTTGCTCAGATGCTTCTGTTCCTCGGAGTGATCAACCTCGTTTCCGGCGGAATTGAACAGAACAACGATGAAGTTTCCCGAAGGATCAATACGCTTGGCGAACAGCTGATGCGAATTGAACATGTGACCGAACAGGCGCTTCGTGGCCCAAAACTTTCTCCGCGACTCTATGCGAACCCTGACGAAGCCGATCAGTATGATTCAGATCGCGAAACAGCCGAGGTCGACAAAAACAGCGTGTAGGCGTCCAAAGTAGCAGGCATTCTCCGAATGCCGTCCGCCATGCGTCAGCCGCACGAAGGCGCCGAGTGGCCAAATCGCACTGATGCGTTGCGGACGGCACATGGAATGTGCGTGTTAAAGTAGCAGGCATTCTCCGAATGCCGTCCGCACCCCTGCATCAAAACGAATACCCATTAATTCGCCCTGCTGTGACAACAGCGGTCAGCATTTGCAGCAACAGAAAGCCACACAGCAGTTTTCCAGTCACGTTTGAAGTTCTTCCTTCATGACCTGCTGCAATTGCAGACGATGCTGCGACGACAACCCAGGGGGTCAGAAAGCACCAGAGTCGCATGGCTTCTCCCATGTTCTTGCCGGAAAGCCACAGCAGACACCATGTCAGCAGAGTTGCTGCGAGGAAGGCATTGATCGGGCTTAGTGGCGAAGCAGGCGTTTCGGTCGATCGGGGAAACAGGGATTTGCGGATGCTTCCGGGAATCGAAGTCATCGCGTTAGCGGCAAGCAGCAACATCGGTGTACCGGCAGTCAGAGCCAATTCACCGAGGTTTGCCGGCAACCAGTACAGCCATGTTCGAGTCGACTGTCCGTAAAAGCCGGCGTGGTTGTTCAGGTTGAGAGGCCATACAGCCCACAGATTGCAGGCCGTCTGTCGGTTCCAGATGAGTACACAACTGGTAAAGACCATCAGCGCGATTGCGAGGGAAAGAGAGATGCGTTTCAGAGTTTCGAGGTTCGATCGAAACATCAGAAACGCAGTGAACAGTGCGAGCATCGCGACGACCGGAATGTGGGCAAGACTCAGGATCAGGCATAACCAGAGCCAGGCCCCCGCGAACGACGCCGACACGATTTGTCGAATCATGTTTGTCTGCAGGATTGCTGAGCAACTGAGCCAGATCAGGACTGAGGCTGTGAAAGGATAAAGCACATCAGACTTTGGACAGAAGACGGCCATACCCGGAACCGTTGTCATTAGACATCCGGCGATCCAGGCCTGATCTGTATCCGCAAGTCGCCTGACAATGAGATAGACCGCGACGGGTGTTAAGGCGATGCAAAGCTGGCTGCAGAGATTCAGAAGCTGTAGTGCGGCCAGTTCAGAATCCGACAGAGGTCGAGCTGCGGCAACTCGCAGTTCAATCTCTCGGAAAGCAGTTACTGCATCCTGATCGGCTGTTGCCATAACAAACGGGATCAGTTCCGGCCGCTGCCGCATCAAATTGCGAGCCATGCGACTCATCACGATCAGACCAGGGGGATGAGTACCGAAGTGGAGGACATCTCCTTCACGCATTCGAGCTTCATAGGATGCAAGAAAATCGGGCGTGTATTCAATCTGAAACACAGCGGTGAAGAAGTAACCGGAAGCGGAACGATCGTAGTTGACCCAGAGGGGTTTCAATTCTTTGTGTGGCGAAGGCGCGGCCTGCTGAACGGCCAGCGTCCACAATAGACCAAAAGTGGCAAGGGCCGGGAGACAGCAGAATTTTGCAAAACGGCTCCTGGTTCGTTTCCTGGTCAGCCAGGAGAGAACAAAGCACCCTGCACTCCCGACAAACGCTGCTGGCAGAATTCGATCAAGGCACTCGCCGGCAGACATCGGGAGAGAATGCCGAGTCCACGTCCATTCACCAGGGACTCCGAGTGGCACGGCATTGAATGCGATTGCCAATGCGGACAGCAGAGTCACAAACGCGGCTGTCGGAAATGAAACTGGTGAACGGACTTGCATGTAATCTTTGAAGTTGCTTCAACGGGGTGGCAATAAAGGGCTCGAAACGAAGGGCCGGGATTGTGTGATAGTTTTTTGCGGCTGGCAATCCACTGGGACACTGTTCAAAAGGCAGGTCGACGAGTTAAACTTCTCCCGCTCGGTCGACGTTGGAGCGACTCAGGTGACGTCGAAAACAGGGATACCGAGGAGTTGAAGGAGAAGATTGTGAGCACGACACCCCAATCCGGCTTCAACAACTTTGTGATTCGTACACCGTGTGATGATAACCGTGAACGACTGACATGTGCTGATTGCGGTTGGATCCACTACGAGAATCCTCGGATTATTGTGTCCGCTGTCGTTCTGCATGCCGGACAGATTCTGTTGTGTCGACGGGCAATTCGTCCTCGATATGGGTTCTGGACCATTCCTGGCGGATTTATGGAGCTTGGGGAAACACCGGAACAGGGAGCACAGCGAGAGGTCTTTGAAGAAGCGGGTGCCAAAGTTGAGATTCAGGGGTTATTGGCGGTCTACGCTGTGCCGAGAATCGGACAAGTGCATTTGACGTACCTTGCTGAACTTCGTGAACCCGAGTATTCAGCAGGAACTGAAAGTCTTGATGTGCGATTGTTTGGCTGCAGGCATTCCGACCTTCCATGGGATGAACTTGCATTTCCAGTCAATCACTGGGCCTTGAGAGACTACCTGTCGCTACAGGGACAGCCGGTAACGCAGCCATTTGTGGCGACCGCTGACGATCTTCAGCAGCGGATGAGTCGTATTGAGTATCATCCTGACTTTCCACCACCTGACGTGAGTCAAGGGGCTTCGTCATCTACAACCTGATCACATTTACCTGAATACCTGATGAACGCCGATCGAAAAATGAAACAGCCGTTGTCCTGTGGTTTTCTGATTCTTCGGGGAAATCCCGTGGATTCATTCCTTCTGATGAAACATCCCGCTCGCTGGGATCTTCCCAAAGGACATGTAGACCCTGGTGAAACAGAACTTCAGTGTGCTTTGCGGGAACTCTTCGAAGAGACCAGCATTCGCGAAGAAGATATCAAGGTGGATCCGGCGTTTGTGTTTGAAAATAAGTATCTCGTCAATCAGAAACGCTATGGAGGCAAAGGTCTGATTGAAAAGACGTTAAAAATATTCCTTGGGCATCTGGTTCGTCCGGTTGAGATCATGGTGACCGAACACGATGGCTTTAAGTGGTTCGACTGGAAGCCACCTCACAGGATCCAGGACTGGACAATTGATCCATTGCTGTCTGCCGTCAATGAACATCTGAAACAGAATCGCTGACGATTGTTCTGTTGGTCAGACTGTAACGTCTGAGCCAGTTGCCGAGTCCCGATTTGAAGCTGCTGATCAATACACCCGTCAAAAAGCAGAGTCCTGCCATGATCACGGGTTTTGTTCCGTCCGGCAGTCGCATTTCAAAGAACTGCATGATGCTCCAACCGGTTCCGGCGATCAGCATCAGCGAGCAGTGAAGGATGGCAATTCTGTACCACGAGCGGTTGCTGAGAATGCGGCCCAGCACTGCCGCAAGTATTGTCATGACGATCATGTAACTGCCGGTCCTCCAGCCTGCCATGTGAGATGCTGCCAATACAGCGATGCTGACAAAGGTCAGAATGGAAAGCAGGCCTGGCGCAATCCAGCGAAGGAATTGTGCGAAAGTGTCTTTGAAAATCTGGCCTGCGACGATGATCCCGATCAGCGTAACGTGCCATGCAGCAATGGGCGAAAATCCGGAGCTGGCCCAGTTGTTCGTGAGCTCCGATGCAGCAAAACTGGCTGCAATTGCGGTTCCCACAATTCGAAATGACGATTTGAGCTGCATTCCGCGGACCAGTTGGATCGCAGCAACAATTGCTATGGGCCATTTGTTGATCGTCGAGGCGAACAGTTGAGAGTGTGAGTCTGTGAAACCTTGAGGATTCAGGATAGTCAGCCCGAGTAATGTTGCACACACAGCCGTTTCAGCGAATCTCACTCTGCGTAACCACGCCCAGAGATAGAAGGCGATGATTCCGAGCTGTGTCAGATATACGGGTGAGCCCGCCGATGCAGACACCAGTTGCACCATATCGGAATAGGCTGGCAGCTTCCCCCACGGAGCGATGCCAGGATGCGCAAGCACAAGCAGCAACGGTGTCAGCCACATGGTTGTTGTGACAAGTCGCCGCTTTTTCTCTGCGATCCCGATTTCCAAAAACAGTACCAGGATGCTCAGCACAAACGGTACCAGAAAGTAAACACCAAAGGCGGTGTCCCAGAAGAACTTCCCGAGATACGGTGCATCAAAGGAGATTGTCAGCGACCACGATCGAAACAGGACTGCCAGCCCCATAATCGGAAACGGTGACCATGGAAACCATGGCCATGACCATGGTGTTCCGTTGTCGCGAACGGACTGCGAGCCCATGCGAATTGCTCGGACGAGAATCAGTGAAATCAGCCCGGCAATCAGAGGGTATGCCGCGGTGACACAACGAACCTGTTCGATTCGAAGGTTCGTGATTCCCGGAAGGAGAAAAGCGGGATAGACAAAAAACTGAATCAGCAGCAGATAGAGAGGGAGCCTCCACCACAGGCTCAGTCTGACCAGCATTCCTCGAACCAGCAATTCACAAAGAGCGACAGCGAATGTTGCACCACCCAGCATGAACAATACGGCTTGCCACGGGTTCTTGTCGGAAGCTTCTCGATTTGTAGCCAATTCGTCGACGCTGACCGAGATCGCCAGCAACATCAGCATAACAATCAGCACAATGGAGCGAGCATCTTCCCAGACTTTACCGATCCGAACGATCAGGATCGCTGTCATCGCCATCAGGAGTGTGACACCTGCAAGACTGAGCAGGAGTCCCCAGGGTTCGATATAGTCGACGCCTCCCGGTTCAAACAGGATTCGGGCGTCCCCGGAACGAAACAGACGTTTCAGACCATAAACGAAAAGTGCTGCACTGATCACGTAGAACGGATTATGGTTGTAGAGAAATCGAAAGACGCCGGTAACCGGCTGGCAGCACCCGGGGTCGGCATTTGATGCCGCGGTGGGACCTGCGGGCGATACTGAAGTTGGATTGGGACCTGGCTCCGGAGAGCCGCCGGTTGATTCCGGCGTACTAAGTTCGTTCTGCGGAGATTCATGCTGATCTGACTGCGACATGATCCGTCTCCCTTCCAGTGTTGAAAAGAGCATCGAACGTACAAACAGGAAGATCCGGAGGTAATCAGGATTTGTTTGAGGAAATCCGGGAATGCCGAGACAGCCGTTGGTTTCAGTGGAGCTCAGTCAGTTCAGGAGATTCACTTACGTGCGAATGCAAAAATCGCTACACTGCATCCTCTGATTGTTCCGGCTGGAGAGATTGTCATCGAGGCATTGATTGCTTCGCAGGAATTGAAAACGAGGATGGGTTCCATGGATAAGAAGAAGCAAAAACAGAAGGATCGTGAACGACGGGTTGCCAAGCAGAAATTGGTGGATGCAGAAAAGCGCCGAGCTCTGTCGAAAGAAGACGAAGCGTCAGGTAAGACGAGCGGCACCAAGATCCAGCGAGGTTTCGCAGCTCCGAATCCCAAGGTGGATAACCGAATCATGGGCGGCGCAAAGCCACAAGTGACTCACCGCCGAGCCGGCGGCTAGTCCCCCGCAATAAGTAGGATGGGCATTCCTGCCTGTCCCGCGCTGGTCCGAGTGCTGCTGCGGCGCAGGGGTGTGCTCGGGCAGGAATACCCAAGCTACGATTTGTCCCGTCCTGGTTCGAGTACTGCTGCGGCGCAGGGGTGGCTCGGGCAGGAATGCCCAAGCTACGATTTGTCCCGCGCTGGTTCGAGTGCTGCTGCGGCGCAGGGGTGTGCTCAAATGTAGGATGGGCATTCCTGAACGGACCACCAAACGTCGGAACACCAGTCACCGGCTAGGATAGCGATGGCCGTCTTCGGCTTGATAAGA
>JAEUIH010000108.1 GCA_016795105.1 Planctomyces sp.
ATCGAATGGCGACACGGATGCAGCAACACGCCGCTCGGATCGGCCAACTTTGTGCTGACTTCTTTGAGCAGACGAACAGGTATTAGACAGAAACTAAGAATTAGACAGAACGGCCGCGTTCTGTCTAATTCGGACGAAATTCTGCCTAATACGGGCGACCGCTGCAATGGGTCTTAGGGACGTGTCTTCCGCAAAGCCTCTGGCGTCAAGCCTTTGCGGAAGTTGAGTTCTCAAAGCCTGAAAGGCGGGCAGCGGATTATGCAGAATGGAACACAGAATCAAAATGGCGAATCGAGGAAACTTCAGCCAGCGCGTGCTTCGCTCCTCTGGGTGACTCACCCATGGGATTTCTGCCCTGAATTCTACGTAGGGCAATCTGCTTCAGCCACCGCCGTCCAGAAGATTCCAATCGCATTTTCTATGACAATCAGAATCGATGAGAGTTCAGTCGGATTTCTATTGACTGCCTGCCACCATGTCTCAGCGGATGGAGGTTGTCCAGGTAGGTGAGTCTCTCTGAGATTCGCAAATCCGCCCGGCAGATTTGACGAGCGCGTGGGCACGCGGCGCGTCTCGGAGAGACGCGGCTACTAAATCACCAGGGACTGTTCGAGTACGAGTACGAGTACCGTTTCACTGAGTACGAGTACGAAAGAAAGACCGGGGTGGGGCGATTGGTCGACGAGGTTCAGGTCGCGGATTTTGGGCTGCCCCTTCAGGGCGTGTGCGGAGGTTTTGGGGCGATTCCTGGGGCGTTGCCCCAGGCTGCCTTAGCGTGCCCCTTCAGGGCGGTTGCGTGTGAAGATCTCGTCGTTTAATGTGACTGGGGTGGGCTGTTGGGCGGCGACGCCAGGCTTTGTTGTGAAATCCCGTTGGGGGTTGAATCGCATTGCAACTCTCAAAAGATCCAGCCTTCGTACTCGTACTCAGCATCGCGGTACTCGTACTCGTACACGATTTTTGGCGGTCTGCTCTGAGCCTTTGCGGCTCTGCGAATTCTTTGACGGCAACGTGTCAAGTCATGGAGTGGTCATCATATTTATCTTCATCCGGCAGATGGCCGCGTCCAGGTGCCGGGGAGCTCCGACGCCTGCGGCTAGCCGTTAAACTGAGGGGTATGTTGATGTGATGTGGAAGAAATTGAACGCAGAGGCGGGGAGGCGCAAAGACGCAGAGATTGAATCCGACCTTTTCCGGCTTTCTTTGCGTCTCTGCGCCTCAGCGTCTCTGCGTTTCCTTTCTCAACGGCCCGTTCAATGACCAGCCTGCTTTCGAGGGCGAGTTCGAGGAATGCACGAGGTTTAATAGCTGCCCCAGTCGTGCGATTCGGCTGCATTCTTTCGTTCGCTACTCTACTGGATGGCAATCTCCTGGTCCGCAATGATCCTTGCGATACGCAGCTTCTGAGCCGCGATCGCGGATGGGCTGGCGTAGGGATTCACACCGAACTCCGTCTTGATGACCTTGCCGCCGAACTAAACGGCTAACCGGTGTGGCGGCGAGCGACGATCCATTTGAAGACCGGGAGAACTGCCACTCCAGTTCAGCCGCTGGTTCGGCGATGCATGTGACAGTCGCGAGTCATCGAACTAAGGATGATGATCAACCACTGGGCCTTCGATTGAGGTAGAAAACTTCTCTGGATGGGCATGCATATATTGCATTCTGAGGTTGTAAAAAACCACCATTTCTTCTGTGACGTACCGATGAGGATAACCTCTCGTTGGAAAATATTGAGGATTCCAGATTTCGAATGGACCCTCGGACCTTCCCGTAAATGTATCGCGTTCCTGTTCGCTGCCAAGCTCAAACAGCCGGAGCTTACCATTCCTGAAGTCTTCGTCTGCGCGGGCGCTTCCGAAAATGCCGATGAGTGGGTACACCTCTTCCTGCCATAACCAGTCCCTCAGTATACCATGAGCGGCAACAGCAATAGCCGCGACGAGCGACACGGAGAGTAGGACCGTTCTGGTTCGGGATCCCGCGCGTTGTGCCATAACATTGCTCTCTTTGGCCGAACAACTGGACTCGCCGAGCCGACGGGGTAGATTTACCATCAGGCTGCGGCTGTTTGTCGGATTCGGTGGATTTCTTTGTTCGTCTCGGCGTCTATAAGGTTCGCCCAGACTTAGTTTCCTCACGTTGCAATCTGGAAACCAAGCCTGCGAGTGTTCCGCCAGACTCCTTAAGCAAACGCTCCCGCGTTGCATGTAGGTCATCAAGAATGGGATCGTTCATGGCAATTGTCCCCAGGGAATTCAGCCGGTGTGCAGATCAGTAAACCGCTTAGTCCTTCGCTTGCGAGCAATCGATACACGCGAGGCAGTTCGTGGGCATTGGCAATATGCTTGCAGTTTAACGTCAACAGGTAGGCGAGTCTATCTGAGACTCGCAGTTCCGCCCGGCGGAATTCGCGAACGCGGCGGTACGCCGCGCGTCTCGGAGAGACGCGGCTAAGAAGTCACCAGGGGCTTTTCGAGTACGAGTACCGTTTCACTGAGTACGAGTACGAGGAAGAGTGGGGGTGGGACGATTGGTTGACGAGGTTCAGGTCGCGGAATTTGGGGTGCCCCTTCAGGGCGTGTGCGTTTCTTTTTGGCGTTTCCTGGGGCGTTGCCCCAGGCTGCCTTAGCGTGCCCCTTCAGGGCGGTTGCGTGTGAAGATCTTTAATTTGATGTGACTGGGGTGGGCTGTTGGGCGGCGACCCCAGGCTTTGTTGTGAATCCCCATTGGGGTTGAATCGCATTGCAACTGTCAAAAGATCCAGCCTTCGTACTCGTACTCAGCATCGCGGTACTCGTACTCGATTTTTGGCGGTCTGCTCTGCGCCCTTGCGACTCAGCGTCTCTGCGTTTCCTTTCAAGTGCATTTCTTATGACAACCGAATTCGATGAGAGTTCAGCCCGATTTCTATTGACTGCACACCACGATGTCTCGGCGGATGGAGGTCGGCCACGTAGGCGAGTCTCTCTGAGACTCGCAAATCCGCCCGGCGGGATTGACGCGCGTGGGGGGGCGCGTCTCGGAGAGACGCGGCTACGAAATCACCAGGGGCTTTTTGAGTACGAGTACGAGTACCGTTTCACTGAGTACGAGTACGAAAGCAGACTGGGGTGGGACGGTTTGGTTGGTGAGGTTTGGGTCGCGGAATTTGGGGTGCCCCTTCAGGGCGTGAAGCGCGGTTTTTGGGCGATTCCTGGGGCTTTGCCCCAGGCTGCCTTGGTTTGCCCCTTCAGGGCGGTTGTGCGTGACGGTCTCTCTATTTTTTGATGTGACTGGGGTGGGCTGTTGGGCGGCGACCCCAGGCTTTGTTGTGAATCCCCATTGGGGTTGAATCGCATTGCAACTCCCAAAAACGTGCCCTTCGTACTCGTACTCAGCATCGCGGTACTCGTACTCGATATCCTGCAGTTGGGGGAGGCCGTGTGCTGCGGGGCTCCGACGCCTGCGGCTCGCCGTTTAACTGGTTTGGCCCGTTCGATGACCAGCAATTTCGAGTACGAGTACCGTTTCACTGAGTACGAGTACGAGGAAGAACGGGGCTGGCTTTGGTGTCCTTTCGGAGAAACAGCCACAGGTGACCGTGAGATTGGGCCAGGTCGAAGAGTCGATCGCCGTCGCCGCGAGTCGATGCAAGGAAAGGCTTTAAGTTCTGAGCCAGCTCCTTTTCCTCACCTTCCATCGCCTTCGCTTCCGGGGATTCTCTGAGCGCTTTGTACTCTTTACTCCACTCTTTATCGGCCTTCTCACTGAAGATGGCGTCACCTGGGTAACGCTTTGCAAAGTCGTCACGCAGTTCCTGCATCTTCTTCCCAAACGCTTTGGCCGACGGGCTTCCGATCTTCAGCAAATCAGCGACGACCTTTCGGTCTGACTCTGTGATGTCTTTTCGAATATGAAACGAGGTGAAGAAATCACCTACGAGGAGATCCGGCTTTCCGTCGGCATTCCAGTCTGCGACTTCAACCTGCGATCGGATGCCGGGCAGAATTTCTCCCTGATGCCAGATCAGATATTCGTAACCTGTTCCTTCATGCGGAGGTACAAGCTGTTCACCTTCCGCAAACGAAGGCTGAGTCATTGTTCCCGTATTTCGAAACCATGTGACGCTGCCGTCGTCACTTCCGGCCACAATATCCCACAGGCCGTCCAGGTCCCAGTCTGCGACATCCGGGCAGAGATGAGCTTTCACCTTCACGGGTGCTCCGCCACAGTCAATGCGGATATTGTCCGCCGCAAACACTGCTTCCCTGGTAGTTCCTTCGTTCAGTCGAAGCATCAGATGACCATCGAAGCAGCCGATCAGGAGATCCAAATCTCCGTCCGACTCCCAGTCGACCAGCTCGAAGAAACTCCCGAATGACTCATAGTTTTGAGTCTGCGTTGGCTTTGATCGAATCGGGATACCATTTCTGTCCTTAAGTTCTTCACGAGAGGCAAACTTTCCGTCTCCCTGCCCCATGAACAAGTAGCAATGACCTGGATCATACGAGTTCGAGATCATGTCGCGGATGCCGTCGCCGTTCAGGTCTCCAAAACGTGCCTGAGATCCGATGCAGCAATAAATCCAGACCTCCGCATCAACATCCCCGGCTTTCAAAACCTTTGGGGCCTTAAGTTTGGGGGCTTCCGACGTTCCTGCGTTTTGATAAACCTGAAACTTGCCACTGAAGTCACCAAGAATTAAATCGGGAAGCCCGTCTGAATTCAGATCTTCGAGACACGGACTGCTGTGTCCCCACACCGAGCCCGTGTCGATGACGCCGCTCTCTGATTCAAGTCGCACCGGGAACATCAGGTGTTCGCTGGTGAATCGCTTCACCGCTGCCTCGACGGGGACTCCAGGTTCATCGTAAACACTGGCCAACTTTTCACCGGAAGAGGTCTCCGACTGGGCGCATCCGGTCTCCGATGCCAGCATTACCATCAATCCTAAGGACAAGACTCGATACATGGTCAGGTCACCTTTTGATTCTCTCTGTTGATGTTCGTTGAGCCAGTCCGTAACCGGGCTACTCTGCCGTTCGAAATCAAAGAACCGCTAACCTGCAGAATTTGTCTGTCAACAATTGGGTTCTTCGCGAAGTTGGAATGCTTCAAGGTATGTTGATGTGACGCGGAAGACATTGAACGCAGAGGCGGGGAGGCGCAAGAGACGCAAAGAATGAACCCGACCTTTTCCTGTACTACTAACAGTTGAATTCATTTCGAGCCGCAAAGATTTTGTACGTCGAGTTGCGTAAGTTGTTTGGTGCTGGCGTTTTGCGCAGCGAGGATTGCATTGAGTTGTTTCCGACTGCATCCAGCGCGTAGCCAGCGTGATTGGTAACCACGAAATACACGAACCACACGAAAAAACACAATCGAGTATTTCTGCGAATCTTCTGTCTCTTCCGCGTCTTCCGTGGTCAAGACACGAATCCTGCCTGCGATTTGAATGCCAAGCCACAAACTCTGTCCCTGGGTGTTTTCAATTGGCAAGAGAATGGGGGCAAAAGAATATCAGACTCAACCATTCTCCTGCCCCCATTCTTCTGCCATACCCCGAACTCTTGACCCCCGGCGATTCTTTCGTGTGGTTCGAGTATTTCGTGGTTAAATTGCCAACCCTGCCTGCGATTCGAAGTCACCCAACTGTTCGATTCCTCTTCGACTGAACTTGGTTGCGGCTGAGCGAAGCCAAGCCGCGCTGGGTTCTTTGCGTCTCTGCGCCTCAGCGTCTTTGCGTTTCCTTTCCTGCGACACTGCGGCCTGTTCGATGACCTGTTGCTTTCCGAGCAACCACACATCCGATTCGAACTGGGCTATTGACAACTTGTTAATAGCTAATTAATCTGAGTGGCTGTTGTCGGGAGTTCAACACGCGTTCGAGGATTCAGCAGTTGTGGCTGAGACGGATTCTGAAATGAAGATGCCGGAAAGTCATGGTTTTTCTGCCCGGATTCAAAAGGACCTCAATGCAGGCACCATTGGTCTTCTTGTGCTTGTCACCCTGAACCGACACCATGAACTCTACGGTTATGAACTTGTCAAGCTCCTGACCGTTTCCGAATCGGACACACTTCCGATGAATCAGGGTGCCGTCTATCCGGTCCTTCGATCGTTTGAAAAGCAGAAGCTTGTGACCAGCAGAATGGAGCCTTCCGATGTGGGGCCTCCGCGCAAGTATTACCGTTTGACCGATAGTGGTCGGTGCGTGCTGGCGGACTGGATTAATGCGTGGACACAGTCCACAAACGTTGTTCGTAGATTTCTCGCCGAGAACGCAGAGGGAACCAATGAATCCGAATTCCAATCATCCAGCGATTCAAAAGTATCTGGGGGAACTGGAAATTGCATCAAAGCAGCGAATCGGCATCATACCTGATCAGGTTATCAGTGATGCACGTGAGCACCTCGTGCGAGATCTCGAAGCCTTGATTCAGGCGGAACCCGGGCTGCGGATCGATGAACTCTATGATCACTTTGTTCAGTCCTATGGTTTACCGGACGTTATTGCTGATGCATATGCAGAAGGCTCGTCAGCAACCCAGACCCGAATTCCTGGTTTCGCTCCGGGCTGGAGGATCTCCTGCCCAAAGTGTGGCCGCAGTGCACCAGCGGCAGCAGCAGGGATGACTCGGATCGGTGCTCGTTCCGTTGGCAAGCGGGTTCTGGGCTGGTGTTCGGAATGTCGTTGGCCCCGGTTGCTTCGGGTGACGCGAGACCTGAACGTCAACACGCTTGTCGTTTCGAAGTCATCGAAACGTCTGTCAGTGCTTTCAGGATTGTTGTTTTTTTGCGGCTTGATCACTGTGATTTCGTCAGGGACCATACTCCTGGTCCGAGAAATCCTGGCAGATTCCGGGTCTTCTCTGGCGACAACGCAAAATGCTCCTCAGTCAAAAGCGCTTGGACGACTGCCGGACGGATGGTTTCTGAAGAGTGAGACAGAAGTCAATGCGTTACAACTCAATACGATTTCTAGGAAATTTTCTGTGCCATTGCGCAGCTTGTACAACACAACAGTTGAATGGCAGGGCAATCCTCTGCAGATCAATACCGTCACCGCGAAGAATGCTGATGATGGGCCGAAACTCCGACAGGTTCTGCAGCAGGGCAAGTCAAACCGAAGATGGGTTGTGCTGAATGGCAATACGGTCTATGAGTTTGTGGTCCGGAACACATCCCATGCCCTTTTGGCAAGTCGAGCCCGATACTTCGACGGAATTCAGCCGAGAGATGTGACTTATCAGGTCGAATTCTCCGTACTACCTGTGAAGGCCGAGAAAGCCGGTGCAGCGGTGGATCAGCGGAATCAGTTCTTCAATCAGGTACTGAATCTGGAGTCGTCCCCCGGTTCGCCCGAGCACCTCCAGCAAATCAATGAACTCTCCGTTCCGTTTGAGCTCGGGTCGGAAATCCGACTCGTCGGCAACGACCGATCAGCGATTGCAGCGACATGGCAGTCTGATCAGGCCGTCGAGCGCAGTCGGATGAATGACGATCAAGTCACCGTGCTGCGGTTTGATCGCGAATCACTTTCCAGAACATTACTGAACGTCACTGGTCAGATTCGTGTCAATACTCGAGAGAAACGCTCTGTCAGCAAAGTGCAGGGAACAGAGTCTCTCCTGAGTTCAAACACTCGATTTCCGGCCGACCAAAAAGAGATCATGGAACTGGCCAGGTCAATTACTGAAGGTGCCGATTCAGAACGCGACAAGGTAGAGCGACTTCTGCAGTGGTTTACGAAGTCAGATAACATCCGATATGACGGTCTGATGGGCGCCCGCTATGGAACTCAACAGGTTTGTCAGCAGAGATTCGGGCGGTGCTGGGATTATTCGGACCTGTTCATTTCACTGTGCCGTGCTGCTGGAATTCCGGCACGCCAGGTCTACGGATGGCTTTACGATAGTGAGGGACATGTTTGGTGCGATGTTCTGATTGAAGGCGAATGGATCATGGTTGATCCGACCACCGGGACCACATGCGGCAGCGATTACATCCCGTTGAGTATTAGTGAGTCCGGAGAGATGGACTGGTTGTACACGTCGATGATTGTGATCAAAGTCAATCAGTGAGCCGCATTCAGAACCCCCTCAGTCTCAGTTCGCTGCAAAACAGTAGAACGATTGTCCTCAATCGTTCAATGATGAGGAACCAGAATGGTGATCCCGTAGTTCGGGGCAATCTTCAGCAGCTTCTCGATATCTGACTTCGCGGGAGGTGGAGCGATCTCGGTACCTTCCGGAATGGGTTGCCCCACTTCAAAGAACATTTCTTCCAGCCCGGCCGGCGCAACAGTGATCAGCATCTTTGCCATGCGTCCACTGTCATTACGAAAACAGTGGAGACTTCCTGTTGGTACGTTCAGGAACATCCCTGGACCTGCGACGATTTTCTCCTGTTCGAGTTGAAATGTCATTTCTCCTTCAACGACCAGAAAAGACTCCTCCTCCCGAGTGTGAACATGAGGCGGAGGTCCTCCGCCGGGAGGAACCAACGCTTCGAACATCGCATACTTCCCGGCAGTATCGTCGCCTGTTGCAAGGAATCGATACGTGTCGCCGACGACACCGAGCCTGCGACCTTCTCCTGGTTTTCGAATCGTTGCCGGATGATCCATATTCAAAATCAACCTTCTGAACAGACAGGATTTGATCAATACGTACGAAAAGAATTAGAGCAGACAATTGATTGCTGGAACAAGTGAGCGCAAAAAGAAAGAGGGGGGCAGTTGCCCCCCTCAGACGATCGTTGGAATGTTCAGCAGCTCAGTTATTCAACTGGTTTTGGAGCGTCTGCTGGAGTTTCCGTAGCCGGTGCAGCTTCGGCTGGTGCTGCCTCGGCTGGTGCAGCTTCTGCGGGGGCGGCAGCGGGAGCTGCGTCGGCGGCTGCAGGGGCTGCTGAGGCTTCTTCCGCAAGGAGAGCTTCGACGATGGCTTCGAGGTAAGCATATTCATGCAGACCGACGGCCTTCATGCGGACCTTTCCGGATCGATCGATGAACAATGTCGTAGGGAAGCCCTGGAAATCAGGAACCTGACCCATGACATCTTCGCTGATCAGAGCACACGGATAGTTCATTCCGTTTTCGGTCATGAAGGTTTTGATCTTTTCGATCTTCTCTTCGTCGCTTTCGCCGCTTTCCTGATTCAGACCGATAATCTGAAATCCTTTTTCGCCGTATTTTTCCTGAAGCTTTACGAAAGAAGGAATTTCAGCACGGCATGGAGGACACCAGGTACCCCAGATGTCCACGATACAGACCTTACCCTGATAATCGGCCAGCTTAATCGGAGCTCCGGCAGTGTCGGTCAGTTCGAAACCGAATGCAAAGGACTCACCTGCGGCGAGGTCAGACTTTGCGCTGGCGAGCATCACTTCGCGAGCCTTTGCTTCCCAGCCCGAAACTTTTTCCGCATAGCCTGGGAGATCACGAACCGCAGTCAGATCTGTGTCTGACTGAAGTTGCTGCATGTCATTGAAGCCACTTTCAACGGCCTTCTCGAGAAGGACGAGAGCTTCATCAGCCTTGCCGTTGAGAGATTTTACACAGGCATGATTATAATAGACGAACGGCTTGAGGCTTTGTTCCACTTCTACGTTTGCCGCCAGAGCCTTCTCCAGCATTTCGCCAGCTCGGGTGCAAGCTTCGAGTGACAATTCCTTCGAACCATTCTGAGAATGGATCATGCCAACCTGAGCAACAATACCGATGTATTCTGTTGCAGCAGAAGGGTCTGTAGGGTTTGCGTTGTACGCATCGCGACGAGCAGCAAACGCTTTGTCGAGACCTGGGAATTCAAGACCTTTGAGAATTGGATCGACGAGCGTTGTCTCTTCCGGCTTAGGTTCTGCTGCCGGAGTAGTTCCTTCGGCTGGAGCCGGAGTCTCAGACGGTGTCGCCTCTGCAGGCTTCTCAGTCGACTCTTCGGCAGGAGCTGTGCCTTCTGTCGCTGTCTTTTCATCTGCCGGAGTTTCTGACGGCTTTGTTTCAGTACCGGTCGCAGATTCGGTGGACGGTGTTGTTGAGTCTGGTGTTGATGTTGGTTCTGAGCAGCCGCCGACAACTGTCAGCAGTCCGCCGAAGAGCACTACTGCAATCCGTTTCATTTCAAATATCCCTGCTTCATTAAAGTAGATTTTGCGCTTATCGAAATCCGGACAATCAGCGCTGAGTGTCCAGTTGGAAACGAAGCCCATGTTACTTGAGCCGCAGGGATTACGCTATTCGACGGGCGTCTGTGCGAACATTTCCACCGGATTTTCGACATTTTTACAACCGTGTTCACATGAGCAGTTTTTCCGCTTGTGGATTGGAACGGCGTCCAATACTTTAAAGAGTCTCACCCTTCCCAGCTCTGAATTTCCATATGGATTCGGGTTGGCCTACCCTAAAAATCTGTCCGGAACTCAATCACGAGGAACTGCAATGCCGTCTCCTGTGGTCAACACTTTTGTGTGTCAGGCAAACATCGCTCGGTGTGCTCGTTTCTGCTCGATACTGTTGATGGCGGCCTGTATACTGAGCGGACTGCCGGGCCTGTGTTCAACGTCTGCGTTCGCGACTACACCGGCGTTATCGTCAGCAGTACCTGCGTCTGCAGAGGAACCTCCGGCTGAATCTGTAGCAGCAGACGCTCAACCAATGGTTGATTTCTCGACGCAGGTGGCGCCGATTTTTCAGCAGAAATGTGTGTCATGTCACGGTCCAGAGATGCAGGAAGGCGGTCTGCGTCTGGATCAGTTCAGCGGCCTGTCGGCTGGAGGGAAATCCGGCCCTGCGATCATCCCCGGTAAGCCGGAGGAAAGTCCATTGATTTCTGCTATCGGATATAAAGATGAAGCCCTGCAGATGCCACCAGATGAGAAGCTTCCGGCGAACGAAGTTACGTTGCTGACTCAATGGATTGCCGAAGGAGCCGCACATCCGGAAGGCGCCCTTCTTCCACTTGACCCGCCCCCGGCTTTTGATGTTGAAGAGGCTCGAAAGTTCTGGTCATTTCAGCCGGTACAGCGTCCAGAGGTCCCGGAAACAGACCAGGGTGAGCTGATTTCAAGTCCGATCGACAGCTTTGTAGTGCAACAATTGAAACAGTCTGCATTAGTCCCCAACGGTATTGCAGACCGACTTACGCTTATTCGGAGAGCAACCCTGGATCTGACAGGTCTTCCTCCGACACCCGAAGAGATTGATGAATTTCAGAATGATACTGCCCCTGATGCGTTTGCACGAGTCGTTGATCGGCTCCTCGCTTCACCTGCATACGGAGAACGGTGGGCTCGGCACTGGCTGGATGTTGTCCGATATGCGGACTCGAATGGCCTCGATGAAAACATCGCCCACGGGAATGCATGGCGATATCGAGACTACATCATTGCATCGCTCAACAGCGATAAGCCCTATGACCAGATGATTCGAGAACAAATCGCCGGGGACATCTTTGCGAATGAAGAGCCAGACCTGAGTCGACGGAATGATATGTATGTCGCGACCGGCTTCCTCGCAATGGGACCGAAAGTACTGGCCGAAGCAGATCAGACAAAGATGCTGATGGACATCATCGACGAACAGATTGATACCACAGGGCGGACGTTTCTTGGAATGACTCTGGGTTGCGCAAGGTGCCATAATCATAAGTTTGATCCGATTGCACAGTCGGATTACTACTCCATGGTAGGCATCTTCAAAAGCACCTACACCATGGAGTCTCTGAAGACAATTGCTCGCTGGCACGAGAATTCGATTGCGACACCGGACGACGAACGCCACATTGCTGAACATCAGCAGAAGATTGACGCCACAAAGAAGGAAGTTTCCGACCTGATTGCCGCGACATCGATGTCGCTGGGTGTAGTGGGATCAGTTCCCGAAGATCAGTTTCCGGACGATGTGAAGAAGCAGCTGCAGGCATTGCGTGACCAGCAGAAGCAGCTTGAGTCTTCCGTTCCTGTGTTGCCCACTGCAATGGGTGTCAAAGAAGGTACACCTGAGAAAGCCCGCATCAACATTCGAGGAAGTCATCTGACTCTGGGCCGACCGGTAGCACGAGGAGTACCTCAGGTGCTGCAGCTGTCAGGTTCCAGCGCAATTGGAGATACTGAGAGCGGACGTCGGCATCTGGCCGAATGGCTGACGGATCCGGCAAATCCATTAACTGCGCGAGTTATGGTGAACCGGGTTTGGAGATGGCATTTTGGTCGCGGCCTCGTGGCCTCCACTGATAATTTTGGTCATTTGGGGGAAAAACCGACAAATCCTCAGCTGCTTGACTGGCTTGCGTCAGAAT
Organism: Planctomyces sp.; assembly: GCA_016795105.1. Lineage (GTDB taxonomy): Bacteria > Planctomycetota > Planctomycetia > Planctomycetales > Planctomycetaceae > F1-80-MAGs062. Next base: position 12,279 of record JAEUIH010000108.1, read on the forward strand.
TCGTCCGGTGTGGCTGGTCAATCAAGTCACTTCATCGAACCATCATGTTGTCTCAGACATATCAGCGTTCCGGCAGTGATGACAACGCAGCATTTGAGGTCGATCCGGCAAACATGCTGAACTGGAAGTTTTCACTGAGACGAATGGAAGCGGAAGCGATTCGTGATTCCGTATTGAAAGTCAGTGGACTTCTTGATGAGACTCGTGGAGGGTCGATGCTGCATGTGGGGAACCGCGAATTCCTGTTCAATCACACTTCAAAAGATGAAACAAAGTATGATTCGCTTCGTCGTTCAATCTATCTCCCGGTCATTCGCAACAATCTGTATGACGGATTCTCGTTGTTCGACAGCACCGACTGTGCGGTACCAAATGGAGATCGAGCGACATCAACCGTGGCCTCACAGTCACTTTATATGATGAACAGTCCACTGATGCTTCAGGCGGGCAAAGCACTCGCTGGTCAGATTGGAGCAATGACGGCGGAAGATGAGTCGCAGCCGATTTCGGCCTTGTTTCGCAGTGCACTGGGAAGAGTTCCGACAACAGCCGAGACGCAGGCAGTCAGGGAGACACTTGGTCAGCTGATAGCTCAGCTGTCGGCTGATGGGCTATCGCCCGAAGAACAAAAGCTGAAAGCGTGGGCGATGGTCTGCCACAGCGTGCTGGCTTCAAATGAATTCGTATACATTCGGTGAACACCATGATCTCTCGCACCTTTGAAAATCGATGTGACTCTCACATACTCGACCGCCGCACCGCATTACAAAGCTTCGCTGGCGGTTTTGGATGGATTGCTGCATCTGCTCTGATGAGTCAATGGTCGTCAAACGCTAATGGCGCTGTCGATGAGAAGTCAGCCATGATTCCCGGGGAGGCTTCAGAGGCGGAACCAGGAGAAGCTTCGAAGCGACATTTCCCAGCTCGAGCTAAACGCGTCATTTTCATGTTCATGAAGGGCGGTCCGTCCCAGGTCGATACGTTTGATTATAAGCCTCAACTGAATCTTGACAGCGGAAAGCCACTTCCGTTCGACAAGCCTCGAGTTCAGTTTGCTCCGACCGGGAACCTATTGGGTTCTCCATGGCGATTTCGCCAACACGGCGAATGCGGGATGTGGGTCAGTTCACTGTTCCCGGAAGTTGCAAAGCATGTCGACGATATGTGCTTTCTGAATTCCGTCTATGGGACCAACGCTGCTCATGGAGGCGCGGCACTGAAACTCCATACGGGCAGTGACACGTTTGTTCGTCCCGGGATGGGTGCGTGGGTGAATTATGGCCTTGGTACCGAAAACGAAAACCTGCCTGGCTTCGTCACAATCTGCCCCACGCTTGCTCACGGTGGGGTCAACAACTGGGGATCGGCGTTTCTGCCTGCGGAATGCCAGGGTGTACCGCTGGGCGTTGCCAGCCAACCCTCAACCAACGCAAATGTAAAGTATATCCGGAACCCGGAATACACAGCCGGTACTCAGCGAACACAACTGGATCTGCTGCAGAAACTGAACCAGGCTCACAAGACCAGCGATCCGACGGATTCAGTTTTGCATGCACGGATTCAGTCGTTTGAACTTGCATTCCGGATGCAGACCGAGATGCCCCGCGTTCAGGACTTGTCTTCCGAAACTGCGGCGACTCTCGAGCTCTATGGATTGAATAATCCTGTGACAGAAAATTTCGGCCGCCAGTGTCTGATGGCCCGGCGATTCGCGGAATCTGGAGTCAGGTTCATTCAGATTACTCATAGCGACTCAAACGTTCAGTGGGACCAGCATTCCGATTTGTTTGCCGGGCACACAAAGAATGCGGCTGAAGTCGACCTTCCGATTGCAGCACTGCTGACGGATCTGAAACAGCGGGGGCTCCTTGAAGATACTTTGCTGATGTGGGGCGGGGAATTTGGAAGGACGCCAGTTGCTCAGGGGACAAACGGGCGCGACCACAATCCGGATGGGTTCACAATGTGGATGGCAGGCGGAGGAGCTCGAGGTGGCTTGCGATATGGTGCTACCGACGAATATGGTTACTACGCAGTGGAAAACAAGATGCACATCCACGACGTGCACGCCACCATGCTGCATCTGCTTGGAATGGACCACAAACGACTGACGTATCGTTATGCGGGCCGAGACTTCCGGCTGACGGACATCGCCGGCAATGTTCATGAAGCGGTCTTCGCAGGATAAAATTCACTGCGGTGATGTAATCTCTACCAGTTGAAATCGAACCTCATTGCCAGCAGGTCCGATGCCGTGTTTCCGTAGGTCGTTTCATTTGTGGTGACCGGATGAATCCAGTCAAACATGATTCGAGTTCTGTCGGACCAATACCAGTTGAATCCAGTGGTCAGGTCATTGTATTCGCCTCGATTGACGTCCTGCAGATTGAGATTTGACCAGCGTACTTTCGCTTCCAGTGCCCCTGGCCGAACTTCATCAGCACCGACATGAAAATTCCTCGCTGGGACATTTCGCCCAAATTGAGCTCCATGCTGTCCAAATCGTTCGAACACTCGATTCTCACCGGTCACAAAATAGCTCAAATGAACATAAGCCCCATGAAATGTGTGGACTTGTGTTGCGTTCATGTTCACCTGGGACAAAAACGCCTCCGACTGAAGCGTGATTGAACCAGCGACGGCAGCGAATTCGAGGTTTCCGGTTGTGTAGGAATCTGCATTGAGGACTCCGGAATCAATGAGCCTTGGCCCTTCCTTGATCTGTGGCCTTGCCCTTAGTCGAACTCGGTCGTCCTGATCATCCGTGTAGAGTATACCGGCACCAGTGTGGATCAGTGAGCGTCCTTTGCTGGCTTCATCGTACCAGGGAAGCCATGTCACTCGGCCGGACAAACGGACTCCCTGATTGTCATCAATCCGTTCCTTCAGGCTGTCTGAAATGCTGTCAAAAAAGATTCCGCTGGCCCAGGTAATACTCTTGTCGTCCGTGCAGTTGTAAGCAGCAATTCCAACTTCGCGGTCAACGGCAAACACCCCCTGACTCGGAATCGATCGCTCCATAAAGATGTTGTTGGTGTCGTTTGTAACCTGTTCCAGACTGAAGGGAACGAAGAAGTTTCCGAATTCTGAGTCTTCCAATAAACGGAATTTCATTCATTGAAAAATAGGCATCCTTCACGTCAGGTGAAGTAATGATTCCCGGTGCCGATTCCCCAACAGATTCTGTCTCAAGCGTTAACTGAAGCCTGAAGTCACAGGTCTCGTAACCCGTACCGTCAGCCACGAGACGCAGCCGACGAAATTCAAAGTAGTCATGTGTGTTATCAATGGCAGGATCTGCATTTGCCCAGTTGATATAGTCCATCTGGACATGACCACCAAGTTTCACGTTCCATTTATCTGATGGAGTCTCTTTTGCCTTTTTCTCTGCCTCCGAACGCTTCTGTTCGGCTGATTTAAGCTCCTTCTGGGCCGAATTCAGCTCATCAAGTTTCTTTCGAAGTGTCTCAAGCTCGCTCTCGAAATCCATTGGTTCCGAGGCCGTCAGCGAATGACCACCAGATACCTCTTCAGTAACAGAGCCCGTAGCAGAGTCAGTTACAGAGCTGGATTCAACGGACTCCAGAGGGACCACTTTTGGGCGAGTCGATTGACTGAAACGAATACTGCCGGAGCCGTCTTCGGACCGACAATCCGGAATCTGCCACACGGTGACGAAGATCAGGATCGCAACCGTGCGTATGGAATTCGTAAATCGTTTGAGCATGACTTCGCCTGATCTGAAATTCGGAGTCTGTTGGATGGCAGTGAACTGACAAAACGAGTGGACTGCCTCCGGTTTTCCGGTCAGCAAGGCTGGAGAAGTATGTTAAACTTTATGGCTCCTCCATCGGTTTATCGGTCCCCTGTGGAGGAGATTCTGAATGCAGTGAACTCCAGTTGCAGCAGACGACGGTCTCATGTGGAAAAGAATGAAGCGATCGGCAATCGTTGCTGCCCCGATGTGGTGTTGTGATGCTGTTGCCGAAACTGCTGTCAGTGGGATAAGCAGAGAGCGCTGCGGGCGGCGGATGAGAGTTGCAGGGGGGTTGGGTGGTTTGGGTTCAATGGTTGGGTCATACAGCGAATGCAACGGAAGACTTGCAGTGTCGAATTGAGCATGGTTGATTTCTTTGGGGTGTCGTTATCGAACAGTCCGATAAGACGGAAGGAAGGAAACGAGTCAGCTTTGCGGAGTGCTGCACTATTTCAGGGAAGAAATAGAACCTGGCGATGGATGCCCGGTGGCTGATTCAGAGATGCCCAACCCGGCTCGTCAAGGACAGTCTTGTTTTGCAGGGAAGCAATCAGGACTGTTGCGAGCCGAGCAGGTATCACCTTCAGTGAATGGAATCACGACCGGGAGGCGAGCGCTGACATGAAGTCGACGCACCACTGGCTTCAAGCCTGTTGTTTTGTTGTAGCAATCCCAATCTTCTTCTCTGATGTCCATGCACAACTGGTTCCAGGAACTGGAACGAAGCTTGCGCAAGTCGGTGACGACTTTGAGGACGAGAAGTGGGAATGGGTTCCGAATGGTGAAAAGGCGAGTCGAGAACAGGACGATCGTGTTCGTTCGCCGACCGGCTATTCCACGAACAAACGCTGGTTTGAAAGTCCCAAACGTGGTATGCCCGATCATATCGTTCGGATTGCGACGCCCCCGGGAGGTTTGCCAGGCAGTAAGGGCGCCTTGAAAATTCAGACACTGAATTCAGGGATTCCGGGACGTCCGAGTGGTCAGATGGAGCAGGACGACCTGATCATGTCCTGTTCATCCCGAGTGGGAGCGATTTCGGTAGCACGCAACCCAAGCTGCGTCACACGTGTCTGGCTCCCATCCTATGATCAATGGGAAAAGAGGTCCGGAAGCCACTTTGGCTACCGTATCGATCTGAAGACAACGATCTCAGAAAAATCGAAGGGCTTCTTGTTCACGAAGACCGAACGAAAGCAGGAAGATTACTGGCCGGGCTTCTTTATTGAATTCCACAGTAAATCCGACCCAAAGTTTAAGGAAGACGAAGCCGTCCTTCTGGTTCGTGGCAATAATCTGGGTCAGGAAGTCACATCACTGAAGCTGAAGCCAGGCTGGTGGACTCTGGGTATGTCGGTGACATCAGATGGGCGAGTTCACTACTATGCCAGTGAAGGCGTCGATCAACTGACTGCCAAAGACCACGTTTATTCCAGCTTCCCATATGGTTACGAAGCCGAGTACTTTGCGACGCATTTTTACAATTCCTGCAATCGGTACGATGGGCGAACGTGGTCGACACCAATTGTGATTGACGATCCTGAAATCTTCGTGACTCGCTAGAGCCTTCAGGTTCCACCAGAGAATGCATAAAAGGTTCGGGAGACAAAGTAGTCTCTCGACCTTTTATTCCTAAGTAGCTTGGGCATTCCTGCCCGAGCCCACCCCCGCCTGCACTGTCACCGGCCCGAGCACTGTCACCGGCCCGAGCACTGTCACCGGCCCGAGCACTGTCACCGGCCCGAGCACTGTCACCGGCCCGAGCACGCCACGAGCCCGCGTATCAGTGACTTCAACGTTGCAGAATTTCGATCACGCGTGTCGGAGCATAATCCTGCGGGCGAAGAGTCGAGTGAGCACCATTCCTGCGGAGATTCCAAGCATATTCGCCAGCGCATCGGACGGATCACACGTTCGGCCTGGGACAAAGCTCTGGAGAAATTCGGTTGCTGCCGCATAGGTCCCAAGAGCTACGACCAACGTGAGTGGTACCGTCTTTGCGACGCGGAGCACCAGGCTGGCAACAGCGAATGCCAGAATTGCAAACGCGGAACAGTGCAGAATTGCGTCATCAAGTCGTTCAAGCAAGCCAAGTGGTGTTTTCCGAACGACTCGAAATGGATCAGGAGTCAGCAGTGCCGCCGACAGGCCTGCTGTCAAAATCAGGCAAAGGCACAAGTGAAGGCGGAAGGACCGTGTTACCCAGAGGGTGGTCCGAGAAACAATCGCTAGCATTTCGGATTGACACCTGACAACAACCTGTACCAATGCCCTGGTCCAGACAGGGGGCAATCCGTTGCCTGCAGATCTTCCGTTCGTTCTGATACTTTCAGAGTATGCCGCCGATTGAAATTCGCCAGCCGCAAATCCCACATCTTCAGAATGAGCGACCGAATTGTTCGCAGACTGGGTAAAACTGAGAAGTCTTTCTTCAGAAAGATTCAGTTCGATTTGGCAAGTTCCGGCAGAAAGTTGTTTCGGCACAACCTGAATAATCAGAATCGTTCTGCCGAATCCCCAGCCTTCTCCAATCACCTCGCCCGGATCACAAACCCGTCAGCGCCTGCGCGTCTTTCGTAGGCTATGTAATCCACCAGGTTGCAGAATGTCGACACATGTTGCCGCGCGCACTCATCGGAATTTTCAGCACAGGTGTCGAGACTGCAATAATCAGAATTATGCGGAGATGCGAATGTTGATTTCTGATCAATCGAGCAGGCAGCGAACCTCAATGAACCGAATTCCGGTTCTGGTCCCCTTATGGAACTCGCACCTGCAGCCATGGATGCTGCACGGACTCGGTCAGTTTACCTGTGGCGCCGCGGAGTCATGCGACTATGTCGTGCCTCTCGAAGGAATTGCGCCGGTCCATTGTCGGCTGGAAGCCAGACGCGGAGGGCTCGTGTGCGAAAGCGTCGACGGGACGGTTTGGGTGAACGATATTCCTGTCCATGGTGCCGTGCTGCTCGAAGAAAACGACCTCGTCTGCGCCGGACCGGCAACATTTCGTTTTGAGTACTTTGCTCCATCGGAACCATTTCTGGATCGTCTGCCGGCTTCCCTTCCATTTCGAGGAACTGTGGCTGCGCCCGCACCAGCAAGTCAGCTTCATCCGTTTGCCTTTCTTGCTGGGTCTCCGAACAGCGGCAGTCCGACCATTGCAGGCCCGGTTGAAGATACTCGGGCAGCCGCTCTGAATGCCTTTCTGGAACGCCGTTCCCAGGAGCTGGAAACGCGGGAGTCATTACTTGAACAGAGCACCGCAGAGCTCTATCGACTCCGAACTCAGTTACACAAACTCGAAGGGGAGTTGACATCCCGCAGTGCAATTCTCGAGGAACGTGCGGGTACGATCGCTGCTGAACGGATTTCTCTCAACGAACAACAACTGCGACTCGATCGGGCTGCCGCCGATCAGCGAACCTTGTCTGATCAGCTGTCGCGTCGGGCAACTGAGCTGGATCGCCGAAGTGGCGAATTGGATTCACACATTCGATCCGTAGCTGAACGGGAACGGCTTGTCCAACATAACCAGAGACTGCTGCAGGAGAGGGAAACTGAACTGCAGGCCCTCGTCGACTCTGCGGAGAACCGATCGAAGGAGTTGAATGAGTCCGAAAAGAAATTCAACGCTATCCTGACTGAACATCGTGCCGAACAGGAATCTCTTCAGAATGTTCGACAATCGCTCTCCGAACGTGAAGAGCAACTGAATCTGCGTGATGAAGGACTGCGAGTCCTCGGGGAACAGCTTGATGTCAGAGATTCAGAACTCCGCGAGCTACAACAATCTCTGGCTGCACTACAGAATGCATGCAACGAACGCCAGATCGAGATTCAGTCACTGACGGAAACTCTGAAGCTCGAAGCAGAACATTCCGCTGCGGAAGTCGCCCGCCTTGATCTTGCTCAGTCAGACTTTGACGCATACTGTTCCGATCGAGAACACGAATTCGCAACCCGGGATTCGGAACTTATCGGTCGGGCGACGAACCTTGAGGTTCTTGAACAGGCACTCGCTGTTCGAAATGCTGAGCTGGATGCGAGAGATGCCGGAGCTGCATCTCGTCATTCAGAACTTGTAATGTTCGAAGAATCTCTATTGGCACGGGATTCTGCGTTGGCAGCTCGTGATGCGGAGCTGGCAACTCGGGATGCTGAACTTGCGGCTCGTGATGCTGAAGTGACAGCACGAGATTCGGCAGTGTCAAACCGTCATGCAGAACTGGTGACGTTTGAAGAGACTCTGTCAGTTCGAAGTGCAGAACACGAAACGCGTGACGCTGAATTGGCAGCTCGTGATACGGAGCTGGCAACTCGGGATGCTGAACTTGCGGCTCGTGATGCTGAAGTGACAGCACGAGATTCGGCAGTGTCGATCCGTCATGCAGAACTGGTGGCGTTTGAAGAGAC
>JAEUIH010000109.1 GCA_016795105.1 Planctomyces sp.
GCCTTCGCGGGGGCATACGACGTGTACCACAAACCAACTGTTTACAACATCGGACGCCACGTCGTGATGTCGAACCCCGGCAACAACCGCGAACGCTGGATGCAATCCAGCCAGCCAGGGGACGTCGACCATGAGCGGATTGGGGGACTCGTCATCACGGCGGAGCGTGATGATTCTAGTTTCCAAACCGATTCACCTCTGGCACAGGGCCAGAGGGGTCTTCGTGATCGATGTGTTGAACCCTTTGCGGCTTGGCGCCTTTGCGTGAGACCGTGATTCTATGACGGAGCGCGGCGGTTGATGGTGGCGAAACCCATTGCGAGACCGCTCTCTCGATGGCGAAGAGGAGACGAGGCGCTGGAGACCTCAGACAAAATCGCCTCCGACGGGCGCGCGGTCACGCAGATGGCGGCGGCTCAACTTCGCTTTGGCGAAGAACATCCTGGGCGCTACGACGAACGGTCAGCACAAAGACTGTATCGTCCTTGATCGTGAAGACAGCGCGATAGGTCGGGCGTGAACCGAGACCGACAAGCTTGTCACGGATTTCGTACGGGAAGTCATCGTTCTCGGCCGACAGAGAGTTACTCTCGGGAAAATCTGTCAGGGTCTGGATCTGATCGTAGATCGCGTCAGACCATTGCAACGCCTGCTGCACGGAGTGCAGTCTCGGCCCACCAGTCCGCATTCCGGCCGATGTCGCCTCTCGCCTGTGGAAGTACAAAGACGCGGAATGTCATTTCCCTCGAGCCAGAAGACGCTCCCGCGTCAGTTTGCGAGCTTCCGCCACGGGAATCCCCTCACCCGCCTCCATTTCGGCGATGCCCTGGGCAATGGCATCGCGATCCTGCTGACGGCGCAAAGCATCCATTGCTTGTCGATGAATCTCAGCATCGACAACAAAATACGTCCGCTGGGTGCTCGGATCGACGACTTCAAGTTCGCGATCACCGGTCGCGTTAAGAGCGTCGGCAAGTTCTTTGGTGAGTTTTACAGTCATCATCAAATGATACCCCATTTTGACACCCAAGGGGAAGAACGATCGTCCAAAATGGGTCAATCCCGCTCGCAGGAATCCCTCCCCGAAAGGGACTCTCTATGTAACAACGCTCGCCTCTTTTCGAGAGAAGAAATCGACGCATATCGTTACGCATCAATCATTTCTGTAGTTTCGAGTCTCTTCCGACGTGCAGCATACGAGAGCAGACGACTACGAACTCTTCAAGAGCTAGTTAACTGCAGGCGCGAGTTTGAGGGGCAGGGGCAGGGGTTGGAGTGGTATTCGTCATCACGGCGGAGCGTGATGAGTACTTTTTGGCCACGAAGCACCGAGAGAATCACAGGGGGTCAAGAGTTCGGGATATGGCAGAAGAATGGCGGCAGAAGAATGGCAGAGTCCCTCTTTCTCTTGCCCTCATTCCCTTGCCGATTGAGACGACTTCAGGACAGAGTTTGTGGCTTTGAATTCAAGTCGCAGGCAGCACTCGCGTTTTGACCACGGAAGACGCGGAATAGACGGAAGAATCGCAGAAGTACCCGATTGTGGTTTTTCGTGTGGTTCGTACTACTAACAGTTGAATTCCTTTCGAGGCGCAAAGATTTTAAACGGTGAGTTTCGTAAGTTGTTTGGTGCTGGCGTTTTGCGCAGCGAGGACTGCAGTGCGTTGAGTCAGACTTCATGCAGCATGTAGCCAGCGTGTTTTGGTAACCACGAAATACACGAACCACACGAAAATGCACAAACGAGTACTGGCGGGATTTTTCGTGTGTTTCGAGGTTCAAATGTCAACCCCGCCTGCGATTCGAATTCACAACAACGAACTCTGTCTCTGGGTGTATTCAGTTGGCAAGAGAATTGGGACAGAAGAATGCCGGACTCTGCTATTCTCCTGCCCCCATTCTTCTGCCATCTCCCGAACTGTTGAACCCCTGCGATTCTTTCGTGTGGTTCGTGTCTTTCGTGGTTCAATTACCAACCCTGCCTGCGATTCGAATTCAAACAGCTGCTCGATTCCCTCGACTGAACTTGGTTGCGGCTGAGCGAAGCGAAGCCGCGCTGGGTCTTTCGTGGTGACCAATCACGCTGGCTGCACACTGTATGAAGTCGGAATCAACGAACTGCAATCCTCGCGGCACAATAGGAATTCAACTGTTAGTAGTATGAAAGAATCGCAGAGGGGCAGATGTTCGATCCAGGCACGATGCGCCGATCCAGACCGTCGTCTCCTCACGCGAGCGGATCGCTGCGCGATCCGCTGGGATGGGGGAAAAGAGTGAGTTGTTTTTCTCGTTCTAGTTTCTAAACCGGTTCACCACTGGCACAGGGCCAGAGGGGTCTTCGTGATCGATGAGTTGAACTCATTGCGGCTTGGCGCTGGTAATTCAGTTCGACCCACTTTCTCCTGACTTCTCGGGCTGCTTTCCACTCACGACTTCCTTCGCCGTTAGTTTTCTCGCGGTTTCTCGTAATGCATTCATCGCCGCCTCGTTCTGGTCCTGACGTTGTCTATTCAACTCGGATTGATCGCAAATTGCGTTTCTCAGTCTCTCTGGCAACGCAGCCAGAGGGATTGAGTCGGGAAAATGTGGCGCTACATGGACATACCGTATATGCTCCGGGACTTTAAAGACTAAAATCAAAAGGCGTCAAAACGAAACGACACGATGATGTAAGTGGGTAAGCAGAAGCGTGTTTTTAGTTGATACTTTGATTTTAACCTCTGGCATCCTGCTGTTGCTTGGCATTGCATCAAGTAAGATCTCTGCACGGCTTGGTGTTCCGGTTCTGGTGTTGTTCCTGATGCTGGGCATGCTGGCTGGCTCGGAAGGCATCGGTGGCCTGCCGTTCGAAAACTACCAGCTGGCCCACGCAATCGGAACATTGGCTTTGGCGATGATTCTGTTTGACGGAGGGTTGAGCACATCGCTTCCCGCGATACGTTTAGCGTGGAAGCCGTCCGTGTTACTGGCAACCTGGGGAGTGTTGATCACGGCTGTCATCACGGGGTTAGCTGCAGCATGGATTCTCCGGATTTCACTGCTTGAAGGCCTCTTGCTGGGTAGTATCGTCGGCTCGACGGATGCGTCTGCCGTGTTTTCAGTGCTGCGATCAGGCGGCATTAGTCTGCCTAAACGAATCGCATCAGTACTGGAAGTAGAAAGCGCCTCCAATGACCCGATGGCAATCTTCCTGACGGTTGGATGCATCGAGGTCCTGTTGGGGAATGTGGCGATTGGACCAGCGCTGCTTGGTCTCTTCGCTGTACAGATGCTGATTGGAAGCGTTTGCGGAGTTCTCGGAGGCTACGTGGCCGGATGGGTTGTGAACCGTATAGAGCTTGGTGCTGCTGGCATGTACCCGGTTCTGATCAGTGCATTTGGCTTGTTGACATACGGATTGGCTGCCGCACTCGGCGGGAGCGGCTTCCTTGCGGTCTACATGACCGGTGTGATCATCGGCAACCGTCCGCTCGTTTTTCAACGTGGCATTCGCTTGTACCACGACGCGATCGCGTGGCTTTCACAGATTGTGATGTTCGTGGTTCTGGGACTGCTCTGCTTTCCAAGCCGCCTATTGGATGTGGCTGGAAAAGCGGTTCTCATCAGCATTGTGCTGATCTTCGTGGCTCGCCCCATTGCCGTGCTGCTTTCCACATTGCGATTCCGCTTTAGCTGGCGGGAACTCACATTTCTCTCCTGGGTGGGACTCAAAGGTGCAGTGCCAATTACTCTGGCCACTTTTCCGTTGATGCTTGGAACAGCCGAAAAGCCATTGGAAGCGCCATTGTTGTTTGATGTGGTCTTTTTCATCGTCGTAGTGTCTGCAGTGGTTCAGGGAACAAGCCTGACTCCGGTTGCTCGCTTGCTCGGCCTTGAACGCCCCCATGAACCGGATCCACCTTTGACCCTGGAAATCTCATCACTTCGACATGTAAACGGTGAAATCGTTGACTATTCGATCGGTGTTGACTCCCGCGCGGCAGGTCGAAGAGTGAGAGAACTGGCGTTGCCGGAAGGCGCCGTCATTGCCCTGATCGCTCGGGGAGATCAGATTGTCCCTCCTCAAGGCAGCACTTACATTCAGCCTGAAGATCATGTCATCCTGGTACTGAAGCCCGGAATTCAACCACTCGTAAATCAAGTCTTCGGTAGTTGTTCTGATGTTCGAGGACTGATTCCAAACACACTTGAGTTTCCACTTCGTGCTTCAACAACCGTGAGAGAGATCCAGGAGCTTTATGGAATTCAATTAGAAGCTGAACCTGAACAATCACTTGCAGAGGCCATCAGCGGCCACATCGCGGGCCATCAACCTGCGATTGACAACTCCATATGTGTTGGTCAAGTGAAGTTTCGAGTGATTCGTCTCAACAGCGAAGGTCGCATCGAGATGATTGGCATGTCACTATTGCCAATGAACGACACTCCCGAAATACTGAACCCCACGACGGACTCAAAGAAAGCTAAGCAGTCCCAATGACCCTTGATTTTTCAGGAATTGTGGGCGATGTCGACCCGGCTCGAAAACTTCGATGAGCTCTTCTATGGAGAACCAGCGGAAATCGAAAATCGGCTCACTCCTTTAGTGCTGGAAGCCGAGGCGCAGAAAAACGATTCACTGCAGGCCCAGATTCTTTCGCAACTGGCACTGGCCCAGGCGATGCAGAAGAAGTTCGAATTGGCCCACAAGACTCTAAACCGAGCAGACGCCCTGATTCCTGAGGGTGATCTGCTTGCGTCGGCCCGAGTCATATTGGAGCGTGGTCGCGTATACCATCAGGCCGGTGACTCGGCCACAGCACTCTCTTTTTTCCAGCAGTCCTATGAGCAGGCACTTCGCGGTGAACACACGGCTCACACGATTAATGCGGCTCATATGATCGCCATCGTGGTCAGCGATCCGAAAGAGAAGATCCACTGGAACCGTCTCGCTTTGAACCTGGCTCAGGCAAGTTCTGAGCCCAAAGCACAAGCCTGGATCGGGCCACTGTTCAACAACCTCGCTCGCAGTCAGATCGATGCCCTGGATTTTCATGGAGCCCTGGACTCCTACGCTGCTTGTCAGGCGATTGCGGAAAAGAGAAATGAAGCTTTGATCGTCAGAGGGGCGATCTGGGGCCGGGCGGTTGCCCTTCGTAAGCTGGAAGAACATGAGACTGCCCGCCGTTTGCAAATGCAACTGGTGCGAGAATACGCAGGCGTCTCACAGAGCGGCGAATTGCCGGAAGCGTTGTTGGCCCTTGCTCGAGGAATGGTGTACGCGGAACTCGCCGAACTCGATTGTCTTTTGGCAGATCAGGATCCACAGGCTGCGGTTTCGGCACGCGAACATGCCCGGCTGGCGTATAAAGATCTGCATGCGAACGAATGGTTTCAGCGTCTTGAGCCCGAAGAACTGGAACGTGGGTTTTCACTTCTTGCAGAGTGGTTTGAGGAGTAGTTCAATGCGGCATTGGACAATCGCCTATTTGGCAATCGCCATCTGGATGTTCGGTTGGCTCGCTGGCCGTTTTGGATTTGCCCCCTCGCTCTTTGCTGCAATCATCTTATTGACGCCGGCCTTGTTCGCGTGGCGAATGCTTGTCTCTAAACGCGAGACCAAACGGCGTGAATATGCGTACCTCGGCTTTGTTGCATTGCTGGCTGTTTGCGGTACGACATATGTAGTCTCGATATGGATTGAAACAGGACTGGATCGATCGGCGATGTTCGACCGTGAATTTCATCGATTTGAGAACTATGTTTCTTCACTCTCTGTGTATGCAAACGTTAAGGTGTCGTATACGCATCGAAAAGGTGGTCGCGTGTACTTGCATGGCAATGTGCAAAACAAGAACATCCACGATGCGCTTCTCCGAAACTATGAGGGGATGGTTCGCAACAACCTTGGCGGGTTCCATGATGGTGTTGACTATCCAGGGAAGCCGACAGAGTGAAAGTCCGATTCTGCCAGATATCTTCAACACGATCGAGTGAGGTGCTGCAGGTTCCAGGGACAACTCGTTCTATTATTTTGAGCGATTTTTGATGAAGTCTCGTTTCATCCTCACCCCCAGGCGGATTGCCACTTTCTTAAGGTATGGGAGTAGTTCTGGGTTCATCTTTGAAATTGAGGCACCTTCGTGAAATCAGGAAGTCGTCGACTTCGGTATTTAATGCTCCTGGTCGTCAGTTTACTCGGCGCCCGTCTCGCCTGGCAGTTGAGTGTTTCAGAGTTGGGCTGGTCGCCGCATTTGGTTCAGTGGGTCAAAGTCACCAGCGAACTCGCGGGAGTTGAACATCGGTCACCTGGAGAAGAAGACCCGACGGTTCAGGCGCAGTTCTTGCTGAACGAAGCAAAGGAAGTCGGAAAAGAAAGCGACGATCCCATGATTGCGATGGGGGCCGCCTGGATGCTGGATTCACCGCAATTGAGTTTCTTTCGGCGCCACGTTCGAGTGAACAAAGATTTGAACTCACAGGGAACCCCTACCCGTGTCCCAATGCAATCCAGCGGTGGACTGGACCTTAAAACCATTGCCGAAATGACTGGGCAATTCGAACAGCTCTGTCGAAAAGAGTGCCTGAACGAAATGGACAGGGCCGTTCGTCTTGATTCAACCAATGTTGAACTGCATCGCGCTCGCGCTTTGCTTTTGTTCGAAGCGAGCTCCATAAGCAGAGAATCGCAACATCGACGAGACGACTGGATCACAGTCCTTAGGGAGTGTGCGGAGGCTGATCCAGAGAATGCACTCTACGACTATCTTGCCGCTGTGCACCTCTGGAAATTGGCGGCAACCTACAATGTTCAGGAAGACGGATTCGTCCTGAAAGTCGAAGACAGACAACGATTTGAACAGGGCCGAGTAAGACTTGCCGCCGGACTTAAAAAACCGCGGCTGGATTTTGGCAGGGAGGGCTTTGCGGCCACTTTCAGGTTCCTGGAGGCGACATCCATGCGTCGCTCCGACTTCCTGTACGCCGCCGCTTCCAGAAATATTGATAATCGTATCCGTCAACTATTGCTTGACATCATACGGTGGCATGGTGTTCAGTGTGATGTTGATAAACGGGCAGGAAAGTTTGACGATGCGATCCTCACCGCACGTCGTGGTCTGGCAATCTCTGAACAAATCGTACAGGTCGAAAGCTACCCGAGCGTGGCCGCTCCACGAATGTGGCTCCGACAGTGGGGTTATGCGATTCTTAAGGCCATCCAGAACGAACAGCCGCATCTCTTCAGCACGGATGAAGCTGCGAAGATCACGATCGGATATGCTGACGGCCAGCGCGAACAGAAGATATTCGAAGAAGCTTGTCGAAGAATGACAACGCACGATGCAGAATTTGTTCCAGCTGTTGCCCCGGGTACAACGGTCAGTGCTTCAGCCAAGCTTCGAACGACAGTTCTGATGGCGATCGTTCAGGAACTCATCATCCTGTGCGTTGTGATGATTCTTGTGTCGTTATTTGGGAAGGTTGTGTTCAGCAGGAATAACGAAACAGTGGAATCAAATTCAGGCTGGCTTTCACAAAGTTTTGCATGGGTTTTCTCGTTCTTTATCAGCTTCGTCTGGCGAGGAATGCTGCATGTCGAAACGGTGCCTGCAAACGCATGGTCTGGATCAGTGCTGGACTTGAGCCTCATGCAGTGGCTGGCTCGCAATGGCCCTTTGGTGTCCGTCGTGACCGCAGCCCTGATCCTGGTGTTTTGGCAAGTGATTCGGTGTCGATGGAGTAGTGAAGGTGGGCAGGAACGATCACTTCGATCTTTAGGGAGCAGCATCGTGCTTCAATCGTGCAGATCGATTTCTTCCTCGTCCGTCTGCGTGTCACTCATCAGTCTAATGCTCTATCTTGGAACAACTTCGACCGTCGCCGATACAATGGACTCACAATACCAACAGTACCGCTCACGAATGGTGGACCCGGAACAGGCCTGGAAAGAACTTGAAGATCACGTTGCAGAGGTGAGAAATGACAAAGAGACGATGGATCGTTTGATCACAGAAATCGACAAACGAAACCGTCGGCTTGCCGAACAGTAGGCTTTTCCCAGGTTGATGAGACTCGAAGTCAGTCAAAGGAGCAACCTGGGGCCGGGCGGTTGCCGATCGCAAGCTGGGAGAACATGAGATTGCCCGAGGCTTGCAGATGCACCTGCTGCAGGAATACGCAGGCGTCTCAGAGAGCGGCGAATTACCGGAAGCGTTGTTGGCCCTTGCTCGAGGAATGGTGTACGCGGAACTCGACGAACTCGATGGTCTCTTGGCAGATCAGGATCCACAGGCTGCGGTTTCGGCACGCGAACATGCCCGGCTGGCGTATCGAGATCTGCATGCGAACGAATGGTTTCAGCGTCTTGAGCCCGAGCAACTGGAACGCTTACGTCGTCTGGCTGAGTTTAAACACGACTAACAATTTGAACGGCGCGAGACGGGGCTAGCCCCGTAGCGAGTCCAGGAAGCCGCCTCCATTCGCCTGTGGCGCATAGAGAGAAGACAAGTGAAAGTGGAGAGTAGAGCTGGTAAGCCGGTTCCTCCCACTTTCTCCTGGCGACTCGGCCTACTTTCTGCTCACCACTCTCATGTTTGCCACGTTTGAGTTTGGATTTTCCCGCCAAACGAACGTCCCGAAAACGCTCAAGACGACGGGACTTACCGCAAACGAGCCCCATGCTTGAAGACCCTGTAGAACAGCGGGAACGCTCGTCTTAGGCAATCACCCGTTGACAAATCGAAAGATACTTGCCATCTTGTCAATGTTGACAATATGGTGAATTCATACGCATTTGTCAACGGAGGTGTGCAATGATGGGTATTCGACTGCGGCAAGCGAGGCTTGCCTCTGGAATGACGCTTGAAATGCTTGCGGACCGTCTGTCGCTGGCGAATCATCCGATTACCAAAGCCGGATTGTCAAAGTACGAGTTAGGGAAGAGCCAACCGAACCAGAAGTTGCTTCTCGCGATCGCCAACGCGCTTGGTGTGCGCGTTGGCCACTTTTTTGAGCCGTCCAAAACGAAGATCAATTGGATTGCATTTCGCAGGCTCGCCACGATGCCTTTGAAGCGACAAGATCAAGTCAAGGCGTATGCATCACACGTTGTAGAGAACCAGATTTCGCTTCAATCGATTCTTTTCCCGGAGGAGTCGTCCAACTTCCCCGAAATGCAGGACGCCCGAACATTCGACGATGCCGAGAGAATAGCGATGGAGCTTCGAGACAAATGGGGGCTCGGAGATTCAACCATCGATAGTCTTACTGGCCTGGTAGAGGACCATGGTGGTGTCGTCGTTCCCTGCAGTGACATCTCTCGCGATTTCGACGGGCTCGCGGGACGAACCAACAGCGGATTTCCTGTTGCAGTTGTGTGCATGCAAGTAGCGGACGATCGACGGCGATACAATCTGGCACACGAACTCGGGCATCTGCTCATGCGATGTGGAGATGTTTCAAGTAAAGAAGAAGAAAAGCTCGCGAATCGGTTTGCATCTGCTCTGCTCGTGCCAGCGTCGGTCGCTAAACATGAACTTGGAAAGAAGCGAAAGCGAATTGAAGTGAATGAGCTTGCAATCCTGAAACTTAAACATGGCTTCAGTATGCAGGGTTGGGCAAGAAGGGCGTTCGATTTAGAGATCATCGACGCGGGCCAGTACAAAGCTCTTTGTGTAATGTTCAGTCGCAATCACTGGAAGAAAATTGAGCCAACAGTGTATGTGGGAAACGAAGTACCTACACGATTGAAGCTTATGACTCTTCGTGCGATCGCTGAGGGGTTGATCTCAAGGGAACGAGGCGAACAGATCTGTCCTGGATACACTTCGCAGATTGAACTACTCGGAAGCGAAAGAACGGACTCTGCTTCTGGCTTACGCCGTTTACCGAGGGTCCAAAGAGATTCAATCCTGGAGGCAGCCGCAGAGAAGGTCGCTGATGCTTATGCCGCAGATGGAGAGCTGACGGACTTTAACGCTTTTGGTCAGGAAGATCTGTATGTCGACTCCACCGAGTCCTAGTCGTGGTGAAGTCTGGGACATTTGCTTCGATCCGTCATTGGGAGCCGAAATCCAAAAGACGAGGCCGGCCGTTGTCATCAGCGTGGGGTCCGTTGGTCGGCTCCCGCTGCGTTTGGTGGTTCCAATCACAGATTGGAAGGAAGCTTACTGTGCAGCTCCCTGGTTTGTTCGATTGCCGGTTTCTTCAACGAACGGATTGAGCAAAGAATCCGGAGCGGACTCATTTCAAATTAAGTCAGTATCGCTGAGTCGTTTCCGCAGTATTCGCGGCAAATTGACTGACTCGCAAATGGATGACATTGCTGCAGCCGTCGCAATTTGTATTGGGCTGTAGAGCTTTTTGAAGAAGGGATTATCTACTAATTACCTCGCTCCTTCTTTTCGGGTTGCTCTCTGAAGTCGCTTTGCGAACCCTCTTACCTCAAGACCCTGTCGCAACGCATTGTGCTTTGCCTAAGCTCGAGCCGGTCTCCAGTCAAATATGTGTGCTGGAGTTCTGCGATTCCAGAAACCGGTATGCAACCTGACCACGCGACTGGAATCACTCACTGCAACGGACCGCTCTTCCCAACTTGATGAGACTCGAAGTCATTCGAACTTCACCTGATAGCCGGCGATCAGCATGCCGCCGTCAACTACCAGAGTTTGTCCGGTGACGAGGCGGCTGCCGGTGATCAGGCTGAGTATCCCGTCGGCGATATCTTCCGGCTGGCAGACCTGTTTCAGGGGCAGAGATCGCTCGTATGCCTGTACGATCGATTCATATTTTTCCCCCAGACCATTCTGAGTCCATCGCCCTGCGATGAAGCCCGGGGCGATGCCGTTGACTCGAATCTCGGGAGCCAGTGTGCGAGCAAGTGACACGGTGAGGTTGTCGAGTGCTGCTTTCGAGCAGCAGTATGGAATCGAACTGCCCTGCCCCAACTGTGCTGCAACACTCGAAACATTGATGATGCAGCCACCACCCAATCGCCGCATCGATTCCGCCACTGCTCGGGCACACTGAAACGCACCGACGACATTCACCTGAAACAGTCGAGTCCACGTTTCGGTCGACACATCTTCAAGTCGGCTGAATGGAATGAATTCAGTCGTCCCTGCACAGTTCACAAGCACATCAATCCGCCCGAAGCTTTCCATCGCAGCGTCAACAAGGCGACGGCAGTCATCGTCGTTTGAGACATCCGCCTGCAAACAGATTGCTCGACCTCCAGCAGCCTGAATCTCCTCGGCAGTTGCCGTTGCTTCCGCCTGAGATCGAGAGTAGTTGATGACAACGCCATACCGGAGAGCCGCCAACTTCAGTGCCGTCGCTCGACCTACGCCGGTACCTCCGCCGGTTACAATAGCTGCGAGATGGTCTGAGGGCATGAGCTGTATCCGATCTGTAAACGGCCTGCTGGAACCACAACTGTTCGCTTAGATCAACATGGTTCCGGCTCCTGTGCGACTTGAATCAAAGAGAATCGGTTTTAACGGAGTACTCTCCAAAAGTGAAGTAAGACCCTCGCAAAGTCGTCATCTTATAGTCTTCATCACGTTATAGTCGTCATCACGCTCCGCGTGATGAAGCGAACCCTGGCATTACGTGCGAATGCTGGATGCAATCCAGCCAGCCGGGCTACGCGTGCCAGGGGCGTAGCAGCGCGCCGTTCATCACGCGGAGCGTAATGACGACTATGTGATGACGACTTTGTGATGATTACTATTCGGGGGGATGGTCAATGTCCCACGATCGATTCCATTTCATCCGGGATCAAATTACCTTGCAGCACAGCATTGATCAGATTTTGATCTGGTTTCTGGAAATGCCGCTCGACATATCGACATATCGAAATTGGCTCACGTCGTTTTCCGGGAGAAGTAAAATGGCGACAATTCGGCATTCTGTTCCAATGGTCGTACAACTGCAGAACCCAATTTGCTGGGTCGCCTGTGCCGCGATGATACTCGGCTGGAAACGTCGGCAGTCGGTCACCATCGGCGACCTGCTGAACGGTTTTGACCCCTCAAACTCATGCATTCCCAACCCCGCTGCCAGCAGTTGGGACCGGATGTACAACATGTTGTCTGGCTGGGGAATCACTTCCGTGGGTCCACAGATATGTCCTGCAGAAACATACATCACAAACATTCTGACAAATCATGGCCCGTTCATTCTGACTCATTACACAAGCACACTGGCACCCAGCGTTACGGGCCCTGGTACTCACGCCGTTGTCGTTTCCGGCATCAACACAGAACGCGGAGTATGCTACTTCGAGAACCCATGGGGAACTGCCAACAATGAAGTTCCGATCAGCACAATTCTTGCCGAAATGGAAAAGCTCTGGCTTCTGAATCTCAGATCCGTCGCGTACGTCTCATCATCTTTCACGCTTTAATGAATTCTCCGGAGAATTGATTCAAACAGGAGTGTTCAGAACTTGTCGAATCGAGTGCATAGCTCACCGGGTTTGATCTTTGCGGCCGGGACACAGGTGGTGACGCTCAAAGATGTCGTCGGCCAGAACGGTCGCACCCTGCACCCGCGAGGGGCAGTCGGAGTTGTTATCAAAGCGCCCAGTGATCTCGAACATTCCTACCGGATTCGGTTTCCTGATGGCGTGGAAGATGCAATCAAATCGAGTGATCTGACAACGCTGGCAAAATTCAAAGAAGGAAGCATCGGTGATGTCACCCTCTCTGCAAAAGGCAGCGAGCTGTTTGACCGGGTGATCTTCCAGTGCATTATTGGATCGCAGGCATACGGACTGGCGGATGATGCTTCGGACATTGACCGACGAGGATTCTATTTGCCGCCTGCTGACCTTTACTGGTCGCTTTATGGTGTGCCGGAGCAGTTGGAATGTTATGAGACTCAGGAAGGTTACTGGGAAATCCAGAAGTTTCTCGTGCTGGCCCTGAAGGCGAACCCGAATGTACTGGAATGTGTCTACTCACCATTGATCGAGAAAGCGACTCCTCTGGCACAGGAGCTACTCGACATCAGAGAGATCTTCCTCTCAAGGCTCGTCTATCAGACATACAACGGCTACGTGATGTCGCAATTCAAGAAAATGCAGGCGGATATCCGCAATCAGGGACAGGTAAAATGGAAACATGTCATGCACCTGATTCGCCTTCTGATCGCCGGCATCAGCGTGTTGCGAGAAGGATTCGTACCTGTGCGCGTGGAAAACTATCGCGAAGAACTGCTGGCAATCCGGCGAGGTAACATGGAGTGGAACGAAACCGAAAAATGGCGACTTAGCCTGCATCGGGACTTTGACAGAGCACTTCAGGAAACCAAACTCCCCGAACGCCCCGACTACGAGAGAGCAAACATGTACCTCCTGAAGGCTCGCCGATCTTCACTTTCAGAACAAATTCCATGAACATTGACCCTCGATTACGTCAACAGGTCCAGGATCACCCTTATCCACTTCTGTTCACGACAATCAGTGGAGCTCATCTGTATGGCTTTCCGTCACCCGACTCAGACTTCGACCTGCGAGGCGTACATGTCCTGCCATTAATGGAAGTCGTGGGGCTTCTGGAAGGCCGAGAGACCATTGAGAAGTCGGGGATTTACGATGGCATGGAAATTGACCTCGTCACTCACGATGTCAGGAAGTTCTTCGGGCTGATGCTGAAGAAAAACGGCTATGTTCTCGAGCAGGCCCTTTCACCGCTGATTGTACACACGACATCGGAACATGAAGAACTCAAAGCCATCGCGCAGAACTGCATCACAAAACATCATGCCCATCACTACCTCGGCTTTGCTGCCACTCAGTGGAAACTGTTTCAGAAGGAAGACCCGCCACGAGTCAAGCCGCTCCTGTATGTCTACCGCGTGCTGCTGACCGGGATTCACCTGATGCGAACCGGAAACGTCGAAGCTAATCTCGTGACTCTGAATGAAGTCTTTCAACTGCCTTATGTGCCTGAGCTGATTCAAAGGAAGGTGACTGGAACTGAAAAGGGAACCCTTGAACTGTCCGATCTGCGATTTCATGAACAGGAATACGAAAGACTGAAAACTGAGCTGGAACTGGCGTTTGAGACAAGCCTTCTTCCGGAACAGCCCAAGGGTGCTGCAGCCCTGAATGACCTTCTCATTCGAATTCGGATGTCGGCATGAACCTGAAGCCCGTTATCGACGCCATTCTCGACGAGTACACGCTTGCACTGGAGGGCCATCATGGTGTCGGGCACTGGGCGAGGGTTCTTGAAAACGGACTGCGGCTGTCAGAACAGACGGGAGCCTGTGTGGAAGTTGTGTCGCTGTTTGCTGTGCTGCACGATTCAAGACGAATCAACGAAGTCACAGATCCCAAACATGGGCCGCGTGCTGCACAATTCGCCTCTCAACTTCGAGGCACCGTGTTCGAACTCGACGACAAGAAATTCAAACTGCTCTTTCGTGCCTGCGAAGGACACACCTCCGAACGAACTCATCCTGATCTCACAATCCAGACCTGCTGGGACTCAGATCGCCTTGATCTTGGTCGAGTCGGGATCACTCCCTATCCGGACAAACTCTGTACAGCCGCTGCCAAAACCAAATCCATGATCCAGTGGGCTGACGGACGAGCAAGCTTCCACGTTGTTCCTGCCTTTGTACTCAACGACTGGGGCATCGACCTGAAAAACAGGTCCAATTACATGTAAAGCACACTTGACACAAGTCAAGCATGCTTTACACTTCAGCAATGAAGTCTGTGAGACGTTTTTTGCCTCTGTCAGTCAAAGGGATCAGATGAGTGAATCGAGTTCCTCACAATTGCAGTCGCCATGGAAGCGAATGGTCGTTTCGTTTGTTGTGGCTGAGTTCATGCTGGTGGCTGGAAATCTGCTTCTTCGGATTCTCCAGCGAGGAGAATGGTTGTCGGCATGGGCCTATGGGGCTTTTGCAATTGCTTCGGCCATTCCGATGGTGTGGTTTGCGATCCGATTCTTTCGGATGCTTCGCAGTGAGGTCGACGAGATGATCCAGCGGATTGTCCTTGAAGGTCTGGCGTTTGCCTTTGTAGTGTTCGTGCCGCTGGCAGGGCTTTACGTCAATGCTCGCACCGCCGGCCTGATCTCGCTGAACCTCGACCCACCCGAGATCCTGTTGATTCCGTCGATTCTGGCAATGGCAGGAGTCCTGATTTCATGGAGTCGACTGAAGTGAAGAACCGACTCCCGGAGCTTCGAGCGGAGCGAGGCTGGTCTCAGGGTGACCTCGCAGAAAAGCTGGGTGTGTCTCGCCAGACCGTTAACTCCCTGGAACGCGGCAAGTACGACCCAAGTTTGCCGCTGGCATTCAGGATCTCATTTTTGTTCAAGAAGTCAATCGAAGAGATTTTTGAACCTGACGATCAATTGTCATGATGGAAGATCATCGACAGATCAACCACCAAACGCCCTGCCTGCACGGCGCCAGCAACTGAGGATCCTACGGCATGATACGAACACTGTTCACTGTATGCTGCGCGATGCTGAGCACTTTGCTGATGCTGGCCACGATGGCAGGCACATCGGCTGACGACGTTGTCATTCGTCCGCAACCCAAAGCCGGGCCGCTGGATAATCCACTCAAGGGCTGGTGTCCATACACGAATGCAGGCCCGATTGAACAGCCATATTCAATGGTGTTTCAATACATCTCATGGCGAGAACTCGAACCGGTAGAAAATGACTTTCGTTTTGAAGACTGGGAGAAGACGTGGGATACTGAGGCGGCAAGCGGCAAACACATCATCTTTCGGGTATATATTGACTATCCCTCAAAACCCTCCGGCCTTCCTGACTGGCTGCGATCAGTGGGCGTCAAAGAAACTGAATACCAGAACTATGGTGGTGGCCAGTCGCCCGACTACAACGATCCTCAAATGATTGCTGCGATGGAGCGTTTGATTGCAGCACTGGGAAAACGATACAACGAGAATCCTCGGATTGCCTTCATTCAGCTGGGACTACTGGGCTACTGGGGAGAATGGCACACGTATCCGAAGAGCGAACTGTATGCGTCTCCTGAAACCGAACAGCGGGTGATCGACGCTTACAGAAAGGCATTTCCGGACAAACAGTTGATGGTTCGTTATGCCAGAGACCACGCCGGTCAGCAGGACTGGCTGGGGTTCCACGACGACATGTTTCCTGAAGACACGGACAACGGAGAAGACTGGAGTTTTCTGGCCGGCCTTCGACGAACTCACCGTGACAACAACTGGAAGCGGGCAATCATTGGAGGAGAGATGGTTCCGGGCGGTGCCAGGAAATGGCTGGGAGCCGATTTCTCAGTAACTCGATCCATGCTCGAACGATCTCATTTTTCGTGGATTGGCCCATACTGCCCGGCTTTGACGGAGAAACAGGACGAAACATTCCGTCAGAGAAGCGAGCAATTGATTCGAGAGATGGGCTATGAATATCAGATCACCGAAGTGGTCCATCCGGCGGAAGTTCAGTCGGGGGAAACCGCGACGATTGTCCTGCGTGCGAAGAACACTGGGGTTGCTCCGTTTTACTACCCCTGGGTTTGTGAATGGGCGCTGTTCGACCAGGCCGGAAAGCTGGTCATGAACCATCAAACCAACTGGGACATTCGCACCTGGTTGCCGGGTTCGTTCGGTGCAGAGACAACCGTCAGGCTGAATCTGAAGCCGGGAACCTATCGGCTGGGAATGGGAATCCGTGACCCCTGGCAGAACCGGCCTGCAATTCAGTTTGCGAATGACCTACCAGTCACAAATGGCTGGACCATGGTGTCGGAGGTCCGGGTCACAAACTGAGGGGCCAGCGACCGACCAGAATGGCCCCCATTTCGGCCCTGTCAGGCAGCCGGCATTCCAGAACCGTTTGCAAAGTCCCGCAAAGGCGCACTCACTGCGCAAAAAAAGACCACGGAAAACACTGAATTGGCAGGATTTTCCAGGGTCTGAAATAGCGGCGGAGGGATTCGAACCCCCGACACGCGGATTATGATTCCGCTGCTCTAACCGACTGAGCTACGCCGCCATGGATGAGAAATGTGTGGACTGAGTGAAGGAGTGCGAGAGATCACTGAGTGGCAGGAAATGCCGATTCAGGACACGGACACAGGTACCTTAATTCGAGTTCACAGGGCGAGGAAGTTTAGCAAAAATTGCCTGTTGGACAACCGAGCGACTCCAAATTGCAGAACTATCCCCATCCTTCTGCAGGAGCATCACCACTGAGCTCGTTTTCGGCTCCTGGACGCCCCAAAACTTGTTGGTTTTTTTCCGGATTTCGGTTACTTGGCGTTCTGAGAAGTTGACCACATTTCCAGTGCGGCAACATCTGCCGGTCGTATTTCGAGCCTCGCTGTCTGACAGGGGGTGGTAAAAGTCCGACCGGACATCTTCGTCAAACTGTTCCGGTTGTAAGGCCCTTTCGGAATGTTCAGTGATTTTGAATCTATCCCCTTAGGACGATCCATGCCGGACGGTGAACGATCAAGTCAGGGAAACGAAGACGACGAAGACAATGCTGGTCTTTGCGCGTCTCGCTCGTCTCCACGTTTCACCTTTCAGTACAGTCGAGGTATAAGGCAATGAAAAGGCTCATGCTGGGAGCCGCTGCTGCAGTTGCCCTACTGCTCAACAGTGGTCTTTCTATGGCCGGGCTCTGCGGTGTCGGCAGTTTATTGAACTGTCCAACGGAAGCTTGTGCCGGTTCCGGTGATTTCGGTGCCGCCTGTGGTTGCGGCCCCACTTATCAAACGGTTCAGGAAGTTGTTTGGGAACAACAGCAGTACAACTGCATGAAGACAGTGTACGATCAGTGCACTGAAACTGTGCCAGTCAGCTGTGTTCGCAACGTCTATGAAACCTGCTACAGGGACGAGTGCTATACCGTCTGCAAGCCGGTCTATGAGACCTGCTACAAGACGGTCACCTGCAACGTCTGCAAGCCAGTGTTTGAGACCTGCTATCGTGAAGTCAACTGCACGATTCGCAAGCCAGTCTACAACACCTGCTACAAAGACGTGTGCTACACTGTCTG
Organism: Planctomyces sp.; assembly: GCA_016795105.1. Taxonomy (GTDB): domain Bacteria; phylum Planctomycetota; class Planctomycetia; order Planctomycetales; family Planctomycetaceae; genus F1-80-MAGs062. The sequence continues at coordinate 18,000 of JAEUIH010000109.1, forward strand.
CAAGCCGGTTTACAACACCTGCTACCGAACTGTTTGCTGCAACGTCTGCAAGCCGGTCTACAATACCTGCTACAAAGAAGTTTGCTGCACAACCTGGAAGACGGAATCTGAAACCTGCTACAAAGACGTGTGCTACACCGTCTGCAAGCCGGTTACAGAATCCAAAGTCGTCGATGTTTGCTGTGGCGAATGGGTCACAGAGACTCGTCACATTCCCGGCCCGATCGTAGAAAAATGCGTTTGTGATCCATGCAATCCATGCTGCTGCAAGAAGGTTCAGGTTCAGTGCCCAGGCCGAACAATCTGCTGCCGCCGCTGGTGCCCGAAGGTCGTTCAGAAGACCATCACCTGCACTCGCATGGTTCCGGAAGTCTGCCACAAGCAGGTTCCTTACACCGTCTGCCGTCAGGTTCCTGTTCAGACCGTAAAGCAGGTTCCTTACACAACTTGCTCATGGGTGACTGAAACCATCCAGAAGCAGGTTCCTTACACGACCTGCACCATGGTTCAGCAGACCTGCACCAAGAAGGTCCCTTACACAACATGCTGCTGGACTGAGCAGTGCATCACGAAGCGAATCCCATACACGACATGCCGCATGGTTTCTGAGTGCGTCACAAAGCAGATTCCTTACACAACATGCCGCATGGAACAGCAGACCTGCACTCGCAAGGTTCCTTACACGACCTGCCGTCAGGTATGCGAGACCAAAATGGTCAGCCGAACAAAATGCGTTCCTCGTCAGGTTTGCGTGACGATGACCCGCTGCGTTCCACGAGTTGTCTGCAAGCAGGTCGCCTGCTGCCCGACAACCTGCGACACCTGTGCAGCTGATCCAAGCTGTGCAGCTCCTGCTGCTCCGACCTGTGCTGCTCCTGCCGAGACCGCAATCCACTAGTCAGCACTGTTTGAGAATTCGACAGTTCACACGTGACCTGTTGAGATCAGGGCAATAAAATCCAGCGAAAGCGGGAGTCTGTTTCGACAGGCTTCCGCTTCTCTGCTTTTATAGACTCCCAACTCAGGCTGGTTTTCATGCACTTCGAAACTCGATGCGTTCACGGCGGCGTTCACAAAGATCAGCAGTACAACAGCGTCACAACACCCATCTATCCCTCGTCCACATTCTCGTGGTCTGACACAACTACAAACTCCGGCTACGATTACACTCGGTCCGGAAACCCCACCCGGAAGGCACTCGAAGAAAACCTCACAGCGCTCGAAGGTGGTGCTGGATGTGCTGCAACCTCTTCCGGCATGTCGGCCATCCACTGTGCAATGGCCCTCTTCTCCCCCGGCGACCACATCATCGTTCCCGTAGACGTCTATGGCGGCACCTTCCGACTGTTTGACCGATTCCTGTCCGAAAAAGGTCTGGTCTTCTCGTTCGTCGACATGACCGACCATAAAGCCGTGGCTGATGCTGTCACGCCCAGTACAAAGTGCCTCTGGATCGAAACGCCCAGTAATCCGCTGCTCAAAGTCGTCGATATTCGCGCTATGGTCGCAATCGCGAAGTCCTGCGGGGCCATCACCATCTGCGACAACACCTTTCTTTCGCCCTATCTTCAGAGACCTCTCGAACTGGGCGTCGATCTCGTCGTTCATTCCACAACCAAATTCCTCAATGGGCACTCAGATGTTGTCGGTGGCTGTGTCGTCTCGAAGTCTGAAGAACATGCATCCAGAATTGCATGGCTGTGTAATGCTCTGGGACTCGCCTGCTCACCATTCGACGCGTGGCTGGTCCTGAGAGGCGTCAAGACTCTTGGGTGCCGCATGGAGGCTCAGCAGGCCAGCGCCATGAAGATTGCTCAGTTCCTCGCTCAGCATCCCCGCATCCGGCATGTCTACTATCCAGGTCTCGAATCTCATCCTCAACATGCCACAGCAGTCTCTCAGCAGTCTGGCTTCGGTGCGATTCTGAGTTTTGAAGTCAATGGTGATCGATCACTGGCCGAACAGGTCTGCGTGAAGACTCGATTGTTCGATATGGCCATTTCTGTCGGAGGGATTGAATCCCTGATTTCGTTCCCCACCACAATGAGCCATGCATCGATGTCTCCCGAAGCACGAGCCGCAGCGGGTATCACCGAAAGTCTCGTCCGAATGTCGGTCGGACTGGAACATGTCAACGATCTGATTGCAGATTTGGAGCAGGCGCTGTAGTTCTCACCAGGAACAGGTCAGGGCTCTGGACGGGCAGGAATGCCCATCCTACATTTGGGACGGGCAGGAATGCCCATCCTACATTTGGGACGGGCAGGAATGCCTGAGTGTTACCCACATTTTTTTTACGCGAGATTTGCCCCTCTGACGATTAGCATCAGTTTTTCGAAACCTCTCCAGACGGTAATCCAGCCGGGTTCACCGT
>JAEUIH010000010.1:0-67996 GCA_016795105.1 Planctomyces sp.
ATGCGATCTAGAATCCGTTTTTCGACTTCTGGAGAGAGGTCTGAGCTTCCTTGCCCGGACATTTCGCGGCTCCTTGTAAGAGAGTGGTTGGTGGTTCAACCTAACTCTAGCAGGAGCCGCGATTTATGAAAATATTGAACGGTATTGAGTTTAACGGCTAGCCGCAGGCGTCAGCGGTTTAACGGCTAGCCGCAGGCGTCTGCGGTTTAGCGGTTAGCCGCAGGCGTCAGCATCCATCCCCATCACACGCCCCACTGCTCACTGCAACATCATCACCAAAGTCTGCACAAAACGTCTCGCAGCGGCATATACCCTGCACTGACCGTAAAGCCATGCGATATATACAACATGGTCGACTACGAAGGATACGAGAGAATCCCTTCGTCCCACGGTACTCATCACGCTCCGCCGTGATGTCGAACCCTGGCATCACCTGCGCACGTTGGATGAAAACCAGCCAGCCAGGCAACGTCTGCAATCAGCAGACCTCAGGCGCTGGTCATCACGGCGGAGCGTGATGAGTACTTTAGCAGTATTGTCATCAGGTGTCGGCGGACAGCAGAGTGTTAAGATGTAGTTCCACACATTCTGCGAGCTTGTCGGGGTTATATCCGCCTTCGAGAACGCTCACGAGTCGGCCGCCGGCATGAGTGGCAGCAACCTGCTGGACAAGACGTGTCAGCGTTTCAAAGTCTTCTGATTCCAGACCAAGGGACCCGACCGGGTCTGCGGCGTGAGCGTCGAATCCAGCGCTGACGATCACCAGTTCAGGGCGGCATTGATCAGCCGCTTTGGTGAGAGCATTTTCGAACGCGGTCAAATAGTCTTTTCGCTTCGTTCCGTACGTTACCGGAAGGTTGAATGTGCTTCCGAGTCCAGGACCACGTCCCGATTCTGTGGCGCGACCAGTGCCTGGATAAAACGGGTACCGATGAGCAGAAAAAAATGTGACCTGTTCATCTTCGTAAAAGATGTCCTGAGTACCGTTGCCATGATGAACATCCCAGTCAACGATAAGTATTCGACTTAACTGCAGTCGTTGAGTTGCAACGCGGGCAGCGATGGCGACGTTTGCCAGAAGGCAAAACCCCATTGCACTTTCCGGCAGGGCATGATGACCCGGCGGGCGAACCAGACACAATGCCTGCTTGTCTTCCTTCCGAAGAACGCGTTCTACGGCATCAATTGCAGTCCCCGCAGCATGCCATGCAACCTCGGCGGATTCGCGACTCATGACCGTGTCGACTTCAACTCGCCCTCCACCAGCCGCCGCAACACTATGAAGCTCAGCCAGATAGACTTCTGGATGGACTCGAACAAGATCGCGATCGATGGCCTTAACAATCGATGTGTGCCGAACTTTTGTTAACAATCCGGAAGTCTGGAGTCTGTTGTGAATTACTTTCAGTCGCCGAGCATGCTCCGGGTGCTGCCCCGTGTCATGATGCAGGAACAGATCATCCGTATAGAGCAGTGTCATGGAACTCTTCAGAACGGGCGAAACAGAAAGTGAACAGTTGCCATCACAACTGCAGCGACGGCTCCAACACGAACATTATCGTTGATGCGGGATTTTAACGATTCGGCGAGACCTGCTGCAATGACGGCGGGGGCAACGAGACCGACCGATGTGAAAAATGAAACCGAGGGGTCAGCGGCTTCGGGATTGCGAGTTTCCCCGCAATAGATCCACGCTGTCATGAAAGTACCGACGGCAAAAAACGACAGCAGCCCAGTCCATGACTTGGCAGTATTCCATGGAAGCCGCCGTCCGCGAAACATAAGTCCAAACAGAGTCGCAGAGCCGTCTCCAAAGGCAAGTATGGACAGTACCGCAAGTCCAATCTCCAAATGTCGAGGGAACAGAAGAATGGTCAGCAGCACTGAGAATGAATACCCAGCGACCGCTGCAGTTCCAGTGCCCTCGCCTTTGCGCTGAATCTTTCTGAAATCAAGGAAGATCTTCAATCCGATGGCAACGCTGAAACCAACAATGATCCATCTGAGGGTCGGGGTCATCGGATCCGCGTGGGAAACGACGTGCAGAGCAAATGCGAGGAGACCCGGAGACATATGCCAGAAACGCCGACGGAGTTCGCGGTACGTCAGCGGTCGAAATCCAAACTGTTCCGGCTGTGTTTCAACAAAAACAGGCGCATTTGTTGTCGGGATGCCGGACAAAACGGAATCCAGAGTCTGTTTTCTCGTCGATGCTGAAGTTGGATCCAGTTTCGTCGACATAGCGGTCCCACTCGGTCGTGTGTTTTCCGGAACGAAGCATACAGTCCAGGAGAATAGATCGAAAAGATCAGTTTCCGCCGCCAATAGTTTGATGACGATCCGTCAATACTGAGTGAATCACTGTGACCGCAACGGAATCTTCTTCCATACCTGTCCACCTAAAGTGCCACCGACACCGTCCAGGGGAAAAGAAGCTGCGGAAATCGGCGGTTTCTGCTGGTCGGTACCGATCGTTTGCAGTCGAAAAGCGACGTTTTCCGCAGGTCTTGAGCAAACACTTTCTTCACCCCGGATTACTCGCGACCTGCGATGGAACGTGTTATCCTGAAGACGTAGTCTGGTTTGCGTTATCGGCGCCAGTGCGAGGCGTGAGGCAGGCACAACTACTCGTGTATTTTGAGCCGCAGTACTCTGAGCCATTACAGAGAGATCTTATGCGTTTCATGACTTCAGTTCTGTTAATCTTCGGAATTTGTGTTCTGCCGACTGCTGGTCTGGCAAACGCCTTCGCGTCGGAACCGTTGCTCGATGAGTCTGGCCCGGTGCGACTGATTTTTGATACGGATATCGGAAACGACGTCGATGATGTGCTTGCCCTGGGCACCATCCACGCACTTCAGACGCGGGGAGACTGCGAACTCCTGGCGGTCACGATCACGAAGGATCATCCACAGTGTGCACCGTTTGTCGATGCAGTGAATACGTTTTATGGTCGTGGAAAGATTCCCATTGGAGTGTGCCACAGCGGGATTACTCAACAGCAAAGCAAGTTCACAGTACTTGCGGACATCAAAGACGGTGACCAGCTAAGGTACCCTCATGATCTTTCGGATGGCAGCAAAGCGCCCGATGCTGTCGTGGTGCTGAGGAGAGTACTGGCTGCTCAACCGGACCAATCAGTTGTGATTGTTCAGGTTGGATTCTCTACAAATCTGGCAAACCTGCTGCTCTCATCTGCAGATGACATTTCACCACTCAATGGACGTGACCTTGTCAGTCAAAAGGTCCGAATGCTGTCCGTGATGGCCGGGGCGTTTGAACCGATCGATGGCAAAGTTCACCTCGAATACAATATTGTTGAAGACATTCCGTCCGCAAAAACACTGGTCAGGTTATGGCCCGGCGAGATTATCTTTAGCGGGTTCGAAATTGGATTGCATGCGGCTTACCCGGCACAGAGCATTCTTGAGGACTACAACTACATTGCTCATCACCCGCTATCAGAGTCATACGTTCTGTATGAACCGCCTCCACACAATCGGCCAACCTGGGACCTCACCAGTGTGCTATATGCAGTGCAGCCTCATCGAGGTTACTTTGGACGGTCTGATTCAGGAACAGTAACTGTTACGGACAAAGGAGAGACGGTGTTTACCGCTTCAGAGTCAGGTCGACACACTTACCTGACAATGACCAAAGAGCAGCAGATTCGAGTTGTGGAAGCGCTCGTTCAGCTTTCAAGTCAACCGCCTGGGCATTTGCCCCAATAGCACCCGCGAACAACTGAGATTTCCAATGACCGGAGTCAACAAACCAATCAAATCGGTTGTGGTGGTCGGGTCCATCAATATGGATCTGGTCGTACGCAGTGAACGCCTGCCACGGCCCGGGGAGACGCTGATCGGCCGCGATTTTGATGAGATTCCCGGTGGTAAAGGAGCGAATCAGGCAGTCGCCGCTGCTCGACTTGGCGCCTCAGTGACCATGATCGGGCGGGTTGGTTCGGACGCGTTCGGGGAAACTCTGCGGCGAGGTCTCGAATCAGAACATGTTCATGTTCAACATGTTCTGGTCACAGCTGGTGTGAGCAGCGGCGTGGCGGTCATAGGGGTTGAGGACAGCGGCCAAAACTGTATTACGGTGGTGCCGGGGGCGAACGGCAGACTGATGCCCGAGGACTTGTCATCCGCAGAAGACGTAATTCGCGTGGCGGATGTGATGTTGCTTCAACTGGAAATTCCTGTCACAACTGTCTTGGCGGCAATTGACATCGCTCACCGTCACGGAATCCGGATTATTCTCGACCCGGCACCGGCAGTAAAAGTTGTCCCACCTCATCTGCTTGAAGTTGATCTTGTGTGCCCCAACGAAACTGAAGCGGAGATGTTGACCGGGATTTCGGTGCGTAGTGTGGCAGATGCAGCTAGAGCAGCGAAACGTCTTCAACAACTGGGCGCGACAGAAGCAATTATCACACTCGGAGATCGAGGCGCCCTTTTCTGTGACCGGAACGGAGTCTGCGAATTGGTCGAACCTTGCTGTATCAACGCCGTAGATACAACAGCATCCGGAGACGCCTTCGCGGCTGCGCTGGGGCTGCGGATTGCCGAAGGCGCCGATCTCCGCACCGCAGTGCAGTTTGCGTGTGCGGCTGGTGCCGTTGCCGCCTGCCGTGAAGGTGCCCAACAGGCAATGCCCATCAGAGCGGACGTAGAATCCATGGTGAATCGACAGTAGTCTTCACAATTCGGTGACTCTGAACTCAGGATTCCGCATCTGAAACAGTGAACAAACGAGCAGATTCTTCATCTTTTCCAGGTTCTGTTCAACAAAAACTGCCTTAACAATCATTCTGCTGAATGAAGTTGGTCGCAGCCGTAATCTCGACCTTGACGGTTAGGCAAGAGAGTCCGCGTGAAGTGTTAATTTATCGTTTAAGAGAACGGCTTGCCACGACTTTACCGATCCAGTTGCCCGATGAATTTGAAGATTCGGTAAATGTGTTAACACCGCCTTTGTGCAGACAAAGGAGAAGTGTTGACAAAGACAGGGCGAGCAACGGATTTGCTTGCCAACGAAGCCGAATGAATCGGTTGCCGCTGAAAGATCAAGCAACCAGTCCAGGGAGGGACTTCGAGTGAGTTTCGTTAGAATTCGCCACCTGCTCTTCACGATTGTTATTCGAGTTGTTGCAGTAGGATTTTCCGTGAGTGCGGCAGAAATTGCATACTCACAGGACGAAGAGTTACCTTCCGGCGACCGCTTTGAAGCTCAGCTGATGCAGCTTCAGAGACGTATTGAATCACTTGAGGAGCAGAACGGTGCGCTCGAGGAACAATTGACTCTGGCAAAGGATACCGATGAGCGTCTGACGAAACTCCAGGATGACCTCGCATCAGACGCAGAGAAAGAAGCGGCCGCCGCAAAGAAGAAAAAAGACGAAGATGCGAAGAAGGAAAAGAAGTGGTTCGAAAAGTACTCCATCCGCGGCTACGCACAATTTCGTATCAACGAAGTGGTTCGTGATGACGGACCGGCTGCTCCGCAATATGTTGGTGACAGTTCCATCGGCGATCGAGAGAGTTTCATCATTCGGCGAGCGCGACTGATTCTGTCGGGTGACGTCTCAGAACACATGTCGTTGTACTTTCAGCCGGACTTCGCATCATCGGTGACGGGAAGCCCTGACGGAAATCAATATGCTCAGATTCGCGACCTTTACGCAGACGTCTACCTTGATGAAAACAGAGAGCATCGGTTCCGCATTGGTCAGTCGAAGGTTCCGTACGGATGGGAAAATCTTCAGTCTAGCTCCAATCGTCTGCCACTGGATCGAAACGACGCCCTCAACAGCGCCGTTCGAAATGAACGTGACCTTGGCATCTTTTACTACTACACCCCGGAGGATGTTCAGGACACTTTCAAGTACATCATGGACGAAGGACTTAAAGGGTCCGGCAACTATGGGATGTTCGGTGTCGGATTCTACAACGGACAGGGCGGTTCAATCAGGGAACAGAACGACAATCTCCATGCTGTCGCGAGGGTTGCTCTTCCATTCTGGATCAATGACTGCCAACTGGTTGAAGTTGGCATGATGGGTTACACGGGGCGGTACTCAGTGCTGTCATCAACGATCAGCCCGCTTGGTGTTGGCCCTGCGGTCCGGCCAACCGGAACGGTCGAGACTGATGGCGCTGATGGAATTCAGGACGAACGTCTGGCATGGACGTTCGTTTATTATCCTCAGCCCTTTGGATTCCAGTCGGAGTGGACGATTGGTCGCGGCCCGGCACTAAACGATGCACAGACAAATGTGAGCGACGCTCCCCTTTATGGCGGTTATGCAATGGCAATGTACCGTCATAAGCTGGAAAAAGGCGAACTGCTTCCATTCGCTCGATGGAACTACTTCCAGGGGGGGTACAAGTCCGAACGTAACGCCCCAATGAGCAGCATCGATGAATGGGAAACAGGGCTGGAATGGCAGTTGTCAAAATCTCTGGAGCTCGTCGCGATGTATACCATCACCGACAGAACGAATACTCGCGCCAACAGCACCGCGAATACTCTGTCCTACGAACAGTTCGATGGACACATCCTGAGATTCCAGGCCCAGATCAATTACTGACTCTGGACATCATGTACAGCATCTCTGTGGCAATCTGCGCACACCGTTCATCATAGGCTGCTGCTTCGATTGCAGTTCCATCGGCAACTTTCGGATCTTCAAACGGTACTGAAACCCGATGCTCACATCCATCCACCACTGGACAGGCGCGATCAGCCTGAGAGCACGTCATGATCGCGATAAATCCTGTGGAGGGATTGGGCGATTGATTGAAGACCTTGGAGTAGCAATCCAGCGGCATTTCTTCATCGGAGAATGCAACCGAATAATGCGGGTTCTTCGATGCTTTCTCGGCGATTGACTTCTCGATGTCGGACTCTTCGACTGTAGAAACTTTGATTCCGGACCTCTTCAGAGCGGCAATTGTTCTGGGATTCATTGCCGTCGCTTCAGTTCCTCCGGAATAGGTCTCCACCGGTTTGACTCCGTAATGCACTGCCGCAATTCGTGCCCAAATCTGTGCAAAGTGGCTGCGTCGCGAATTGTGTGTACAGATGAATGTCAATGTGGCGGTTTCCCCTCGGGAGACACGTGACTTTACTACTGCCGCCAGTTCCTCGAGTGTTTTTCGTCGATGCTCAGGGATTCGGTCGAATTCTCCTGAGCGTCGAGCGACATACTGTTCGATTTCGGGGAACAGGCGGCCGGTTGAAGGCTGCACCTGAGATGCCGGAATGCACGTGGCAATCACCGCAATTACAGTCAGCAGTCTCATCACATTAACCCTCTTGTCTTGTACTTCAGTCGTCTTCTGAATTCAGAAAGAGTCCTCAGAGTCCCACGCCGAATTCGAGCTTTGCGGGAAGCTTGAGAGTATCCGTCTTTGCGAAATACGAAATCCGCATCTTGACGGACTTTGCTTCTGAAGCGAGTTGCCACGACTTGTTGTAAGTGTAGTCACCGTTGAACCCAAAACTCCCGGAACCACCATCGGCGCTTTCGATCACTTCGCCTTTCGCGTCGAGGAACTCGACTGACTTGATTGAGTCAAAGGGCTTCTTCGAAGACAACTGAAACGTCTGCTTATACGGATCACCAAACGCTTCGCCCACAGAATCAACGGTGGCTTCGATTGGGCCCAACTTGACGGTAGCGCCTTCCATTAACTTCACTTCCGAATCGACCGTCTTCAGATCTTTGCCCACAATCAGAGCGAACGTGCCGTCGACTGTTAAAGCGGTCGCTTTCTTAGAAGGAAGTTCTTCGGATTTGAACGAGATAATTCCCCGATCGCCGTCTTCTCGAATACTAATATCAAACAAACCATCGAACTGTTCGGTCAACGGCAGTTCTTTACCGTCACTGGACTTCACCGTCGCTTTTGACTGTTCACCATCAAGTGAGAGCACCGTTGCTCCAGGAACCACAAAGTAGAGATCCACTTCGAGCCCTGGGGATCGCATCTGCGACAAACCCTGACCAAATTCGGACTTTGGATCCTTTTTTGAAATGCTGAACCCGGCAACCTCAATCGAAGGCTTCTCCTGAGCAATCACCGTAGATCCTGTAAGCAGCAACGCAACCAGAGAACAACTCAGCAATCGCATGGGTAACAATCCTTTCAGGAGAAAACGGAAAACGCAGTTTGAGACAGTGTCTGAAGGCCCCATCGTAATTCAACAGGCGTGCCGGCCGGAATTCAGGAAAAAAAGAATGAATTGACAAAGCAAGACAGGCAATGGGCGGAATTGCCACAACCTACACGTCAAGTCCCAGCATCCGCATCAGCTCAAGGGCGTTACTTCTCTGTACGACACCATCTCGAAGCTGATAATCAAAGGTCATCTGACCATTCTGAACAGAATCTTCAAAATGCTTGTTTTCAGCTCTGCCGTCCATCGTCTCGACAATTCGAGTCAGTTCCAGGTCATGCGTGGTCACAAGGCCGATGCTGCCACGATCGACCAGCGACCGAATCACTGCCTCAGCGCCGCGCCGACGGTCATGAGAATTGGTGCCGTGAAGAATCTCGTCCAGCAGAAACAGGACTGTCCGAGGTTTCATGGTCAGATCGACCACGCACTTCAGCCGCTGGACAACGGAGAAAAACAGGGATCGCCCTTCCTGAAGAGAATCGCTGACTCGCATCGCCGTCGCCAGCTGAAGGATACTCGTGCGGAATTCATCCGCATTGACAACGGCACCACAGTAGGCAAGGACCAGGTTGGTGCCGATCGATCGCAGAAGCGTACTCTTGCCCGACATGTTTGAGCCACTGACCAGAAGCAGTGGTTGCGTCGGAGTCAGGCTGACATCATTTCTTACGCACGCGGACTTTTGAAGCAGTGGGTGCCCCAGTTGCCGAGCCTGAAATCCAACCGTCGAATCGTCTATGGTCGGGAGGCAGTAGTCCGGATGTTCAAAATGGAATGCTGCGATCGAAACAGCCGCTTCAAATTCACCGGTTGCCGCCAGCCATCGTTGCACGTCAGTGCCATGAGCCTGTCGCCAGTGTTCGAGTCTGTCTGTCAGCAGAACCAGAAGTCCTCCCATCCATGCGATGGGGGCGAAAAACTGATTGCGGAGTGCATTATTGAGCCAGCGAACCAGGGAACTTAACCGTCGGATCGCGGCTGACGCCATCTCCCCGTCGTTGTGGAATTCATCCTGCAGTGTCTGCAGAGCTGACTCAGTGAAAACATGGTTCTCGAAAAGGATCACAACGTCCGAGAGCTGGTTCAGGGCATGTTCTGCTGAATCCATTTCAGCGAACACGGTTCGTATCTGATTCCGAGTCATCAGAATCATGGGCCCCTGAAGTATCATCAACATCAACAGAGAAGAAACCGGGAGAACACCCATCAGGATGAGAACGACGAGCGGAATACCGGCGATTCCCAACACGGACGACAGAAGGAGAATCCCAAAAGGGATCCTGCGGGCCGGCTGGCGAACCCAGGAGTCCAGAAGCCGAGCGGCTTCCTTCCAGGAGATCGGATCTCCAACGACTGCCAGAGCTTCTCTGAGTGCCAGTTCATCCTTCAGCGCGATTGCTCTTTTCTGACGATCGATAACTTCTGAAGCCTGGGGGACTTCTGTCATCCATCGCGCCAGCGTGCGAATGCCGGGTGCAGTTCGACATTCGTTTAGCAACTGAAACAGAGACCCCGGACCAAACAAGTCCAAATCCTGAGACCATGGATGAGCGTCACTACGAAAGCTCATCCCCGTTTCAGCGCGATCCGACCATTTTCCAGCGAGGCGATTGAGGCACATCCTGTAGAAGTCGCGGACATTGCGGTGTTTTTCGAGATTCCTGAGGCAACGAGTGTGCGGACTTAAGAGCAGCAGGAATACACCGCCCGGTAACAACATCCAGATCCAGGAGACATCGGAATCCCCAAGACAGATGCAGCCGAGCGCAATGGCTACCAGAAAGACGGCTACCCTCGCATAGACGAACTTCTTTTCCCGATTCTCAAGCTGTGTTGTCAGGACCTGAATTTCTTCAAGACGTCGGCGATAAGCGTCTTCCGGCCTGGTGCCAACCGTGCTGGCAGGCAGGTGACCTTCGTGACGCGGCGAATTCATGTTTCTCTTTCTCTGATCTTCTGCCGAAACAGATTTCTACAGGCGGTGATTGACTGTTGGCTATTTGGGGGAGCTTGTCTGCGAAACAGTCTGACTGCTGTTGCCGTTTCGAATCGCTCCAACGTCAGTGACTCCGCACGATGATAACGCCATCACAGCCATTGCCGATCCTGCGTGGCTGATGAAGTGATGGTTATCGCGAAACAGAGAACGAGTATACCAGCGGCCGCTCTCACGCTGATTTGCTTTCAGCCAGCTGATGCCTCGCTGAATCGAAGGTTCTGTCTGCTCAACCTGCGCCTGTCGCAAAACATAGATGATAAACCCGGTTCCGTAACCATCACTGTGTTCCAGGTCCTGCTGCTTGTCGTCTCCACGTTCCCATGTTCCAAGTGTGGCCAGTGCCCACCCTCCGTCGGGCTTTTGTATGGATATCAGTCGGCTGACCGTCTGCTGCCGTTCTTCATCTGTCAGCAGGCCATCGACATAACGAGACGCCCAAAGCACCATCGCTTCGTGGTGAAGTGTTGGAGCAGGATTCGCTTTCAGGTATCGACGAATGCCCTCAAGCCCCTTCTTCGCGGCATCTGTTTCCGAGTACTTATCTGGTGCGACGCCCGCGGCGATTGCAGCCAGCGTTACACCATAATGGTCATCAGACTCCATCGGCGGCCATTCGCATTTCAGCCAGCTCCAGCCACCATCTTCCTTCTGAAGCGTCCACATTCGGTCAAGTGCTGTTTTTGTTGTTGGGTGAAGTTTGGCGGTCGTTGCTGAATCATTGAAGGCAAGCGCGGCGGCGGTCGCCACAACTTCTGCATCCCATCGTGGCCCGCTCTCCGGCCATCGCTGATTGACGAGTTCCTCAGCAAACGCACGCACCGTCTGATGTGCTCCCGTATCGGCGGAGATCATGGGTCGCGCGTACAGATACGCATAGTTCGTGTGGCAGGTGAAACATTTTCTCTCTTTTTGCCATGTCAGAGAGGCGGAGTCCAGAAAATGGGCTGCTCGCTCCATTGAGAACTCCGCTGCAATGGGTTCATCAGATGTATTCGCTGCCGGCGCAATGACATTGTCGAGTGATACATCATCCGCGACAGCGAAAATTGCACTACCAATGCTGACGAAGAGTGCCACTGCGATTGCAAACCCTGAACAGACGGTTGCTCTGATCGTGCTGCTGTTTGTCATCTGCATTTCCTTCCAGGAGTGAAAAACGAGTGGATACGCTATCGGACGGAGGTGTCGGTTTGCAATCGTGGGCGAAAGATCGTTTCGCATACGGTTCACAGAACTGACTGAGGCAGGGCACTTCTGCCGAAACCAAACCCTGTCCACAACGCGAGGTCACAGGACCGCGATCTGATCCAATGTCGCGAATTCCACTCTGGGTGCCTGACTCTGAACCAGCCGACAGATTGCATCGATTGCTCGAAATTCCGGGTCTGCTGACACAAGGCAGGAAGGATGTGCGAGAAAGTCGAAAACTGCGGAGTTGTCGATGGCCCATACGATGCTGGCTTCCAACGCTTCCACAAATCCCTCGACTGGCCATCGCCCGGTGCGAAATGCTCCAATGTCACTGACCGGACTCATTGGAACCTCCACAAGCCCATTTGGATAAGCAAATGGCTGGGCATACTTTTGAGCGTCCACAATCGCCTGAATCACGTCTCGGCCTGGCCTTTCCTTCGCTTTGCCAGTCGGGTGAGGTGGATAAAGACTGCTCACCCAGGTGTATCCCAGGTCGATAAACAACTTTTGCAGGTCGGGACGGTCTCTCAGACCATTTGCAAAGCCGCCCGGCGTCCGAAACCCGTTCGGACGAATCCCAAGACGATGGTTGATTGCCTTTTCGGCAAGCTGGATGTTTTCGACGACAACTTCCTGAGGTGCCTTACCCCCAATCAGCCACGGCGAACGCTGAAATCGAAACTGAATCTGATCCGGGCTGCTGGCTGTCACATTGACGTGATCGTAGGTGTGATTGCCGATTTGATGTCCTTCTGAAATCAGATTCAGCAGCCAGTCGATATTCTCCTGTTCCATCGTCTGGCCAAGTGCAAAGAAGTGGATGCGACCTCCGGCAGATTTGACTCTGCGAGCCGCTTCGACTGCGTATGCTTTCGTCGCATCATCGAGATTCCCTTTTTCGTAGTCCCAGTGAGTATCCTCCCAGTTTGGGAAGTTTCGACTCATCTCGAGGTCAAGCGACACGGCAACTCGGGCCGACTTCTGCGAGACTTGTGCGATCCCTGCGAGAATCGCAGATGTCTCGTTCAATCCAGGCACCAGCCCCGCTATGCACGCCGCCGAAGAACACAGAAATCGCCGACGTGCCAGCGAAGAGTTTGTGTGCAGCAGATCCATCAGTTCTTCCTTCTTCGTTGTCGGGCAGGTGTACCGGCTTCGGCCGGAATTGGACCGGCCATCGGAGGTGTCTCAAAAAACTCACCGTCGTTCACAAGTCGGGGATCCCCTGTTCGCTGCAGCTCTTCGAGTAATTGCCGTTCCATCTGCATTCGGACCGCTTCAAAGGCAGGGTCGCCTGCTAAGTTGTTAAGTTCATCCGGATCCAGTTCGAGGTGATAAAGTTCTTCGCGAGGACGCAGTCCGTACATCTTCTCGAACATTGCAGACCATTCCGGGTTGTTTCGATTCATAACAAACCAGGCCTTTGCCGGGCCGGCATCTTCGTCCGGCAATGTGACGAAGGTCGTCTCTGTGATTTCCTCGGCGCTGGGAGGATCGTCACTGTTCATGAGGTGGAGATCCCCCAGAGGTGTCCGTTCCGGCTTGAAGTTGATGATGTAGCTGTACTGTGAAGTACGCAGGCATCGCTGCGGATAGGGCAGATGACCGGCGCGGGCCATTTCCACATGTCGCTCGCGTCCCGTCACCACCCAGGTACGTTCAGGGTCGACTTGCCCCTCGCGATCAGATCTCAACACCGGCCATAATGTCCTTCCGGTCATGACATCCGGAGGCTGAAGTCCGGCCGCTTCCAGGATGGTTGGCGCCAGATCCGGAAGATTGACAAAATCATCGACGACTCTGCAACCGTGAACCCCCGGTCCGGCAACCGCCAGAGCGACTCCGGTACCAAAGTCATAGAGATTGCACTTCCCGTGTGGGAACCCGGGGGCTCCGTGATCACCGGAGACGATAATCAAAGTATTCTCCATCAGCCCACGTCGGCTAAGTTCTTCCAGATGAACACCGATCGCGGCATCGAACGCCATCACTTCGCCAAAATAGTCAGCGAGGTCTTCACGCACTTCCGGCACATCCGGAAGGAAGCCAGGCATTCGCCCAGCAAGCTGATCCGGATTCAGTCCCCAAAGTCGAGCGCCGGAACCTCGAGTCCATTTGCGATGAACGTTTGTGGGACCAAACCAGAAACAAAACGGAGAGCCGTCTGGTGTACAATCAAGGAATGAACCAAAGTTCTGGCGGACCTCGTTCAGAATTTCGACTTTGCCTGCTTCAATTGTGGCACCGCCATCAACCAGATTTGTCAGATTCTGCGAGAACTGATTGATTCGCCCGCCTGAGGACTGGAACGAGTACTGCTGTCCGCCAAAACCTGCATCTGCCGGAGTACCCGGGCTCCATACCTTGAAAGACTTGCCAATGTGGTACCCGGCATCTCGCAAAGCCAGTGGCCAAACAGGGATTTGAGGATCCCAGACAGCACCCTGAAGAATTGCGCCGCGCCCGGTTCGCCAGAAATACTGACCGGAAAGAATTGAACTTCGACACGGTGTACATGATGGCGCGTTCACATGAGCGTTCCGAAAAAGAACGCCTCTGGACGCAATCGCATCAAAGTTTGGTGTCTTCAACAGATCCTGATATTGCTGGTGTTTGTTCAGTTCAGCATATCTGCCGGCAAACCGTCCCCAGTCGTCTGCAAACAGGAACAGAATATTTGGCCGATGATCAGCACCAGATGCCGACTGGCTGATCACTCCATGGCAACTCAGCCAAAGACTGAAAATAAACCAAACCAGTGAAGACGTTACAGAACGGCCCATCCGGATACTCTCCAGAAAACGACTGGTCGGTGTGACATTACTTCAGCAAAAACTGCAACGCGGCTTCACCCGTCTGTCCGGCGGAAACTCCCAGTTTCGCGGCAGCTTCACTCACTTCGACAATTCGTGCGGTCAGCAAATCTTCAGGTTCAAACAGCGGGTGATCCGGCGTTCCTCGAGCAATCGCGATTGCCATGCCAAATCGATCAGCGACAGCGATATCATAGAGTCCGCAGCCAATGATCCCTCGGTCTGTATGAATCGCGCAGTACTGTCCCCCGGGCCACCGATAACTTGTGCCCAAAACAGGACCGGATGCTGTGATCAGTACCGCTTGCCGATGCTGCAACTGAGCAATACTCATCATTTTGTCTCCGACAAACCGCCAAAGCGGCGATCTCTGGCCGCAAAATCACGGCAGGCGGTGTGAAGATCCGGCTCCCGAAAGTCGGGCCAGTGTCGATCTGTAACCCACAGCTCTGCATAGCTGATCTGCCACAACAGGAAGTTGCTCACGCGAAGTTCACTTGCTGTTCGAATGACAAGATCCGGGTCTGACATGCCCGCGGTCATCAGGCTCGATTCTACAGTTTCTTCCGTGATCTCAGCAGGATCGATTTTTCCCTCAGCGGCCAAAACCGCAATCCTCCGAACGGCTTCTGTGATTTCCTGACGAGCCCCATAATTGACGGCGAGGCAAAGTGTCATCCCGTTGTTCCCGGCAGAGACCTCTTCCGTTTTGCGAATTTCTTTTTGGATGATCGGATCGAGTTCCTCAACCTTTCCGATGACTCTGAACTTCAACCCCTGACGCATAATCTCGCGTCGCTCTTCGATGACATATTGTTTCAGAAGAGCCATCAGCAGAATGAGTTCCCGCCTTGGGCGTTTCCAGTTTTCGTTGGAAAAACAATAGAGCGTCAATTGCTCAAGTCCCAGTCGACTGCATTCCTCCACCACACATCGTACGGACTTTACACCTCGTCGGTGACCTTCAATGCGCGGAAGGCCCTTTTGCTGCGCCCAGCGTCCGTTACCGTCCATAATGATGGCGATATGACGCGGGAGTCGACTGCGGTCGAGCGATCGTTGAGCCAGTTCGGCGTCCGTGTATTCCAGACCTCGTGACAATCCAACAGCCTCCAGCCGCATTTCAAAATTTGAGTCTCAACTCAGCCTGATGATCCCTCTGCGTTTCGTTACCGAATCTTCGGTTCAGAGCTGACCAGTGCCTTTTCAATTTCCTGCAGGTTCTTTTCGAGTCGCTTGATCACAGGTGCCGCAGTGTCCGACATTTTCTCGCAGAGGTCGATCCTCACGACCTTCAGCCCCAGAGATTCTGCAAAAACTGCGTCGTCCGGCGAACGGTCAGACCTCAACAAAAACAGTGCCGGGGCACCGTTCGCTTCGCTCTTCTTCGCCCGCTCATTAAGAATCTCCTTCAATTCTTCGCGATCTGAATCGGAGAGCAATTCACCAGGTTCGGGCCAGTGGAGCCATGAAAGTTTCCAGCCAATTCGCCTTGCAAGATACAAAGGGGCGGATGTATCTGAGAGGACTTCCAACTCGACCCCTTCGCCCGATATCTGTTCAGAAAGACTTGTTATGCTGGCAATCTGTCGTTCAAGATTTTCGATCTCGGCCGACAATCGAGCAGTCCGTTGCTCGTAGTCGTCCCTGTGATCGGGCACCAGCTCTGAACATGCTGTCGTGATCCGCTGCAGCTGTGATCCAAGGAGTTCCGGGTCCAGCCACGTTGCCCATACGGTTCCGGGATGCGAATGTCGGCCGTCGGGGCCATGCTGATGTGTCACCGCATCCGGGATGCGAATCAACTGATCGTAGTAACCGGAAGAGGTGTCGATCAGTCGAGATTGAGGTACCGTAATTCGATCTCGCCACGGCTCATAGCCCGCTCCCTGAATCAGGATTCTCTGAGCTCCCTGCAGTTGCTTTACGTCCTTTGAAGTTGGCTTCCACAATCGCGACGGTTTTGATGCCGGGACGACGTTCACGACCTCGACACTGTCGGCCACAATTGACCGAGTCAGGTCTTCCAGTACCAGCGACGTGACCGCGATCCCCGCAGATCCACCGGAAGAGGCTTGTACTCCGGCGACATCTTCGCGTGAAGCATCACTGCATCCACTCATAAAGGCAGACAACAATGCACAGGACAGAATGAACAGACCCGGAAGTTGTCGCGATAATCTCATCTGGAATCCTGATGTCTGGCGAGTAGTTCCGCAATCTGCACGGCATTCGTGGCCGCGCCCTTGCGAAGATTGTCTGAAACACACCAGAACGAAATCGCGTTGGGGTGTGAAAGATCTTTTCGAATTCGACCCACGAACACTTCGTCTCTGCCATCACAGTTTGAAGGCATCGGGTATTGGGCGTTCGCGGGATCATCAACAACCAGAATTCCTGGCGTGGCGGCAAACAGCGATTTAGCTTCTTCGACCGACAATGGTCGCTCCGTCTCCACATTGATGCTTTCGCTGTGGCAGTTCGACACTGGGATTCGGATGCAGGTCGGACATACCTGAATGGTTTCGTCACCCAGAATCTTGCGAGTCTCGTAGACCATCTTCAATTCTTCGCTGGTGTAACCATTGTCTTTGAAACCACCAATCTGAGGAATTGCATTGAAGGCGATTGGGTACCGAAACGCCTTATACTCGTATTTCGTACCTGCCAGGGATGCCTTTGATCCTTCCAAAAGATCGGCTGTGCCCTGAAGCCCGGCTCCGCTTGTCGCCTGATACGTACTGACAATCACTCGTCGAACACGAGCAGCATCATGGAGTGGCTTAAGCGCTAGTGCCATTTGAGTGGTTGAACAGTTTGGGCTGGCAATGATCCCCTTCGCATTCAAGGCCGCTTCCGGATTGATTTCCGGGATCACCAGCGCCACGTCAGGCTTCATTCGCCAGAAGCCCGATTCATCAATGACCTTCGCTCCCGCCTTCACTGCCGATGGGAGGTACTCCGCAGCAGTCTCGTCCGGCGTGCTGGCTATCACCAGCGAAATCCCCTTGAAGCAGTCGTGAGTCAACTCTTCCACAACCACCGGTTTGCCCTGAAATTGAACCGACGTACCAGCACTGCGAGCAGACGCGAAGAACCGAAAGCTCCGTGCCGGAAATTTCCGCTCCTCGAGCAATTGCAGGATGATTCGACCAACTGCCCCTGTTGCACCCACTACCGCTACTGATTCAAACACTGCTCAATTCCCTTGCATAACTAAACACATGTCCAGTACCTCGTCGTGAAGGTCGAACGAGAACTACAACAGAACGAAGTCCATGGATTCGGAAAACACTCGATTTTCTACCACTGGACACGCTGGACGCGTTCGCGGTCGGGAAAATATCTTCTCCGGCAGGAATTTTGAATTCTGACAGACAAACTTCCCGTCTTCGAGTTTCTGCCATAAGCCGTGACTACAACAGAGAGAACCGAATTTTTGACGGTTTTTCAGAAGTGTGTTGAGCGATTAACACAGGACACTGAGCTTGCGCTCGGAGAACTGTTTGATTTGACTGCTCAAAGACTGGTACGGCTGGCAATGACAATTACAGGAAGTCAATCCGATGCTGAAGACGCACTACAAGGTGCGTTTTCCCGCATTGCCGGAAAGCCGGGACTTCTGGTGAAAGCCGATGCACCCTGGCCATATCTGATCCGAACGGTGCGTAATGAATCTCTGAGGATTATGCAGAAGCGACGGCACTTTCAGATGGAGACACTGGAAGCGTCATCAACTGCTCGACCTGTAGAGAGCATGCTGGATCAGGAAGAGACATCTGAACGAGTACGTCGGATACTGGAGTCTCTTCCAAAGAATCAGTACGAGGTCGTGATTCTCAAACATTGGGAAGACCTCACGTTCGCAGAAATCGCGGAGGCCCTTGAGTTGTCTCAGAATACAGTTGCCAGTCGCTATCGTTATGCAATGGAAAAGCTGCAGCGAAGTTTGGAGCCTCTTGTTCGTTAAATGGACATCGTGTTCGTGGACTTCGCCCTCAGACCCTTTGCAGATCGATGTAAGACAAACTTTTCTCAATACGACAGACCTTTTAAACACATCCACGATTTAAACACATCCACGAGCAAATTTAAAACAGCGACGATGAAGCAGCACACCAAAGTCAGTGAACAAGAGTTGAGACCCCCCCGATGAACGATCCCACCCATTACCGGCCCGACCCAATTATGCCGGAACATCAGCTGATCCGAGAAGCGGCCTTTGTCCCATCGCTTTCAAAGGACCTGCGTTCGCGTGTGATGGTTCAGTGCCAGTCGCAGATCCGCGTGTCGCGCTGGAAGCAGAGGCTGACGCGTGGTGGCGCCGTGATGGTTGCAGCCGGTGTGCTTTTCTTCCTGTTCTTTCGTCCTGAGCCCGGTGTATCGCCTCCGGTCGTCAATGGGAGTCCTCAACAGAATCTCACGCCGCCAACGCCGAATTCAGGCTATGTTTCGCCAGGGCAGCTTGTCACTCCGGGTCCGTCCGGGGATCTCGGTGTTCCGAAACCGGATCGAGGTCCGGAGAATCTCGTCGAGGGAGTTGAAATTCCCATGCCGACACCGGACGAGCGCAGAGCTCCTCAGATTGAGCCAAAAGGTTCAGATGAGATTAACCTGATCATTGATGAACTTGTCCGCCGCAATCGCCGACTGTGTGGAATGCTTCTGTGGTAATGCGTTCGTTCGCTGCGGTGGTTCAAAAGATTGCTCCAGGGCAGGACATGTATGTCCCAATGATAGTGGATGCGATCCTTTCAGAATCACGCCGACACCACGCCAGCGACGTTCATCTGGTTCCTGGGGAAGACGGCCTGAGAATGCAGTGGCGCATTGACGGGGTGCTGACCACTGTGGCAATCTTTGATTCGGAGATTTCCGCTCAGGTGATCGCGAGGCTGAAAGTCCTTGCCGGTTTGCTGACCTATCGTACGGACGTCCCCCAGGAAGGCAGAATTGCTCGGGAGAAAGTCACTGGCGAAGTGCGGGTTGCCACATTTCCGACGTTATATGGTGAAAAGGCAGCAATTCGCTTATTCGCGGATTCTCAGCAGCTTCAGCGCCTTCAGGAGCTTGGGTTTTCTCCGCAAGTGCTCGCCCCCCTGATTGAACATCTGTCAGAAACAGCCGGAGTGATCCTGTTGACGGGGCCATCCGGAAGTGGAAAAACGACCACAGCATATGCCTGTCTGCGAGAAATTGTCTCAGAACACGGTGACTCTCGGTGTGTGGTGACTCTTGAAGACCCGATTGAAGTGGCGATCCCTGGGGTTTCTCAATCACAGATACGACCTGCTGCGGGGTTTGATCTGGCAACCGGGCTGAAGTCCCTGATGCGGCAGGATCCCGACGTGATTTTTGTAGGCGAGATTCGCGATCCGAAAACTGCGGAGACTGTATTTCAGGCAGCGTTGACGGGTCATCTTGTGATCACAACATTTCACGCAGGCAGTGCGATCGAAGCAGTGACTCGATTGCTGGATATGGGCATTGAACCGTATCTGCTGCGAAGCACACTGCGGCTTGTCGCTTGCCAAAGACTTCTGCGAAAACTTGCCATAGAGGGACAACTTTCTTCCGAGATTCAGAAACCGCAGACTTCCTCAGACAAATCGAGTCTGGATTCTGTTTCATACAGCGGCCGTTTTCCACTGATGGAGATCTTTGATCCTGCACCTGCGGAGACTGGTCGAGCAATTCTGGATCGCGCGGATGCTCGAAGGCTGGCCATAGTAGCGAAAGAGGTCGGGATGACTACACTTCACGATCATGCTCATGAAGCCGTACTTCGTATGCAAACGACCGAATCAGAAGTCTTTCGAGTCCTGGGGCGTCGATCCTGAGAGTGATAGCACCCCTGATGTGATGCCACGCCGGTAGAATCGTCCCATCAAATGAACCGAACCCTATGACAGCAACAGTTTCGCTAACGCTCGAGGACATTCAGCATCTCAGCGAAGAAGTGCATGCGCTGGTCAAGGCTGGACTTCCGCTGGAACGTCATCTGGCCGCTGCGGGCAGTGGTCGAAGTCAGCGGCTCAAGGTGATGACGGAGAGCATTGCGTCAGAACTGCAGACCGGAAAGCCTCTCCAGCAGGTCGTCGCCGCACATGGAGATGGAGGAAGTCGGATGCTGGCGGCGGCCGTCGCAGCCGGTATCAAGTCCGGAAATCTGGCAACGACAATTGAGACGATGGGAGACTTCGCACGAGACCTTGTCGACCTTCGACGTCGAATCCTGTCAGCGCTCTCATACCCTGCGCTTGTTGTCGCAGTTGCATGGGTTATGGTTGCTCTCTTTCTGCAGACCACACTTGATCGTATTTACATAACTGGCCTGCAGATGGAAATCCCATTCCATCCAATACTCGGAACTGTCCTCCGATGGAACTCGGAGATGCCATGGCTGCATTATCTGCTGCCCGCGGTATGTGCCATTCTGTTCCTGTTCTGGGTTGGATCCGGACGTGCTTCAGCCATGGTGTTTCGAGGTCCGGAACTGCTGATCCTGCTGCTTCCTGGCATTCGTCCGGTGATCCGGGATTTGAGGTTCTATACCATGTCCCGAATCCTGTCAGTGTTGGTGGAAAAAGAGATTCCCCTGCCGGATGCGCTGCGTCTGGCTGGTGCCGTTTCCGGAAACCGAGGACTTGACGTGGCAGGAAATTCGGTTGCCGACGCCATGGAAAATGGCGCGACGACAGGTCTTCCGAGAGGTGGACGCTGGAGGACCGGTCAACTACCACCGATGTTATTTGCCTGCCTGCAGAATGCGGGAGACAGTGAACAGCGGTTTCTGATGCGACTTCGAGCCGCTTCGGATTTGTACCGATCACGCGTTGAAGTTGGACTGCTGTGGGTCAGATCTGTTTTGCCGGTGTCGATCTTCCTGATTGTTGGCGGTGGCACAATGACCATGTATGCAGCATCCGTCTTCTGGCCGGTTCTTGAGATCTACAGAAATCTGGGACAGCCGACAATATGACACATTACCGTTACCACGCTGAAACGACTTTTGGGGTTCCAATCTATGGAACTCAGAACGCCGCGTCCGAGCCGGAACTCCGATCCATTCTGGCGTCCCGAAACCTCAGGCTGGTTCAATGCGGAGAGCTTGCTGTCGATTCGGCGCTGGCAGATAAGTCTGCCACGATCCCGCGGGCCATACAACTCCGCTTTGGAGAACGTCTGCGCGAAGCGCTGATCACCGGGATACCGGCACATGAAGCCGTGAGAGCCCTCGCGTCGGAGCCTATCGAGCATCCTGTTGTTTCCATCATGCCGTGGGTGTTTTTGACTTCACTGTTTCTGTGTGCGACATCACTGGTCTGGGTACTGGTCTACCCACCGGCGCTTGCTGTATATGGAATCGCAGTGGTTGGAGTCCTGATGGTTCTACCGATGAGCTGGGGACTCGCACAGTACTTCTTTATCGAGCGCCCCCGACGTCTTCTGCATCGGATTGCCGATGATCTCGAACGCGGAAACACAGAATTGCTGCAGGGCGGAATTGGGTTTCAGGCAGAGGTCAACGCTGTTCTTCGGTCGGAGATCAGTAGCCAAAAGAAAGCAATGGCTGTTGCAGATTTGATCCCGGCGCTGAACTCAGGTCGGTTCTTTCAGCATCAGACGCTGCTTGGAGTTGGAGGGCTCTATCTGATCACGTCATTTTTTGCGTTATGCGGATACTGGATCATGGCCTACATGATTCCACAATATCGCAAGATTTACGAAGACTTCGACACGTCTCTTCCGGTACTAACGGCTGGTCTCGTGAAGATTTCCAGTTGGTTTGAGTTCCTTGGCTTACCGGGCCTGATGGTTGTGCTCACGCTGCTGGGGCTTGGGCTGTTCGCGATTGTCGTTATGGCGTCAACGCCTCGACTGAGTGACTTCCTTGCTCAGGTACCGGTGATTGGACAGAACGCTCAATGGCTCATGCAGGCTCGTGTTGCACGAGTGATTGCATCGTTAGTCCGACAGAATTGTGATCGAGCTGTCATTATTCGAACCGCGACTTCAGGAAGCTTCTCGAGGACTCTGCGAGTCGAGGGGGAGTACGTTGCGTCAAATATTGAACGAGGGGGAATCGCTTCCGGAGGAACGACGATGCTGTCCAGTCTCCCACTGTCGCTGCTGCTCAGCAAAACGACGGAAGGGCATGAGGGAGAAACTGCATCCTCGCGAATCGCTCAGAGTTTCACCGCACTTGCATCAATGCTCGAAAGAGCTTGTCAGGGACGGACCGCTTTTCTGATCATGGTGTTTCAGATCGGTCTGACCGTCGTGATGTCCTTCTTTGTAGGCATGACTGTGATTGCACTTTTCCTTCCCCTGATGAGACTGCTGAATGATCTCGCCTGAAAAACCCAGCATTCTGAGTCACTCATAGACGGCCAAACTGATGTCCGGAAGCTACCTTCAAAATCTCCTGTTCTTTTGGAATCGCCCCGAACCGATTCGCCAAACTTCATTGCTGATGATTCTGGCGGCTGGTGTTGGGAACGAGCACGCACTGATTGACTCACTTGCGGCACACGCAATGGAATCCGGATCGCCGTGGGGTGATCGCGTCCAGTCATTGCGGCTGCTCATCGAACAGGGAATGCCTCTGTCGACCGCTCTCGCAAATAATCATGGCCTGCTTCCGGAATCGACTGTGGCAGCGATCCGCGTGGCAGAACAAACCGGTGTCCTGAGAGAAGTTTTGGCGGACGAGGCGATACGACTTGCAGGTCGAGATCAGTACCAGGGCTCACCTGTCGGTGCCAGCCTGGTGAATTCTCTGATCTGGATGTTCAGCGTCGGTGTAGCAGCTTCTCTGCTCGTCGGGTTCATCATGGTCTGGATCATCCCAAAGGAAAAGAGAATCTTTGAAGACTTCAATCAACAACTTCCTTCCTTGACCATTCTTCTGATTGACTTCTCGGACTGGTTCATGAACTATTGGTATCTGGTGCTTTTCTTTGGCATGACCGTCGTTGGAATCGGCAGTCTCATACTGTTTTACGGTCAGTTTCAGTACGTATCTCGAGGCCGACTACTCTTTTCAGAGCAGTTTCCAAGGTACTGGCTGCCGCTCCTGCTTCGAATGTTCAGTGCAGCAACAATCGGAAACCGTGATCTCAACGCCACCGTGCATGCACTTCAGAGTGAACTTCGGCCGGGCAGAGCATCGAGAGCGTTCAGCAATCTGCGAGCACAGCTGAGTGTAGGTGTCTCACTGATCGACGGTCTGATTTCAAGCAGACTCATCAATGTCCGCGAGGCCAATTTTCTCAGGGCAGCAGAGACAAGCTCACACCTCGACTGGGGACTCCTGCATCTGAGCCATTCACTTGAACAAAGACGCCTGCGATTTCACTACTGGTTTAGCCAGCTGTTTCACGTCGCGACAACTCTGACAATGGGGTTTCTGGTGATGTTTGTTGTTGTTGCCCTCTTCCTGCCACTGATCAAGCTGATCAGCGACCTCACCGAGCAGGGAGGTTCAGTATGAACTCATCTCAGTGTACTGAATGGCGGCTCGCCCGGAAGACCGATGGAGGTCTTGGTATTCGGCCAATTCGGAAGGGATCCCTTCTGACAGAAATGGTCGTGTGTACGGTGCTGTTGTCTGCCGTGACGGCGGTTCTGGTTCCCACGATTGCCAAAATGATCGAACAACGCAAACTGATTCGGTTTGATGCGATATGTCTGGTGGAGCTCGATAACGTCGCCATCGAACTTCAACAGCGAGCTGCCGCGTCCGAGGGCCTGACAGGAATCAAACTCAGTGAGTCTTTTTTGAAACGCTATCCGAACGCCACTCTGGCGCTTGAAGAAATGCCAGGCACGGAGAAATCCCCTCTGAAATCCGTAAAGATCACGATCCAGAAACCATGGCGGATTCAGGCACCGGATATCCGGCATTCTCTGACGATCTGGTTGCCGACCGGAGTTCAGGCACAGAATTCTGAGGAGTCGCCCACCCCATGAGGAGTTTCAAGCGTACCAGACAACCTGTTCATCCGCGGTCGGGCGGCATCTTTCAGTACTATTTTGCATACTTACTGATGACAAGCGTAATTCTGTCCAGCGCTGGATTCTGCATTCATCTGACAGTGAAGGCGTTTGACGATCAGTATGCCGCCACTGTCGCAACTCGCACGACGCTGGCGGTCCGAAAACAGTTTCGACTCGATGAACTTGAAGCAACAACTCTGAATGTTGTTGACGGTCGGCTGAAGTTTGAATTTGCCGGTGACGGGCAAAGCTCAGCCGATGTATTGGCAGCAGAATGGCGATCCGATCGAAACGTTCTGATTCGTTCCGTTGTCCGTTCAGGCGGAACCACTGAAAACCGATTCGTCTTTCCGCTGGGATCCAAAATCTCTTTAAAAGAGCTGGATGAACATCGCGCCATTGTGCGAGTTCAGGATCCATCTCCGCTGCAAGTGCTCGAACGAGAATCGCTACCAGAGAGTAATGGCCAGACAGATGTCGCCACGAAACCGCCAGATATCGAGGGGTTAGCTGAGGTGGGCTCGTTGGAATTCATCATCAGAGGGGGACATTAATGAGACATACTGCCTCTCGTGCTGATCTGAGCAAACCCGCGATTACTCTTCCGGGCACATCTGCCTTTTCAAATCGATTTAACGGGACAAACCGGGTTGGTGCTGTCTCGGCAATGGTGATTGTCGTTCTGCTTGTCCTTGCAGGCATGATTGCAGCTCAGGTCAGAGTGACCATTATGGAGCGTCGCCAGATGCGGCATGAGTTTGAGTATCAGCAGGTGGAGCGTCTGGCTGAGGCCGGCGTTCTTCTGGTGAATTCGAAGGCATCAGAACCCGAATGGTCGGGAACCACGTGGGAAATACCGTCCGGACAGATTCACCAGACAAATTCGGGAACTGTCCAGATCAGCATAAAGCCGGATCGAACCTGGACTGTCACAGCTCGATATCCAGCAAACACCGAACACCCATTTCAGGTTACAAGAACAGGGAAACTTAAGCCATGATCACTTTGCTACCTTTCCAGCAGCAAACACGCCGACTCAACCGCGGCTTTACTTTGATTGAGTTGCTCGTTGTGATCGCGATCATTGCAATTTTGATCGCTCTCCTGCTTCCAGCCGTCCAACAGGCCCGGGAAGCTGCTCGTCGGACCCAGTGCAAGAACAATCTGATGCAGCTCGGTCTGGCACTGCATAATTACGACATGGCATTTGAAGCACTTCCACCAGGTTCTGTGAACCCCACTGGTCCGATCTTGTTTGAGCCCGTTGGTTACCACATGAGCTGGATTACTCAGCTACTGCCAATGATGGAGCAGAGCAGCCTGTTCAGAGCTGTCAACTTTGATGTCGGCGTCTATGACGCAGCAAACGGCGGTGTGCGATCAACAACAATCGGAGTATTCCGCTGCCCAAGCGATATTCCTACGTCAGCCGCCATGGCCGGTGGAGGTCCCGGGGTTTCAAACTATGCAGGCTGCACTGGTGGTGATGATGTTCCGATCGATACAACCAACAACGGACTCCTGTATTTGAACAGCAGCATCGCGTTCCAGCAGATCTATGATGGTGCATCCAACACTGTGCTTGTGGCTGAACGCGTCCTTGACCCCACGCAGGTGGATCACGGTTGGATGTCCGGCACAAATGCGACTCTCAGGAACATGGGAACAGGACTGAACTCCGCGAAGATTCCGGGACTCACAGGTTTTCGTCCGTCCGGCCAGATGCAGGACCCATTGAATCCGGAAGTTCCTGCGACACAGGTGACCGACCCGAGCGTAGCTGTATCCCCTGGAGGGTTCTCCAGCCGTCACACTGGCGGAGTTCAGACGTTGCTTGCAGATGGTTCCGTGAGGTTTATCAGTGAGAACGTTGACGTAAGGCTGCGAAAGAACCTTGGAAATCGTGAAGACATGGAATTGATCGGCGAATTCTGATTCGACGTCTGAGCTGCCTCGGATCGAACCCATCCCGATGCTATGCCGATCTTTAAGACCATGTTTTTTCTCCTTCCCAGGCTTAAGGGACCGCAATCATGCTTTCTGCAATTCTTCAGCCGCCTCAGATGCCGCGATGGAAACGTCGCGCACGAGGCTTCACACTGCTCGAACTGATTGTAGTCATCGGAACGATTGCCATCCTGATTTCATTGCTCCTCCCATCAATTCAGCAGTCTCGAGAAGCCGCGCGGAGGACTCAGTGCAAGAACAATCTCTTGCAGATTGGACTGGCGTTGAGGAACTACGATTCGCTCCACGAGGTACTTCCTCCGGGCTGTGTCAGTCCCTCAGGTCCGGTGAAAGTCAGACAGTCCACCACGTATCGAATTGGCTGGATCGTTCAGATCCTCCCGTTTCTCGACAAAATGCCAATCTATCGCCAGGTGGATTTCGTTCGTCCGCAACTTTCGATGTTGACGGAAGAGGAAAAACTGCAGCTTCTTCAGCTCGAAGCCGCGATACCAGCAGCCACTCAAGATAGTCAGCCCGTTTACGACGGATCGAATGGCGGTTTCCCTGGAGAATTCATGGAGTATCAGTATTCGAGCCCCGTATCACTCACGCTTTTAACAGAGCCATCAAGCGGCCCGGGTATTGTGTTTCCGATCCTGCATTGTCCTTCCGTCCCGTCGAGTCGAGGGCAGGGACGGTTTGACGATATGGTAGAGTATGCTGCAAATCAGGGGAGCGTCGAAACACCCATTGATGCTGGCAATAACGGCCTCTTCTACCTCAACAGTTCACATTCACTTCGATCTGTACCAGATGGGGCATCCAGCACAATCGCAGTTGGAGAACATCTGAATTCTCCGTCGGGCGATGGTTGGTTTTACGGTGATCGTGCAACAATCCGGAACACAGATCACCCATTGTCAAAATCCTGGAACTCGCCATTGGCCCCCGGTAACACACCACCGCCTGAACTGCCGGCTGGCACAAACATCGATGAACTCGATCCGTTAATTGCTGAACAGATCCGAAAAGCCGACGATGAATCAAAGTTTGTTGGGGGATTCGGAAGCCTGCACGTGAGTACTCACTTTCTGATGGCCGATGGCAGCGTTCGCGGAATCAACGACTTTGTTGCGCCCGAAGTTCTCAGGCGGCTGGCCAATCGAAACGATGGTGAAGTCATTTCTGACGGCAGCTTCTAGGTGTTGCTGATCTGGATTTGGCGTGGAATCACGCGTGCCTCGCTCATCTCAAAAGCTGCTTTTCGTTCAAATTGCGTTTCAGTGAAGCGTAATTGCGGACGGCCGACGGAGTCTGCCTGCTACAGTAGCAGGCAGACTCCGTCAGCCGTCCGCAACCGCGCACGTATTGCCGCTTTGCGATGATTCTGCGGTTTGACGTCTCCCACTGCCCCACCTGATACAGGAACTTACTCTATCCAATCGTCAGGTGTTGAGGCAAAATTCGTGAATGCGATACCTCATCTACGAAGACAGTTTGGTGTCCCAGCTCAACCCGATCGCGATGACACGTCCGGTGTTCGAGTTGCTTTGTGGTCGTGATTCGCTTCGCCGAAGACTTGAACGCTGGTTTCCGGCAGAACAAAACGGTGTTTGGATTCGCTCATGGCTCAAAGAAGTCTACAGCGAGGAACATCCGCAGAGCAAAGTGAACGACTTCTCGTGGCTGAGCCAGGCTGGAACGCTCCTGATCAATGGCCGCTGGATACCAGAGAAACGATTTCAGACCGGCGAAGTCAGCCCTGGATGCGCGGGTTTTGTGAACGGGGAACTCGCATGGATCTTCCTTGAGCCGGAAGAGCTTAACCTGCTGAGCGAGACAGACTTTGATACGATCGTTCTGCAGCTTGCGAGAATGCGAAAACCAGTTCGGGCATCCGGAATCCTCGCAAAATATCCGTGGGATCTTGTGAGTGAGAATCGGAGACAACTGGTCCGGGATTTTCTTGACGAAGGCATGTCCCAGGCACCTCAGTCAGAGCACGTTGTGGTCCTCGGTGATCAGCGGGACATCTATGTCGCAGAACGATCAATGATTGATCCATTTGTTGTCCTGGATACTCGGACAGGACCAATCTCAATTGATCGTGATGTTCATATTCAGTCATTCACCAGAATCGAAGGTCCCTGTCATATTGGTCGGGGGACAAAGATATTCAGGGCACTGATCCGCAGTGGCACCACGATTGGCGATCATTGTCGTGTTGGAGGCGAAATTGAAGAGTCAATCCTGCATGGCTTCGTGAACAAGTACCACGACGGATTCCTCGGACACAGCTACGTCTGCCCGTGGGTCAACCTTGGCGCAATGACTTCGACCT
Organism: Planctomyces sp.; assembly: GCA_016795105.1. Taxonomy (GTDB): domain Bacteria; phylum Planctomycetota; class Planctomycetia; order Planctomycetales; family Planctomycetaceae; genus F1-80-MAGs062. Next base: position 28,487 of record JAEUIH010000010.1, read on the forward strand.
CAGACCTTCGCCACGACTACAGCGAAGTGCGAGTTCCTCTTCAGGGTGAGCAAATCAGTTCTCATCTGACAAAAGTGGGATCGTTCATTGGAGATCATTCACGAACAGCCATTGACAGCATGTTCAACACAGGTTCCTCCATTGGCATCATGACGATGGTACTACCCGGAGGGCGACTGTTGCCAAGGTACATCCCCTCGTTCTGCAATGTAAGCTTCGGAGAACTTGCTGCCGACTGGCCTCTGGAAACAAGTATCGCCACAGCAGCAATTGCAATGACTCGCCGAGGTCAGAAAATGACTCCCGCCATGGCGAGACTGTTCCGAATTCTCTATCAGCAAACCGAACAGGAACGCCAAACAGCCCTCGCCAAAGCCACCCACCGCCGCATCACTCTCTCTAAGTAGGATGGGCATTCCTGCCCGTCCACACGCTGGTTCGAGTACTACAACGGCGCAGGGACGGCTCAAAATGTAGGATGGGCATTCCTGCCCGTCCACACGCTGGTTCGAGTACTACAACGGCGCAGGGACGGCTCGAAATGTAGGATGGGCATTCCTGCCCGTCCACACGCTGGTTCGAGTACTACAACGGCGCAGGGACGGCTCGGGGAAGAATCCCCAAGCTACGATTTGTCCACACGCTGGTTCGAGTACTACAATGGCGCAGGGACGTGCTTGGGGAGGAACCCCCAAGCTACTTTGAGGGGGGGGAACTGATCAGCTTGTTTGTTTCCAGAGGGCTTCGAAGGTTTGGGAGAACATTGCAATCAGGCGAGAGTTGTTTGTGATGACGAAGTTTTCTTCGTTGTTTTCAGCTGCGCCCCGAGTCCAGTTATAACTTCCGTTCAGGAGTAACTGACCATCAAAGATGGCGAACTTGTGGTGCATGTGGTATGCCGATCGATCCACATGGAGCTCAATGCCCGCCTCGGCCAGTTTGTCTGCATCGGAACCCGGATCAGCCGCCTTGTCGTCATCTGTGATGATCCGGATCCGGATTCCTCGACGATGAGCCTCCAGGACCGAAGAAGTCAGTCGATCATCCGTGATGGTGAAAACACAGATGTCAACACGACTCTTTGCTTCCGCGAACAGCGACCGAATTCGCTGCGGGCAATTATCTTTGGGACTGAACCAGGCTTCGACTTCCGAAATTCGATCTGATCCCCCGGAAGCATTGTGCAGGACCTTTAGAACATCTTCCACCCATTCCAGCACCAGCTTCCCGTTTGTTGCATCGATGGCGCCCCGAGCAAGATCGAAGACGATGTGACGGTAGTTTGCAAGTTGCTGTTCACCGGGTTCGATATGCTCGAGGACAGCACTCAGGTTTGACTTCTCGCCGCGAGACAAGCGTCTGTCTTCGAGAGTATGTGCCAGCATTTCCTTCAGTTTCTGAGGGTGCATAGTGCGTCGAGACCTTGAAGATGAAGATACGGCACGCTGCGGACTGCGGCGTGCCGATTTAGCGGACGGATGTCGTACAAACGAGTTTACTCAAACACGGACTTCAATCACTGAGTGAGAAGGCTATAGAACTTCTCCGCGTTTTTATGCAGCAGCTTCTCCTGCTCCGCTTGAGGACGATTAGAAATAATTGTCAGCAAAGTCGATACCCATTCCCTGAATGGCGCGCCGAGCAGGCATACAGGCCAGTCACCACCAAAGATGACTCGATCCGGACCAAACGAATCGAGGCAATGGTTGATTACCGGGGCGAGCGAATCCGTAAACGGAACACCGGTTGGAGCAGATGCAATAACGCCGGAGATCTTGCAGATCACGTTGGATTGTTCGGCGAGTTGCAGGATGTTGGCTTTCCACGCTTCGGTATCGTGCTTCGGTGCCTCTTTTCGGACGGACTCAGAGAGAAACGAACCTGGATCTGCATTTCCGCAGTGATCAAGCACAAAGCGAGTACCGGGGCACTGGCGTACCAGAGTGACGGCGTCGCTGAGATCTTCGGGCCGCATGCACAGGTCAAAGCTCATTCCAATTTCGCCCAGCAAATTCATCGACCGAACGAACTGCTTTTCGAGGCAGAGACCTCGTGGACAATCGGGCGGATGCAGAACCTGACGAACACCCTTGATTGGCTTAGCCTTCGCGTAGCGATGGATGTAACGCGCGAACTCTTCGCTGTTTGGCCGGCCGGAAATAACGGCAGCGATTGTGGGAGCATCTCCCTTGCGGCAGATTTCGAGCAGCGTGTCGGCCTCAGAAATCTGTTGATCCGGGGCAATATCAACTTCCATATAAACGGCCGACTTGATGTTCAGGCCCTCGGTGGCAGCCGCATACTCGTTCAGCCAATAAGTCTTTTTCAGAACTTCCGGGGCTCCGTCCAGCCATGGCAGTTTCTGAGTTTCGAGATTCCAAAGATGCTGATGTGTATCAACGATCGGGGTGGCCAGCATTGCTCTGGCACCAGCAGCCGCCGTTTCAGTCAATGCTCCTGAAGGGTGGGCAAAAGTACGACTTGCGGCGGCTGCACCGCCGACGAGAAGCGCGCCCGCTGTTGTCAGAAATCGACGACGATCGGTCTGAGCTGAACCGGAGAATCCGGGTTCTACGACTGACATCTGAGCATCCTCCAGAAAAGATGGGTGAACAACTGCAGCCGGGGACGTTCTGTTTTTAAGGAAGTCAGCGGCAAAAGTTAAGACGGGTTGAAGATCGCTGGAGGGAAGTGTAAAAGCTGCGTCAGAGATTTTGAACTGATCGGAGGGAATCCATGTCATTCGACGCCGCGGTGCAGGAACGAAAGAACGAATTGCGGAAGCAGGCTCACGCCAACCGCAATGCACAGGAAAACAAGGACGAGCTGAGTCGCCGGATCGTCGGCGCTTTTATGGCTCTGCCGGAATACGCAGAAGCTCAGACTGTGATGTTCTACATCGACGTCCGCAGTGAAGTTCGGACTCGACACGACCTGGAACTTGCTCTGCAGTCCGGCAAGCGGATTGTGGTCCCCTGGTGCAACGCAGACGGTGAATTGGAGTTGTTCCACCTGACCTCCATGGAAGAACTTGAACTTGGCATGTACCGGATCCTTGAACCACGTCCGGAATTGCGGCCGCTGCCGGAAAAGCAGGTCCCCGTGGAGGAACTGGATTTAATCATGGTGCCCGGTGTCGGATTTGATCCTCGAGGGGCCAGGATGGGACATGGCAAAGGATACTACGATAAGCTCCTCGAACATGCTCGCAAAGACACACCGCTGATAGCGCTGGCTTTTGAGTGCCAGGTGTTTGAAGAAATCCCGGTTGCCGGTCATGACGTCTTCATGGACAAGATCGTCACGGAAGATCGGATCATCGAAGGACGAGGACGTCGATGACAGCTGAAGTGGAGGATACGTATGCAGAGGCATTTCGCAGCTTGTATGTCGAATTCATGATTACGGCTCGTGACCGCAAGTGGCTTGATCACGCCATCAACGCCGCGACAGGTTACGGATCTTCGTCAATCATGTGTGACTGTGAGGCGGGTGTTGATCAATACATCGGTCCTGACTGTGCAAGCGGAATTGAAACTCCGGATGGTCGACCGGGTGCGATCTGCCAACTGCACGTTCCTCGATTTCGGAAAGATCGAGTCGAAGCCTTAGAGAAAGCACTGTTGTCGAGAGTCGCACAAAACGTCCTGACGTGCCCGACTGCCAGATGTTTTTCGCTCGATGGGACTCCACCATCCTACCGCCTGGGACGTAAGCTGGCGTTTTTCGGGGATGGATTTGAGACCGTTGAAGAGCGTTTTGGTCGCAGTATGTGGGTTGTTCCGACGATGGGTGGCGACTTCTGCATTGATCGTCGGTTCGGCTATCGCGACGGTGTCATGGGAGGAAATCTTTGGTTCATGGCAACATCCGAAGAAGCTTCCCTTCTGGCAGCTGAACGTGCTGTCGAAGCGTGTCTCAGTGTCCCTGGCGTGATCACACCATTTCCAGGAGGAATCGCGGCGAGTGGCTCGAAGGCGGGCAGCCGATATAAGTTCCTGTTCGCTAGCACCAATGATCCGTTCTGCCCGACTCTGAAAGGGCGGCCAGGTGTGGATTCACAACTGCCCGACGGGATTCAATCGGTAATGGAAATCATCATCAACGGACGCGATCTATCCACCGTCAGCGCCGCAACTCAGGCTGCAATCGCAGCGTCAAAAGACATTGAGGGTGTTGTGAAAATTACCGCAGGAAATTACGGCGGCCGGCTTGGAAAAAGCTGGGTCTGGCTTGTGCCGGATCGCCATTAACGCGACACTCGGCTCATCAAGTTCACTTCGGACCTGGTACAGCCGAGGAGTTTCAGCATGCAATGGGACGATCAATGCGATTGGACTTTGTTGCGTACGGAGCAGTGGCCATGTTAGCGGTAGCTGCCTGTCTCTACTGTTTGCATCGGCTTTGTCTGAAACTGGAGTCGATGGGACTCTTGTTTTACCTCAACCGTAAATCCTCGACGGGGGCGGCCAGTTGCTTTGTTGCCGCTCGAGAGTTCATCGAACCAGACGTGCAGCATGTAGAACAAGTGTCAGAACAAATAGAAATCCGCGACGAAAATGCTCTGCCGAAGGACTCGCCCCTGAAAAATCATCTGAAGACACAGGGGACAGAGTGAACTTAGCGACTCCCTGAACGAGTCGGCGTCTTCCTGATTGAGAATGTGGCGGCAGATGAGATTGCGATGGCAGGTCGTCGAGTAGTGGATTACGGCGAACCCTGTTGTGGAATACCGATGGCCTCGCGCCCCGAGTTGAGTCGTTCAAGCAGGTCGGATTCAAGCTGTTGGTGCTGAGCGTTCCAGAACAGTGCAATTGTGGATGGAGGCAGCGGCTTCAGGGATCGTACGACTCGGAAGCCAATATTCCGCCCCTCGTGAGATGCGAGCCAGTGAACGCTTCGCGGGAGATCCGGGTCATATTCCCAAAGTGATTCAGATGACGCATGTCGCGCAGCGGATCTCAGGTCTTGTTCTGAATCCAGCCAGCCACCACCTCTGAGTACGCTTTCCATCTGAGTCGGTACAAATGTAAACGCCGGGTTGGACTTGTTGTTAGTTGCCAGCTCCAGGTAGCCATCAGCAGAGTATTGATCAATCACCCATTCGGCAACATTGCCATGCATGTCGAACAGTCCCCAGCGATTTGGTTGTTTTGAAGCGACAGCCGCAGTACCTTCGGGAGCGTTTTCCGTCCCTGCGTCTTTGGAACTCGTATAGTGAGCGTACACTGGAAGAGTTTCACTGCTGTTGCCAAAGCAATACGCCGTATCTGACCCTGCCCGACATGCGTATTCCCATTCGACTTCCGTTGGCAGTCGATATTGTTGGCCGGTCTTTAGAGACAGCCATTTGGAATATTGCTTCGCTCCGTATTGAGTCACCGAAATCACCGGGTGAACCTTATCGCCGAACTCCTGCACATACGTCGCATCGTAGACTGGTGTCGGTGCTGAGACAGCATCCGGAGTCTTTAAAAGATCCGGAACTGGTTCACCGTCCCATTGTCGTTGACGAAATTCACTATATAGCCCCTGATAAATTCGATATTCATTCCATGTGACCTCTGTTCGCCCGATCCAGAATGGTGCAACATCAGTTTCGAACTGCGGACCTTCATCAGGCTCTCTTCCAGGCTCTGACTCTGTTGACCCAATCTGAACACGCCCCCCCGGAACGGGTATCATAATGAAAGTAGTCGGCCGAAGATCTGCACCGTTGCCAGCCGTGACTTCTGATGTGTTCTGCAGAGTCACGGTGTATGGAACCATCCAGGTCCCGTCATCCAGTTGGACAAATGGTTGCTCTATGGGGGCTGCTCGCACAATTCCCGGTTGCTCCCGTTCGTCGTTCGAGACCAGGACCAGGCGTTCAAAGAGGCAGAGGTGAGAGAGTAGACAGAGAAGAATGAACATGAGCCAATCTCCGGACCCGGAAAATCCAGCATTACGGCTTCTTCAGTCCAGTTTGCAGCATCAGGTTGAGTGTCGTGGAATAAGCCTCGCGAACCCACGTTTCAATCTGATCCGGATCCGGGGAATACTCCAGCTCAATTGACATTGTACCCTCAATTTGAAGGGCCGCGATTTCTGAAAGATATGGAACGAAGTCGACCACACCTCGACCTGGGGGCAGATCACCATGGACCTTCCCATCACAATCGGAAATATGAACATGGATGGCTCGCCCCTTCAGTCGCCGAACCTCTTCTGCCCCGACACCGGCAAGCTGCAGATGAGAGACATCGATGTTGGCCGCAAAGCCAGGGTGATTTACGTCGTCAAGAAACTGAACCATAGTGTCAACGCTGTTGACAAGTGAAAGTGGAAATGGTTCCAGCTCCAGAGCAATTTTGACTCCAAACAGTTCAGCAACTTCAGCCAGACGACGACAATTTTCAACGCCGGTCCGCCATTGCTCAGAGGGAGGAATCACTTCACGATTCCAGATATACTCACCCAGAACCAACAGCAGATTCTCTGCCTCAAGTTCACAGCAGAGGTCCAGAAACTTCCGGCAGCGTTCAAGATGGAACCGCTGGACGGAAGGATTGAAGTCAATCAATCCGACGGCAACGCAGCAAACAGACACAATTGGCAGCTGCTGCTTCCGGCATTCTCGACGAATGAGTTTACGTTCCCGAGCATCGATGTCGAGCGGATCTGTGAAGATGTCGATGCAGTCAAAGCCAATTTCTTTGGTCTTACGAATTCCCCATGCAGTATCTTTGCCTGCCTGTGCCCAGGCACTGTTGATCAGTCCAAGCTTCATTTTGACGTTCCTGAATTCGTACATCAACAACTCATTCACACGGCACAACCGTCCCCTGAATGTATCAGCCAGATCCCAGTGAACGAAGTCTACCCGTGTCTGGAAGTACTCATCACGCACCGCCGTGATGACTTAACGTAGGTTGGGCATTCCTGCCCGACCCCACCCCTGTTCCACCCCTGTCCCGGATTTCTGCCAGGGTTCGAAATCACGGCGAAGCGTGATGACTCAACGTAGGTTGGGCATTCCTGCCCGACCCCACCCTGTTCCTCCCCTGTCCCGGATTTCTGCCAGGGTTCGAAATCACGGCGAAGTGTGATGACTCAACGTAGGTTGGGCATTCCTGCCCGACCCCACCCCCGCTCCACCCCTGTCCGGGATATCTGCCAGGGTTCGACGTCACGGCGGAGCGTGATGAGTACTATGGGATCCAGAGTTTTCCGGGGGCCGGAGTGGAAGTCCGGGTTTGCTCCTTCTTCCGCAGGAGCCGCGCTTTCATTCGTAGATAGGGAGGCACGAAACGACCTCGATAGCCGAAATGGGACACATCGACCTGATAATCCGCACGCTTCGGTTCGCGAAAGTCCTCGACCACAAATCCCTGTTCGCAAAGTCCCCCGATGAGATCTTCCAGCCGATGCAGGTATTCAACGGCGCCGGTTTCGCGGTAACTTTCGTCCTGTTGCTTCGGAAGTGGACCTTTATGAAAGTACTCCACACCAATCACAAACTGATGCCGTTCATTGCGATGGCTGATCTGCAGACTGACGGGTTGCTTATGTTGACTGATATACAACCCATCGACGCGAAGAACTCTTGCAACCTCACCAAACACAGGACGCACATCCGGCACGTAACAGGTACTCACCGGCTGGTGAACAAGATCGAACTGAGAATCCCCGAGAACGCTCAGGTCGTCCATTGAGGCCTGCACTGTCCGCAGTTTGAGACCTCGACGTTTTGCTTCACGCTCATCAAGTCTCAGCATGGAATCGCTCAGATCGACAACCGTTACGTTTGCTCCCGCGACTGCATAGAGAATTGCCTGCCATCCGCCTCCGGATGCAAGGCAAAGAACATCCATCCCGGCGATCGTCTTTGGCAGCCAACCGCGGCCATCGAGAACTTTCAGAGGTTCGCGACATTCTGCGTCTGAGGCAACTTTTGCAAACAGACTGCCTGTATCAGCAAGGTGATTCCATGCCGTCTGATTTGTGGTTCGATAGTCCAAGAATTCTGACTCGATAAAATCTAATTGTCTAATAGTCGTGGATCGCTCCGCGATCCATCGCCGCTTACCCGTTCTTCACGACTACTTACCATCACTCTTCTTCTGCATTTCTGCAGCTCTGGCGATCCAGCGGTCCGGAGCCTCCTCAAACGCGGCCCTGCACCCGGAACAGCAAACCCAATAGTCGCGTCCCTTGTATGTAATGGACATGGTTCCCAGCCCCTGAGAAATGATGCAGGTTCGCTCGGCATAGTCAGTGTCACTCAATGCGAACGATGTGCCATCTCGCTGCGTTGACACTGTATCGACTCGTCGCCATGCCGCTTTGCCGCGCCGCTGAGAAATCTCAAGCAGGTATCGGTTACTTTCCTGCTGAGCAAACGCAAACTGCAGGAATTCACTGCCCCCTGAACCTGCTTCGGCAGGTGGAAGTTCGTTCAATTCAAGACGAAATACCTTGTGCAGTTTGTCGTCGCTTCCAACGACCTCATGCACTTCATCCGTGTAATTCCCTTCGAACGCACGTGCCCTGCCGTCGGGGTCCTGAGCATCAAGTCGAAACAACTGCTTGTCCGGGAGCCATGTTAGTCGAGCAGTGCGGAGGTATGGACTCTTGTCGGAGTTCATAATCAATGCCGGCTGATCCGGCTTTGAAGTCAGATCCCAAACCCACTCATGCTGATCAACAGCCTTGAAACCGTCAAATTCTTTGCGAGTCGTACCACGCCATTTACCGAGCATTACCTGGAGCGGCCTGAGCCTTTCAATGATCGCCTGGATACTCTGTTCCTGATCGGTATCTGTGCCGCCAGCTCCGGAATTCTCCGACGCCGTTCGCCCGCCCAGTGCTCCAATCGCCAGTGGGGCAAATTCATCTTCTGCCCCTGCGTCGCTGCTTTCACTGCCAGCCTGTGTTTTCTCGGCCTCTGTTTTCTCAGCCTGTGGTTTCTCAGGCTGTGTCGAAGATTGTTGAGCATCCTCGGGCGGACGGCTCGTTGCCTGAGTACTTTGGGTCGCTGGCATTTGGTGGGCTGAGGTCAGTTCGGCATTGTCTGCTCCACAACCGGGAAGCAGCAGGATGCAGACAGGAAAGATGAGGCAGCAAAGTCGTCCAGCATTCAAACACATTTTTGAGACTCTTCGTGATCTTGACCTGCAATACTGATCGAACGGATCGAGATCAGCGTTGGTAAATTGGGAGGAAGCCTTTATCAAGCTGCATGATGATGCAATTCAGAGCTGTCACGTAAACATCTCCAACCTGCTGATCGGGCCAGCCGCCAGCCCCTTTCATTTCGCGGAGAAGTTTTGCATTGAGTTCATCGCGGTAGCGAGTCCAGTCGTCTCCACCCTGTCGATACAAAACCTGAGCAAAGTAGAAGTGCATGTAGTGCCAGTGCCCGTTATTTGCATTTACGGACTTCTCCGGCCAGACATTGCGTCGGCAATAATCTCTCATACGGCCGGTGAGCTCAGTTTCGTATTCGCCAGCATTGAACAATGCTGCGAGAGCCGCAGCCGTGATTGGTGGACGTGCTCCGCCACCTCGGATGCTGTATTCCACCCCGCCCTGAGGTGTCGTGCACTGATCGATGTACGTGATCGCACGATCAATGATCTCCTTTGAAACCGGTATCCCCGCATTGCGGCAGGCGCGCAATCCCTGTACCTGGGTGATGCAGGTGGAACCTTCATCAAAGTCTGAACCTTCTTTCGCGGAGACGTAACCCCATCCTCCTCGACTTGTCTGTGCGTCGGCACAAAACTGCACAGCCCGCGTCAGCACATCCCGGATTTCTTCGCGTCTCTGAATATCTTCTTCTTCACCGAACACCTGGCTGAGGAATACCATGGAGTAGCCATGGCCGTAGGTGTAGTGCCCGTCTTCGCGATAGCCGATCAATCCATTCGGGCGACTCATCGAGAGTAGAAAATCCACCGCCAGGCGAATTCGCGGAGCATAGCGGCCGGAGGTGGTTGTGGAGCCTTCAGCCAGCATCGCAGTCCCGGCGAGCGCTGTCATGGCGACACGATACTGTCCCTGATTCGCTTCCCAATATCCCTGCCGCTTCTGGAGAGATGCGAGGTAGTCGAGTGACTTAATTACCGCCGCATCCACGGTCGCCTTGGCGGGAGCTTCACGATCCTGAGCGACAGCACTACGAATTGATATCGAACAAATCATCAAGATTGCGAAGCACCCAACCGGCACTCTCCAAACTGATGAGAGCCAGGCGAGTTCGAATGAACCTTGCAGTCGAGACGTAAAGTTCCTGGAATTCATAAAAGTCCGTTCTGCCAGATTCTGCAAACATCCGTTTCGCCACAATGGTTCATGAAAACCGAAATTGACTGCTTGATAAGCAATTCATCATCCGGTGAATTGTTGTCCCGGAAACCATTTGTGGCAAGACTGAGGTGAGTGACTTCGGCGAAGATCGAACTTTCCCGGTTCCATCGGATGCACAGATTGACACGCATTTCCTGCGCGGGTAGCCTCAACCAAAGCTGAGTCTCCCGGCGGATGGCCGGAAACGCTCATTCAGACATTTCGTATCAAGTAGAATTGTTCAATCCCGCCTGCTTTTCCTTCCCAATCGCCATGAGCATGCTGAATCCTGGAATTCGAAGAAGCAATATGAGTGACTCCCTCTTCATACGCAGAATTTTGGTCCGGATCGCAATTACGATTTGCGTTCTGCTGGGCAGATTGCATTTCCCGGCTGCATCTGCGAATGCGCAGGACAAAGCTCAGCAGGGTCAGGAGACGGATCCGGTCAGGTCCTCTACGGAGCGGGCGGTCGAGTTCTCTGCTGAACAAACAGAGCACTTTCAGACCGAAGTTGTGGAAATCCTGAAAGCGAACTGTCTCAAATGCCATGCCGGAACGGAGCCGAAAGGCGGACTCGACTTGACTCAGCGGGCCTCTTTCCTCAAAGGCGGCGATTCAGGGCCGGCATTCGATCAGGCGGATCCAGCGGCAAGTCTGCTGTTGGCGGCGGTTCGATATGAGGGTCTGGAGATGCCTCCAACCGGGCAACTGTCGCCGAAGGACGTCGAAGCTCTGACAAAGTGGGTTACCGATGGACTTCCATGGCCTCGTGAGCTGGCAAAGATTGAGTTTGAGGTACATCCCGGGCCTCCGGTTGTGAATGAAGAGTCAAAGAACTTCTGGTCGTTCCGCAAAGTCGTCGAGCCGCCAGTTCCCGACTCAAAGTCGTTCACTGGAAACGATGTCTGGGCTTCGAATGAAATCGACCAGTTTATTCTTCGCAAGCTGCTGGATGCCGGGCAAACTCCTTCACCTCGCGCGACACCGCAGCAGTTGATCCGACGAGCTTACTACGACCTCACCGGTCTTCCACCATCTCTGGAGGCTGTTCACAAGTTTGAGGCCGATCCGAGTCCTCAGGCATGGGCGGAGGTCATCGACGAACTTCTGGAGTCACCACACTATGGAGAACAGTGGGGCCGTCACTGGCTGGACCTCGTTCGCTACGCAGAGACTAACAGCTATGAACGAGACGGTGCAAAACCGCACGTTTGGCGATACCGTGACTACGTAATCCAATCGTTCAACAGTGACAAACCATATGATGTTTTTGTTCGAGAACAGTTGGCGGGAGATGAACTGGAGAACTCAACTCCTGAAACCATTATCGCTACAGGCTACTACCGCCTTGGGCGATGGGACGATGAACCAGTCGATCCGGAACTCGCCTATTACGACGATCTTGATGACGTGTTGACAACAACCGGCCAGACGTTTTTGGGGCTCACGATTAACTGTGCTCGATGCCATGATCACAAGATTGATCCAATTCCTGCAAAAGACTACTACCGGATGCTGGGGTTCTTTGTGAACGTGAAGCGGTATGGCAATCGATCCCGTGAATCCGTGGAAGAGGCGTCAATCACAGAAATTGCACTTCCGGAAGATGCCGGCTTGCTGAAAGCTGCACTCCAGCAATTTGAAAATGAGATGGCAGAAATCGAGAGGCAGCTGACAAAGATTGAAGACAAGGTTCGGCCGGATTTTTCGGGCGTTGAAATCGACGAGTTCCAATACGAAGAGAATCGTGTCCGATTGATGGAGAAGCGTGAAGGCGGGTCGCTCTCAAAGAACGAGGTGAATCGCTATCGAGATCTCTCGCGACGACGAACATATCTGCGTGAACATCGGCCATCCGGCAATGGTCAGGCATTGTGCGTGAAAGAGGATCCACAATCGGGGCGAGTTTCACGAGTATTGCTGAGAGGCAGCCCGCATGCTCATGGGGAAGAAGTCACTCCCGGATTTCCATCGGTGCTTTCACCGCCGGAAGTCACGATGCCTGAGGTTTCAGCCGATGCAAAGTCATCGGGGCGTCGCAGTGTCCTGGCATCCTGGATCACCAGTCCGGAAAACCCCCTGACATCGCGAGTCATGGTGAATCGGATTTGGCAGTACCATTTTGGAAGAGGTCTGGTGAAGACTCCCAGTGATTTTGGTTTTCAGGGAACACGCCCGACACATCCCGAACTCCTTGACTGGCTCGCAGCGCGATTCATCAAAGAAGGCTGGTCAATGAAGGCAATGCATCGATTGATCATGACATCTGCCACCTATCAGATGAGTTCAGCGCCGAGAGACGATGCATGGCAGAAAGACCCCACAAACGAACTCTTTTGGCGATTCGACATGCGTCGATTGACTGCAGAAGAAGTGCGCGACTCGATTCTGTGGGCCAATGGTACACTGAACCGAGACAGCATGTATGGCCCCTCGATCTTCACGAAGATTCCTCGCGAAGTGATGGCTGGACAGTCGCAGCCAGGGGCTGGCTGGGGGGACTCGCCAGAACAGGAACGTGCTCGCAGGAGCATTTATATCCACGTAAAACGATCTCTGCTCGATCCGGTTCTCGAGAGCTTCGATATTGCCGATACTGATCAGTCCTGTCCGGTCCGCTTCGCCACGACTCAGCCCACCCAGGCACTTGGCACACTGAATAGCGAGTTTATCCTTGAACAGGCTCAGAAGCTTGCAGAACTTGTCCAGGAGGAAACAGGCTCAGATCGGAGTGCTCAAGTCAGAAAAGCCATCGAACGAGTGACTCAGCGAACAGCAACTGACGAAGAAGTGAAGTCGGGCGTTCAGCTTTGGGACAAACTCATCAATGAACACAAAATGAATCCCGATCTTGCACGCAGGTATGTGTGCCTGACGATGTTGAATCTGAACGAATTTATGTACATCGACTAGAATCCTGGTGATCTGATGACAACTCAAAATTTCTGTGGACGAACTCGTCGGGAAATGCTCTGGCAAACAGGTGCCGGATTTACTGGTGTTGCGCTTTCCGGGCTGCTCCAGCAGGACGGATTCTTTGATTCACAGGCTGTCGCGGCGGATGGAGTGACAGAGTGGAAGAATCCACTGTCTCCCAAAGAACCGCATATGCCTGCTAAGGCAAAGAGTGTGATCTTCCTGTACATGTATGGCGGCCCAAGCCATATGGATACATTCGATTACAAACCATCCATGTATGGCATGGATGGCAAGACGATCGAAGTCAAGACCTTTGGTCGCGGAGGCCATCGAAACCAGGGACGCATTGTCGAACCCCGGTGGAAATTCAAGCAGTATGGCCAGTGCGGAAAATGGGTCAGCGATCTGTTTCCAAATCTGGCGACATGCGTTGATGACATCGCATTTGTGCATTCAATGACCGCGGATTCACCGATTCACGGTTCCGCGATGCTGATGATGAACTCCGGAAAGATTCTGAGTGGTCATCCCTGCATGGGGTCGTGGGTGACTTATGGGCTTGGAAGCGTCAACGAAGACCTGCCAGGATTCGTCGTAATGCTGGATCCCCGCGGTGGTCCGATCAGCGGTGCCAAGAACTGGAGCAGCGGCTATATGCCAGCCACCTATCAGGCAACCATGATGCGATCGAACGGGAATCCAATTCTAGACCTCGCACCTCCACAGGAATTGGGGACAGCCGCTCAGAGAACTCTGCTGGATTCACTGCGGTCGTATAACGAGCAGCACAGGGCTCCCCGAGCAGATAACTCGAACCTGGCCGCACGAATTGCCAGCTATGAACTTGCATTTCGAATGCAGGCCGAAGCTCCTGAAGCAGTGGACATCTCAAGGGAAACCGATGCCACTCAGGAATTGTACGGCATGAAGGATGCACGCAGCGAGAAATTCGGACGCCAGTGCCTGCTGGCACGACGGCTCGTGGAACGAGGTGTACGCTTCGTTCAGATTTACTCAGGTGGCGCTCACAATGACGACAACTGGGATGCTCATACAGATATGGAGAGCAATCACAATCTGCACGCCGGAGAAACCGATAAGCCAATCGCCGGACTGATCAAAGACCTCAAAGATCGAGACATGCTGAAGGACACGCTGATCGTCTGGGGTGGAGAGTTCGGACGTCAGCCGACGGCCGAATATGCTCAGGGAAGTGGTCGCGACCACAACAGTTATGGCTTTACAATCTGGATGGCAGGCGGGGGCATCAAAGGTGGCGTAAGTTACGGAACCACTGATGAACTCGGCAGCCGCGCAGTGGATGACGTTTGCCATGTCAAACACATGCATTCAACGATCCTCCATCAGCTCGGTCTGGATCCAATGAAGCTGTCCTACTTCTTTGGAGGTCTGGATAACAAGCTGGTTGGAGTCGAAGGCGCACAGCCGATCTGGAAGATTATGAGCTGAAGCAAACAGAGGTTGGGACGGAGTGAATGAAATCCCTTACTCGTGGCCTTATCGTTCTGAGATCATCGGCTGCAGCGTCACCGGAGGCCAATTGAATGAGTGCGGACGATCCTGCGGTCGCTGCTTCGTTCGGAGGCCGCCTGACACAATCTGCCGTTCGAGCAGCAACTGTGGCGATCATCGCAGCAGTGCTCTCTGCGGCTATGTCTGTTGTGTTCTGGGAACTTCAGCAGCCAGATGCTGATTTGAAACCTGAACAGCAGCAGTCCTTTCGTAAGTATAAAGAATCGATGTATCCGGAAGTCTTCGTTCGACCATTTGCTTACATCTTCCTTCTTGTATCGGTGGCAGTGTTCGCTTCAACGTTTCCGCCAAAGCCAGCGCGTTTCACAGTGTCTCTCGGAATAATGACTGTCGTTGCTGCGATCGCATATGTATTAACAATGCCGATGAAGTTCGAAGGGCCGAACGATCTTGCTGTATGTGCCAGTATTGTACTGACCGGAGCCTTTGTGACGCAAACGGGGTTTCGACCGGGTTGGGAGTGATTGGGGGTGGGAGTGACTGGGGTTGGGCGTGACTGGGGTTGGGCGTGACTGGGGAACTGAAGTTTGAATGCAACGGGGGCGAGGCGGACGGCACATGGAATGTGCCTGCTACTTTGGGGAGATTCAAATAATGCATCCTGATACGGCCAAGTATAACGACCTGCTGAGTGCGGAAGATGACGCGATCTGTGAGCGTCTGGCACGAGCCATTGATGAAGCACTTCCTGAAGCGGAGAACAGGATTTGGCACGCGCATCCGGTTTGGTTTCTTGATGGAAATCCGGTCGTCGGATACAGCAAATTGAAGGACTGCATTCGACTGCTGTTCTGGAGTGGCCAGTCGTTTGAAGAAGACGGCTTGAAGCCCGAGGGAAAATTCAAAGCCGCTGAAGCGCGTTATACGGCTGAAAGTCAGGTTGTGAAGAAAGACCTGAAACGCTGGCTTTCAAAGGCACGCGACATTCAATGGGACTACAAGAACATTGTCCGCCGCAAAGGAAAACTGGAACGGCTTAAATGATGTGTGCTTTATTCGCACATTGGAATTCATTGACAGCGATTGACTGATCGTAACGCAATCGTCCTTAATGGTGCACAACGTCGTTTTGCGACTTCGAAAAGCGTTTTCGAGCGAAGTTAATGGTGCCGACGACGATTGCACCTGCGATCAGACCCACGACCAGACCAAGAAACGCGTTGACGGCCCAGCTCGCGGCATTATTGAGCTGCAAGGCCTGAATGCGGTCATCAATCGCATGACCAATTGGTTCATACGAATGAAGCAGAATTCCACCACCAACCCACAACATTGCAGCAGTGCCGACAACACTGAGTACCTTCAGAAGCATGGGCATCGACTTGACAACTCCGCGACCGAATTTTCGAGTTCCCGCTCCTTTGCCGGTGTTCACAAGATACAGACCCCAGTCATCTGCTTTAAGAATGATGGCAACGAACCCATAAACGCCGGCAGTCATCAGTATTGCCACCACGGACAACACGACCACCTGTTGAATGAGAGTCGTGTCCTTGACCTGATAATACGCGATTGCCATGATTTCGGCGGACAGGATGAAGTCAGTGCGAATCGCTCCCGCTGTTCGCGTTTTCTCCAGATCTTCCGGAGTAATCGCGACCACATCGGCAACGTTGCGACTCTCCGGAGTCCTCCGATGCTGAAAGGCGTACAGAAGCTTTTCGACGCCTTCAAAGCACAGGAATAAGCCCCCGACTCCCAGCAGCCATTTGATGGACCATGGTGCGAGGTACCCCAGCAACATCAGACCTGGCATCAAAAGTAACAATTTGTTGCGGATCGATCCCTTGGAAATATTCCAGACGATTGGGATTTCCCGCTTCGCTGACAGCCCGATTACATACTTGGGAGTTACAGCAGCATCATCAATCACGATACCTGCAGCTTTGCCGCTTGCTTCCGCTGCCTGAGAAGCCACATCATCAATAGAAGCTGACGCCGCCTTGAAGATTGCAGCCACGTCGTCCAGTAACGCCAATAACCCGGAACTCATTCGCGTGCATTCTGTCTGAATCAGGTAGACAACCGTTTATCCGCTCATCACATGACTGATGGCCATCATATCGGAGAACTTGTTCCTGCAACATCCTGACCTGCATCAGATTCTGAACCTGAAGGACTTCGACTCCATCAACTGCATTGGCGCGTCCTAAGTTTTGTTCCATAATCGCCCCAAGGGGCTGCGGAGACATTCAAGCACCATTACCGAATTGACACTGAAGTGACCTATAGGAGTTCAAACATGCGAATGCCGTGCTTAGGTTGGTTGATTCTGTCTGCAGTGATGGGAATCGGCTGTCAATCAAAATCCGACTCGGACAGTTCAACGGCGTCTTCCAGCAGTACTTCCTCTGACACTGTTGAGACGGGAACGAGTACTGGCGACGTCACGAAAATGGCCCAGACGGCCGAACAACTGCGAGCGGCGATGACCGCCCCGGAGATCATGAAGCTGGACTCCGACGGTATGGCGGACTCGACGTTGCGCGGGCTGCGGCAACGTGAGGCAGGTGATTCATTCATGCGTCAGTTGATCTCGAACGGGAAGGCAGCTGACTCCGAGATTTGGAAGTTAATGAACGACGAAGACGAAAGTGTGCGGCGGTCCGTTACCATACTGTTAGAAAAGGGACGGGTGGATGCGGCTGGCAAGCCACTGGAAATTCAGATGATTCTCGACCTGCACATACCACTGTTTGAACGGGCGCTGGAGTCAGATGATGAACAGGTTCGGTATTTTGCATGCAACGCGCTTGGCAATTTTTCAACCTGGTCCGATGGCTGTCTTGAGAGACTGACGGAGACGTTGCCCAAGCTTCGAGAATTGAAGGATGATCCTGACAAGGATGTTCGCGGCGTCGCCTGGGCAGCAAGTAATTTCATCACCTCGGAGCTGTCGAGGAAAGCAGCAACTCCGGAAGCTCGAGCATCTGCCGTAAAGGCATTGGAGCAGCTCAACCAGGAGAACAGGTGGGATTCAGGCAACAGCGATCCGGAACCTGCAAAGTAACCATCAGGCTGCGCGAAATATGTCCACGTTCTGGCCCCTTGCGGGAATGCAGTTCGAGTGGCTTTCGTCATGCGGAGCGTTATGGCTCCGTTCCGCTCAGAGCCTCAGGAAATTTCCAAGGAGCCGATAGCCGTCGGTCGTGAGGAAACTTTCCGGGTGAAACTGAACGCCGTGAACCGGGAAGTCACGGTGCTGAAGTCCCATCACTTCAAAGGACTGGCCTTCGTCATGAACCCAGGCAGTCACTTCGAGACAGGGCGGTACCGTTTCTTTAGGCACGATCAGGCTATGGTAACGGGTTGCCACAAACGGATTGGGCAGATGTGCAAATACACCTGAGCCGGTGTGGCTGATCATGGATGTCTTGCCATGCATAAGCCGCTGAGCTCTGACGACCTTGGCACCGTAGACTTCTGCGAGGCACTGATGACCGAGGCAAACGCCGAGCACCGGGATCCGAGGACCGAAGTGTTCGATGACATCCCGAGACAGTCCAGCTTCGGCTGGAGTACAGGGGCCGGGCGAGATGATGATTCTCTCGGGGTGCAGATCTTCAATCTGCTCGAGCGTGATTTGATCATTCCGCTCGACGCGTATTTCCGCTTTCGGGTCTATCTCACCGATTCTCTGCACGAGGTTGTAAGTGAACGAATCGTAGTTATCGAGCAGAAAAATCATCGCGGCGAACCAACCCTGGAGAATGAAAAACACGGAGCAACGAATTATCTATCGACGCCGTTGAGACAATCAACCTTGCAGAATTCATTCCTTACCGATTGTGGCAAACTAGGGGAAATACGTCACAAATATTGCCTGAAACGCGGCAGCCGAGCCATCTGAGAGGCCATGCAGACGATTGACTGCATCGTACGACCCGAATGTTCCGAAAATGACGATAACGGATTTTCGCTTCGTCTTTATAGAACAGGTGGGGAAGGCCATGAGGAAGATCGGCCTGGTGCAGTTTGCACTTTTGATGGTGGTCGCGTGCAGCGGATGCTCAACCGGCCCCACATTCTTCGAGAGGAAGGATCCTTACAGCCACCATGAGCCGGGCTCAGATGCCTGGTGGGCTGAGAAGGCCGCGCTTCCGCCGGGCGTCCGCCAGACGACCTACAAAGGCAAGCAATGGCCAGCTCGCCCACGCTCAAACATGGAAAAACAGCAGTTCTCGCACACCTATTACAGCGAACACTACTGGCCATTGCCGTACGTTTGCCAGGATCGAGCATACGTGCACGCCGCGATGGAGCAGCAGACGGCTTTAGGCTGGCAGGAGGATACCACGCTGTTTAACCGTCACTTTGAACCTGAGACACAGCAATTGACCCGAGCCGGTCAGCGACACCTGGATTACATCCTGCATGTTGTTCCGCCTGAACGTCGTGCCGTGTACATTCAGTCAACCTACGACCCAGCTGTGGACTCAATGCGTACAGAAGCCGTCAATGCAGCGATGGCAGAATACAATGCAAGCGGGAATCCAGTGGACGTCGCAGTTCGTGATTGTCAGGAACTGAGCCGTCCGGCGAAAGAAATTTCACGGATTAACCAGCTGTACTACAGCTCAATCCCCGCCCCACGTCTGAAAGGATCGGGTGGAGGAAGCAGCACTGGAGCCGCAGCAGGTGGTGGAGCAGCAGCCGCGCCGTCATCAAACTGACAGTTGAGACATCTGCAGGTTCTGCCGATTCAGTGGCAGACCTGCAGAAACACGTCAGTGAAACTGCAATTCTCGTCACCGCGGGTACAAGGGATTTCCCGCACACGCGATCGCCAGGTTCGGTAGATTTCAGACAAGTCGGCCGACCTGCCGATCAGACCGACGGGGTGGAGTGTTCCGATGATTTGCCATCCCGCATGGAGGTGCATCGTGGTTCGAACATCGCTAACTTGTCTTTTGACTCTTACCCTGATCGCAACAACAGGTTGCCAGTCCGGGGGACTTAAGGACAGTTGGGCACGCCTGACAACGCGGAAAGCTGATAAGCAGGAGCTGACTCCGCAGTTCAAAGAAGCTCAACGTATGCTCAAAAATCCTGAGCAAACGCTTGTGGCAATGGCACGCTGGAAAGAAGACAACGAAGAATACGCTGAGGCTCGCGAAAAGTATCGCGAACTGTTGCTTGCCTACCCCGACAATCTCGAGGCACAACTCGGTCTTGCTCGCATTGAAATGGCAACCGGACGTCAGCAGCAGGCGGAAGAACAGCTGTCGATCCTGGCGAAGAAGCATCCCGACAATCTTCAGGTAGCGTCTGAGCAGGCACGGCTCTACTCGCAACGAGAAGATTGGGGCCGCGCTATTTCAATCCTGAATGCCGCCAGCGATCGACACCCCGATGATCAGTCCATCCGCTACGAGCTTGGCGTGGCATACGCGCGATCAGGTCAGGTCGAGGCGGCCGTGCCACACCTGACGTTCGCGGTTGGTGAATCCGCTGCGAAGTACAACATTGGTTATATGTTGTATGAGTCGGGCAACAAGGCTGAAGCAGCCGAGTGGCTTGAAAAGTCTCTCAGGTCTCATCCTGATGAACGCACGTCATATCAGGCGAAGGCACTGCTGGCACAGTTGATTCCCTCGGAACAACAGCAAATCGTG
This sequence comes from Planctomyces sp., assembly GCA_016795105.1. Taxonomy (GTDB): domain Bacteria; phylum Planctomycetota; class Planctomycetia; order Planctomycetales; family Planctomycetaceae; genus F1-80-MAGs062. Next base: position 48,907 of record JAEUIH010000010.1, read on the forward strand.
CAATCCAGCCACGCTCCTTCGGCTGGGCCTGTCATTGCTCCATCAATCCAGCCCAGACCACGACAACAGAGAATGAGCGAACCTGTTCGAATGGGTTCACAATTTGAAGACGATCAATACTCTTCAGCAACCAAATCAGAAGTCGGTAGTCCATCTGCCCTTCAGGCAGTCTCCTTTACTCAGCCGGCAACTCCGGTCGGTTTTGCATCGTCTCCTCAGGTTGTCGGACAAACCTCTGATGCTGCCGTGTCGGCCTCAAACGGCAAGGCTGTCTATTCGATGGACAATGGAATGACTGTGCCTCAGTGGTCGGGACCTGCAGCGAAACCGCAGACCCCTCCTCAAGGTGCATCCGCACCTGGTCCAAACGCTCCAATCGAACCGCCGGCATGGCGAGCTCGACGGTAGTGACGAATGGTGATGAGTTGCTATCATGGGATATGTTTCGTTTCAGCTTCATGTCCCGTTCAGCAACTGCACTCTGACCTATGTTTCGACTGCTCGTCTTTTACCACGGTCGTCGAATTGAGCGAGAATTCTTTCTTGAGGCAGGAAAGCCACTGCAGATCGGCCGGTCCGAGGATTCCCCGATTCGCGTAGACTGGGACGAACGAGTATCGCGGCGACATGCCGAGGTTGTGCCCGGTGCAGAACATATTGCCATCATCCGCCTGCCGGAATCATCCAATCCTGTTTTTGTTGATGGTGAAGCTGTTCAGTCATCGAAAGTGCGTCCGGGCCAGTCGTTCGTGATCGGAGCGTCCCGGTTTGAAGTCCAGTTGGTGTATCAGAGTGATTCGCCTGGGCATCAACCAGTCCAGCAACTCGCCATCGATCGCCAGCAACTACAGCGAATTCGCTATGACGACGCAAACAAGCGGATTGATGTGCTGACGAGCTTACCGGCTGTGATCCGTGAATCAGGCGTTGAACGTGACCTGCATGTTCGGCTGGTGAGCCTCCTTCTGGCCGGGATTCAAAATGCCGATGGTGTCGCCGTTGTCGGACTGGCAAACGATGGAAAACCGCGCACGTTCCATATGGAGCAGCGATTTGAAACGGGCACATCGCTGCAGCCGAGTGCCAGGCTGATTGCCAATGCAATGAACCAGAGAAATTCCATCCTGCACACCTGGGATCCCGGAAAAACAGACGATCAGGCGTATACTCAGGTTGCTGGCTTCAACTGGGCATTCTGCACTCCGTTTTCAGACGTAGGAGGAGAACGAGCATTCTATGTGACCGGACGAAGTGAGTTGAATACAGAACAGCGTCTCCACGCCGACATTAAGTTCACAGAATTCATCGCTGATATTGTGGGGTCGCTGCAAAGACAGCGACAGCTGGAGCGGCAGCAGTCCGGTCTTCGCCAGTTCTTCTCTCCTCCGATCCTCGAAGCCCTCGGCCAGGATCTTGACACGTCCCTGCTGGAGCCTCGAGAGTGTGACGTTACGGTTTTATTTTGTGACCTGCGCGGCTTCAGCCATCATGCCGAAGAGTCGTCCGACAATCTGACCGGTCTCCTCGAAAGAGTGAGCCTGGCACTGGAAGTCATGACAAGCCAGATTCTCAGATTCGGCGGAGTGACCGGCGATTTCCAGGGAGACGCTGCTCTTGGATTCTGGGGATGGCCAATCGCATCAGAAGAAGCACCGCTCAATGCCTGTCGGGCTGCACTGGCGATCCGCGAGGAATTTGCAAAAGCTCAGGCCGATCCAGCTCATCCACTGCGTGACTTTGAGACGAGTATTGGGATCGCCTATGGACGAGCAGTCGCCGGAAAGATTGGTACTCGTGAACAGGTTAAGGTCACCGTCTTTGGCCCCGTCGTTAACCTCGCAAGTCGACTCGAAAGCATGACCCGCGAGCTTCATGTTTCCATTCTGATCGACGAATACCTCGATCGGCAGATTCGCGAGCGAATGCCACACTCAGAAGGCCGAGTGCGCAGACTGCTCCATGTACTGCCATACGGAATGGATCGATCGCTGGTGGTTAGCGAACTGGTTCCTCCCGAGTCGAAACTTCCAGTGCTTACGAATTCTCATCTGGCAGATTTTGAACGTGGTGTGGAGTGTTTTCGGCGAGGTCAATGGGCTGAAGCGTGGCGGTTCCTGCACAGTATGCCTGCCGATGACAGAGCTCAGGACTTTCTTGCAATGATGATTACTCAACATGACCGCAAGTCGCCCGCCGACTGGGACGGAATCGTAAAAATCAAAAAGAAGTCCTAACCCCCCACCCAAATGTAGCTTGGGCATTCCTGCCCGAGCCACCCCTGCGCCGTTCCCGCCCGAGCCACCCCTGCGCCGTTCCTGCCCGAGCCACCCCTGCCCGAGCCACCCCTGCTCGAACCAGCGCGTGGACGGGCCGGAATGCCCATCCTACGTTTTCAGGCAGTTGCCTTTAGGGACGATCGCTGTGACTCCAGCCGTTGTTGACTCCATCTTCGTACAAGACAAACAACGCGTTCGAGAGTATCCCGATCAAAGTACTCAAGGCGTTCCTTGCCGGCGAAAGGGTAGTCGACCGATCGAATGATTCGGATCAGTTCCGACGTAGAAAGGTTTTCTCGAATGTCGGCGGTGGTCAGTCGAGCAATTGCGACAAGGTCCGGAGTTGTGACAGGTTCCATGGGCTCTCTTCCTGATGTTTGAAATCCTTCAACTGACCACACCCGGTCCGGAAACAATTCTCCAAGCACGAATCTCAACTCCGCAGGCTCAAACGGCTTCTCCAGCACATGAGCAAACCCGGCGCTGACTGCATCATAGACGACTCGGAGATCGACATGACTGGCCATCAGCACACCGCACACATTGCCGTTGGCCTGACGAAGTTGAGTAAACAGCTTGACTCCGTTTCCGTCCTGAAGACCATGCGAGATAAACATCAGGTCGAACGAATGTGAAAGGTTGCGTTCAAAGGCCTGAACCTGATCGACTGCGACTAGGACGTCCAATGGCAAAGTACTCAGAAGACTGTGCAACTGCCGCACGCTCTCCCGGTCACTGTCGATGATCAAGACCTTCGGATGCTCCATCCCTCGGGCTCCGGTGATTGCCTGGTAACGGACCTCTGTCTGGAAGCGGCTCTCACGCACAATGAGACTCGAATCGCTTCGCTGCCGTTGAGAACAAGATGCAACTCAAGTGCCAGAGCGTCGGAAAAAGCAAGCGAATTCCAAAAGACGCCAAAATCCACTATGGATTCTTCGCATTTCACTTGCGTACGACCGTATCATTATGCCTACAACAGCCCGAACTTATGCCATTACGTGCCTGAAGCCTGAGCATTTCGCAAGTTTGCGCGGCAGAGTTTCCCGCAGGATTTCTCTGGAATCATGTGCATCTGGTCAGGTCAGTGCGGGCTTCTCCGCATCGATTCACGCTGCTTCGCACAACCCAGCATGGCCAGTCCATGTAATGCCAAACTGTCCACAAACTGAGCATCTGGAAGAAAGCGAACCAGTTGCCGACCTCCGCCGCCCGAGACAAAAACTCTTGGACGGTCACTCTGACCGAGGCGAGACACTGAAAACGCCGTCAGACCGGCGGCCAGTTCTCGGACCGCTCCAAGCTGTCCGTAAAACAGGCCCGCTCTCATCGCAGCTTCTGTATTTCGACCGGGTAATTCCGGTGCATCGGTGAGTTCATTGTCCATGTTAAGGAGGGGAAGTCGAGCCGTGTAGTCATGCATCGCAAATGCTGACAACCTCAATCCTGGAAGAATGCTCCCTCCTCGAAACACACCATCCTGAGTTAACAAGTCCACCGTCGTCGCAGTACCCGAATCTACCGCAATCACTGCGTCACGACACAATGTCATCCGCCACGCCGCCCAGACATTTAGCAGTCGATCGATCCCAACACGATCTGGTGACTCCACATCAAGCTCGACCGGGACCTGCCGATAACTGGTAACCACTTCCGGCTTCACCAGAGATACTGGCCAATTGTCCAGAAGGGCGTCTCGAGTTTCCGGGTCACTGCCAGCAATCAACGCCCGCACATTTGGAGTGTGCAATTCCGGAAACTGCACTGCACACTCCGCCAGCCAGCGACTCAATTCATCCTGCGGTGATCCATCCTGAGCGGCCACACAGGCTGTAATCTGTTCGGCTGTCGGCAGAGACGTTCCATTGTCGCGAAAGATGCCGAACTTGATTCGAGTATTGCCGACATCCACGGCAACGATCAACTGAGAACCTATGCCGCCTTCCATCGATCAGCCTTCCTGAAGCGCCTTCACGATTTCCACGATGGCCTTCTTACCGTCGGCAAACAGCATCAACGAATGGTCCATGGCAAACAGAGGATTGGGAATCCCGGCAAAGCCAGGACTCAAACTGCGTTTTACGTTGATCACCGATCTCGCCTTATCGACATCAATAATCGGCATCCCGGCAATCGGGCTGTTTGGATCTGTGCGAGCAACCGGGTTCACCACATCGTTGGCTCCCAGCACAATCGCCACATCGACCTGGTCCATCGTCGCGTTGACTTCGTCCATTTCCTTCAGACGTTCATAAGGAATGTCTGCTTCAGCGAGCAGCACGTTCATATGCCCCGGCATTCGGCCAGCAACCGGATGGATCCCAAATTCCACCTCGATGCCTCGAGAGACCAGCAGATTTGTGAGGTCTCGGACGGCATGTTGAGCCTGAGAAACCGCCATACCATAGCCTGGAATGATGAGTACCTTCTGAGCAACTTCCAGCATCATTGCGACCTCTTCCGATGAGGTTGATTTGACGTTGGCATAAACTTCATCGGCCGACGCTGACGACCCTTTCGCCTGAAGAGTCCCGAATAACACCGCCCAAAGCGACCTGTTCATTGCATCGCACATAATTTTCGTCAGGATGACGCCCGACGCTCCCACAAGTGATCCGGCGATAATCAACAGGTTATTGTTGATCACAAACCCTGTGGCAGCGGCCGCCAGCCCGGAGTAAGAATTCAGAAGTGCGATCACAACCGGCATGTCGGCCCCGCCGATCGAAATCACCAGCAGGATGCCAAGTGCCAGCGAAAGCAGCGTCATCAACCAGAACCAGAGGTTGGCATGCCCTGGATTCAGGACCATCAACAGGCAAAGGCCCAGCGCTGAGGCAGTGAGGCCGATGTTGGCGAGATTCTTCCAGGGCTTATTGAAGTCTCGAACCCACTTCAATTCCTCAAGCTTCGCCCAGGCCACAAGGCTTCCAGTCAGCGTAATTCCTCCGATTAATCCAGATGCCGCGGTTGCCGTCAGTACATCAGCGATTGCCAGTTTTGCTTTCAATGCTGCGTCAAATTGTCGGCCTCCCAGATATGCACCGGCAACAAGTACCGATGCTGCTCCACCCAAACCATTCAACAGCGCCACAAGCTGAGGCATGGCGGTCATCTGGACTCGCAACGCGAGCACGGTACCAATCACCGATCCCACTGCAATTGCTGCAAGTATCCACGTCCAGCTGAGTACATCTCGATGCAGCAGGGTGGCAACCATCGCCAGAAGCATTCCAATTGCGCCCAGCAGGTTCCCTCGAACGGCTGTGCGCGGTCTGGTCATCCCCTTCAGCCCAAGAATGAACAGAACTGCAGAGACCAGGTAACAGATGTCAATGATCGCGATGCTCACAGGATAGTTTCCACGCTGAGTTAATGAACGGTTCACATCTGACACAAAGAACGCGAGAACCCGTCACTTCTTTGATTTGAACATTGCCAGCATTCGATTCGTGACCACAAATCCGCCAACAACGTTGATCGTGGCAAGGACGACACCAATCAGTCCCAGTCCACTTGCCAGCCATCCGCTTCCGTCACCCGAAACCAGAATTGCACCCAGCACGGTAATCCCGGAAATTGCATTTGACCCCGACATGAGTGGCGTATGAAGTGTCGGTGGAATCTTTGCGATGATCTCCACACCGACAAAAACGGCGAGGACGAAAATCGTCAACAGCAGCATCAACTGACTGCTGCCACCCGAAGCCGCTTCGGCCTGAGCAGCCACCTCTGCGATTTTATCGGTTGCGTCTGCAATCACGTCTGCCGCCTTTTCGCCTGCCTGAGCGAATGTCAGCCACGAATTGAGCATTGAGGTTGCATTCATGTCAGTCCCCCTGCACCAATGAGTTCCAGCACTTTCGGATGAACAATACTGCCATCGCGTGCGACCAGAGTTTCCCTGATAATTTCGTCGGTCGTGTCGATTTTCATTTCTCCACCTTTGACGATCAACTGGAGAAACGTCGTGATGTTCTTACTGAACATCTCGCTGGCGTGGACCGGAACTGTCGATGCCAGATTCATCGGGCCAAGGATTGTCACTCCCTGGTGCACGATCGTGCTGCCGGCTTGTGTCAATTCGCAGTTGCCACCACGTTCCGCAGCAATATCAACAATCACCGATCCCGGCGCCATGGCTTCTGCCATTGCCCGAGTCACAAGCACAGGCGCTTTCCGTCCAGGAATTGCAGCGGTCGTGATAACGATATCCACCCCGGCTATCACCTTCAGCAAAGCCTCCTGCTGTTGGCGGTAGAATTCGTCACTCATCTGTTTGGCATAGCCGCCCTGACCTTCGCCGGATTCTGTCTTAACATCCAGTTCAACGAACTTCGCCCCGAGACTCTCTACCTGTTCTTTGACAGCTGGTCGTATGTCGTAACCAAAGACGACGGCGCCAAGCCTCTTCGAAGATGCAATCGCCTGCAGGCCCGCAACGCCCGCACCAATCACCAGCACGCGTGCCGGTTTGAGCGTTCCGGCAGCGGTCATCATCATGGGGAACATTCGAGGCGCCGCAGACGCAGCCATCAGCACAGCCCGATACCCGGCAACCGTTGCCATCGACGAAAGTATGTCCATGCTCTGTGCACGAGTAATCCGGGGAACCAGTTCCAGTGCAAAGATCGTCGCACCGGTTTCTGCCGCCTTCCGCAGAGGCCCCGGACACCACAATGGTTCACAGCCGGCAATCAGCAGCTGAGATCTCCGCAGCAGCTTGCTGTCTTCTGTACCGGTCTCTCCACAGGCACCCAGCGACCGCACCTGAAGAATAATGTCGCTCGAAGAAAAGACCTCCGCTCGATCAGCAACGATCCGAGCCCCCTTTTCTTCATATTGAGCATCTGGAAATCCAGCTGCCAGTCCTGCTCCGGCCTGAACAATTACGTTCATCCCCGATTTTTTGAGCGCTGTCACCGACGCAGGAACCAGGGCTACTCGCTGCTCCGCAGGATCTGCCTCCTTCGGAACGCCCACCGTCAAAGGGTTCGCCATGACGAAGTCTGTCTCCCACAAGGATCGTTTTCGGGTCGATCATCATTTTCCGGCCAGTCGCGACTTGTCGCCGCGGGCGACTTTATATGAGATCCCGCTTCAAGTCGCCAGGCACCAACCTGGCACATTCCCGATGATGATATTTGTCTCGCGAAACCAACAACTATGCAGGTCCGGATTGCTCAGTGCTCTGTCGAGCTCATTGAAGGTGATATTACTCAACAACAGGTCGACGCGATCGTCAACGCAGCTAATTCAGAGCTCGCTGGCGGTTCAGGCGTGGATGGCGCGATCCATCGCGTCGGCGGTCCCGCATTGATGCAGGAAACCGCCGAAAAGTACCCCAACGGCTGCCCAGTCGGCAGTGCTGTGGTGACTTCTGCCGGTGCTTTAAACGCCAAATACGTCTTCCATGCGGTGGGCCCCGTCTGGAAAGGTGGGAAATCGGGAGAACCTGCTCTTCTCGCGTCCGCATTTCGAACGTGCCTGAAGCTGGCCATCGAAAACAAATGCCAAAGCATCGCGTTTCCAGCACTCAGCGCTGGTGCATATGGCTACCCAATGGATCTCGCCGCCAGTAACTCCCTGAAAACGACAATTGACTTCATCCGCTGGCACAAAGCTCCCACTCTCGTTCGCTTTGTACTGTTCGGAGCAGGTGCGTATGGCGCATGGTGTCGAGCACTGGAAGAAGTGGTCCCACGATGAAAAGTCTCTCCGGCGAAGCCATCCGCTCTTATACCACCTCGGATGGCTACCCAATTCAGTTCCGACACTGGAAAGCAATAGCACCGGCTGATTCTTCACCGGCTGATTCTTTGCCTGCGGGTTCTTTGCAGAGCCATTCTCCGAGAGCGATTCTTGTCGCGGCTCATGGAATCCAGAGTCATTCGGGCTGGTACCAGTATTCGAGTGAACTGCTGGCGGCGCAGGGCTTCGAGGTCTATTTTGCTGACCGGCGCGGATCGGGATTGAATTCCGAGGATCGCGGTCATGCGCCGCATGGCGACCGTCTGATCAATGATGTGCGCCAACTGATTCAGATTGCACGCGATGATCATCCGGGACGACAGCTGCCTGTCGTGTTGATGGGGATCAGCTGGGGCGGAAAAATCATGGCTGCCCTTGCAGCAAAACACCCGGCCGACTGCAGTCAGCTTGCACTTCTGTACCCCGGCCTTGAACCCTTCCTCCGACCAACACTCTTTCAACGATTCCAGCTGCAGGTTGCTCGAGACTTTGAAATCCGTCGCAAACCCGTTCCGATCCCGCTTCGCGACCCGGCTCTGTTTACCGACGATCCTGCGGCTCAGAAGTTCATCGCCGATGATCCGCTTACGATTCACACGGTCACCAGCGGATTCATGAATGCCGGCATCGATCTGCACCGAACTCTCAGCGGCTCGCAAACCGGTATCACATGCCCAACACTGGTCATGCTTGCAGGGAAGGACAAGATCATCGACAACCAGAAAACCCTCGCCCTGCTCACCCGCCTCTGCCAGACATCCCTGACCGCAGAACTCTACCCCCACGCCTGCCATACTCTGGAATTCGACCGCGACCGAAACCACATCATCACCGACCTCACCCGCTGGCTCAATTCCAAAACCCAAAGTACTCACCACGCTCCGTCGTGATGACGAATCCAGGCAACCCCTGCTGACGATGTGCAAGCCCTCCGGGCTTAACGCAATTTCTTGATTCAAAACGCAGCCATGGCTGCGATTCAGGCCCAGCGGGCCGACACATCGTGAGCCCGTGGCGTAAGCCACGGGTTGACGAGCCAATTTGCAGCCAAAAGCCCGGAGGGCTGACACATTGCGACTGAGCTGCGTATCGCATACCGAACCACCGGGTGTTGATGTGTCGGCCCGCAGGGCCTTGTTGCAGCGTTTTTGTGGCCGTCACCGGGGCCTGACGACCACGGCTGACGATGTGCCAGTCCTCCGGTCTTAACGTAATTTCATGATTCAAAACACAGCCCTGCCTGTGCCTCGCTTCACAATCCGCTCGCCTCCCGAAATCTGCTGGACGCCCCCTCTGCCATTTTCGCGCTCGTGCTCGTAATCGATTGCGAGTGGCACGCGATTCACAGTGATCCCACGGTCAAGCTTACCAAAGTTCCCCCTACAACCCCAGATTTGCCTGCATGTTCTTCTTATACGCTTCAACACCCGGCTGACCGTACGGATTGGTGCTCACAAGTCGACCTTCGACGACTGTTGCCAGCATCAGCATCTGGAACAGCTGACCGATGGAATGTTCGGTGATCGCCGGCAAATGGAGATCTGTCGTTGGGCGGCGATCGTCAGCATACGCCTGATTGGTCCCGTCAATGGCAGCCTGCAGGATCTTTGGCAGCGGGCAACCGGCGAGCACATTCAGCTGATCGTGATCCAGATGGTGTGAAGGGATCGTCAGCGGCAATTGCCGAGCAGTTCCGGGCAGCAGATTGGTAATCAGCTTGTCACGTCGACCTTCCTGATGTTGTTGTCCTCGGCTGTGCAGGTCACGAGTATTCACGACCGTGATTGGAGTTGCTCCGCGTTCGTGTTTGCCGAGACTTTCAGACAGGAGTTGATCGTACCAGAGCCCGACGGCTTCCAGCTTGCAACCCCAGGTTGACAGAATTCTCTGGTTCATACCATAGTCAACTTCAAAGAGATGACTCACGGCCGTGTAATCCAGCACAACATTCTTCCCGAATGATGAGCGCCGAAAATCGGCCGTCAAATCCGCAGCTCCCTGAAGCAGGGCTCGAATATTCAGCCCCGCGATCGCCGCAGGCAACAGCCCCACGGAAGTCAGCACAGAAAAGCGGCCGCCAATCCCGTCAGGAATCGAAAAGATGTCCTGGTACCCCGCTGCGTTCGACAATTTTCGCAGACGACCGGAATCACCGGTGACAGGGACAATCAGCTTTGTTGACTCAGACGGAAACCGACGTTCAATCATCTCGCGAAACGTTCGAAACGCGGCTGCCGTTTCCAAAGTGCCCCCCGACTTGCTGATGACGACCAATGCGGTTCGTCCATCCGGTCCGCCCGAACTGCCAGCCGTCGCTGCTCGGCGATCCAGCAGCTCAAGCAGAGTCCGTTGATGATCAGAATCGACATTCCAGCCGTCAAAATAGATTCGAGGAATTCCATTGCGTTCTTCGCGATTCATCTCATTGTGAAATGGTGGTTTGAGAGCCTCAAACATGGCCCTCATTCCCATATAAGAACCACCAATTCCCAGGACAACCACTGAATCCGCCGACGAACGAATTCGGGCAGCACACGCTTCAATCCTGGCAACAAGACTGTCCGCTCCGTTCCGCTTCAGATCATCCAGAAGTTCTTCCGGCCACTGTATAAAACCAGCATCCAGCGGCTGCTTCTCGACCGGAACACTACCTCCACTCTGCCAAAGATCGACATCGTTGAGCACTTCGTTGCGAGCCGCATCGAGAGCTCCTCGCAGTGACTCGAGGCGTCCATCCGGGACAAGTTTCATCGCGGCGTCAGGTCGATAGGTAATCAGTTCGCTCATATCTGTTTGACTTTCGTGACTGCGTAGAGTTTGCAGTTTCGTGGGAGTTCGTAAATTGGCATTATTCGATGAGAACACAGATTGCAGCCGGTGCAAACACGCTCGACCCCGCCCATGTCAGCTCACCGGATGTCTGATCGACTTCAAATACACCGAGTGTATGAGAATCCTGACCGGCAACCAACAACCAGCGTCCGGAGGGATCGAGGTTAAAGTTTCGAGGAGTTGCCGCGCGGGCGTTTTCCCGTTCAATCAGAGAAAGACGGCCGGATGCTGAATCGACTCGAAACGCAGAAATTGTGTCGTGTCCGCGATTCGCTGAATAGACAAACTTGCCCGACGGATGAACTCGGATCTCCGAGGCACTCACCGCCTTCTCCTTTGCTTTCTCTGCATCCGGGACTGTTGGCACTGTTTCAATCGGCGTCAATGTTCCCTGATCCGCATCCCACGCAAATGTGGTGATCGTGAGCGACAGTTCGTTCAATACCCATGCAAACCGTCCGGTTGGATCGAACTTCATGTGTCGAGGCCCCCCGCCTGCAGGAACTGTACCGGCTCCGTTTGCCACGAGAGTCGCGGTTTCAGGTTTGGCAGAGTACACCACGACTTTGTCGAGCCCAAGGTCCGGGACCAGAACGAAACGATTGTCGGGAGAAAATCCCGCCCAGTGAGCATGCGACCCGTCCTGACGTCCAGGAACTGTCCGAGATCCTCCTTCATGATCGACCAGTTGAGTTCGTTCGCGGAGTGAGCCATCGGCATTGAGAGCAAACGCCGCCACCGAGCCGCCTCCGTATTGAGCCGACACCAGCATACGGCCCGTGGCATCTACGTTCAGATGAGTCGCTCCGCCATCGCCAACTTCAACTGAGTTCAGGAACTGCAGTTGAGGCAATTGCTCGGCAGTGACCTGTTCCGGCCGAATGACCCGGTATGCAACAATCGATGGCTTGCCATCCACGTTTGCCCCGGCATAAAGAGTTGCCCCGTTCGGATGCATCGTCACCCACCCCGGCCCATCTGCTTCAGCGGCAATGACCGGAGGAGACAGTTTTCCGTTCTGCGGATTGAGCGTACAAACGTAGATCCCCTTGCTGAGCGGATTTCGACCGGTCCCAATCCAAACAGTCCGAACGGGTTCCTGCACCATCCCACACAATGACGGCGGAATCGCGGCGTCCGATCGCTTGATGACAAGGAGTGCCAGGACGATCAATACGAGCTGTACCGGGCGAAGCTGAAGAGTCGCAGGAAACGCTGCAGACAGAGAAGCAAGACGCAACATGCGAGTCATGAAACAGCTCCGGAAACAGGCAAACGCCAGGAAGGACAAAACAAACCCGAATTCAAACCACCCGAATTTCGAAAAACGAGTCGCCCATACGATGTACCCACTGAAATTCAGAAAATTCCGATCCAGATCCCAAACGTGGAAACTCGTTGACGGAACCCAACCCCCTGCTACAATCCTCCGCTTTTGAGAACGGTACCACAAAAAACCAGTACTCGTTTCAAATCCAACACGGGGTGTAGCTCAGCTTGGCTAGAGCGCTACGTTCGGGACGTAGAGGCCGCAGGTTCAAATCCTGTCACCCCGATTTCAGAAGCCTTGTTTGCAAACCCAGCAAACAAGGCTTTTTTGCTGGATATTTCGAGGTTTTCAGCATTCTGCAGAGCTGGGTCACCAACAGCTGCGATCCTCGCTGAAGTGTCAGCAAATGCCATGTTTTGACTCGAAACGTCAGAAGTTGGTGCAACATCTGGTGCAACGAAATCTGAACGCCTCCCTTCAGTGCCAGTCGCCTTCATGAGTTCGCGCTGTGGACTGGGATCGTCGATCAGTGGCAACGATGGCAGAGCGTCCAATGCTCCCTCGATGTCGAGCAGCCGAGGGTCTGTGTAAACGTTCATAGTCAACCCGATGTCGCTGTGCCTCATGGCGGCCTGTGCGGTCCGCGGAGCAACACCACCTTTCGAAAGCAGAGTTCCGAACGAGTGTCGCAGAGCGTGTACGTCGATCGTCCAGCCCCGCTCGTCACGCTTCGGGATGCCAGCTGCTACGAGGTCGCGGTCGAGAATGCGAACCAAACCGGCCGGGACGGTAAACAGAGGCGTATCGAGCGGCAGAGGGGCCTCAGCGTCGCGTTGAAACCTGAGTGCGATTCGCTCACCATCCGTGTCGGTAAACCCCTGACGTTCATTCCTGAGCGTTTCGCGCCATCTCCGCAGGTCATCGGCCAGATCAGCCCGGAGCGGAATAGCGGCTCGCTGGCGATTCTTCGTCTCATCGGAGTTCATATTGATCACGGGTATCGGACCGTCAAGGTCCAGATGTCCGACAGTTACGGCCGCCAACTCACCTTTGCGGAGTCCAGTGAGAACGAGAGTCTTGAAAATCAAAGCCCGTTCTCGGCCAAGTCGATCCAGTTTCGCGATGTGGTCAGGACTGTTCTTCAGACGCTCACGACCACGCTCAACCGCTGCGTCGAGGTCGTCCAACGTTAAGGCAGCGTAAGTCCACTTCTTGCGTTTCTTCCCGGTAGAGGGATCGGGAGAGGATTTCTCCGGTGGTTTCTCCGCTGAGATCGGTTGCCGGCCGAATTCAGCGATTGGACGCCACCGAGCAACTCGCAGCAGCTTCAGCAACTCCTGTTCAGTCAGCGACCGCCGCTTACGTCGGGGATGCGCACTTGCGTCCAGTTTTGGCACATCGTTGAACGGGTTCACCAACATCCGCCTGTTGCGAACGCACCAATTCGCGAAAATGATCAATTCGTTGCGAAATTCGTTGATATTCGCAGGGGACATTGTGCCTGCCAGCTGCTCGCGCATCCAGCGGTCAAGTGCTTCACTTTGAAGGTCCGAGAGGACTCGAAACCCGCATTCTTTTGCAAGTCGGGTCAGACGAGCACGAGTATTGTTCTGTCCCATCTGAGTCACACCGTTTGGTGCGCGTTTCGTTCGGCGGCACACGAAGTGCTCGACGTGAGTCAGGAACGGCACGTCCTGCTGATTCGCGATTTTGTCCTCAGCCGGCGAAATGATCTTCGCCAAGACCAGTTCTGCCCGCCGCTCCAACTCGCCAAGTACGGCCCGCGCCGCCATTTCATCCCGGCATCCTGTTGCGACTTCGCGGACGATGCCCTCTCCATCTCGATACCGCGCTGTGAACGTCCCTGCTGTGTCGACGATGCGTGGCAAGCCGTCTTTTCCGATTGTCACCCGAGCTGTGCGTACACGGCCTCTGGAGGGCTTCCAGCGTGCGTACTGCTCACCCTGCTTCGTGAAGAGCTCGGCGTTCTTTGGCATGGGTCGAGTCACGGTTTTCCTGAAAACAGTTCCCACTTCAAGCCCCTTCTTCCTTCAACCTCTGACCACAAGCACCAGATCACCGCCAGGCTCGACGTTGCATCTCATCTTTGGTAACCTTCCCGCGCGCCCGCGCGAGGGAACACATATTTGTCGAGTGGTTGACGAGCCAAAGCCAGATTTCCCCTCAGAAATCCGTCCTGATCGCCCATCACTCGTCCTCATCTCTCACCAGCACCAAACCGAAATGAGCAGCGAGCTTGTCAGCACAGTCGAGCCTCAGGCTTTGTTCTCCACTGAGGAATCGGCGGATCGAGGCACGCTCCACACCAGCGGCTCTGGATAAAGTAAGCAGCGGGATTCCCGACTTGCGAATGGTCTCTCGGAGAACGTCAGACATTGTTGGAGGTTCTTTTCTCTTCGGTGTTGCCATAGTGGGATAACTATCCCATTCCGGCAATACGTTGGCAAGAGTCTTCCCGGGAATATTTCCGGTGATCTCCCAACTCTTTGTCGTGTGTCCGAATCGTCCGTGCGGTCCTTTAGTTGCCTTCCAAAACGGGATCCGCTGGCATTCGGCAACGAATCCTAAGGATGATTAACAACACATTTCCGCCAGGTTCTCACCCCAGCTTTAATGACATGCTGTAGCCCCTACGCTTGAATGCTGCTTCGAACGCCTCGGCCACGAATGGAAGATCTCGCTCCGTCGCGAAGATTGAATCGTGCAATGTCATGAAGAACATTTCTGGCCGGCTAACAACCAGATCTGCCGCTACGGTGTGGATTACGAGATCACTTTCAGCCCGTTGGAGCAGCCGAATCAGGTTTGCGTGCTCGGCTCCATCTCGGTTTACGCTACGGATGAAGTTGTAAACTGTCGGGAAATGCTCGCGGAACACGTCCTCGACGGCGCTCCGATAAGTGCCACGCTTCGCCAAAACGTCCGTCAGGAAACGTTTCTTCGCGTCGTCGCGTGTGAAAACCGGACATGACCGGTTTTTCAGATTCACCACCAGAAATTCGTAGAACCCACCGCTTTGAACCAACTCAATGAAACTATCGATGTCTGCCCCAATTTGCACATCATAATTACATACCCCCCCGGTCTTTCCGTGCTTCCTTGTTGCCTCGTGTGCGAGTTGTCCGAGAAGTGCTGGCTGACAACAGCGAACATCTGCGTTGCAAAGCGGGTCTTTCCTGAGCCGAAGCGCATGTCGAAGTTCCCGTTTGAGACTTGTTATGTTGTTGCTTACGCGTCCGTATGTTCCGATGCTCAGATGAAAATTCCTGTTGTCGATGTCGCAAATCAGCACGTTCTGCGTATCCCACGGGTTCGACCCAGGTGGAAGTTTCTGGAGGATTTCAGAGGCGTGGTCTCGGTCGATCGACAGCCGCCGCTGATGACGTTCCAGTGCTTTGTGTACAGGCTTCATTTGAGATCGACGATTTCTCTCGTGCTCGGCGTAGTACGCTTCGAGCCTTTGGATCAGTCTCCTATCCGTCGGGGCGACACGAACGTGACGATCGTTGACGAAACGCTCAGACAAACGGTAACCGAACGACTTCACTCCTATCAGGTAACTTCCGCGTTCAACGATATCAGCTTCGAGCAACGCATCAATGACGTGGCGGTAGTTCCGGAAGTTCATGATGTTTCTGAGGTATTTTGCCGCCAGCCGCACGTTGCCGTCTTCATCGACCTGACCCCTGGAAATCTTAGTGAGTACCGTCGCCACGAAATATCTCGCATCATCACAGTATCGATGCAACTTCGGCGGCAGCGAATCGGAAGGGTCGAATGACTCCGGCAGAATGAACCTGTGATTCATTCGTGGTTCATTTGTCATTGTCCGAACACCTCATATTTCTAGCCAGTTCATAAATCGCTTTATCCCACGCGGCAGTCGAATCCTTCATCTTCAACTTGAGCATTCGACGCAATGTCTTGGGCACTTTTGCTTCAGTCGCGTGGTTGATTGCTGCTTCCGTCGCTGCCTCAATGGCTGTGTTGATCTCTGAAATAACAATCGCTCGGCGGTAGGCAGCCTCTAGCGTTTCATCATCCGGTATCAGTCGAGTCGAGAGATGCTTCTGCAGGTGGGATTCAAGCCATTCGATGAATTGAGGCGACGTAAACGCATTCAGCTCCACGCGCCTATCCGAACGAAGAAACGCCTCTTCCTCAGGCCAGCAGAATTTGTCTGCGTTCCAATCGTTACGGCCTTTAAATTCGCAACGCTCGCTGGCCAGGTTGTATTTCTGTATGTCAGCAAGGCGCAAACCCAAATCAATGACATTGATTTCATTCTCGAATCTGTACGCAACGCGGTCTTGCACTTCGGCCCAGTCCGATACGCTCGTCAGTCGCTTAGAGATTTCGAACCCGCTTTTGTCAAAGTCGTGAACCACAAATAGCGGGACGCCGCCGTCTACTCGACAAACGTGATCGACGAATTGCCGCGCCGCAACAACGGATTGTCCCTTGCACGATAGGATTGCGAGGTCGTACTTTTCGGCGATCTTGGCTTCATGCAGGAGCGGTTCGAATCCTTCCTTCTCGATATACAAAACACCCTGATAGCGCACCCTTTCCGCTAAAGAAGGCCATTGCCTCGGTAGCATTAACGAGACGTCCATCGGATCGATAGGCGTGCTGGCGTCGCTCAAGTGCGATTCAATAGCAAGCGTCCCGCACGGTATCCTCACTTCGTAGGCTGCGTTCGGTATCGTGAGCGTGCCGCGCGGATCAGCTGTGATCTTCCAATTCCTCGTCAACTCTGGATTGCGATTTAGAAACTGCCGCAGCAACGTCTGCGAGAAGTAGGCGGACTCAATTTCACGCCCCGTTTTTTCCCGGAACGGTTCGCGACAAGCGTAGTACATTTGCCTCATCGACACCGTATGCAAACCGCCTCCGCTGGCGTGCACGTAGCCCGCTTGAATGATTGAATCGGCAACTTCCGTGAAGTCCACCCGGTCGCTGTAGATGTTCTCACGCGAGTACCGCGACCGGCTACCGCGTTCTTCTGCCTTACGCGCTTTTGTCCACTTCTTTGTTACTTGGGTAGTGACAGCCAGAATGTCCGATGCGTCGATGTTCATTTGTTTGATTCCTGAAAATGTAAAGAACAGAAGATACGGTGATTGCGATTAACCTTGCTTTTTCGCGGCAACCACAAGCGATGATTTACCCCTGTCCGTGTATTCAACTCGCGGGTGGGACAGGTGCAGGACGAACACAATCGGCTCGTATGCGCTGGCTCTCATGTCCGATAGTGCTGCCTCTAGTCCTTGTCCCGTCGCACCGAACGAACGAAACGGCATCTTGATCGCGGCGCTACAGTTCGCGCCCGATATGATGGTCCTCCAATCACTCGATTCGTCGCCCTTCCAGCCGAAAGCAGCTTCCAGCACCCACGGCATGCCGTCCTTCGATATTCTTCGCGAGTATTGAAACGACTCGGGTACGACACCCATTTCCAGAAGCCGCAGACGTAGGTGATCTTCACCAATGATGCCGAGCCTCGGAGCTTTCACGGGCCTCGTATGCCTCTGCATGGCCATGAGTAGTCTCGCAATACGTACCGAGTCCAGCCGACCCGCCACCACAAACTCCGACAGTTTTACCCGATGGCAGCCAGCATCTTCGAGTACCTTGCGTCTATTCTGGCTGCCGCTCAGGCCGTCGAATTCCGCAACCAGATCAGACACCAACCTGTCGGTGTTGTGGTCGCGATCATGGGTGACGTAGGCACCAATCAGCCGCTCCAGGTGTGCTAGGTCATACCAGTGCGATGACGTCGGTTTGTGGGGCTTCCACTTGTTCCATTTCGCATCTGTCGCCTTCCATTTCGTTTGTTTACCGAACCAGTTCAGAGTCAACGATAGGTGCGGGTTGAAGACCACAAACCCCAGAACGAGTTCTTTAAACTGACGAGCAAATTCATTGTCATGGGGATCAAGATTTTCGAACGGCCATTTGTCATTATCCCGGGCACCCCATTCGATTCGAATGGACGTACCAGATGATAAACCTTGCTTTACCGTCGTCGCTCCAAAGAATGCCTTTTGCGATCATGTACTCGACCAGTGCGGCAATACGTTCGGCGGCCATGTCAGTAAAGCCAGGCACACTCTGGACCCATTGGAACCACTGCGACTGACCGATGCCTCCTTCTTGAAGGATCAGTGCCATCAATTGCTGGGCGAGGATGTGATACGGACACGGCGGAGCTTGTACCGGCTCGACGTAGCCTCGTTGCCATAGCTCAATCAAAGCCGCAGCTCTTAACAATCCTTCGTCGCTTGTTGCAAGAAACAGGCAGTTGCGAGTCGTGTTGGATCGCCGTCCTGTGCGTCCCATGCGTTGTAGAAATGAAGAAACAGTACCCGGAGCATCAATCTGAATGACTCGGTCGAGGTCACCGACATCCAGTCCCAGTTCAAGCGAACTCGTCGCAACAATGACACAATTCTGTCTCTGGGCGAACGCTTCCTCTGCCTGTCGCCGTTCATCAATCCCGAGCGAACTATGCGAAACAAATGTGTCGATTCCATACTTGCGAAGCAAAACAGCCAATTCCTCGACTCGTGATCGACTGTCGCAAAACACGAGTCGCTTTTCACCTCGATGCAAGAGGCTGATGACTTTGGCGGCGTTGGCAAGCGACCCTACAAAGTCGAGTTGCACATCCGGCTTTTTGGAATCGGTTTCCGATGGTCGAACAACTGCCTGCGATCGTTGCGATCCAGAGGACAACCACTCCAGCATCTTCTGAGGATTGCCCACCGTGGCCGACAATCCAATTCGCTGAATGTCTCTCCCTGCCAGCCTTCCAATTCGGGCAAAAACCGACAACAAATGCCAGCCACGATCATCACCCGCAAACGCCGAAGGTTTCAACAGCCGCATCCAGGCCATCAAGTACAACGCCCGAGGCTTCAGGTCCTTCCAGAACTAC
>JAEUIH010000010.1:68006-189894 GCA_016795105.1 Planctomyces sp.
CAGTTGAATTGACGGGGATTTTGTGGATGCGAGAATTGGGCTCAGAAAGGGGTCTGAGCATGGAGACGTTGAAATCCCATTATCGGTTATTGTTGGGTTTGGACAAGACGTGGGACGTCACGAGTGTTGAGCTGAACGTAGAAGCCAAATCGGTAACGATTGACCTCGAATATCGTGGCCGCGGTGGCATATGTCCAGACTGCAAGGCGGAATGTGGCCTGAAAGATCATGCCCCGGAGAGGACTTGGCGGCATCTCGACACGATGCAGTTTGAGACGGTTCTGAAGGCTCGGATTCCGCGAGTGAACTGTTCGAAGTGTGGCGTGAAAACGATCTCTGTTCCCTGGGGCGAGAAGCATTCGCGATTCACACTGATGTTCGAGGCATTCGCGATTGACGTGCTGCAGTGTGCTGGCAGCGTTAAGGCTGGAGCACTGCTGCTGGGGCTGAGTTGGAGTGCGGCTCATGAGATCATGAAGCGCGCAGTCGAGCGTGGCCTTGAGAAGCGAAACCTGGAAGGTATTCGTTACGTCGGCATTGACGAAAAGAGCTTTGGCCAGGGACAGGATTACATTTCCGTGATGACCGATCCGAAGGCCTCTCGAGTGATCGAAGTGGCCGAAGGTCGAACCGAGGAATCTGCGGAAATTCTCTGGGATTCTTTGACCGACGAGCAGAAGTCTCACATCGCGGCAGTATCGATCGACATGTGGCAGGCGTACGAAAACAGCGTGGCAACTCATGCTCCTCAGGCCGAGATCGTGTTCGATCGCTTTCACATCTCAAAGCATCTCAATGAAGGCGTCGATAAGGTGCGGCGTGAAGAACATCGCGAACTGATGAAGGAGGGCGATGATCGTCTCAAGGGCATGCGTTATCACTTCCTTTTCAACGCGGAAAAGCTGGATGAAGAACGCCAGGAAGAACTGAATGCTCTGCAGAAACAACAGCTACGAACCAACCGGGCCTGGGGCATCAAAGACTACTTCCGCTGGTTCTGGGCTGAGTCCGATGCGATCGCCGGCCGAGAGTTCTTCGACCACTGGTATAACTGGGCCATTCGTTCACGACTGGAGCCCATGAAGAAAGTCGCAAGGATGCTCAAAAACCGACTCGACAATATCCTGTCATGGTTCCGCCACCGCATCACCAACTCAAACGCCGAAGGTTTCAACAGCCGCATCCAGGCCATCAAGTACAACGCCCGAGGCTTCAGGTCCTTCCAGAACTACCGTACTCGAATCCTCTTCTTCTGCGGAAAACTCGATTTGATCCCTCAAAATGTTAGCCACTAAATCCCGTGAAGAACCCTATTGTTTAAGGCGGGTATTTCCGCTCAGGATTTGGCCGGCAAAACAAATCAGCTTGCCACAGTCGCAGCGGCAACAAGCACGGACCTGAACGATCTGGCTCGCATCTATCAGCAGGGTGCTTCTACGGGATCATTCGGACAGGACAAGATTAATCAGCTGGCGGAACGCGGTATTGACATTTACCACGCACTGGAGGCCGCTACCGGCAGAAGCGGAGCCGAACTCAAGGGCATGATTTCCGATGGCAAAATCGGAATTGCTGAGATGGACTCCGCTCTGGCCCACATGACTGAAGGGCACGGAATCTACGCTGGCTCTCTGGCTGCCATGGCCAACACCACCGGCGGAAAACTGGCCCAGATGAAAAACAACATCAGCCAGGCTCTCGGCGATGTCATGGGAATCGCTCTGGAAATCCTGCATCCGTTCGGAACGGCGATGGTCTCATTCACGCAGAGTCTTCGTGATGGATTCACAGCATTCCGTGGACCGATCATTTATGCATCCACTGCGGTTGCATGGTTTTTCGGAAATCTGGTGACGATCGGGAAGTTTGCATGGGCGACCGCCCAACTGGGTGCCATCACATTCTTCAACGATATCGTTTACTTTTTCGGAACAACAATTCCTGCCTACCTCAGCTGGTTTGGTGAAAACTGGTCGCAGGTGTTCACGGACGCCGGAAACGTTGTGATGACGGTGTTCCGGAACATGGCCATCAACATCGGCTCAGCGATGGCCGCGATTTGGGACTACATTGCGAGTGGAGGCACGACCGAGCTCCAGTTTGCCTTTGTACCGTTGCTCGATGGGTTCAAGGCAACAGTCGCAGAACTTCCAAACATCCCTGATCGTGCCATGACCGATCTGGAACGCCAGTTGACGGCTCAAACAGAACAATTGGGAGGTCAGCTCGCGAACAACTTTGATGCCATGCTTGCAGACGCCTCGCAAAAGGTTGGAGAAGCGGATACTCAGATCAAGGACACTGTTGGCAGAGTCCAGAAGGACGGTTCCGACACTGCGATCGCAGCTGCCAACAAAGCGGCAGAAAACAAAGCAATCGGCGTCCGAACCGCGGAGGGACAAACGTTGGCAGCACAGCTGTTGCGAGGACAGCTCAGCAAGGAAGATCGAGCGTTAAAGGCACAGGACGAAGCCAACGGGCATCTCAGCGACATCGAGCGGCATTTGCGTGAAGGAAATCGCAACAATGCACGAGGAAAGAAGTTCTGATGGCCAGAATTGTCAAACACAAGTGGTATGACGAAGAAGGAGACGACGACGCTGAGGTCCAGTCAAACAATCTCCGCACGCGCCTGAAGGTGAAGACGGATGTGCGAATGTCCTGGACAAAGCTTCGAACACTCCGACCGATCCCACGGCATGGCGAAGAGAGCGAAACGGATCCGGGGTTCTTTCTGAAAAAGATTCATTTCAAGCATGAATCGCGGCTGATCTGGGATTTGGAGCTGGACTGGATCCCATTCAAAATCACCGAAGAGAATCGCAACCCTTTGCAGCGCGTTCCGGTGATCACTTTTGACAGTGGTTCGATCGAGATTCCTGCCGATCGCGACTGGAAAGGCAGACCGAACGTCAACACTGCCGGAGAAACCATGCTGGGGATCATGAGGCAGATTCCCACAGTCGATTATTCGATTGCGGTGAATCTGGCAAAAGACCCCGCATGGATTCAGACTCATTTGCTGGCCGTCAACAGTGATACGGTGGTGATTCGCGGTCGGCGTTGGACGCCGCGGACACTGTTGTTCGCTCGCGTCTCTGCAAGTGAGTACAAGAACGAAAACAAAGTGGATTTCTCTGAGTTCAGTCTCACGATCATGGCAAACCCGCTGACATGGTCGCAGGAAGTCTTCAACACTGGAACGGTTCAGCTTGAAGAATACGATTTGCTGAAGGACGGGAAGGTGTACCGCCGTTATCGGCAGAAGCCGATCATGGAGGGCAGCCCTCCGGAGCCGGTCAAGGAACCAAAGCCGCTAGACGCAAATGGCCAGCTGATTCAGGATGCGCTTCAGAAGAATCGCACCGAACCAATCAAGGCCTCCAAACTGATCACACTGCGTTTTGATATTCAGCCTGAACTTCCATTCAACAATGTACTGCCACTGAAATGAGCGGCGATCTGTATTCCCTGTACGAAGATCAGCATAAAGCCGTCGGACGCATCGTTCGACGTGAACGACTGCTGCGCCGTGGCCAGCAAGGGGCAGCAAAGGCAGAAGACTCATATCGGCCTCCGATACGCGTCATGGCTTTGACGACTCGTTCGTACAATTCTGTGGTGCCTGAGGAACTTCCTGTTTTCGTTTGGGATGCTGAACGAACAGTCTTCAACATTGTGCAGGTCGGCTCATCGCTCGCGGGATACATTGCTCTGACAATCAATGGCACGCGTCATCTGATGGAATGCCGGCGAAGCACACTGACGGATCTGGAAACCGCCGTTCCCGGAATGCGTGCAACTGTCTTTCCGGGAATGTGGGAGCTCGACTTTGGCATTTTGACCGATCGCAAATCCGCCGCTGTGACGGTTTCGGCGGAAAGGATCACGGATGATGAAAACACCACTTTGTGCGAACTGTTCGACGATGTCCTGAGCGTCATCTATACAGGGGCATTGATTGTTCGTCAGGAAGCCTGGTGTTCTGTGGGCGATCGCAGCCGTGAAACGGCCCCGGCCGTCGTGCACCGCGAGGTGACGGATTCGATCCCTTATCAGACCGGAGCCGTGAAATCGGGAGCAATCGGTACAGCGGTCTGGAGCTGGGATGCCGGCTATCTGGTGACAGCCTGGGAGTGCCGCAGCTTCTCGCATGCGACGGGCTATGTGGAGGCAGACGATCCTGTCCTCTATCCGCCGGAAGATGAAGGGGGCACCGGCGGCGGTGGAAGCGGCGGTGGTGGTCCAACCGGACCTGAAGAGCCGCCACCACTGGGGCCATAATCATGTGTTTTAAGACGCTGTTTAACCCGGCTGGACCGTGCTGCGGATCAAACTCACTGTGTATTCGCTGGCCGGAAATTGATTTCGCAAATGTCAAATGGAAAGTGACGACGCCCGATGCGGAATGGCTCGACGTCGATACCACTATCACCCGCCGTACCGGGCTGATCAACTACTATACCTGGAACGCGGAAAGTGACGAAATCACAGGTTCAACCTCTCATCCGTCAATTGATGATGCCGGCACTGACTATCTGATTGCGAACGACGTTGGATTTGGACCTCGGGCACACTGGTACCGCGGAGGAAGCTACCTTGCCCAGCATTCCGGAAACTGTCTCTGGTCAATTTACAATCGGGAGGAACTTGTTCACAAACAGGTTGCGATCGTCCGAGTTGAGCTGAGTTATCTGCGATCGTTCTTTGACAGCAGTCAGCCGGCTATCTTCATGGCGGGTGCTCAGAGTCTTTTGACACCTGAGCAGCTTGCGTTCTGGACGTCAAAGTCAGCTCGCGTTCCAGAAATCTTCGAAATATTCAACGGGGTTCCGTTTCCAAACGGGCAATCCGGGGAGTTGGTCGAGAATCAAAACTTTGTCGGTTTGTCAGATGTGCTCAGCCGACTGGCATGCTATTGGCTTCCGTTTTTTGCTGAGTCAAACTCTCCGGCGTACGACACGAACTATGTGTTTCCAGTCAGTTTGCTGACGAATCTCAGATCAATGGATCCATCCACGTGGCCGGGCATTGACTGGCTGTATCAGCCGACGGCTCTTGAATTGGCAGCATCGCAGCAATTGAGTCCAGGGATGCTGTTTGGTGTGCTCGATGATGCACGGTCTCCGCTGCATGGGCAATTTCTACCTTTCGAGGGAGCAACCTGGGGTACTTCCGACGATCCTGAACTGCCTCCGTTTGTTCTTTCTGTCCCCTGGGAGTTGTCAACCGGGACAATTCGTGCCGAACTCGGATTTGTGAATCGCTGGGAACGGACCAATGAGAATTCCGCACTGCCGGATTGGATCGAGATAGAACTGGTCAACGCCTGAGCTTGCAGAGCCTTAGCGCTGCGAATTCGATTCCGCAACCCTTTTGACCTACGGAGAGGCGATCAATGGCGCTCAAGATCTGGCGTGGAGATGCACCGGCCGTTTCACAGGTGACACGAGTCACACCCGCAAACGTTGAGGTCGGCGACATCTTCACCCTCACAATCAACGGCAAGGCCCTCAGCGTTACAGCGACCGCTGCCACAGCAGCCAATGTTGTCGATCTGTTTGTGGCTGCGATCGCAGCCAGCGAGATTCCTGAATTCACTGAGTTTGTTGCCACCAATGACGCCAATACTCTGCTGTTAACCGCAGCTGAGCCGGGAGTCCCGTTCACTTTCACCGCCAGCACAACGAATGCTGGAAAATCAGACGTGAACGTTGTCACAACGACACAGGGTAGCACTGCCGCCACTGAGGTCCAGAAGTTCACGATTCCGTCTGCAGCAACCGGCGGAACGTGGAAGATTACCTTCGGATCTGCGACGACGGCCGCACTGAACGTCGGTGACTCAGCCGGCACAGTGCAAACCGCCTTGCAGGGCCTCAGCACTGTTGGCAGCGGCAATGCGACCGTCAGCAAATCCGGAGACGAATACACAGTCACATTCGCCAGTGCACTCGCCAGCCAGAACGTGGCTCCGCTCGTTGTGGCTTTGTATCTGGACAAACCTTTGATCGATGTTGTTCAAAACGGTGCATCCTTTGGACCGCCTCAGAATGAGATTCAGCGGCTCAGGCTCCCCAGCAGTGACGTGACGTCCAAAACATTCACGCTGACGTTCAACGGAGATACAACCGCCTCGCAGTTTCCACCCATCACGGCTTCCGGCCTGCAGGGATGGCTGCGTCTGCAGTGGCAGGACGTGAATACGGTCAACGTGACGGATGACACTGCAACCGGAGGTTACCTGATTGAGTTCACGGGATCGGCAGGCAACGCCAACCAACCGACGATCACAGCAGCATCGACGTGGACGGCGGCGGAGGGACGTTATGACATCACCGTCACGACGACGACGGAAGGTGCCGCGAATGCAAACGAAGTCCAGACAATCACCCTGTCTCCGACCCCCACGGGTGGGACCTTCACGCTGACATACGCCGGCCAGACAACTTCTCCAATTGCCTACAACGCCAGTGCAGCGACTGTTGATACGGCTTTGGAGGCCTTGTCAAACATCGGAGTTGGCGACGTTACCGTGACAGGATCAGCCGGTGGCCCCTGGACAGTCACGTTTGGCGGAGCTCTCGCTAACACGAACGTCCAGCAAATCACTGGCAATGGATCAGGACTCACTGGAGCCGCAACCCAAACATTCACAGCGGCTCAGGTGACCGCTTCCAGTGGTCCAAACCATTGGGACACTGCAGCAAACTGGCTCCCGGCCGGCGTCCCTGCAAACAGTGACGACGTGAGTTTCGAGATTGGCGATTCGGATTGCCTTTACGGTCTGGATCAAACATCTGTCACTCTGACTTCGCTTTCGTTTGCGAGCACATGGACCGGAGCTCTTGGACTCCCGCGAGTCAACGAGCTCGGATATGTCGAGTACCGAACTCGTGATCTGACGATCAAGTGCCCAACAGTCCTGATCGGTCATGGCGAAGGCTCAGGCAGCGGAAAGATTCAATTGAACACGCTGAACGCCGCCTGTGCTCTTGAGGTTCGAAATTCTGGTGGATCGAGAGAATCCGGCGTCCCAGCAATCACATGGTATGGAGATCACGCGAGTAACAGCATCGTCATGCTGTCTGGTGATCTGGGAATTGCCGTTTGGTCTGATCAAACCGCAGAGATCAACACAATTCGTCAGTACGGAGGTCAACTCCGAATCAATCGATCCTCCATCAACGACCTGTACGCACCGGGCCAGCAGGTGTCCGCCCACGAAACGACCATCGGCGGTATGCCGGTGGAGCTATGATTGCCGGTGTTTCACTGGAACTTAGAAAATGTCGACCACTGAAGCCTTCAACACGACAGTCGATCAGCTGCTGGATTCCTACAACGCAACATACGCGCCTCTGTACGGATCGACAACAAAACTCCGAGTCAGCAGCTCCGGTCGGGTCTATGGCACAGTTCAGGGTGATCCCGGTCGAGTCAGGCTGATCACGATTGATCCAGCTTCCGGCGACTTTACCTTGACGCTCAATCTCGTCGCGGTGACAAACGGTCTTACTCAGTTGAGAGTGAGATTCTGCGCGAATGCGACAGATCAGGCCTGCCACGAAATCTTCGGCAATGCTGACACGTCATTCGTGGTTCGTACGCTGAACTCTGCTGGCAGTGTTGTGACCACACATGCCTCGACGAACTTCGACGACTCAGTGAATGGCACACTCGTCATCACTCGCGTCACAAACACATTCACAGTCCGACTCAATGGGACAACCATGGCGACGTTCACAGATGCAAGTCTGGCGAACGGAATCGTTGTATATGGTTGCGGCGAGAATTTTGTCTCGCCCAGTGCGACAGCCGGTTATCAGCTGACGCAGATCAATTCCGGTGCACCAACGGAGATCTGCCCCGGTATCTGCTCACTCGGAACGGTGTCAGGAACTTCAGTCGTCGTAAGCACGACAGCAGCAACACGAGGGACTGGCGGGACTCTTAATTACACGTTGCAGAGAACGACTGACATTACAGGGGCAAGCGGGTGGGCTGATGTTGACAGTCCTTCGACATCTCTCACACGCACAGACACAACAGTCGTCGGCGGCACAACGTATGCCTGGCGAATCAAAATCACCGACGGCACAAACACAGATTTCACTGGATTCGTTGTTGCAAAAGCTGAGAACATCAGCACGTTCAATTTCTCTGCCAGTCAGATTGGCTGGTTTGGACGATTCACGGACTCTGCCGGCAACAGGATTCTCTCAGCAAAGAACTCCGAGGTTTGGTTTCGAGTCTCCGGTTACAGCCTCAGGGTCTGGTATGTGGCCACCGGAACCGCCCCACTATGGGTTTCAGTCGATGGAGGTGCCTGGTACCAGCCGGCAGGCGCGTTCGTAAACACATCCGGAGCGGTAGCACAGTCCGGCGAAATCTTCAGCGGTACACCATCAGACGGACCTCATGATGTGAGATTTCGTCTGACAGACGCGAACACTGGTTCATTCAGACTCAGGTTGACAACCGGACTTGAGGTGCGATCCGGATCAACCCCGGCCCTGAATCTGCATTCAGATTATGGAGACTATGAGCAGGTCAGAGGATCGAACGGACTTGCGAACTGGGTCGACACATTTACGGACAGTTCTCTGTCAGACACGGCGAGCTACACGTCTCCGATTTTCCCGGGTGCTCAGAGCATCACTAACGGAAATGAATTCGCTCGCAACTCATATTGTGAGTTCCTCGTCGATAGTTCCGTCACCAAGATGTACATCCACATTGCAAACAGTGGCGGCGGTCAGGACGGCTCTTTTGGTCTTTGGGTGAACAACGTTCTTGTCTCAAAACACGTCACAGCTGCAAACACCAACGGTGCATTTGGGCTGTTCGGTCCGATCACCATACCTGGCACAGGCACCCGACTGGTTCGCGTATCAAGCATCAGCGGTCTTGATGGTGTTGTTGTGAATGGGCTCTTCGTCGACTCACCGGTTCCGGGAAAGTCAAAGACAAAGAGAGGGTGCTGGGTTGGAGACAGCGTCACAGCTGGCGACAGCGTGACGACGGCCTTTGATCCAAGTGGTAATTTTGATCAGCTGTGTGAAATCGTCGACGGCAGGTTCATCTCGTACAACCGTGGCCTCAGCGGGCAAAAAGCCGCCGACTTCAACGGAAACAATCGACAAAACGACATTCCAACCAACATGGATTTCGTCGTCTGTAACATGTCCATCAATGATGCCGGTGATTTCGCGGCGTCCCCGGCCGCGACGCGAGCGGTCTATGTGACGATGTACAACAGCATCCTCACCAGATGCCCAAATGCCAAACTGCTGTGCGTACCACAATTGCCTTACCAGCCAACGAATCGCACTGCGGTACTCACCGGGATTCAAGGCGCTGTTGCGGACGTAAACAACCCCCGATGCATTTACGTGTCCAGTGATACGTGGGTGAGCGGATTCAATGAAGGATCGCATCCTTACGACATGGGAAAAGCGCAGATGTGCGGCGGAGGTGTGGCTGCGATCAGAATTGCGGCGCAACCGTCGGACGGGGACACGATCACGATCAATGGCACTGCTTTTGAGTTTGATAGCAACAGCTCCGTGATTGGTGGTCGGACAGCTGTGACGATTGGTGCAACGCTTGTTGACACGATCAACAACCTGGCAAACGCCATTGATGCCGATGCCGGGGCATTTTCACTTCTTCAGAGAATCATCATCCCGACGGATACAACTCGTCAGGGAGTGGCCATCAGCGGTTGCACATCCCTGTCGAAATCAGGGGCGAATATCACGACGTTTGGGCCGGAAGCTCAAGGATTTCTCACGGCCATCCAGCCGTATTTGTTAACTGACTTGGTTCGATCGCAATCAGGGTTGCTTCTAGGGGTGTGTTAGTATGGCAGATAACTTGACAATTTCCGGACTCGGTACCGTAGCGACAGATGACATCGCCGGTGTGCATCATCAGCGAATGAAATTAGCGCTCGGCGCTGATGGGGTTGGAGTAGATGCTGTTGGAGGCGCTGGCACTGTTGGGACTGGAGTGCAGCGTGTTACTCTCGCCAGTGACGATCCGGCAGTTGTTGATCTAGCCGCGATGGAAGTCTTGTTGACGGGAATCGACGCAGATACCGATGCAATAAAGACCTCTGTCGAAATCATGGATGACTGGGACGAGGCTGACCGTTGCAAGGTCAATATCATCGCTGGACAGGTTGGTGTTGCCGCTGGGGCAGGTATTAACGGTGTGAATGTTCAGCGAGTCACCATCGCAACAGACGACGCCACTTCCGTTTCTCTCGGAATCATCGATGATTGGGACGAGGCTGACCGTTGTAAGGTCAACCTTATTGCTGGTCAGTCCGGCATTGCTGCAGGTGCTGGCGCTGTTGGTGTTACAGTTCCGAGAATAACCCTGGCGAGCGATGATCCAGCAGTCACTGCATTACAGATCATGGATGATTGGGATGAGGCAGATCGCTGCAAGGTCAACATCATTGCAGGGCAAGCGGGTGTTGCTGGAGGCGCCGGCGCCAATGGTGCGACAGTTCAGCGGATCACAATCGCCACCGATGATGCTTCTGCGGTAGCCATTGGGCGAATTGCTCCGACAGCAAGAACGGCATGGCCTGCAGCAGTGGCGAACGGTGCTGCAGTGGCAACTGCGGCTGACAAATATGGTCGCCAACTCGTTGCCGGCGTTCCTCGTGATTTGAAGGGAAAGCAGACAACCATCCTGAATGGGACCGCTGCGGAAACGACTATCATCTCCGCTGGCGCCGCTGGTGTATTTCAAGACCCTTATGCAATTCTGATCACGAACGAATCGACGACAGACGTGATCGTGACAATTAGAGAGGCGACTGCGGGATCAGTCGTCGAGACGTTTGCGGTCAAAGCTGGTCAAACGGGCGGATTCTGTCTGCCGTCAGCCGATGCGATTCCCCAGGCCGCGGCGGCGAACAATTGGACAGCACAATGCTCCACATCGGTGAACCGAGTGGTGATTCTTGCTTTGTTTACTTCGATGGTGAACGCGTAATAGTAGGGGTCGCCGATGTCACTGTTACTTTTGTTAACAAACACTGGGACCACCGGTGGTGGATCCGGTGCCGGCGATGCTACGCTTGCCAATCAGCTTTTGATTCTTGAAAAGCTTGATTTGATTTTAGCCGCCATATATCCCGATCCACCAACTGATCCACCTCTGGTCATCGTCCCCAGCGATCCAGCCCACGTGACTGGCTGGGCCGTGTGCTACGGTACGGACGGTGAGCCTGCAGAGGACGTCGTCGTTCAGTTCAAGATGATTCGCCATCCGGAAAGGGACGGAGGGCGAATCTTCGACGGATCGGCATTCCTGTCATCGACGTCTGCGGCCAACGGATTGATCGAGTTTACAAATCTTGTCCCCGGGGCTCACTATCTCTTCACCTGCGGAAACACATCGGCGACTGTTGTCATTCCGGCGGATGCAGATCCCGACGCCGGATATGAGCTGCCGTCGTTTGTGAAGAAATAGTTGGCAGTTGACAGCGTCAAGCGCTGCGAGAACTTTGCATCCTGCCCTCAGACGTGGAAAAACGGAATAGTCTGAAACTCAGGAGACGGAACTCATGCGTTGGCTGTTGTTTGCTCTGTTGTTGGTGATCTGCCCAGGCTGCGAGCTGCCGGGCAATGATGTCGCGATTCCGGTGAACTTCAGCCTGACCGGCCCTGTGCTCATCGTCATCGTGCTGGCCTATCTTTCGAATTCTCGCGGCCATTTGGCGTCCGTCGGAACCGTCGGCCTGCAGGTGCTTCGCAGCCTCGGAGTCATTCGACCCGCCACGGACAAGGTGTCCATCGCCGGAGAAGAGATCGGAAAGACGCTGGCTGAGACGTACCTGAAGTTTCAGGGCAACCCAAAGATTCAGGAAGGCATCCTTGAACTCATGAAGCCTTCCAACGTTCCGAAAGAGCCAGCCAAATGACGAACACCGAACAGCATCGCCCAAACTTTGCGGCTCTGTTGCTGATCGGTGTTTTGGTGTTCATGGGCTGGAACTGGATCAAAAGCCAGCCCAACACGCCAAAACCTGATCAGCCAAAACCGGTGCCGGCGGAAACACGCTCCGAACTCGAAGTCGCGAGCTCCGAAGAAACCGAGGCCCTCCGCAGACACCTGCGGGACTGTGTTGACAAGCTGGGCTCTGGACAACTGACCGAAGAGCGTGCCACCCGTGATTTCATCGCCGCCGGCCGCAAAGCCGCAACTGAAGCCGCCTGGCTTCCGGTCAAGCAGAAGGACGTTACGGCGTTCAAGGACGGATGGACAGCCGAAAAACAGATCGCTCGCCTCAAATCCATGCTTGGTGAATGATGGAAGTCTGCATCCTTGATGAAGTTGAACTGGCAGCGGCCGCAGCGTTACCGGAGCTGCCGCCGCGGTTCTCTCGCGGCACAACCCGTCCGCGGTCTGTGCGCAATCAATGGTTCCGCAAGGAAATGCAGGGCCTTCTGGGATCGTGCAATGGAGCCGCCTGGGCTGGTTTGATCGAACGCGTCAACTATTCGTCCAGGGGAGACAAGACGACTCAGATCAGCAAACTCTGGATGTATCTGGCCGCCCAGCAAGCCGGCGGATTGATCGGCTCTGATCGAGGCTCGCGGCCTACCGACGGCGGAAAGGTGGCTCTGACGATCGGTGGATGCCCCGAATCCGTTGTGCCGTACCCGCAATGGGCCATCGACGGCAAGTATCCCGGGAAGACAGAAAGAGCAAAGATTCTCTCGGCAGAAAACGCGCGTGCGGCTGAGCCGAACAAAGTTGCTCAGGTCTGGCGAAAACCTCAAAGCCACTCTGATACGCTCGATCTGATCGGGCTCAGTGGCGGAGGCTGGGTTTTTGGTATCACGTGGTATCAGGGTTTGATTCCGAAGGATCGCATTGTCCGGAGCTTCAACCCTCGCGGAAAACGCATTCTCGGATCGCACGCCTTGTGTGCCCTTGGTTATTTCGAAAATGAAAACATCGAAGGGCACAATTCTCACAACGACGGTGAATTCCAAATCGAACCACAGGCGTGGGAACAGATGCTGGCTCATCCGTCGACAAGTATTGTTGGTGCGACGGGCACAGATGATGCCAGACCAGTCGATTGGATGACTGAAAGCCCATGGACGAGCTGAAAGGATGCTGACGTGAATGGATTCGCAAAATCTTCTGTTGCGGTGCTTTGTGCTTTGATCTGCATCATTTCAGCGGCAAACGCTCAGGATGATCTCCAGAGGCGATTCGATGAAGCATTTCGCCTTCAGGCTCAGGAACCTTCGGTGATTGTCCCGCGGCCAATTCCTGATCCACGGATGTCGCGGCCGGCACCGGAACTTGAGTATTGCCGACCGGAGAATCCAGCGGCCGCGTCACAGCAATTTGAGGGACTGTACTTTGTGCGATTCTTTGCTGGCTGGTGCGGTCCATGTCGCCAGATGGAATCTGCTGGTGTTTTTGACGACATAAAGGCCGCTGGATACAAGATCACCGAAGTCGACATCGACAAGGCGCCTGACAAACGCGTGACATCGGTGCCAACACTGTGGCTCTGTGATGCGAACAGATCCATCGTCCGCCAATGGGTCGGATATCAAACCACGGACGATATTCTGAACAGTCAGAATTGCTACGGAATCGGCCGGTTGCGCGCTGCAAACAAACTTCTGAGCGGAGTCTGCATTTCCGAGAACCTGTTTCTGACGGTGGCCCACCATGACAGCCAGGGGCCGTTTTTGATCGAGTTACCGGTTGACCGTCTGGACAACACAAAGATCGTCAGTTTTCCGGCGACGCTGGTACGTGCTGACACAGACTCTGATTTGTGCCTGTTGCGGTTCCGATGCCCTCCGGACGTGACGATCAAAACACTCGAGCTGGCGACTACAAATCTGGAGGCGATGGCCATTGAGGGGTTCCCGTCCGGCAAGCCAAAGAAAATCCGAGCCAAAAACACGCGAAATACAGTGCGACTGTCGTCTGGATCGGAATTACTCGAGTTAGTCTCTCCAGACATCAGCTCACCGCAGCTCGGAATGTCCGGAGGCCCTGCGCTGAATTCTGCCGGAGAAATCATGGGAATACAGTCGCTCGGGTCTGGCAATCAGATTTCGGTGGCTCAGATTGAGACCATTCGCGGC
This sequence comes from Planctomyces sp., assembly GCA_016795105.1. Taxonomy (GTDB): domain Bacteria; phylum Planctomycetota; class Planctomycetia; order Planctomycetales; family Planctomycetaceae; genus F1-80-MAGs062. The sequence continues at coordinate 82,151 of JAEUIH010000010.1, forward strand.
TTTGTTGGTGATGATCTGCATTCGGCGGAGCAATCAGCAATCGTCAACATCAGCAATTCGGCCAACGGTGATCTGCAAGGCCTGCTGGCCGCGGCCGTCGGCCTGCATTGCCTGTCAGAGGATCTGCCGGACGTTGAGTCCGCAGCGGATGCACAGATCGAAGGCACGTTTGGCAGTTTGGTCGACGTGGATTTCGACGTGCCTGACTCTGCCTTGGAAATCGCCAGCCGGCTGCTCACGCTCCGCAAAGTGGAGTTTCCAGCTGCAGGCGTTGAATTGTCGTGGAATGGAGATGCCAGACGCATCGATCTGAAGCCCGACCGCATCACTGTCACTCCTGGAATGGAAGTCAAAGTCCAGAAGTTCGGCCTGACAAAACGATGTCGTCTGGATGCGGTGACGTACACTCAGGATTTGAGTTCCGTTACCTTTGAGCTGTCCGGAATGCTGGATGTGACGGTGAACCTCAAATGAACGTCCGCATCTACAACCCACCATTGGATCGCTTTGCTCAGCTCCGTGAGGACGTGCTGCAAGACATGTCGATTGAGGCGTTGCCAAAAGGCCGCGAATCTCGTCGAGAACGCAGACGCCGCGAAAAGGTTGAACGCACAATTGAAGAATTTCGCTGTGAGATGGAGGGATCGGATCCCCCGCGAAGCGAAGAGGAACTGTTGACGAGGTTGACACCGATCACCAGTTTCCTGATCTCCTGGCTGATTCGGCAGATTGTCATTGAGGTATTGAAGGCCTGCTGGCGTCGCTGGAATGGCTCCGAAAACTCACAAGGATGTCCGCAATGAATTTCCTTACAATGCTCGCTCAGAACGATTCCCGCATCGACGGAGCTGTCCGGATCACCGAACAGGCCAGCAGTCTTGGCGGAAATGTGTTCGTTGTGACTCTCGTCCTGCTGATTGTTGTCGTGTACGTGATTGGAGTCGTTATTCCTGGTGCACGCAGCCAGCGAGCAAATACGGACCGTCTGACAGACTGTATCGCCCGGATGGGCGACACAGTGGCCGAAACTCATGGCCATGCGGCTGCCGCCAATACGAACACACAGAAGCTGATTCTGGCTCAGCGCGTGCAAACTCGGATTGCCGAGAAGCTCAACATGACCGAAAACGGATCACACGCCGACATTACCGCGGAGATCGGAGAGATTCGCGGAACGCTGGCCTAATTGGCATCGATGGCGCACGGTTCGTGATAACCGGCGAGATCAACCCATGGTTTTGGATTCGCGGCCAGCTGCTTTCTCTTCCGGCAGCTGGCCGTTGCCGTTAAGGCTCGATCGGAGACCTTCCGCCCACAACCGCACTGACAGTCGGATCCACACGTGGGTGCACGCAGAGAGACCGCCGCAGCGAGCGCACGCCCCATCCGGAGAGGCACTCCATTGCCGACAGCCTTGAACTTGGCAACCCGATACCAGCCCGTCAAATCAATTGGTTCGTCGAGACCCTGACGCCGACAAAGGTCAGGAAAATCCGTCCAGCGGTCGGTTTTGGTTGTCACAGATTTCCCGGGCCGGCCTTTTCTCCGATTTCGAGTGCAGTCATTCACACGTTCGGGACGAATCACGTGGCCGAGTTTGCTTCCGAACTGGACGTGCCGCGATCGCAGTTGCACGCCTCCGCACTCCAGATCAGTGATCGGAATTCGCTGAATCGAATAGCCGTCAATTCGCACGTCGGGAACGGTTGGAACGTTCTCGATCAAAAACCATTCAGGATCGCATTCCGTAATCACTCGGACGCATTGCCTCAACATTTCGCGGCTATAAATGACCGAGGCATGCTCATTATCCGTCCGGAAAGAATTGGCGACAGAAAATCCCTGACACGGCGGGCCCGCCACAACTCCGTCAAACCGATTCCGGACCCCCCGAAAGTCTCTGATATCACCACCGGTGATGCGATCCTGAGCCTGAACGACACAAAATCCCGTCGCAGCGAATGCACGGTCCAGCAGGCCAATGCCCGGGAAGAGTGACAACACGAGCTCAGTCACGGCTGCCGGAGTCTCCGGAACGGGAGTCATTGCCGGCAGTGTCTCCTGATTTGACGTCGATCCCTGCAGGATCCGAGAAATGGCTGATCGCAGCATCCAGCAACGCCATCCGCTCAAGCTGGGGCAGTCGATCGAGCTTTCCCACGAGATTGGCAACTCGCCGTTGCAGTTTGAATCGCTCGCGGCGGTCTTTACCGAGCCAGCGATAATCCTGCAGGGCCTCAGGCTCGGGGTAATTGCACCATGCAACTTCGGTGACAAGTCCCTGGCGGGTCATGGCCTGATATGAGAAAGTCCTCCAGCCGGCGAATCCATCTTCGTAGAACTTCGAAGGATAACCCGAGATCATCACTCTGCACTTCAGTTTTCGCAGTGCTGTGATCAGTGCATCGTGGTCATTGAAAGACATTTCGTACCGGTACCGTGACCTCGATTTGCGAGTCGTATGAAGGTACGGCGGATCGCAATAGACGAAGGTTTCTTCTGGCGTATCCGAAATCAGAGTCTTGAGCAGCTCAATACCGCACATGTCTCGAAACTCAACGTGAGTCTTGTACCACCGAGGATGCATCCACTCCTGTTCCCAGAACTCAAATAAACTGGCATCCAGATCGGAGAGGTACACCTGTTTGGGCAATCGAATATTCCTGGTGACGGCGCAATGACCGGCAAAAGGAATCACGAGCTTTCGATGCGGTGGAATCTGGTTGATCAGATGGCGAAACGAAAGGCCTTTGCCACCGAAATAGGAGTCTCCGGCCGTTGACTCCAACTTTCGAGTCGCTCGAGCGACTCCGATTCTGGAAGACTCTTTTCTAGGCTGACTCATTCGCGTGCACTTCTCCAAGCAAGTTAGCGACCGATTTCTGCAGATGGACTTCCGGATACCAGAGTCCCTGTTTTCCGGGGTGATAAATAGGTTGAGGAAAGCACTTCGGACGCTGACATTCCCAGCCAAACCGCTCGGGACCAAATGAACCAACCTGATTTTCAAGTACAGTTCCGCCGCTGTTCATCTGACTGCAATTCACCAGATCAACGACACCGAGAGCCCGTCCAATCGTATCTTCCCACGGCAGCAACGAGAGTCTCCATTGCTCTTCAGTGAGTTTCGATTCATCAAAGTCTGAGTTCTGCAAGTAGCGTTTGACCGCAAGGCAATCGAGCGCTCGGTATTCATCCCATCGCTTCGCGGCATGAATGACCAGCGGTCCACGGTAAGTTGTTGGCCAGCTGCGTGTCTCAAATCGCTTGGCACCCAGCATGATCAAAGTCGCATATGGTTGCCAGATTGTTATGGCCTTCACCCTCATGCACTTCTCCCAGGCTTTATGTTCAATTCCATCGCCTCTGCGATCTTTTCAACCAACGTGCTGGAAACCCGTTTTTCGTCGCGAAAAACCTCGTTGCTGCGTGCTCGTCGAAAGCCCTGACACTTCGCGATCAGTTTGCCCAGGTCCGGAAACGGATCCTCGGACAATCCGATCTCCAGACAGGCCCGCGTCACGTCGGCCGGATCGAAGACGCTAAGCGCAGCAATCCAGGTCTCCAGCTGGTGCGGCGTGAACTGCAGGTTGTTTTTCATCGAACACAGCCGCTGGATCGGGTCTTTAAGGCTCGGCAGCGATTGCTTCACTGAGGACAGCAAATGCATCTGCGTTTGCTGCCTCGCGATTTCTTCGCCCGGACGCCGCACCTCTGCCAGCTGGCGGTTTGTTGTTGTCATCGGCCACCCTTTTTCTGTGCCAGTTGCGAGCCGCAGACTGCCAGTCTTTCATGGCACTGCTGCCCACTTTCCAGCCTTTGGACGTGTAAAAGTCAACGAACTCTGCTGCGTCAATCTGGAGCTCAGCGGATCGCACAAACTCAGAGACTTCATCCAGCGTAGGCGGACGAAAACGAATCGAAGATTCCCCACGCACACTCGCCGGTGGCTTGTGTGTTTCTTGTGTTTCTATCTTCTCTTCTCTCTCTCTTCTCTTCTCTGGTAACGCTTCCGTAACGCTGCTGGCGTTACAGTCTTTAGTTCTCATGCGTTCAACGCGGTCTTTCGTTTGTGCCCTTTTCTTTGCGGTTTGACCGTTATGCCGGTCAAAGTTGGGGATTGTCAGGAGGCCATCGCGGCCTGACAACCAGCCAACCTGACGAAGCGCGGCGGCAAAACCGGGGCAGAAAGTCAGACGGTCGATGAACGAAGCTGTGAACTTCATTTCGTCACCGGAGACAGTTTGCTGATCGGCCCATATCCAGAGTCGACAACACTTCCCAAACACGGCGTCCTGATCAATGTTCAGAATCGACGCCATCAACACAATCTCCGGTTTGTCCGGAGTCGATACTTCGAGTTTGATCCAATCGCCAGCCATCCAAAGCCATCCTTACTTTGTCACCGTTGCCATCCGTTGCATTGCAAACCATCCTGTCAGCAAACCTTCCAGAAACGCGGTTGCGACGCGTTTCGAGTCCACGCCGTAGTACTGTGGACTGACTGTCCTTGAATTGCCGTCCGCCAGCTGCTGTATGACTCTCCAGCCATGCTGTGGCGTCTTTGTTGACGGATGCTGGCGAGTGCAAACGGCAAGGCGGAACGGTGTAGCGGCCATCAGAAGAGACTCCCTGCAGCTGGTCTGCGGCCGGAGGCTGTCTCAACAGCCTCAGAAGCCACCGGACGTGCGATCTTGTCCAATCCAATCAACAACGGCTCAGCAAAGTACCCTTGTGCCCAGGCCGTATGATTGTTTGTGCCGAGCCGCCATGGATTTTCGCGTTCTGTGCCTCGGCAGCGGTATCCGCCGACCCAGCAGGCGATCATCGCCGATTCGGGACTTGTCCAGTCGGGACGATGGTCGAGTCTGGCCAGCAGATCATCGACGCTCCGTGAAACAATTCCGGAAGATACGGGGGCGGTCTCGCGATTCTGCGAGACTTCACCCCCGCGATCCCCTGGTACCACAGTCTCAGCGTACCGGTGTTCCTGCTGAGTCGCTCGCAACGGCTGTACGGGCGCGGAAGATTCGTGATCAGCGAATCCCCCGTTGCGGCCAATCTGTTCTGCCTCAACCGGTGCAGCGCTCAGATTGGACTTCGCTTCCTTTCGTTGTGGTTTTCCTGCCTGAATAAACAGTGGGACAATGGAATCCAGTATAGCCGCTACGGATCCGAGTCCAATCGACTGCAATGCGGTCTGATAATCGAACGGCGGCTGCCACGGATTTAGTTCCGGGATTGGCAGACTGTTTCGCAGCTGGACAACCTGCTGACAGTTCAGCGCCTCCGCACGCTGCTCAACGAGTTTCTTTCCGATCGCTCCTGGAATCTTGCCGGACTGAGCCGCCACCAGAATGCTCTCGAGCGAATCGAACTGAGCAAGCAGAGCAGCTGCAGTCTTTGGGCCGCAGCCCTTCACGCCCGGGATGCCGTCGGAACTATCGCCGCACATCGCCAGATAGTCCTGCACCTGCCCGGCCGGGATGCCGAGTTTCTCTTCGGGATCGACAAATCCGCCACCGGACCATGGATGATAAATCCGGCAGCGGCCATGCAGAGACAGCAAATCCTTGTCAGAGCTGGCAATCACAACACACGGAAACCGCTCGACGATGGATGCCAGCACATCATCGGCCTCCCATTCGAGGACACGGACGGCCGGAATCCCGGCCAACTGTAGTGCCTTTTGAGCCAGTTCGATCTGTGCACGGAGTTCCGGAGGATGCTCAGGACGATGAGCCTTGTACTGTGGCAGCAGTCTCGACCGATAGACATGACCGCCATCGAGCGCAAACACGATTCGCCGAGGCCGCAACTCGCGCACAGCGTTGGCCATCGTCTGGAACATGCTGCGGACGGCATGAATCTCTGTCGGCTTGCCGGCATGCCAGGCCCTGACCAGCAGATTCATGAAGTCGAACGCCAATACGTCAACCGGAGCCGGCTTCTGCGAGTGACCGCCGCCTACTGGAACAGACTTTGCTGATTTTTTGCCGGGAGCATTTGTTTTCGGCGAACTGCCGGATTCAGTCCAAGCTGGCGGCGAATCTCGCTCAGCCAAATCCGGTACGGATGATTCGCCTTCTTTCCGAAGGGGTACGCGTTGCACAGCGCTCTCTGCAACGCCGGCATGTTCTGTGTCCCGATCTCTTTGATGAGTCTTGCGATGATGGGACGAGCTTTCTTTCGCCAGCGACTTTGCATCAGCCTCACTCCGCAGTTCAGACAGAGGGACAAAACGGTTCAACTCGATCGCAGCACATGCCAGCAGACTTCCGTCAGCGCGAGTGATCGTCTCCAGCGATCGCACGCGCGTGGGAATGTGCCTGCCGTGATGCACCCAGATAACAGACTGCCCTGCCACGAAAGACATCAGTTGTTGATCGCCTCCTGCTGCTTTGCAACTCCGTAGAGATACAGCATGTCTTCCACACACAGCCACAGCTGCGGTGTGAGGGAATCATGGTTGCCGGGTTCGAGGATCTCGTAAAAGCAGTTGACGGTCGGCAGACTCGCAGCCGCTTTTGCTTCTCGATACCAGCTCGCCAGGATGCTGACTTCGGTATGACGCCCGCAGCGGTAAAGACATCGGGCACGAATCCGCGGACCGAATGGTTCAAATCCGCGGCCCGTCAGCACTTCAACCTTGAATTTTTGGGCTGAGCTCATCGCCAACATCCGTCAGGCGTTTACAGGCTGATCCGTCAATTCTTCCCGTGAAATCCGCACGTTCTTGCGATCCGGATGGTCGAATCCAAGCTTTACCTTGTCTCCGCGGATCTCAACCAGCATGACCTTTAGCGGCTGCTCAACGCCGGGCAGATAAACAAAAACAGACTCAGAACGCTTGCGAGACAGAACCAGCATTTGCAGAACTCCTTTTCTCGGACGAACAGAAATGGTTAGCGATGCGATTCAGGGAACGGAAACGCTTCCGCGGCCCGCTGAAAGTCCGCATCGAAAGTCGCATAGTTTCGCAGCTGAGTGTCGCCTTTCGGCGGAGCATGGCCGATCGCTGCGAAACGATAGATCGGTGCATGCTTGATCCAGTAAGAAATGGCCACTCCCCGCATCTGGTGTGGATTGCGGACGGGGACGCCGGCCGATTCCCAGATTTGCAGGTACTGCGCACGCCAGCGGCGTTCACGGTTCTGAGCATCACCGGGATTCAGTCGATACTCAGATTCAGGCTGATCGACGGCATTCAGATACACCCGCTCGCCATCGGCAGCTTGTTGGGCAGATCTCAGTTTCGCAAATCTGGAGCGGAGCCAGCTGGGCATCGGGCACGTGCCATTGCCACCGGCCTTGGTCTCAGTCACGTGGATCGTGGCCGAGTGCAGGTCGACGCGAAGATCGGCCTGCAGGTCATGATTGCCCCACTGATACCGCCAGAAGTCCTGCCACCGCGGACCGTGGTACCAGAGCTGGCAAAACCAGACCTCCCACCACAGCGGATCGAGGAACTCTGCACCTTTGCAGGCGTCCAGAATCTGCGAAAACTCTTGCACTGTCAGCAGAGGCAGGGAACAACGACGATGACCGCCTCTGGATTCTTTGTCGGAGTACTCTTTGGCCCGATCGCGAAACCAGCGGTCGCGAGGTGGACTCCAGACCGGGAGTCGTTCGATCGATAACCAGGCATCTTCCTTCATTCCGCGAGTGTTTTGGACCGTCAACGGACAGGCAGACTTCAGCAGAGCAAACAGCAGATCAGCATTCTTCCGCCAGCTCCGCTCCGACTTCCATTCTTCAACGCCTTCGAAAAACTCCTGGATGTGTTCTGCCGTCAAAAACCTGAGGTCAGGTCCACGCCCGCACCAGAATCGGGTCCATTTTGCAACCAGAGTGCGGTATCCGGACCAGCTGGCCTCGGTGCAGACGTTGCGGTTTCGCTCAACGCAGGATTCCAAAACCTCTTTGAGCGAGATCATCCGATCATTTCTGAGGTCAGGACTAGGAGTCCTGACCTCAGAACCGGACATGTGTTCAGCAATTCGGGCCGCAAGCCGCTCAACCAATGCGGCGTCACTGGCTGGATCAGCGGCCTGAGAGGCCTGTTTTTCCTCCACCGCCAGACGCCGAGCTGCCCCGGAATCCGGTTGTCCCTGACCAGATCGGCGGCGTTGAACTCGCTGCCGAATCGCCTGGCGGTGTGTGTGCATCTGTGGGCGCGGATTGTAAACGCGAAGCATCGTTCGGACTCCATGTCCAGCCGACAGACAGCCTCTGTCGATCCACGGCTGGAAATTTGAAAGTGTCGCGAGCATCCGTGTAACATCCGTTCGGGCGACTCAGGCTCAACCCTAGTGGGTGAAACCTGAATGAGTGAAAAGAAAATCGTTCAAGTAGGGAAATCACCCAAGTGGAGCCGCAGAGGGCGGATCAGCCTTCTCTCCGCAGCGCTCCGGTTCACCAACACCGGTTGGTCGTGTTCAGCTCTGTGCCAGTTTTTCAGCATACTCTGGCTTCCATTCGAGTGTGTCCGCGTTCGGATCGCACACGTTGTCGATAAGGACGTCACAACCAAACACTACGCGTCTCCACGAAGCATCGACGCCCGCAGGCTGGAAACGTCCGCCCCAGAAAGCTCGCAATCGCTCCACAAAATCTTCGTCAGTCAAGTCGATCGACTCTTCCTCTGCGTCATGATTTTCCGGCGTGTGTGTGCCGTACTCCATGAACTCTTCGATGAACTGGAAAAACTTGATCGTCTTCTCAATGTCATCTTTGGACGCTTTTGCCATCTTCATCGTTTCACCGCCTCTCGTCGTTCAATCCGGTCAGCCAGCTCTCTCAGGGCCTGCGGAGCCGTCTCCGGGTCGATGCTCGACGCGTACTGCGTGATTCCGTTGTCTCCGAAGACAACGAGCATCGAGCCAATCGTGTCAGGCGTCTGGCAGGCCTTCACAAACATCATTTGCTTTCGCATGTGTTCGGTCAGCTCCGGCTCCGTCATGTCCTTGAGCAGCTTGCGCTGCTGGATCAACCGTTTGTTCAACATCAGACTGTCCTTCAAACCATTTTGGATTCAGAAAGTATCCGGGCCGCTCACCCGGCCAACTCTCGACTGACTCAACAGCAATGTTGTTCAATGCCCGAACGATACCCTGCCGCTCTGCCTTCTTACGAAACCTCACGGCTACGATTTCAAGACTCATTTCCACGAGCAATGCAAGCAATTCCGGATCACGAATTCCAAGCTGAACAGACCAACTGATAATCTGAAATCTCAATTGCTGGCGACTGTGTTCGGTCAGATTCGATCTCAGCCGTGGAAACACGTGGCCGAACTTTTCGAAGAGACTTCTTTGCGTCATTTTGAGTCACCTCTTCTGAAAGTCAGGTTCACGCAAAAGACTCTTGCAATTCGCTTCGAGAATCTCCCTCGCGAACTTTCTCGAAGGACGTCCATCGAAATCGCCTGACGCGACAGTTGAATTCCACAAAGTGATCCACCAGTGACCGTCAGACTGAAAACAGACGTGAAAAACCTGATGCGTGGGCGGCATGAAATGTTGCGGGTCGTAAGTCCCTGGCTTCGGAGGTGGAACTTCTCTGCCACGAAATACGAATTGAGTCACATGATGGCTGAATGTTGGCCTGACCATAGAACTCCCCAATCACCAAACCCGCGTTTCACTCACGAAGTTCTGATACTCAGCAACATCACCGTCACTCAACGTGACTGCCTCAGCCTGTCCACGCCGATCGTAGTACCAGCTGCCGATCCAAAGCACACCCATCACCATCAACGTGATCAAGGCAGCCAGAAACGCCGCGAGCATCAAAAGAGCAATTAAAAGCCGCATATTTTTGCCTCCAAGCACCAGTACAGCGGAAGTCGTGTCACACGGCCGTTGCGGATCTCCCGCAATCGTTCACATGCCTCGCGCGACGCATCGGGGTTGGCTTGTGCCTGCCGGGGGATGAGTCCGACAGGAACCGTGTCACACTTAGACGGTTGGCAGCCGTCGGCTTTTGGGCGGGGTGGTTGCTCTCGTCCAATTTATTCTCAGAGAGGATTGCCAGTCCTCAATTTGCCGCGGGCGGAAACGAGTTTGACCGTTGGCGAAACACCTTCCAGAGCCACCCCTATCAGGTATTTTCTTGAGCGGAGGATTCAAGGGCCTTGCGGCCGGTGCTGCTCTTATCCGCTCGCCTACAGTCCAGGCGTTTCTTCTTTGGCCGCTGGTGGTTCGCAACGACTAATGTCGATGAAGTACTCTTGACCAATCTCGAACTGCTGAAACGCATGCAGATTCATCGTGGACAAGGTGAGTGATCCACCGGGAGTCCACTTGAAAAACTGCCTGTTCTCTTCACTGCCATCGACAACAGCGGAAAGCCTCACCGCACCGCCGGTCGGAGAACCTCCATTCGGCTCAGGCTCCGAACCGAAGAATGTCGGCTCAACCGCTTCGCATCGAAACTTACAACGAACTGCCATCAAACAAACTCCCTCAAATGTCATTGCGAATTGATCTGCGGAACGCCTCTGGAGGTTCTCCAGTCACCAACACCCGTTTCACCCGCCTCGCATCACCCGAACAACTCTGGCCGCAGAGCTGGCGTCGAACCGACTTCAGTTCGAGCCACAACCAGCCCACAGAGACGGCCAGTGCACAAAGCAGGATGTCTCGAAGCATTGGCATCCACTCCCTGGAAGACGTTCCGATGGCAGTGGCGGGATTCGAACCCGCGATCTCCGGATTATGAGCCCGGCGAGATACCACTTCTCCACACTGCGAAATGAGCCCGGGGGCGACTCAGGCCCCGGCCGGGGAATCGAACCACCGCAGTTTCGGCAGATCGTGCACTGCCTAGACCGTCCAAACCGGGAAAACAGCGGGCTTTTCTTGGGCGATGAAAAACGAAAAAGCCCGCTGAATCGTCACGACTCAGCGGGCTCAGTTCTCTTTGGTACCCGTCAAGTCGTGACGGGCGGACTATGCAAGAATTCTTGCATAAGGTCAATTGGCAACCGGGACTCTTCTGGAATTTTTGCAAGAATTCTTGCTGGCCGATCCATCGACTGGAGAAAGAAGGCCGTCCAACGTTGTTCCCAATGCCTCAGCGACGTTCCATAGGTCCGCTGGATTTGGGAGTAGTTCTCCCCTGATCAGCAACGACAATCGTTGATGCGCAACGCAGGACATTCTCGCCAGTTCAATCTGCGAAATGTTGTTCTCTGCCATCAGTCGAGTGACATGGGCAGCAATTCTGGTTCGAGCTTCGTCTCTGGTAATCACTGTTTGCATCCCGACAAGGTAACAATTCTTGCATCAACTTGCAACGACATGTGTGATGTGCTAAGTACCGGCCTGATCGATCCAAGCGGAGTTTCAGAAACGGAGTCCAATCATGCCGCGTACACCCAAATACCCCCGCCTTGAACTTGAAATGTTCCACCATGCCGGGCTCCGAAAGTCGCTTGATGAACGAGAACAGTTGGTGCGACGCGCCGTTGATTACATTCAAAAACTCGACTGGCTTTTTTCGCAGCTCGAAGTCGAGAATCCCGACCTGACGTTTAAACAACTTCAGTTGATCAGAGGCCCTCAACGTTGGTTTGCATTTTTGGTTGAAACTCTTGAGCCTGTGCTTGGGATGTCGCTTTTGGAACACTTGGCTTGCGCCCCCGCAAATAGGAAGCGCAGTGGCTCACGCTCTCCCAAAAGTCCTGGCTCCAAGGGTTCGAAGAAACAGAAGCCCGCATGCTGACGAAAGCCTCATGCACAGCGGGGACCATGTCATTCCGCTCGATGCGGCCCATTTGGCTTCGAGCACGCTGAGTTGATTGAACCCGATAAAGCTCACGCATGTATTCTTTGAGCTCGCGGTATTCAGCCTGAATGGCCTTCTTCTGCTCTGGCCTTCTCTCCTGGCGAGAGTCTTCGATCATTTTTTGAATTTGATCGGCTCTCAAAGCGATCGATTCGAGGAACTCACTCACTCGAAGACGCTCTTGCACATCGTCCGTTTCTTCGCTCACAGCCCATGCTCCTTCCAGATATCTCTCAGGTGGAGTCGCTGCTGAGTCCGTTCAGCAAAAAACACTGAGGAAAAATGGGCAGAGCCGGGATCGAACCGGCGACACCAGGATTTTCAGTCCTGTGCTCTACCAACTGAGCTATCTGCCCTCAGGCGTCACTGCGGCGAAGATGTTAGCCGGAGGCCTTGAGGATTACAAGACAACGGGGCGGAGTTACCAAAGTTGGACACTCCGCCGTCGTTTGAGGTTCGTATTTAACGATTTGCCTGAGTTTTCTGCTGATTCTCAGGGCACGCGTCGCAGGCGGATATTGCGAAAACTGACCTTACTTTGCGGGTCATGGGCCTGAAATGCGATGGTCCCTTCGCCAAGTCGACGTTCAAAATCTGCGGAAAACGGCTCTTTACCTTCTGGCTCAGTGTAATCCACTGTCACTTTGTCATTGATCTTGATGATCACGTGCCGGCCTTCGACTTTGATATAGTTGCGATACCACTCATTGTCCTTTGCCGGTGGATCAGCAACATCCATTACGCCATAGAGTCCCCCGGTCTTTTTCGGGTCGCTGTGAGACACATTCACCTGGCACTCGTAGCCGTATTTTGGCCAACCTGTTTCCTGGTACTTTGTGTGAAAGTAGATTCCGGCGTTGCTGCCCGGCGTCGTCTTGACTTCACATTCAAATTCGAAGTTTTTCAGAGGCTTATCATCCCCTACGTAGAACAAATGGCTCCGTTCACCGTGGCACATCAGTTCGCCATTCTCAATCGTCCACGCTTCCTTATGTTCACTCGCCTTCCAGCCATCCAGCGTTTTTCCGTCCCAGATTGTCTTCCAGCCGTCCTGTTTGTCGTCCGCTGAAGTTGTTACCCCGCAGATTCCGGCAAGAACTGCCAGTACCACCCCGCTCACCAGAAATGATCTCACGCCCTATGCTCCTTTTTGCAAAATGAAACTGTAAGACTTCAATCTAGTGGAATGATTTCGAGTCGTCCATAAACTTCAACTTTCTCTTCACTACTCAACTCATTACACTCAGCTTCGCGTCAACACAACTTCTGTCTTCACAGCCGTTCGAAACTGCGATAAATGCAGTGTTTCGGGCCGCAAGGTTCGCGTGGGAATTACGGCATTGGCAACTGAGGGATCGAAAAATTCAGAGTTTCTTACGGAACTGGCTCGCTCCAGCGGTGAGTGGATGCGGGCAGATGGTCCAGAGTCGGACGTGGTTATCTCGTGCCGCATTCGACTTGCTCGGAATATTGCCGGATTCCCGTTTATCTCACGACTCTCGGCAGATTCGCGAAATCAGATTGTGCAGCTTGTCCGAGGTCTGCTCAAGACAGATCCTCAAAAGCAGCCGATGCAGTTTCTGAATGTGGAATCTCTTTCCACTCTGGATTGCCAACTGCTCGTCGAACGCCAGCTGATCAGCAGAGAACTCGCCAGGGCCGAAGGTGCTCGAGGTGTCATCGTTGGTCAGGGCGAACGTCACAGCGTCATGATCAATGAAGAAGATCACCTTCGTATTCAGGTCTACCACAGCGGCTTTGCACTCAACGAATGCTGGAAAGCCTGCGATGCACTCGATGACCAGATTGAAGCTGGAACTTCATACGCATTCCATGAACAACTTGGATATCTGACCGCCTGCCCGACCAATGTCGGGACAGGGATCCGTGTCAGTGTCATGGTGCACCTGCCAGCACTGAGAATGTCTCGCGAAATTCAGAAAGTCCATCAGTCGGCTCAGAAGATGAATCTGGCCGTGCGAGGACTCTATGGCGAAGGCAGTCAGGCCATGGGAGATTTCTACCAAATCTCAAATCAGGTGACACTTGGCAAAACTGAGGAAGACCTGATTTCCAATCTTCAGAAGGTTGTGGAGACACTGTTTAAATGGGAACGACGGGCTCGCCTGCAATTGCTGAAGTCCAGGCAGGCGGAACTGCACGACCAGGTATCTCGCGCCTTCGGTGTACTCAGCAGCGCACGTTCCATTAGTTCAGAAGAAACAATGCACCTGCTCTCAAGTCTCCGCCTGGGAGTACAGATGCAGCTCATTGACAATATCAGCATCAACACAATCAACGAACTCTTTCTGAATACTCAGCCTGCACACCTTCAAAAACTGCAGGGTGAGACACTGGAAACCACGGAACGAAATCTCGCCCGCGCCACATATCTCAGGCAGCGTCTAAATCCTGCATAATTGATACGTGGCTGTTGTATGGTGACAGGAACCGAACAGGATACCGTTCATTGGGGACGGTTTGGCGAATCAAGTGGGTTTGCAAGGTAGGCAATCAGCCAACACACGGCGGCTCCTGAGAGTGGCAACGGGCGAGCGTCGGTGAAGCAACCTGGTTAATTGTCCGCTGGAAGCGAATACCGAACCTTCGTCCTGTCCAGCGTTATGTAGCCCAAAGACTGCAGCCTGACCAGCAGGCATTCAATTTCTGCGGGAGACAGCGATTTTTGAAAGTAAGTTCGGATCGCATTCGTAAGAGTCGAAAGTCGTTGAGGGCGGGATGAACTCTGCCGCTTGAGACGCTCAAGAACGACCTCGATCCTGCTTTCCATTAAGGAACGCTGAATTCCGCTGGAGCTCTCTGCAGCCTCTGAGTCCTCTGAGCTGTTTGAAGCCTGCGGTTGATCGTCCGTCGCGGGCTTCTCGTCTGACGGTTTTGTGGACACTTGCGGGCTGCTGCCAGGACGCGGACAACGGAACTTACTGTTTTGGTTCAGGATTGCTTCAAGCTTGGCTTTCACGGTGAGATTGCCGAGAGCTGCATTGAGCGTTTTGCAGCACACAACGCAGTTGGCGTCTTCGCGGCTGCCGCCGTTGGATGAGGCCAACAGGTGTTCAACGCTGGCTTCACCTTTAGGGATCGGCTCTCGGCAAAAGAAGCATCGCCCACCTTGAAGGAAGAGAAGACGTTCGAGTTGTTTCATTCGTGGGTCTCGTGTCAAACAGCCCGGAGCATCGGTGATGACCGAAGAGGCGGCAAACGCTCGTTGCAGTTGAATGTGAGAAAAGTACCTGTCCGACCGTTGTCCGCAAAATTTCGCCTCCATTCTGATGCGGCTGCTGACGATTGCAAGTCTGCGATTGTGCTTCAATGACAAGCGATTTCCCCGGAACAGTGCGCTCCATCGATGTCAACGAGGCTCATACGCGTGAATCAAATTGATATCGCGTGTGCCGAAGATCGACGAAAGTGAGCGATTCCGGAGAACCGTTTCTCGTTCGTGTCGGCGCCAAGTGGGGAAAGTCAATTCACGGATGACTGGCGAGTGAGCTTCGAACGCTTGACCGGCGAGTGAGCTACGACCCTTGAGATGGGGCGTTGGAGCGCGGACCGATCCACGACTAAAGAAAAGGGGGAAGGACAAGTCCTTCCCCCTCTTCGCCGCTGCGTCTGTTTGCACAGACTCACCGGCAGGAGCTTCCCGCTCGGGCAACGCACCCATGTGAGCGGGAACAGGCGAGTATTCAGGCGGATGAAAATCAAGTCATCCGCCGTGGTTGTAAAAATTCAGAAAACGTTTTCTGATGGGCCTCATTCCATTGAAGCTGAACAACAGGCAAAGCAAGCAGCATGCCAATCAGATGGGAAACAACTGCGAATCGAGACAGACAGGAAATTCGCTCGGATTTCTATTGCGAGTAGCGGGGATCCCGGTAAGCACTTCCGATGCGTCCGTTCAGTTCATCGTTTCCAGTGGCGTGTTGTTTGATGGCATTGGTGCCTTGAGATCAGGCAATTCCTGCCGTCAGAGTATTCTCAAACCAACGGGCAATGCTTCGCCCATAATCAGTCCGGCCTCTTCCGACTGCAGCTGTCCACGTACTCGGATCAGATCGATCCACTGCTGTTTGGCAGTGTGTTTTTGGAGTTCGGAGATGACCTGATCCCGCAGCGACATCGAAACATCGCGATAACGATCATCCGTTTTGCGGCACAGCTGCATCAGGCATAACTGAACGGCCGGTTCGATCGAAGATCTCAGGTTAAGAATTCCCCTTGCCCAGTCTTCGGCCGTAGACACCGGAAGCACACAATTCAATGGAGCATACGCAGGAACTCGAGCCCCCATCCGTCCGACCGCCCACAAGAGTGCCGGGCGAATGGCTTCAGATGAGGACTGATTGAGAAAATCGAGGATCATCGCCCCCAGTTCCGTGCGAAGCGAGTTCTCGAGCAATTCCAATGAACCGAGTAGTCGCCAGATTTCGGCTGCTTCGTGCGAAGTGGATGCGTATTCGGGCGCCTTTCCTTTGCCTGATTTTTTTTGTCGATGTTTCTGACGGATTTGAGCAATCAGTCCGGACACGAGCTGATGCTGTCGCCCTGCGCTGAGACCACCGGCGATCCTTCGACAGAGGATTCTCCATTCCGTCACACATGCTGGACTCGCGTGGATCAGTTTTCCACGAATGGTTTTCCACAACTCTTCAATTCGCCAGTCATCTGCCGCCATTCCGAAGCCAGGTCGCAGGCAATATCCGCAGAGATTCAGCCAGCGAACTTCATGCTGTGGGCTTCGTCGTCGTGCATCTTCGTGCTCCATCAGTGCTGCCCACATTGAACGCAGCAAAGACGGTGGCCATTCATGTCGATGGATGCCTAATCGCGCGGCAATCTGTTTTGGCAGACCATCCGGCGGTGTTTTTGATCGACTGTCAAACGCTTCATGAATCGCGGCCTGAGCAACCCGAACCATCTCGTCATCGACAATCCCGGTCTGTTCAGCAAGTCCATCGTGGGTCAATCGATCGGTTTCGGTTGCGGAACGCACATCAAACTGCAGCTGCCACCGTCGACTGCCGTCGGTTTGCTCGCACCAAAGTTCAAGTGTACCTATTTCGGTGAGACGAGCTGAGATGCGAGCGGATACGATATCCTGGTCGCCTTTTCGCCGAGTTGTCAGGACAGTCCTGATGGGAGGAAGTGATGTCATCTGTTCGGCATCAACATCAATGACGGCCCCGGCTGCATCGGTGAGTCGAGTCGCTGACGTGAGAATTGGAAACTGCACCGGCTGGGATGTGCGAACTTCAAACTGGCGATCGATTGGTACAGGCACATCGCCTGGTTCTGTTCCCGCGGAGACAAGGCAAATCGCAGTTGCCCGATCATTGGCTGTTTCGACTCCGATATAGTAACTGCGAGCCAGCCCGGCAACGATTCGCACACCAATACCGCGTCGCACAAGTCCGAAGTAGGCAGCACCTCGGGCCACCGCCAAATCCAGGCGGTCGTTTTCCAGGATACGAGGTGCCCAGTTTGATTCGGGCGTCGAGAACCACTGAATCAAACAGTCGATCAGTCGTTTGCGAAGAATCGGGGACGCAAAAAAACCACCATTAAAAAGGACTATGTCGGGCCGAGCAGACAATCCAGCTGGAAGATCGGGGGCATATGATCTTCCATGCTGAACCAGAAATGCAGCCAGGTACTTTGAAATCGCCGGGTCGGCAGCGTAGGGAAGGCCAAACTCCTGAAACCCGGATTGCCTTCGATCAGGCCGAGCATCGAGAGACACTTTCGGCAGGAATCCGTCCACCGCCAACTGAAGAACCTCATCCCGTCGCACCTCAACCTGCTGGCTGCCTCCAATCAGACGCGACCCTGTCCCGGAGATCACAATGGTGTGAGTTTCCGGAGCGTTGTCTGCCAACAGAGTTTCCTTGGCGTGTCGACAGGCGGGGATCAACAGGCTCCATTGTCCTGGAGTCAGTCGCCCTGCCCCACCGAGTTTCTCTTCCACAAGGTGGGCCAGTGCCAGATCGAGGTTGTCGCCGCCCAGAAGCAAGTGATCTCCTACGGCGACTCGATGAAACTGAAGGCGCCCCTCCTGACCACCTCGCACATGGATCAAACTGAAGTCCGAAGTTCCGCCGCCAATATCGCAGACAAGAATCTTCTGCCCCGGATCTACCTGTTGTTCCCAGGTTGTTCGATGTCCGTTAACCCAGGCATAGAATGCAGCCTGCGGTTCTTCGATCAGAATGACTCTTGGCATACCCGCAGAACGAGCAGCCGCAATTGTCAGTTCTCTGGCCACTTCATCAAATGACGCCGGGATAGTCAGTACAACATCCTGTTCTGCAAGAGGATATTCCGGATGACTGGCGTCCCATGATTCGCGAAGATGGCGAAGGTATCGGGAACTGACTTCAACAGGCGAAAGACGGGGAACGTCGTCTGCCGCATGCCATGGCAACAATGCAGCACGCCGGTCGACTCCATGATGACACAGCCACGATTTCGCCGATTCAACAAGGCGCCCGGCAACAGCTCGACCCTGGTCACGTGCAAACACTCCGACGATATGATCATCGGATTCCTCGTGCCATGGCAATCTTCCCGCTCCGGCCCGCCGAGAATCTTCCGTCAGAGAATAGTGAAACGATGGAAGCGTCTCACGTGTGCCAACCTCATTCGGCCCAACAACCTGAGGAATTCCAAAACAATGAATGGGGGTTGCCGGGTCGTCTGTATCGCACCAACACAATGCTGAGTTTGTTGTGCCGAGGTCAATTCCAACAACAAAACGAGACTTCGGGCGACCGGCCTCTTCACCAGTGCTCAATGAACTGTCACGTACTTTGGCGATGTCTTGATGGAAACCGGAGACCGATGACATAGGTCAGTTTCTCGCTCCGTCTGCATCCTCGCGAACACTGAATTCCAGCTTCCATTGCCGACCGCTTTCCTCGTGAACACACCACAGCTCAAAGACTCCCAGCTCAGTAATCCGCGGTCGAAATGTCACCGGAACGTACTCCTCTGTGTCAGCATCTTCCAGCGGTAATGTGGCCTCCATCGAATCCGTTTCCACGAGTTCGTCGGCGGACCAGCGATCCAGACGAGTTCCCGCCAAATCGTCACGCCGGACAGCAGAACTAAAGAAGCGAAATCGTGCAGGTTCACCGACAACAAGACCAATCGGCTCCGATGGTACGTCAACTTCGGTTCCTTCTTCCATTCCCTGTGGCACAACACAAAGGGCCCGGAGAGGTCGCGGCGCACCTGGAATGGCTAACCCGGCAGTCTCAATCCCCACATAATAGGAACGCGCCGTCCCACCCCGAATCCGAACTCCGCCGTGAGCTTTGGTCCATCCGTAAAAGCAGGCACCTCGAGCGACTGCAAAATCCAGGTCCATTGAACCCTCAACGACCTTCGGCGGCGTATCGGGATACCAGACCTGAAGCTGATCCAGAAGTTTCTGTCGAAGAACATCCGACTTAAACACCCCTCCGTTAAACACAACATGAGTCACCGGCCGATCAGCTCCATTCTGCTGAAGGAACGCAGCGAGATGACGGGTTACAGCGGTGTCGGATTCGTAGGGCAGACCGAGTTCCTGAAAGCCGGATGCTCTTTGACGGCGTGGCTTATCTGTCAATGAACAGTCCGGAAGGAAACCATCACAAAGTAACGAGGCTGCCTCATGACGGTTGATCTCGACGGATACCATTCCACCAATCAGACGACTGCTGCGACCAGGAACAGAGATCGTGTGCGTCTCCGGACCATCGGGACTCAGCAACGATTCCTTCGCCTGCCGACAGGTATGCCAGAGTGACACGGATTGCCACGGATCCAGCTGAACGCCCTTCTCAGAGAATCGCTGTGCCACGTACCAGGCAAGTGATAAGTCCATGTTGTCACCACCAATCAGCAGGTGGTTCCCAACGGCAACGCGTCGCAGAGAAAGTTCGCCGTGCTCATCCGTGACTTCGACCAGCGTCAGGTCCGTCGTTCCTCCACCAACGTCCACAACCAGCAGTCTGTCGCCAACATGGACCTGCTTTCTCCAGCGATCACCCACAGCATCAAGCCATGCATATGTGGCTGCCTGAGGCTCTTCAAGCAGCACGAGTGATTCAGGCAGCCCGGCAAGCAGTGCAGCCTCGCGAGTCAGTTCACGAGCACTTGCGTCAAATGAAGCAGGAACCGTCAGGATCACATTCTGTTCTGAGAGCGGTGCGTCGGAAAACTGCGAATTCCATGCGGCGGCCAGATGTTCGAGATATCTCTGCGATGCAGTCACCGGTGAAACCTGTGGAACTCCTTCCGGCGCCTTCCATGGGAGGATCGGCTGATGTCGATCAACGCGAGTATGACAGAGCCACGATTTTGCAGCAACAATTGTTCGCTCCGGATGCTCGGCCGTCAGCTGGCGGGCAGCAACTCCTGTGACGCAGCACGCAGGAGAAACTTTCGCATCGGAATCGAGTTGCCATGGCAGCACGTAGACGCCTCGCGCTGATTCAGCCTCCGTCATCAAATACATAAACGACGGCAGCGATCTCCTCGACTCAATTGTCTGCGGCGCCACAAACTGCGGAATCGACAAGATACCGCATGGAGCCGACTCGTCTGACAACAGTCGGTATGACACAACACTGTTCGTTGTGCCCAGATCGATTCCGATGACGTATTGTGCAGTCATGTTAGGAGCGGAGCTCCACTTCAGCCGGCGTCAGAATATGAGACGTCTCCGCAGCGCCAGTCCATTGTGGCAACTCACATTTGGTGGATTGCCAGCCGTGATGAACAAGATGGCCTGTGAATGTGGCACCAGAAGGTGACTTCCCCAGCAATTTGATCTGCACCGGATCCGGGGCTCCGTCAAATGGGATCGATGTTCCCTCGGCCTCACTTCGCAATGGCCGAATTGCGAACTGTCGTTCAAGCACCCCTCCACAGTCCCTGTGAATGTCGCGCACCGCAGCTCCAATCTGAGCGTCTGAATATCCGTCAATCGGCTCTTTCAGGAAATCAATGAGCCGACCTTCCCGCTGAAGTGTTGCGAGCAATGTCAAGGCGTCTGATCGAACGGGTTTTGGAGCCGCTGCTTTTGGCACGCGGACTGCCACCGGCTCCGAAACGCTGACTCCCTCAGGGACAGCACTGGATTCCCTTCCGCCTGCTGAGACCGGCAGCCGTGAACGGGAACTGACAAATTCAGAAATCGATTGAGCGAATTCGCCATTCGTCAGAATTCGCCACGCCAGAGCCAGCCGTCCCATAGTTTCTATCCAAACGTGAATGACAGGAAATATTCCGGAGTATACACGCTGTAGCCCAAAAGGCATGAATTCAGCCCCGGGATCCTCAGCTTGTGTCGCAGTTCCTGGGATTCTTAGGAAAGTGGCAAAATTGGAGCCCGCTTACAAGCTTCCTGACGTCTCTGGAGGAGACAGAGTTTTCACTCGACCACAAATAGAGTACATAAGAACACTTAATAACACTGGAATACCCTACTTCCAAAGATTTTGAACAAATAGGCGACCAGAAATGAGTGCCAATTCCAGTAGTCCAATTGCCGCATCTCAGATTTGCTGAATTTTTTGGGGATGATTTGGAACTTCACAACAAAGTTCCGATCAGACCGACAAGGAAAAAGCTGTGGAAATCACAGAAGTACGAATCAAGTTGGTCACCGATCTTGATGAACGACTCAGAGCCTTTTGCTCGATTACATTTGACGGAGAATTCGTCATTCGTGATTTAAAGGTGATCGAGGGGCAAAAGGGCTACTTCGTCGCGATGCCAAGTCGCAAGCTGATGGAGAAGTGTCAGCATTGCACCGCCAAGAACGAGGTCCGGGCTCGATTTTGTTGCAACTGCGGCAAGAAACTGAATTCAGAACGGCCGGCGACAATTTCCAACCAGTTGAGCAATGGTCAGGGCAGCGGCAATGCTCATGGCAGCGGCAATGGCGGAAAGAACAAAATGTACGCCGATATTGCTCACCCAATCAACCCAGGTTGCCGCGATCGAATCGAGTTTGCGGTGATTGAAGCGTACAAGGCCGAGAAGGACGCTTCTCAAAAACCGGGCTATCAGTGTCGCTACGACGACTACGACGATCACGCCGCTTAACACAGGTCTTCTTAATAAGTAGCTTGGGCATTCCTGCCCGAGCCCCCTTTTTGTAGCTTAGGCATTCCTGCCCGAGCCCCCTTTTTGTAGCTTCGGCATTCCTGCCCGAGCCGCTGCAGTTCACCAATCACTGCCGAGACGAGGTGAAATCGCGCTCAGAGATTCCGCCCGATCGAGGGTCACGCAAACCAGAGCAAGACGAGCAGAGATGCCCGTCTTGCTCTTTGTCAGAAGCTTTGCAGTGGTCGAACCAGGGTTGTGACGGGCAGGAATGCCCATCCTACGCTTTTTTTGTGACGGGCAGGAATGCCCATCCTACGTTTTTTTTGTGACGGGCAGGAATGCCCATCCTACGTTTTTTTGTGACGGGCAGGAATGCCCATCCTACATTTATTTTGCGGCGGCGAAGCGGCGAGCGACTTCGGCCCAGTTCACGATGTTCCAGAATGCATTGATGTAGTCTGGTCGGCGATTCTGGTAGTGCAGGTAGTAGGCGTGTTCCCAGACGTCGAGTCCGAGGATTGGGGTATGACCAACGGACAAAGGACTATCCTGATTTGCTGTGCTTTCGACCATCAGAGTTCCATCGCCGTTGACACTGAGCCATGCCCAGCCGCTTCCGAACCGAGTTGTTGCAGCCTTATTGAACTGTTCGCGAAAAGCTGCAAATGATCCAAACTTGCTGTTGATTGCTGCTGCCAGGTCGCCAGCGGGTTCTCCGCCGCCGGTTGGAGACAGGATTGTCCAGAAGAGTGAATGGTTGGCATGTCCGCCGCCGTTGTTTCGAACGGCAGTCTGGATGGCTTCCGGCACCATTGAGAGTTCTCGGACGAGATCATCAATAGACTTGCTGGCCAGGGGAGACCCTTCCAGAGCAGCGTTCACATTGTTGATGTACGCCTGATGATGCTTCGTATGGTGAATTTCCATCGTTCGAGCATCAAAGTGAGGCTCGAGGGCGTTATAGGCATAAGGCAATTGAGGAAGAGTATACGGCATAAAGCACTCCACGAATTCACGATAGTCAGGAGAAACAAACCAGCCCCAGCAGAATATCCGATTGGCGGACGCGAGCCGACTGTCGGAGACAATACGCGGGGAGACGGATTTTACAACAATACTGGCGAAAGACGGAATTGAACGGCGGGAGTTTACACGGAATTCGTCTGATTCACGAGTCCGACGACGAAAACCGTGCAAGGAGAATTCGGGACCAACCGTCAACTGCACTTATCACAGCGGTTTCGCGCGATGCTGCGGTTTGACAATCGATGGGCCACGTTTAAGATCCTTTCCATGACTGACCGCATTCTCACAGCACTGCCCGTCTACAATGAAGTGAACCACGTTGCCGGCGTGTTGTCTGAAGTTCTGCACTTCGTCCCTGACGTTTTGGTTGTTGATGATGGCTCAACAGACGGAACTTCGCAGAAACTTGCAGAGTTCCCTCAGGTTCATGTCGTGCGACACGAGCGAAATCAGGGATACGGAGCGGCTCTGCGATCTGCGTTTCAGTTTGCCATTGAACACAAGTATGACATTCTTGTGACCATGGACTGCGATGGTCAGCACCAGCCACAGTACCTGAACGAAATAGCCGGCATGGTGAATTTACCGGAGCATCCTGTAGAAATGGTGTCCGGTTCGAGATACCTGAAGGCATTCGGTGGAAACAGTCTCCCTCCGGAAGAGCGTCGTGCCATCAATAGCCAGATTACTCGATGCCTGAACGAGCGACTTGGTCTTTCCATCACCGACGCATTTTGTGGTTTCAAGGCATATCGTGTTTCGGCACTCACAGATCTGTTGATTACGGATCCCGGGTATGCAATGCCGCTGCAGATATGGGTGCAGGCGGTTCATTTGGGTTGGCGAATCTCTGAGTTCGCTGTTCCGCTGCTTTACCTCGATGCAACTCGGTCATTTGGTGGTTCCCTCGATGACGCTTCGATCCGACTGACGCACTACCGAAACGTGCTCAATCAGGAACTCGAACGACTCGGGATGACTCAGAGATTCACTTCCGACTGCGGAGTAGCCACAGGTCGCTGATTGATTGTCGCAGGTCTCGCTGTTTTATGATTCCGGAAAGGTCAGTTCGTTGAAAGTTGTTGGACTCGACATCGGTGGCGCGAACATCAAGATTTCGACAGCAGATGGAATCAGCCGATCCTTTGCTTTTCCGATGTGGAAGCAGCATCAGACGCTCCCCGACATTCTCAAAGCCGTTCTTGTCAACGAATTTGAGGCATCAGATCTCATCGCCGTGACGATGACGGCAGAGCTGGCCGATTGTTTTCCGTCGAAGGCAAGTGGCGTTGAGTTCATTATTCACTCAGTCACGACGGCATGTCCTGGGATTGCTGTTCGGGTCTGGATGACGTCAGGAGAATTCGCAACAGCAGAAGAGGCACTGGATTTCCCATTCCTTGTCGCCGCTTCGAACTGGAATGCACTTGCAACATGGGCCGGACGAGCTGCAGGTCGAGGACCAGCACTTCTGATCGATGTTGGTTCGACCACGACCGATCTCATTCCGATTTTCGACGGCCTCCCCGCCACAGAAGGAACCACGGACTTCACTCGACTTCAGCATAACGAACTGCTCTATACGGGCGTTCTCCGGACACCTGTTTGTGCAATGCTGCAGTCATGTTTGATCGATGGCGTCAACACACCAGTGGCCGCAGAACTTTTTGCAACTGCCATGGATGTTCATATCGTGCTGGGGAACATCCCCGAACAACCCGAGCTGACCGACACGGCAGATGGTCGTCCGGCGACTCGTGAGGCCAGTTTGAATCGATTGGCTCACATGTTGTGTGGAGATATAGAAGAACTGGCAGAATCCCAGATAGTGCAGCTCGCTGAAACTGCTGCAGAGTCACAGCGAAACCAAATCCTGAATGCAGCTCGGAATCGCGTTGCACACCTGAAGACCCTCTCCGGCACCATCGATTCTCCTTCATCCGCTCCGATGTTGCTGCTCAGTGGAAGCGGAAGCTGGCTGGCAGAATCCGTCATTGCAAAAATCCCTGAACTTCGGCATGCGAGTGTCATTAAGCTCGGCGAAGCATTCCACCGCCCGATTCACTCGGAAGCCTGTGCCTTCGCTGTCGCTCGCCTTGCCGCAGAACGCTGCATCGACGACCTCCTCCCCCAAATGTAGCTTGGGCATTCCTGCCCGAGCCGCTTACGTAGCTTGGGCATTCCTGCCCGAGCCGCTTATGTAGCCTGGGCATTCCTACCCGAGCCCCCGCCTACCCGAGCCCCCACAAGACAGCTCTGCCAAAGTACTCATCACGCTGCGCCGTGATGTCGCGCCCGCCGGCAACGCCTCCGCACCACGAACAACACGAAACGGAAAAAAGCAGCCCATGTCTCCGCCCCGGGGAACACCCCTCCCTGTGCCGCTATCACTTTGGCGGGCCGTGTAGACATCTGTCGTACTACTACTGATCATGGAGATCAGGAGCGTAGACCACGGTCAGGGGGCAGTTCATGAACGGCGATGGTAATCCAGAAAAGCGAAACGGCGAAGTTCGCGAGGGCTCGGAACGCAGCCCGTTTGCATCGACAAAACCTGACCAGAACATCGCAAAACCCACTGGCTCCGATACGGTGAATTCCGCGGGCAGGCGTGCAGACACGGAATCCGCATTCTCAGCGCGGATGTTCGGGCGATACAAGTTGCTTCGCCCTCTTGGTGAAGGGGCCATGGGAAGCGTCTTCCTTGCTCTGGACACGGTGCTTGATCGTCGCGTAGCACTGAAGACACCAAAGGTACGAGCGGGAGAACGTCATGACTTTCTGGTTCGATTCAATCGGGAAGCGAAAGCTGCCGCCGGGCTGAGCCATCCGCATATTTGTCGTGTGTATGATTCCGGAGAAGTCGATGGAGTCCCTTTTATCACGATGGATTTTATTGATGCGGTGCCGCTGTCGAGTCTGATCGGGACAGCTCGCCTTCAGGATGTGAATACAGTGCTCCGGATTGCGCAGGTGATAGCCGACGCCGTACGACATGCGCATTCGAACGGGATTATTCATCGCGACCTGAAACCGGGGAACATCCTGATCGATGACCAACAGAACCCCTATGTGACCGATTTTGGGCTTGCGAGGATTGTCTCATCTGAAGATCAGACCAAAGTGACTCAGGAAGGAATTCTTCTTGGCACTCCGGCATATATGGCACCGGAACAGGTGCGAGGGCAGCAGGAACTGGTTGGCGTATGCAGTGATGTCTACAGTTTCGGCGCGTTGTTGTATGAAATGCTCACAGGACGTCCTCCGTTTGAAGGGACATTCGCTGAAATAATTGCCAGAGTTCTGAGAGACAACCCGGTTGAACCAACTCGACTGCGGACGGATCTGAACGAAGAGGTGAACGATGTTGTTTTGAAGCTGCTGAAGAAGAAGCCGGAACATCGATATCAGGACATGAATGAGGTTCTGACGGCAATCAACCGTTTGATTGATGTGTTGAAGAAGCGGACCGTTTCAAAGCCAGCGAGTGAGGAGCGAGGTGACAATCCATTCGAAATACAGCGAGCCCACATCGAGGTGATGCTGCGTAAAGGGCAGTATATAACGGCGATCCGGGACCTTGAAAAGCTTGCTGTTCAGACATCACCTGCCGCTAAGCGAGCGGCCGCATGGGCTCGAAGCCGTCTGCCCGAAGTCCGTTCGGAGGCAAAGGCATTGTCACCGGCAGGGCTGGCAGCACTCCTGCAAACTGCCCAGCAGTTATTTCAGGCGCATGATTATCAGGGCTGCATCCAGATCCTTGAAGAGGTTCCGGTGCTTCATCGAACAGAAGCGATGACCACGCTGCATCGTAAAGCACAGGACCGGGAAGCAGAAGCGGAACAGCTTCTGGATGAACTTCGGGAGAAGGAACGGCGGGAAGACGGCGAAGGGCTTGAACCGATCGTTCGAAGGCTTCTAAAGCTCAAGCCAGGAAACTCTTATGCGAAGCGACTTCTTCAGGCACTGCAGTCGTATTCGAAACTCCCCACATCAAGACGTACATACCGGTTTCAGGCCGGGCGGCTGCAGCCAATGCCGGAACCCAGCCTGCTTAGACAGTGGGGAGTCCTGTGCCTGTTAACAGGCGTGCTGGTATTTTTGGCCGTCTACAGCTACGTGATCATCTACCTCAGAAGCGGAAATCAGTCGCTGGCAGTGCACATCGACGATGAGTGGTTAAAACAACAGGGAGGACAGCTGACGCTGATGGTCGATGGAAATGAGCATACGATTACTGCATCCACGGAGAATGGCGAGTCTTTGTCGCTGGTAGTGACGCTTGGTGAGCATGAATTTGCAGTCAAACATGGTGATGCCTATGTCCATAACCCGCAGGACTTCGAAATTCGGAAAGACGGTCGATTGATCCTGCAGATCAATCGCGACGACATGCGTTTGATCAGTACTCCGGAGCGAAACGTTTCCGGAGGAGCGGGCTCGGGGTCTTCATCGCCGGACGGATCGTCTGGAAGTCAGAACGACATAGCAGGACGATCACAACTTCCAGCGGATGGAGCTCCCGGTGAGGTGCGAAAAACTGCTGCGGAAGCGGAGAAATGGATTGATCTGTTTAACGGACAGAAAGCGACTCTCTGGTCAACAACCGGTCCGTATCAGGTCCGGAATGGTGAATTCGTTGCAGCGGCGAAGGGCTATGCGATTTCAGAAAATCAATACAGTGACTTTGAACTCGAGGCGGAGTGGCGGATCGGTAAAGACGCGAACGGCGGAATCTACTATCGCGAACGCGCCGAAACGACTTCTCTGGGGAATGAATATCAAATCGCAGATCCGACAGGGCCCGGAATCTCATCCGGCACATCCCGCTCCGGTGCGTTTTATGGGGTAGCCGAGCCCGTTAAGAACACAGAGCGACGGCTTGGGGACTGGAATACAACCAGAATCGAATGTCGTGGTTCGCGCGTAGAGCATTGGCTGAACGGGGAAATGGTGGTCAGCTATGACGGTGACTCCAGTGACTGGAAACAGAAGGTGAACTCTTCACCAGGAAACCGTGACAAATCGCACCTCGGAACAACTCGTAGCGGACACATTCTCCTGCAGAACCTGACTGGCGAGATCGCATTTCGGAAAATCCGAATACGGCCGTTCTCCGGTAGCAGCAGTGCAAACAACAGCAAGCTTGCCGAAGATTCGAAACAGGAACCCGAGAAGCTTTCGAAGACTGAACTGCGATTTGGAAACTTCAATCTGCTGCATTCAGCAACGGCAGCCGAAGTTGTCGAATGGTCACGTGGATTGTCCCCGGGGTTTGGTCCAGTACACATCTCCCTTCGAGCCAATGACAACGACGCGACGTTTGACGCTGTCGCTATTCAAAACGAGTACTTTCGGAAGCATGAGTCGAAGCTGGCGATCTTCGGAGAGAATGAAGATCCTTTGGGAGCGTTGTTCCAGTCCCATCGACCCATGTTTCAGATTTACTATCGTGAAGGAAACACGATCAGGAAGCTCTGCGGCGGAATTAAGGATGGAAGGCTCTGGAGTTCACATGCCGCAAGCGATTCACAAATCGAATCAAAGATCGTGGAAGGAATGAAGGGATGGAGCGATATTCCTCAGTGTATCGATTCCATCCACTGGCGGAGCAGGGGTCAATTCGTTTTGTTTCGAGTACCGGACAAGCAATACAGCAAGGCGGGCTGGATCCCGGCAACCACTGAAACAGAATTTGGGTCGCGGCTGCGGGCCGAAATCAAGGAACAGCTGCAGCCGAGAGTCGTACAGGTTATGAATGACCATGGGCCGAAAGTTCGGCTGTACTCCTCACTGGTCGACAATCCAGCAGATCGAAAATGGGCGGTTTCAACCGGAATTTCGGCCTCCGTGTTGCCGACTCTGCTTGGTCACGTTGCTCAACTGGGAGGACGACCGTATTCAATCGCATCAGTCAGAGATCAGAGTGAGATTCGATTTGCAATAGCCTGGGAAGATGTCAGTCCGAGTGATCTTCAAAACTTCCGCGGGACGAACATCGACGAGAAAGACCTGGCAAGGCTCTCTTTAAGCGTCGGGTATGAGAGCGAATCCACAACTGCATCTGATGGGACGCCTCAGATTGCCACAGCACCATTTTCGCCGGCGAAAGCCTTACAATATCAGCGGGCCTGGGCCGAGCACCTGAAAGTACCAGTTGAATACACCAACTCTGTCGGTATGCGTTTTCGGTTGATTCCCCCCGGTACATTTACGATTGGCAGTACGCCTGAGCAAATTGCTGCTGCAAAACCGCATCTCTACACGGAAGTCGATGCCGGGCGTCCTGAGCGCGCGGAGTCCGAATCGCCTCAGCAGTCAATCCGCATTTCACGCCCCTTCTTTCTTGGCACGACAGAAGTCACTCAGGAACAGTTCAACACGGTCGTAGGCAACAACCCTTCGAACTTTCCATCAACCGGAGACGATGACCGAAGCCAGACACCTGTTGAGCGAGTGTCGTGGGTGGACACCGGAGAATTCTGCGAACGACTTTCCCGACACGAAGGCATTGCATCCGCTTATCAAATCACTCCGGAAATGATCAGTCTGACCGGCTCGGGAGGATATCGACTTCCAACCGAAGCGGAATGGGAATATGCATGCCGAGCAGGTTCGACGACTCTGTATTGGTGTGGAGACGATGAGGAATCGCTCCTGAAGTCTGCCTGGTATGGGGGTAACTGCAGCGACAATCGACCGAAGCCCGTTGCTCAGCTTGCACCAAACCCGTTCGGGCTCTATGACATTCATGGCAATGTCTGGGAATGGGTTCATGACTCGTGGAGACCAAATACGTACCAGTTGATGATCGGTCCGGGGGGAGTTGATCCTCGATGTGATCTCGGAGTCGATGATCTGAAAGTCATTCGAGGTGGCGACTATTTCATGTCCGCGGCAGAACAAAGGTCGGCATGCCGAGACGCGTACTCCATGGGGTCCTTCTGGAATGATCTTGGATTTCGAGTTGCAATTTCTGTCGATGCCGTCCGGCAGAGACTTGTAAAAACCAATACGGTTCAGCAGTGAAATCCGCCACAGTATAACTCGAGTACCGCGCGTAACAGATGACCAGCAGCGACTGTTCGAAAGTGGATTACTTACAAGTGAGTCGGATGCAATAGCTCTGCAAACGAACTCCACGAACCACCATTGATCTGTTCGATCAGGTGAATCTCGCGAAAAACAATTGTGCAGGGCGGAATCTGTTCAGCAATCTCTTCAAACGCTGCGTCCGAACAAACGCCGTTACGCGGATGAACAATCGTCATGTGAGGCATTTGCTTTCGCGGTGTGGTTGCCCAATCAGAGAGCAGAAGATGCCGGAGATTGTCGAATTCAGTGATTCCGGATTCAACAGGCAGATAAACGAAGTTCAAGTCTCGAACCGGCCGGCCAAAACTCAGTGTCAGCTCGATCGGAAGAATCTTACGGATCCTCGACTCCAGCAACTCCCAGTCAGTCACCTCATCTTCGCGAATCAACGTGACATGGGCAGGAATCAACTGAGCCTGAGCTGGGTTGAAGCGGTATCGCATGCGTTCAATTTCGGGAACTCCTTTGACCCACAGACTTGCCTGACGTCGAATCGTCATTGTCTTAGACTTCTTTCCGGAAAGACAGGCGTCTCTAACGTGGTTTCCAGCGGGCCGCACTAATGATTGACCAGAGATGTACGGCCCAGCCCATGAACACCAGCCACAACACTGCAGCCAGTACGAAGTGAATCGCAGCAGCGATGAAGCGGCCCTGAACAAGTTGTCCCAGCCCCGGAACGAAGAAACTGCAGATGGCCGCCAGTACATTTCCGGTAGAGCCCTGTCCAACAGCTTCTGTCATAGTGTGATACTCCTGTGCTCTAAGTCTTCCTGTGTTGCGATTTGCCAGTGTGTCGTGGTTGGAAGCATAGCTGGCAAAGTCGTTCGCTGAATCAGCGAGATTCCTGGCGAAGTTTCTTCGAAAAGTTGTTGCTTCCAGGAATGGCCACATTTCTCAACCACTTGACGCATGATCCTGTCGTCAGGACAATCTGTCGAGTTAGGAGTGAGTTTGCGTGGGTCTGTTGCGGAAAATGTCTCCGCGACCGCAGAAGTTCACTTTCCATGATTGGGTTATGTTAATAGAGGATCGAGGTCACCTTCATGAGTGGTCCAATTGTACGAACGGGAACGAATCCCAAATTCTGGACAAACTGGGATCGCATTTTCTCTGCGCCAGCAGAAAGCGAAGGCGGGAAGACCAAAAAGTCCGCAGCCGGAAAGTCAGCTGCTGCGAATAAAAAGGCCGAAGTCACAAAGAAGACGGCCAAGAGTGCGGAAGTCGCACCCGTGACAGCCGCAAAGGTTGCGAAGAAGAAGGCCGCCTCCAAATCGGCTCCCAAAAAGACGGCCAGCAAATCCACGAAGAAGAAGAAATAACCTCCGCCCGGCAAATTGCGCATTCTGTCCAGGTGAAAAAATCCGCCCGAATGCTACACTTTACCAACACTGAACAGTCGCTGGTGCAATCTAGCGGCCGGTTGTGGTAGATGACATGAGCCACCGGAAGGAATATTGTCAAAGGGCAGGATGGCTGTTCTTGAAAGTAAGTTTGAGGAGGGAATTTATTCATGAAGCGTGAATTGCAGATCGCTGGCGCCATGGTGCTGGCAATGTTCGTTGGCGTTGTAAATGGTGTTGCGGGTGATCATTTCCATTTCCACGGTCACCGTGTGTATGCCGCCCCGGTGGTTTACGGTGCCCCGGTGGTGTATGGTGCTCCCGTGGCCTACGCTTCACCAGTCGTTTACTCAGCGCCGGTAGCGTACCCTGTTGCGTATGCGGCTCCGGCGGTTGCCTATCAGCCTGCTTACGTGGTTCCGCCGGTTGGTGGAGTTGGATACGCACCATTGGTTCCGGCGTACTCGACGGTGGGTTATTACTACACACCGCGAGCTGCTTACGTGGCACCGGTTTCTTTGCATCGTCGGCATTTCCACGGCTACCGTCCGCGGGATATTGAAATCGAACTGGATTTCAAGCGAAACGGCGGATTTGAGTACGAAGTCGACTTTGACTAAGTCGACGGCGATCAGTGAATGCAGGCCCGCAGGGGGCGATAATGCATGAGACTTCGAGGTTCGATCGGGACTGACCCTGATCGAACCTTTTTTTGTTGGGAGATCGGATCGATTGTTGTCTCCCTGGGCATCGAGTGTCAGAATGGCGGGTTAAGAATTTACAGCAGGCATCGTCTGTGAGTCGCTGCGCTGCTGTCCGGCATCAAATCGCAGAACAGAGCATCTATGAGTCAGCGACAGATCGGCCCATTTCTGATTGAACGCCAGCTGGGAGTTGGTGGTATGGGCGTTGTGTATCTGGCCACTTATACGGAGACCGGGAAGAAAGTTGCTCTGAAAGTCCTGACACCTGCCCTCTCGTCTGACGAAAAGCTGCTGAAACGGTTTGAGCGCGAGATTGATATCCTGAAGCGGATGAATCATCCGAACATCGTCAAGTACTATGGTGGCGGAACAGAAAACCATCAACGCTACTATGCGATGGAATACATTGATGGTGGTTCGCTGCAGGATATTCTGAAGAAGCGTAAGAGGCTCAACTGGGAACAAACCATTCAGGTTGGAAAACAGCTGTGCAGAGCCCTGGAACATGCACACAATGCCGGCATTATTCATCGCGATCTGAAGCCGGCGAATCTGTTTATTACAAAACAGGGAAAGCTGAAGCTGGGTGACTTTGGAATTGCTCGTGATACCGAAGCAACTGCACTGACAGCCGCTGGCAAGACAGTTGGCACCTACGCGTACATGGCGCCTGAACAGATTCACGGCAATGCGCCGATTTCACGGAAAACAGACATCTATGCGACGGGGTGTCTGCTGTATGAGGCAATGACGGGAGAAACCCCGTTTACCGGAAGTAATGCTGCGGAGATGCTGATGCAGCATCTCAACGATGATCCTCACAACGTTCGTGAATTTGCGCCGGAATGTCCAATCTGGCTGGACCAGTTGATTGAGCGAATGCTTGCGAAGGAGCCCGACGACCGGCCATTTGATGCGCTCGCTGTCCACACAGAGCTCAGCGAAATTCACAAGCGAATGACTGAATCAATAGCCGAGCCGCTGTCAGCCACAAAAGCCGTCATGAGTGCAGGTGAGAGCACTGGTTCCGTGGGAGCAGATGGAACCACTCAATCAAAACCCAAAAAGAAAAAGAAACGAAAAGAAGAACAGGCGTTTTACGAGCAGACGTGGTTTCTTGCTGCATGCCTGCTGGGGGTCATTGCCGTTACGGTGTATTTGCTGATGCCACCGGGAGAAGAGAAACTGTTTCTTGCGGCACGCGAGGCAATGAGCAGCAGTGACGAAACTGTCCGCAGGGCTGCTCGTGAGAAAGTGATGCTGCCTTATCTGGAGCAATACCCGGAGGGCGAGTTCCGCAGCGAGATTCAGAAATGGTCAGATCAGATTCAGGTCGATATTCTGGCGGCACAGGCTGACCGCAAGGCCAGAAGTCAGAAAGAGCCTCGTGATGAATTCGAAGCCGCGTTCCTTGCGGGCCTTGAACTTGAACGAGACAGCAAGGCGAATCCACTGGAGCCAATTGAAAAGTTTCTGAATTTGACTCAGCGATATGGAAATTCGCCGGAAGCAGTTCACTGGGTGATGCTGGCGGAAAGACACCTCCGCGATCTGAAGGAATCACTGCTGAAGAATCCAAACCGATTTCAGCTGATTTATGATCGCATGATGTTCGCAGAAGAACAACAATCGTCCGGAAAGACTCAGGTGGCTCGAGAAATCTGGGTCTCTTTCTATGAGTGTTTTTCCGGAGTCCGTGACGTCGAAGAATTTCATTTGTATGCTCGCAGGCGGATGAACGGCGAAGAGTTTCTCATCCCGAAACCTGCCGCAAATGCGGATAACGTTCCGCCTTCGACTGAAGGCGGAGATCCCGAAAACGGATCCGCTGAGGGAACGAATGAAGGAACTGAGGAGACGCCCATGGATGATGCTGAAAAATCGTCGGTGCCCTAAGACGCCGACGTGTCCAGCCGTTGACCGCTTTCAGGTAGTTGCGATCAGTCATCGACAGAGGAGGTTTACTTTGAAACGTTTCGTGCGAGCCATTGTTTTGTGCATCACCGTACAACTGTCGGGGTGGAGTTCGATGAATGCGGACGAGTTTAATTACGATGAAGCCAGGGTACCCGCGTTTGAACTGCCACCGCTGTTAAAGACTACTGATGGCCATGTGGTTGCGACTTCATCGGACTGGATCAATGTTCGCCGACCTCAAATTCTTCACCAGTTTGAAGAACATGTTTTTGGCACTCTGCCACCGGCTGTTTCAAAACTGCGGACGCGGGTTCGATCTTCGGTCAGTGATGCTGTCCATGGCAAGGCTCTGCGACGTGAGGTGACTGTATTCTTTTCGGAAGACGACAAAGGTCCTCAGATGGACCTCCTGATTTATACACCCGTGGCAGCAAAGGGGCCGGTCCCGGCATTTCTGGGTCTGAACTTCAATGGAAATCATTCCATCGAGACCGATTCACGACTGCACATTACCGAATCGTGGGTCCGAAACTCAAAGGAATATGGCATCGACAACAACCGCGCCACCGAGTCATCTCGAGGATCCGAGGCGAGTCGGTGGTCCGTCGAGAAGATCATTGATCGAGGCTACGGACTGATCACCATTTACTACGGTGACATTGATCCGGACTTTGACGATGGCTTTAAGAACGGAATCCACCAGTTGTTTCCTGGCAGTGATCAGAGAACACCAGACAGCGGTGGTTCCATTAGTGCATGGGCATGGGGATTGAGCCGTGCTCTGGATGTACTGGAAACCGACTCACGGATTGATGCCAGCCATGTAGCGGTTTTCGGGCATTCACGCCTCGGCAAAACCAGTCTTTGGGCGGGCGCGATGGATCAGCGGTTTGCAATGGTGATCTCCAATAATTCAGGTTGTGGAGGCGCTGCTCTGAGCCGGCGAAAGTTTGGGGAAACGGTGGCTCGAATCAACACCTCGTTCCCACACTGGTTTTGCCTCAATCATCGACTCTACAATGGACGCGAGGAGCATCTTCCAGTGGATAACCACATGCTGATTGCACTGGCGGCACCGCGCCCGGTTTATGTTGCAAGCGCAGAAGAAGACCGCTGGGCAGATCCTCGTGGCGAATTCCTCTCCGCATATTATGCTGGCGAAGTGTATCAACTGTTTGGCAAAGAGGGGCTTACTTCCGATACGATGCCCGGAGTCAATCAGCCTGTCATGAGTTCCGTGGGTTACCACATTCGAACGGGTGCTCATGACGTTACAGAATACGACTGGGAACAGTATCTGAACTTTGCCGACATGCACCTGCGAAAGTAATCATGCGTCGAACAAAAAAAGCGGCTGAGAGAGAAAAAACTGACTCGCCGGAATATCTGCATCCGGCGGCGCGGTTTATTCCCGCCACTTCAATGACGGCTGGGTCGTCGCTGAAGGACATGTTTGATGCGTCGTATGTAGACCTGCTTTCGGAGTCTTTGGAAACTGTTCTCCCAGGGTTTTCTTCGGCGACATTTCGAAAGCAGTCCCGACGCGGATTAACAGAACTCGAACTCAAGGCTCGGGCAAAACATCTCGGCGCAGTCATCCGGGAGCATTTACCATCGGATTTCAGTGAAGCGATTGAGATTCTAACCCGAAGCCTTGGACCGGAGTTGACAGCGACGGGTGGTAATGGAATGGCACCGTTCTTCTATATGCCGCACTCCTGCGTCATTGAGGACTTTCCAAAGATTGATCTGCAAAGCGGGATGCAGTTCAACCACGAACTGACTCGACGGTTTACCGCGGAATTCTCGATTCGCCGATTTATCATCGAGTATCCGGAAGAGTCGATTTCGATTCTGTCCGGCTGGACACACCACGCAAATCCTCACGTTCGCAGACTGGTGAGCGAGGGGACTCGCTCACGTCTGCCATGGGGACTGCGGCTGAAGGTGATTCAGCAAAACCCGATGCTGACCGTTCCGCTGCTTGAGCAGTTAAAGGATGATCCGGAATTGTATGTTCGACGTTCAGTCGCCAACCACATTGGAGATATGCTGAAAGACTGCCCGCAGACCGGGTATGAAATCTGTCGCCGCTGGGTTTCGGAAGTTCGTGGAGCATCGATTCCGGACGCGATTCGAAACAATCGCTACTGGGTGATCAGACACGCCGTACGCCTCCCGGCAAAGCAGGGTGAATCCATGGCACTCAAGCTTCGACAGGATGCCGCTTCAGGTAAGCAGTCCCGCGCGTCTAAGTGACGGGCGGCTGTGATTCGGGTGTGAGATTTCTGCCAACCATCATCCCGATGAGGGTTGCTGACAAAGTCGTCCAGAGAACTCGACTCATGTCACCCGATGGGATGACAAGATCAGGGTCACTGTCGGTGAAAATGATTGAGGCAACGATCGGGAAGAGCAGCCCGGCGATGATCCATCCAGTAATCCCGGCTCCAGCAGACTGGAGAAATTTCTGTCGTCGATTCCGGGATGCACCTGCAACGGCGACGGCGACACCGAGTGCGACTCCGATCCATGTCGGAGCGTGAATCGCCATGGCATGGAGCTGTGATTTGACGATATCGGGGCGACCTGCTTCACCGATGATGTCCCAGCCGCGAAGGGATTCCCGAACAACAAGTGCGAGAGCACCTCCGCCGGCCCCAAACAGACCACCGGCAACAGCTCCGAGACAGGCACCCACAAGCATCCCACCGGACGTTCCGGAGAGTTTACCCGCAGCAAGTCCAACAAATGCTGCGGTCAGACCTCCGACAATACTCATTGACAACAGGACATTCCTGTAATCGGCTGCCAGCTCAATGGCTCGCACCTGAATACGCTGTTCCGGGGAGAATGTCCCACGAGCGTCTTCGAGTTCTTTGGTGAGCTTAATAACGGTATGGTCAGCGGTGGATTTGAGAATGAAGCCACCAATGAGGCCAGCCGCAGCCGCAGCGATCATACATGACAACAGGCCAACAACTGACATAGCGGGACGGACTGTCTGAACGGCACCGGCAGTTGATGTTTCCATAGGACGTCATTCTTTCTTCTTGAGTTCATTGCCGGCTCTCTCGCGATGATACTGTGCTCGGGGCTCATCGTGTTTAATGGTCGAGTAGTATTCGCTGAGTGCCTGATGTGTGGATTGATGATCCGGATCGTAGATGAGAACTGTGGACATCCATGCCGCTCCTTCTGTGAACATCCCGTTATCCATAAGGATTTTCCCCGCCTCCCAGCGAAGTTCAATATTCTTTGGTTCTCCTATCAGGGCAGCCGTAATGTCGGTCAATCGACCAAATGACTTCCTCAACTCCTCGGACTTCTTAAAGCATTCAGTCGCGCGATCCTGTTCGCCGAGAGCCACATAACCTGAACCCAGAGCATACCATGCTGCACTGTTTCGTGGGTCGTCATGGACAACGTCTTTCAGGAGGTCAACACCCTTTTCAGTCTCACCACGATCAATCAGAATCTCTGCCAGTTCAGCCTTCACACCGGATGTCTCTGTGACGGGTGTTGACAGTTTCAGAAGCTGAGTCAGTCGTTGTTCAGCCTCTTCGGGATGACCAAGGCGACGTTCGCAGGACGCTGCGCCAAGAATCGAATTCACGTCTGATGGGGCTCTCTTCAAACACTCCTGAAACTCTTTGTAGGCGGTTTCTGTTTGATTCAGCTGAAGCAGTAGAATTGATGCGAGTGACTGCCTCGCTTCGACATTCTCCGGAAAGTTGCTCAACACCTGCCGATAGTCATCAACGGCCTGCTCCCATTTTTCCGTCTGCTTAAAGATGGAAGCTCTCCAGATCAAAGCATCCGGATTCTTTGGAGACCACTGCAGCCAGAAATTAAGGCACTGCATAGCGTCCTGGAAGCGGTATGAGAACAGGTAACCCTTTGAAAGCGCTTCATAGACTTCAAACGCTGTCTTGTCAGAAGAACTCCTGCTGATCAGCATCCGCAGGGCGGCGTCTGAATCGTCAATATGGCCGCGCTGAATCATGGCCAACTGGCGCTGGATACGGACTTCTTCCGTCGAATATCCGGACTGCTCCGCCCGCTGAAGATACTCCAGCCCTTTCTCTACGTCTCCACCGCGTCTCCATGCGCGACCAAGTTCAAATAACAGAGCGGCGGATGGGCGTTCTTCGAGCAATTCAGCAGACCGAAGCAGTTGGAGTGCCTGCTGGATCTCAGTTTGATTGCCGAGGTCCATCAGGCGTGCAGCCTGATGGACTCGGTACTGACTTAACGCAGTTCGCCATTGCAGTGATCCTGCAATCAGAACAATTCCGAGGCACAGTGCCAGAAGTTTCCTGCGTTTTGATTGTCGAAGCAGAAGCGACAGCATAGTTCGCCGCTGGTTATTTCAGGTCAATAGTGAAGTTATTTTCGCCCGATTTCTCCACCGTGTACTGCAATCCGGAGTTGTCTGCTCGATTGAACTTCTCCGGGATCAGCGACTTCTGAGATTTCTTCAGAGCATCGTTGAGCTTTCCTTCCATGGCCATACGCTGCATATCTTCCGGTGTCATGGTTGCGGCGAGTTCATTAGAACCTGCAGAAGCAAGCACGACAGCAACTCGGCACGTACCTTCAACGCAGCCCTCACTGACCCCGGTCCGAAGTGTAAACTTGCCTTCGTTATCCGTGGTCCCGATTGCGACCGGGCCTTTGTCCGGAACGAACGTCACCTGAGCACCCGGCAACGGGCCTCCCTGAAACATGACTTGACCAGTCACAGAGTAGAGTTTCGGTTCATCTGAGCCACCGCAGCCAGCGAAAGTCGACAGACAGATTG
Source organism: Planctomyces sp. (assembly GCA_016795105.1). Lineage (GTDB taxonomy): Bacteria > Planctomycetota > Planctomycetia > Planctomycetales > Planctomycetaceae > F1-80-MAGs062. The sequence continues at coordinate 120,946 of JAEUIH010000010.1, forward strand.
CCAGGGCGAGTAAGCATCCAACCTGACGGGACATTGAGAGAGTCCTTGAGAAAGAAGAATAAAGAACATGCTGAGATCACTGATCATTCTGAAAGACGTCAGAAAGTTCAGCAACAAAAAAGTCGAATGGCCGGGTCCGTTGATGACTCAGCCATTCGACCCGATTATGACACGTCCTCAGTGAAATTAGAATTCACCAATGACCTGACCGTCTTTGCGGCCACCCAGACGCTGATACGTGCGATGGTCGATACTCTGGCTCAGGAACTTCACAGCACCGTCCGCCATGAGGAACTGAGCTCCTCCGGTATGACGAGAACGAAAACCGTGAGCAATGTTCCAGTTGCTCTTTGCAGTACATGCCGGGAACTGAATCTGCCCTGGGCTCTTCAAATCGCAGGTTGTGAAGTCATTGATTTTTGGAGCTGTCGAAGCATGAGTATTCCCGTGACCATTGTAGAGCCACCATCCAGCAGTGTGGTCCGAACAGTCAGGCAGTGTTTCCCCAACAGCGATCGTGTTGGACAAGCCGTCTGTAATGTCGCGGAACAGAATCGTGACGCCCAGACGTCCGAATAATCCGGACAACTGTGCTGGATTTGTTGTGTCCACAAAGTGAACTGTTCCCGCTTCAGTAAACTGAAGGTATGGGTTGCAGTTGCCGTCAACAGAGTTGAAGACCTGCGAACCGGTTGAGCCAGTATAGTTGGACTGTGCCCATCCACCGATCATATTGTTTTCTGAAACGTCGCTTGGGCAACGGGCCGTCGGAATCTGAGTTGAACGGGCCGGTTTGCCTGTGCTTCTCAGAATCTGTGTCGGAAGGAACCCAACCGGATTTCCTGGCTCATATTCTGACGCAGGACGAATACCGGCCCAGTCCAGCTCATTGTAGAGCGGTCCCTGCTCGAGGAATGGCAGACATCGAACCTGCCAGCCCACAGCAGCAGGCTGCTGCCATGTCGGAACCGTATGAGCTGGATTCCAGTTCGTTCCGGCGATTGGCAGCGAATTATGTACGTCGTGGTAATTGTGAATTGCCAGTCCGTACTGTTTGAGGTTGTTCTTGCACTGAGTTCTTCGCGCTGCTTCGCGCGCCTGCTGCACGGCAGGCAGCAGTAGTGCGATCAGAATTGCAATGATGGCAATCACCACCAGCAATTCGATCAAGGTAAATGCGAGCCGTCGACGACGTACAGTCAACATAGGGGCACCTCCAGGAGTCCATACATAAAGGAGAACAGATCACTCGGACAGAGTGAATGACGCTGAAGAAAAACCAATGACTCGGCAATCATCTACAACAACAAAACCTGCATACTCACCACGATGATTGACTGCTGAAAGATTCAGCAGAACCGCCCGCCAACCCGAACTCTGTGGGCAAATGTCACAGTGAACATGCAGTGATCATGAACCTTGAGCGAAAATCATTCCTGAGAAAAAATTATGGAAGAAAAATTTCCAAATCGCAGCAAAACCCCATGCACAACTCGAACATGTCAAGTAGCGCTGGAACCGACAGAATGTATTGACGAACAAGAAGTTGAAAACTGGAAAGATCGTTTCGAAACCCAAACCCCAGGCGGGATTCGCGTTTCGTTGCATCGCGGAATTTCGGAAGGACGTCGGCCGGCAGGTGAACTTCATTCGCTGCACGGCAATCAATCATTCGGGCAGTCAAGAGAAAACCGATTTTGGGAATCGCTATTCTCAACTGCAAATTAACAAATAATCAAACTTCGTCAATGAAATTCATTAAGGGATTCCCCGCTTTGAATTGATCATCGATTTTTTCAAATTTCAGCGATCGCGGCTGAACACAGCCGTGCACTCGGCGGACGGCACATGGAATGTGCCTGCTACTGTAGCAGGCAGACTCCGTCTGCCGTCCGCAACCACAACTCCCGCAGTCCATTTCGAAAAGCACAAAATCGCAAAACAACGCGCGAGGCGGACGGCACATGGAATGTGCCTGCTACTTTAGAAGTTCTGCCGGATAGTCGACTTCAATCAGATAGAGTCCCTCAGCAGGTGCGGTCATTCCGCCTTCGCGTCGATCAAGAGACTGAATCACTCGTTCCATGTCCTCCACCGGCCGCTGTCCTCGACCAATGCGGATCAACGTCCCGGCAATCGCTCGCACCATGTTGTAGAGAAATCCGTCGGCCTTGATATCGAGAACAATAAACGGGCCGGAAATCTGTTCGGCGGAACGACGATCAAGAGGATGATCTGCCGGGTCATTCCAGCGATGCCCTGAAACCCAGGGTGCCCATCCGGCTGTTCGCCTCACGCTGCATTCCAGGATTGTTCGTACGCTGGTACTTTTGTTGGGATAGTGTGTTTCAAAGCAACGAAAATCGTGTGTGCCCAGAAGTGATCGAGTGGCTTCATTCATCGCCGACACATCCAGCGGTTCAAAGACTCGATGCACCAGCGGGCGCAAAAACGGGGGGCAAACAACACCATCAAAAATTACGTATCGATATCGTTTGCTGACTGCCGAATAAGTTGCATGAAACGTTGAATGTACCTCTTTGGCTGCGATGATGACGATATCTTCAGGCAGGTGACTTTGAAGCGCACGTCGCATTCGATTAATGGGGATGTTCACGCTGGTTCGAAAGTTGGCAACCTGACCAATTGCGTGGACTCCGGAATCTGTTCGCCCTGCGCAGAGTACATGACTGTGGGCGCCGGTCAGTTTCTCGACGGCTTGTTCGACACAGGCCTGTACCGAAAGCCCATTTGGCTGAATTTGCCAGCCGCAATAGCCGGTCCCCTGATATGACAGGGTAAGCATAATGTTTCTTGGATCGTCAGGCATTTCGGGTAGTAACGTTCTTAACTGGAGGAGGTGCAGATGATGTCAGAGGCTTCCCGGCTATTTGTCTGAAAGCAGTTTTTCGATAACCGGCAACATCAAACCGGCGATTTCGCGGTGTCCTTCGGGATTTGGATGACACTGATCCGTCGTCCATTCACCGATATCTTTTCCGGACATGTCTGCTTCCTTCCAATGCTGAAAGTGGTCAATCAGTTCGATGTGCTCAGACTTCGCAGTGGCTCGAGTCTTCTTCATATACTCCTCAAGCCGTTGATTGGGATGCTCACCGGCCCCATTCGGTTTTGCCTGTTTTCCCCAGGCGGGTTCTGTCATCAGAACAACGACAACCCCGGCAGATCTAAGTTGCTGAGTGAGTTCGGTCAAATTCATTTCAAATTGATCAGCAGTGATGCGGCTTGTTTCGTTTCCAGGATCCACATAACTGTCGTTGGTCCCGTACATAATGACGACCAACCTGGGCGACAGTGCAAGAACGTCTTTCTGAAGACGAGCGAGCGCCTGATCGGTTCGTTCACCCCCGATTCCCGGGTTGCGGACTTCTGCGGAGATCCCCTTTTGCCGCAGATCGTGTTCAAGGATTGCAGAAAACGTCTCGGTACTGCTCACACCGGTGCGGACCCCTTTTGTGATGGAGTCACCGAGTGTCACAACGATTGCCGGCTTCGCAATTTCGTCTGCCTGCACTTGCTGCGACAGCACAGAAATGAGCCAGCAGCTGGTTGCCAGAAATACTCTGATCGAGTTCATCATTGCCATAACAATCCGGACCTCTTCCCGCGGGAAAATCGCCTAAGTCTCGCCTGGTCTTGCAGTTTGATGTCGAGCCTGACGAGACGGGATGCCCTCCGGAGACGTTCCGTGTCGTCCAGGGTTTGGCAGCTGAAACGAAGACAGAAAACCTGGACGATCTCGGCGTCCCTGACGTTGGTAGTCGATCCAGACAGCTTCGGCGATGATTCGTGGCTCGAACGCACACTGTGACGTCAGATACAAAAACGTCAGTTCGTAAAGCCGCGTCAGTGCAATACCATGGCGACGTTTCTCTTCAAGAAACAGCCAGTCACTCAGGGCCATAAATGCGTTGAATGGGGATTCCGTTGTCTTTAGCCAAAGAGACAGTGTTGCAGAGAAATTGCCGCTGTTTCCGATCAGGTCCCAAAACCTCGCGAATCGTCTCAGCCGCTGTATTGTCGGGAAGTCCATGGTTCGAGTAGACAGGATTTCGTATGGTGGATTCGCGCTGTAGACCATCTCCCATTCATGATCATGTCGGACGATCGGCGTTCCTCGAAGCCGTTTCAGAATTCCTGCCTGAATCTCATGAGGATGCAGCCGGTACAGCCTGTCAAAGCCCCTCCCAAACGACTCAATATCTTCACCAGGCAGACCCGCAATCAAGTCGGCATGGATATGAACGCCGGTGCTCTCGGTAAGGAACCGGAAGTTCTGTTCGAGCAGTTCATTGTCTTGATGTCGACTGATCAGTTGTCCCGTCAGATCATTAAAGGTCTGAACGCCGATCTCGAACTGCAGACTGCCGGCTGGAAACTGAGCAATGAGGTCGCGCAGTACTTCGGGAAGTCGATCCGGGATCATTTCGAAATGAAGAAACAGGCCTGGCTGAAATCGTGTGAGGAAAAATTCAAGAATCGCTCGACTCACACGCATATTGAGGTTGAACGTTCTGTCTACAAACTTGAACTGCCGAACACCTCGATCGAGTAGCTTCTGCATTTCGTTCAGAAAACTGGTCAGTTCGAATTGTCGAACCGGAATATCAAGGGCTGAAAGACAGAATTCACAGGTGAACGGACATCCTCGCGATGCTTCCACATAGACGACACGGTGAGCGATGTCGTCGTCGCTGTAGAGATCGTATGGGAGCTTCACGTTGTTGAGCTGCGGAACCGGAGCACTGATGCGTTTTGGAATTCCGGTTTCATTGGCGAGGATTTGATGGCAGAGCAGTGGAAATGTGAGGTCACCCTCGCCCTGTACGATGTGATCCGCCAGTTCAGCAATTTCAAGGCCTTCGAGATCATAGCTGACCTCAGGTCCGCCAAGAATGATTTTTGTACATGGCAGAATTCGTTTTAAATCGCGAGCCACCTGAGTCATCTGCTGGATGTTCCAGATATAAACACTCAGGCCCACGATTTCAGGCGACTGTTCAACAACTGCTGAAACGATGTCGATCGTACTGTCGTGAATCACAAATTCCATCAGCCGGGTTTCGGAAGCCAGGTCTCCCATATTCGCCAGAAGATAGCGCAAACCAAAAGCCGTGTGAATGTACTTTGCATTCAGGGCGATCAGAAGAATGCGAGCCATTTGAAGGACTACTTTGCAGGCTGATCTGCTTTCGGCTGGCCGGCAGTCGGATCACTACCGGTTCCGGCAACCGGCTCCTCGGATACAGACGCTTCAGTCGCTGGACGTGAATATTCGTATTTGGAATCAACACCCAGCGGCAATCCAATCTGCCAATATGCGATCAGCAACAGAGTCCAGCAGGTGAGGAACGAAAGCGAATACGGAAGCATCAGAGAAATCATTGTGCCGATCCCTGCGTTCTTCACATAGCGCTGAGTATAAGTGACGATCAGAGGAAAGTAGGGCATCAGCGGGGTGATGATGTTGGTGCTTGAATCTCCAACGCGGTACGCTGCCTGAGTCAGTTCCGGGCTGAGTCCAAGCGTCATCAGCATTGGGACGAAGATCGGCCCGAGCAGCGCCCATTTGGCTGATGCAGAACCGATCAGCAGGTTGACGCTGGTTGTGAGCAGGATGATTCCTATGATGGTCACGAACGGTGGAAGCTGGAGAGCCGTCAAACCGTTCGCTCCCTTCACAGCCAGCAGAACTCCAATATTGGAATTCGCAAACGCAGATGTGAAGAGTGCAGCGCAAAATGCCATCACCAGATAATAGTTGATGGTGCCCATTGCCTTGGTCATACCGGCAACGATATCACGATGCCCCTTAATCGTTCCGGCCACATATCCGTAAACGATGCCCGGCAGCAGGAACAGAATAAAGATCAGCGGGACTATTGACTTCATCAGGGGCGAAGAGTTGCTCGAAAGTTTGCCTTCCGGGTCTCGCATTGGAGAGGCTTCCGGCAGACAAGCTGCAAGCAGAAGGAGCAGTCCGACGCAAACAACCGCAAGCCCGGCATAGAGGCCTCGAATCTCAAGTGCACTCAGACTGTGCATATCGGTCTTAAGATCCGCCAGGACGTCGGCTGGCATCGATCGCAGTCTGGGCTCGACAATTCGATCGGTAATGAACCAGCCAATTCCAACAATCACGGCACAGGAGAACGACATGAAGTACCAGTTGCAGAGCGGATTGACGTCAATCGTCGGGTCAACGATCTTCGCAGCGCTGAGAGTGAATCCCTGGAGGAGAGGATCGAGGCTCGATGGCAGGAAGTTGGCGCTGAAACCGCCCGAAACTCCTGCAAATGCCGCTGTGATTCCGGCCACTGGATGGCGACCTGCAGCCGCGAACATGACAGCACCCAGTGGAATGATCAGAACATAGCCAGTGTCTCCAGCAGAATGGCTGATGATGGCTACCAACAGCAAGGCAGGAGTCAGCAGTTTCTTTGGAGTTACGCTCAAGAGCCCCTTCAACGCAGACTGAATGAAACCAGTGTGCTCAGCAACACCAACCCCAAGCAGCGCCACAAGCACCACGCCAAGCGGAGGAAACTTGATAAACGTCTCAACCATGTTGCTCAGAAATGCTGCGAGGCTCTTTCCACTCAATTGATTGACAATCTGAATGGGCGCCTTGGTTTCACTTCGCGGGTCAACTTCCGTAAATTCAACCTGTGCCAGAATCGCAGACATGATCCAGGTGATTCCAAGTGCAATCACAAACAAGAATGCCGGGTCGGGCAGCTTGTTTCCGGCCCATTCAATCAGGTCCAGGAAACGTTGAGTCAACCCTGAGGGCGCAACACCGGGGGCTGACGAGTTTTCCGGAGATTTACTGGCCATCGTTGTGGTAACTCCTGCTGTGGAAAGTCGTCGACTATGGATGAAAGGGAACTGTATTGGACAAAACAGATACGAGCTTTATTCAGAACAATGTGAGCGTTTATTCAGTTTAAAGTGTGCGGTTCAAGCAACAGTAGAGAATGCGCACCCAGGTGACTTAGCTGCGGCTGAGATCGTACGTCGCCAGGCGGTGTTATTCCAGGCCTGGGGAGTCCGAATCTCCGCGGATCATCACTGTTTTTGAGCTCACAACACTTTTCGCGTTCAGAATCACAGCCAGCGCGACTGGTAACCACGGAATACGCGGAAGACACGGAGAACGCACAAACGAATACTGGTGCGATTCTTTCGTACTACGAACAGTTGAATTCTCTTCGAGCCGTAAAGATTTCCTACGAAGAGTTGCGTAAGTTATTTGGTTATAGGGTTTTGCGCAGCGAGGATGGCAGTGAGGTAATTTCGACCGCATACAGCGTGTAGCCAGCGTGATTGGTAACCACGAAAAACCACAATCGCGAACGTCTGCGATTCTTCCGCGTCTTCTGTGGTCAAAACGCCAGCCCTGCCTGCGATTCGAATTCAACGAACGATTGGGTTCCTTCGACGGAACCTGGTTGCTGCTAAGCGAAGTCAGGTCTCGCAGGGGTGATTTGCGTTGAAGGGGTGTGAAAGATAGTCTTTGGAGTGTCAGCAGCGCGAGATTCAATATCATTAGCCGGAGGGAGATACGATGGCCCGTTCGACTCGTCCACAGGCGCATCGAGATTCGAGCAGACGCCTGTTTCTGGGAACTCTGGCGGCAGGAATCGCCAGCGGCGTGGAATTGAGATCGCTGATCGCCGGCGCAACAACACCTGGTCTGAGAATTGCGCCGTTTCGATTTGACGTGACTTCGCCAATTGGTCACGGAATGTGTGGTGGCTGGATCAAGCCCGCTGAAGTCATTGATGATCCTCAGGAAGCAATCGGTTATGTTCTACTCAGCAGCTCGGCCCCGATCGTTGTCTGCAGTGTTGACTGGACCGGCCTGCTGAATGCCGCCCATATCGAATGGAGAAAGGCGCTGGCTGAAGCCGCCGGCACAACTCCCGATCGCGTCGCTGTTCAGTGCGTCCATCAGCACAACGCTCCTTTTGCGTGTCTGGAAGCGGAACGCATTGTCTCTGAACAGGGAGATCTGCCTCACATCATGGATGTGGATTTCTTTCGACGGTGCCTTGATGCAGGGCGAGCGGCGGTAGAAAAGGCGATCGGAGAAGCCAGAACTGTATCTCACATTGCTCACGGGGAAGCGAAGGTCGACAAGGTTGCAGGGAATCGAAGAATCCTCGGACCGGATGGCCGAGTGATTTCTCAGCGGGGAAGCAGTTCTAAGGATCCGGAGCATCATCGATTGCCGGAAGGTCTGATCGATCCGATGCTGAAGACAGTCTCCTTCTATGACAACGAAACCAAACTGGTGTCCTGTCACTACTACGCCTGCCATCCGATGAGCTATTACGGCGATGGTCGAGTCAGCGCAGACTTCTGCGGGCTCGCGCGCCGGCGCCGACAGGAAGAGGAGCCCGGATGTACTCACATTTATTTCAACGGCTGTGGTGGAAACATTGGAGCTGGCAAATACAACGATGGCTCCAAAGAGATGCGGCCAGTTCTTGTTCAGAGAATCTACGATGCGATTGTTTCAAGTGAAGCAACTCTGCAGCGAGAACCTCTCAAGAGTCTTGGCTGGGTGACCAAAGACATTCTTCCTCCAACACAGGCCCAATATCGGGAAGAGGAAATCATGCGTCAGATTTCGGATACGACACAGCCAGTGGTCAACCGAAACCGGCCATCATATATCGTGTCGTGGATTCGCCGCAGTCAGCAACAGATTCCTATCACACTCAGCGCATTGCATATCAATCGCACATCGATGCTGCACCTGCCCGCAGAAAGTTTCATCGAGTATCAACTGGCTGCTCAGGAATTTGCGAAGGATCGCTTTGTTGCCTGTGCCGCCTATGGAGACGGAGGTCCATGGTATATTCCAACCGAAGAAGCGTATCCTCAAGGCGGATATGAAGTCAGCGTTGCGTGGTGCTCGCAACAGGTTGATCCAATCCTGACGGACGGGATCGAGAAACTTCTTGACGCCCATCCCGCCTGATTTGACGTGCTTCATTTCCCGAATTTTCGGAAAGTCGAGGACGAGTCGAGTTTCGTCAGGGATTTGACTGGTGAAACCGCGGCTCAGGCATGCTATACTGTACAGGCCTTCCCGAGTGCAGAGCCTTTCGCGTTCCGCGAACCGGAAACACTCGAATTCCACGACTCAAAGCGATTCGAACTATGCTGCGATCTGTCATTCTCGTCGCCGTTCTTGCTGTTCAGTCAGGCATCATTTCGCCAATCGTCGGCCTGCTGCTCCCGGTCCCGGCCGCTGCATCCGCTCTCACTTCGTCCGTCGCACAGGTTCAGGGGCAGGAGATCGACTTCAATCGGGATATTCGCCCGATTCTGTCGAATAAATGTTTTGCATGCCATGGGCCGGACAAATCCAAACAGGAAGCGGGGCTTCGACTGGACCAACAGGACATTGCAACGCGTGTTCTGGAATCCGGGCACACTGCCATTGTCCCGCGCAGTCCTTCCGAAAGTGAGCTCATTGCACGAGTCACTCATACGGACGCAGATCTGCGGATGCCGCCAGCAAAGTTCGGCAAGCCGTTATCAGAATCAGAAGTTGCAGTCCTCAGCAAATGGATCGAACAGGGAGCACCATTTGCAAAGCACTGGTCGTACGTTAAGCCAACAAAGACCGCCGTGCCTGAGGCGGATCCGAAACACGTGACCTGGCCTCGAAACGAGATCGATCGATTTACACTTTCCAAAATGCTTGAGCATGGATATTCACCATCCCCGGAAGCAGATCGGGCCGCCCTGGTCCGTCGAGTTCATCTGGATTTGATTGGGCTTCCTCCAACACCCGAGGCAGTGGAACTGTTTCTGAGCGATCAAACTCCCGACGCCTATGAACGCATGGTGGATCGAATACTCGCGATGCCTGCCTTTGGCGAACACTGGGCTCGACAATGGCTTGACCTTGCTCGCTATGCAGATTCCGCCGGGTATGCAGATGACCCGTCTCGAACAATCTGGGCATATCGTGACTGGGTCATGCGATCCATCAACAACAACAAACCGTTTGATCAGTTCACGGTTGAACAAATTGCCGGAGACCTTCTTCCGAATCCGACAGAAGATCAGCTAATCGCAACTGCGTTTCACCGGAATACTCTCACGAACAATGAAGGTGGCACAAACGACGAAGAGTTTCGCAATGTTGCGATTGTTGACCGAGTCAATACGACAATTGCAGTATGGATGGGCACGACAATGGCATGTGCTCAGTGCCATGACCACAAGTACGATCCAATCTCTCAGGAAGAGTATTTTAGGGTGTTTGCGATCCTCAACAACACGCAGGATGCCGACCGGCGTGATGAGAGTCCAATTCTGGAAATCTTTACCGACGAACAGAAGACTCAAAAGCAGACATTGCTGACTCAGATCTCCGAACTGAAGAAAACCATTGATACGCCCACAGATGAAATTGCTGCCGCACAGGTCGAGTGGGAGAGCCAACTGAAACGCCCGGCTCAGTGGGAGAATGGTATTCCGTCGAAAGTCTCTCGCACTTCCGGCGGTGAATCGGAGACACTGGCGGATGGAACTATTGTCGTTGCTGCACCTGCGGAAAAAGACACTTACTCGATCGATATTCCGGTTTCCACGGAGACCCTGAAACAACTTTCGGCCCTGCGGCTGGAGGCAATTCCGGACGCAAATCTGCCGGGGGGCGGCAGCGGGCACGGCGGTGGCAACTTCGTCATTACTCAACTGAGGGCTCAGGCGATTCCAGTCTCAGGAGCGACCCCTGTTGCCAAATTTGTTCGTATCGAAATGCCCGGAGCCCAGAAGATTCTGTCGCTGGCGGAAGTTCAGATCTTCAGTGGTGGCAGCAATCTGGCAACGGCTGGAAAAGCAACGCAGAGCACGACAGACTTTGCCGGCCCTCCAGAATACGCCATCGACGGAAACACTGACGGAGCCTACGAAAAACGTTCTGTGACACACACCGCAATCTCGGACAATCCGTGGTGGGAACTTGAACTTTCGAACAGCTTACCTGTTGAGCGAATCACTCTTTGGAATCGCACAGACAATGGAACGTCTGAACGACTGAACAACTTTTCCGTAACTCTGCTCAATGAGAACCGCGAAATTGTCTGGCAGAAAAACGTAACTGAAGTTCCAAGTCCTTCGGCCGATTATATCCCCAGCGGAATTCGGGACATCGGATTGCTGACAGCGATTGCCGATCATTCCCAGGAGAACTTTCCTGCTGATTCGGTGGTCTCCGGGAAGCCAAGCCCATCTGTTGGCTGGGCTGTTGGCGGAGCAATTCCTGATCCGCATTCTCTCGTTGTGATTCCCCGCGACCCCATTTCAACAGAGTCTGTCGCAGCGATTCGCATTATCGTCGAACAGAACTCAGACTTCGCAAACCATATCCTTGGTCGGTTTCGCATTCAGTTTACGGCAGATGATTCAGCCGTTGGTCGAGCTCGACTGTCTCGTCCGCTGTTAACGATTCTGGATAAGGCTGATAGTCAGCGAAGTGAAGCTGAACGACAGGATATCGCCAGATTCTTCCGGGAACGAATCTCAACTCAGCTCAATGAGACTCGCGCGACACTGGCGGCTGCTGAGAAACAGCTCGCAGAGATGAAGCCGGCGACTTCCGTTCCCGTGTTCCGTGAAATGGCCGACAATCGACGAGTGACGAAGTTTCAGTATCGAGGTAATTATCTTGACCAGGGGCCCGTTGTAACAGAAGGAGTTCCAGCCGCCTTCCATCCAATGAAAGACGAAGGAACTCCGAATCGCCTGTCTTTGGCAAAATGGCTGGTCGATCCGGATAATCCTCTGACCGCCAGAGTTCTCGTGAATCGATATTGGGAGACACTGTTCGGACGCGGAATCGTTCTGACCAGTGAAGAGTTTGGATCTCAGGGTGAATTACCAACTCATCAGGAATTGCTGGACTGGCTGTCGGCAGACCTGGTTGAAAACGGATGGAACACAAAAGAACTGCTGAAGAGAATTGTCTGTTCTGCGACGTACCGACAGTCCTCTAAGACGACTCCGGAAGCAGCCTCGATGGATCCCGACAATCGCTGGCTCGCCAGAGGTCCCCGAGTTCGGATGAGTGCGGAAATGATTCGAGACCAGGCGTTGTTTGTCAGCGGCCTGCTGAGCTCAAAGCTCTACGGACCTCCTGTAAATCCACCCCAACCAAGTCTTGGACTGTCAGCGGCATTTGGAAGTTCCACCGACTGGAATACAAGTACAGGCGAGGATCGTTATCGACGAGCCATTTATACAACGTGGCGGCGAAGTAATCCATACCCTTCGATGGCCACGTTTGACGCACCGAATCGGGAAGTCTGTACGATCCGACGAAACCGCACCAACACCCCGCTTCAATCGCTCGTCACACTCAATGACCCTGTTTATGTCGAAGCCGCTCAATCACTCGCCCGGTCCGCGTTGAAGCATGAGGGATCGCTGTCAGAGCAGTTGCAATTTGCATTTGTGCGATGCCTGCAGCGAGCACCGGAAGGTGAAGAACTTTCCGTTCTCGTGCAGTTATTTGAAGATGCAAAAATTCAGATGAGTTCTGAACCTGATCATGCCGCGAAACTCGCCACCGATCCACTGGGGCCACTGCCGGAAGGCATCACTGCAACAGATGCAGCCGCCATGACGGTCGTGGCCAATGTGCTGCTGAACCTCGATGAAATGTTCCTGAAACGATAAGCCATGAAGGAATCAGAAATGAATCTCCAACTGAACTCCGCCAGAATTCATCAGCTTCAGGAACAGACTCGACGTCACTTTCTTGGGGCTTCCGGACTTGGACTCGGCGCGATTGCACTCAGCAGCATGCAGGGGAAGTCTGCGGTTGCCGGGGACATTCCCATCAGCACCATGAATCCGCTGGAACAGCGTCAACCGCATTTCGAAGCCAGAGCGAAGCGAGTCATCTACCTGCATCTGACCGGGTCGCCACCAAACCTTGACATTTACGACCACAAACCGGAACTCGTCAAACGAACCGGGGAAGACTGTCCGGACGAGTTCCTGAAAGGGCGAACATTCGCGTTCACCTCTGGTGTTCCAAAGCTTCTTGGCACTCCCCGAAAATTCGTTCAGTGCGGGCAGTCCGGTACCTGGCTCTCCGATGCGGTTCCAAACTTCCATGGCATCGCAGACGACATGTGCCTTATTCACTCTATGTATACTGAACAGTTCAACCATGCACCTGCAGAACTGTTGATCTATACAGGCTCACCCAGGTCCGGACGACCCTCTCTGGGATCATGGGCTACCTATGGACTCGGCACCGAAAACCAGGACCTGCCGGGTTTTGTCGTTTTGATCAGCAGCGGTGTGCAGCCAAACGGCGGGGCAAACTCCTACGGTAGTGGATTTCTTCCTTCTGTCTTTCAGGGAGTTCAGTGTCGTTCAAAGGGTGATCCGGTTCTGTATGCATCGGACCCCGCGGGAATGGATCGAAAACTGCGTCGCAGATCGCTTGATGCCCTTCGTCAACTCAATGAGCGACAGGCATCTGATATGGGCCATCCGGACACGTTGACCCGCATTGCCCAATACGAACTTGCCTATCGAATGCAGGCCTCAGTGCCCGATGTCATGGACATTACGAAGGAAACTGCCGAGACGCAGGAGATGTATGGTGCAAAGCCTGGTGAAGCGAGTTTCGCAAATAACTGCCTGTTGGCGAGACGACTCGTTGAACAGGGTGTGAGATATGTCCAGTTGTTTGACTGGGGATGGGACTTCCATGGGACCGGTCCCGGCGAAGGTCTGACCGAAGGACTTACCAACAAATGGAGTCGAACAGATAAGCCCATCGCTGCACTGATTAATGATTTGCGACAGCGTGGCCTGCTAAAGGATACTCTGATCGTGTGCGGTGGAGAATTCGGACGAACTCCGTTCCGTGAAGGTCGCACGGCGGCCAGCAATGTACTGGGCCGCGACCACTATCCGGACTGCTTCACAATGTGGATGGCCGGGGGAGGAGTCAGGGGTGGCTTCAACTATGGTCAAACCGATGAACTGGGCTTTGGTGTCGTTGAGAATAAAGTCCACGTTCATGACCTGCAGGCCACGATTATGCATCTGCTCGGATTCAACCACGAACAACTGACATATCGATTTCAGGGTCGAGATTACCGTCTGACAGATGTTCATGGACATGTCATTCAGGATGTGATTGCCTGATTGGCAGCGTGTACAGAAATTGTTTAGAACGATCGCTGTTCTGCTGAAAGAAAGTCACTGAGATGAGTGGAACGAAAGACTTTAAAGTAATTCCTGACGACAAAGAGCTGGAAACTCTTCGACGGGAGCTGGCATTTCATCCCGCAGACGCAGGGAAAGCCAGAACACTGAGCGCATCTAAGATCGAATCTTATAACAATTCCGGCTTCATTCGGCCTGTGACGATCTATTCTCCTGCGGAAGCTCTTGAGATCCGCAGTTACTTTGATCAGTTGCTTGAGCGTACGATTGCGTCCGGAGGAAACAGTTACTCCATCAGCACCGCTCACATGAAGCATGCCGGTGTCTACGATATCCTCACCAACCCAAAGATTGTGGACTGCGTTGCCGATCTGCTGGGAGATGATGTTGTTGCATGGGGATCACACTTCTTCTGCAAGATGCCAGGTGATGGTCGAGCAGTTGCGTGGCATCAGGACGCCAGCTATTGGCCACTATCTCCGTCCTGGGCGGTGACTGTCTGGCTGGCCATCGATGATGCAGACCTGGACAATGGCTGCATGAAGTTCATCGCTGGTTCGCATATGTTCGGACATGTCACATATCGCAAGAGCTCCCCCGAAGAACATAACGTGCTCGATCAGACCGTTGAAAACGCAGAGTCATTCGGGGAAATTGTTGTTGACGATCTGAAGGCCGGACAGGTTTCGATTCACAATGACCTGCTGCTCCACGGTTCGGATCCCAATATGTCCCCAAACCGACGCCGCTGCGGATTGACTCTGCGATATTGCAATGCCAGTGTTCGAGCCGGTATGGGCTGGAATGAAAAGGGCATTGTTGTTCGGGGAAGCGATCCCGCAGGCCACTGGATGAATCCACCGCGGCCACACTGATCCGGGGCGACTCGCTGTTGCGGATTCAATTCCTGGAAAAACAACGATTGTGTCGACAACAGTTGGTTTTACGACTAACGTGTCGGTTATGAGCACAAATACGCCTCGTCCCAATCGCAAAGCGATACGATTTGACTCGCTGGAGCAGGAAGTCTTTCTTGGTCTTTGGCGAACATATGACCGTTTGCGAATGCTTGAAGACGAGCTTTTCCACAAATACGAATTGACTCCGCAGCAGTACAATGCGATGCGAATTCTGCGATCGGAGTATCCTGGAGCATTGCCAACGCTGACATTAGCCAATCGACTTGTTTCGCGTGCACCTGATATCACGAGGATGCTGGATAAGCTGGAAAAGCGGTCACTGATTGAACGAAATCGAGTACCGGAAAATCGGCGACTCGTGATGGTTCGACTGACCGACAAAGGAACTGCGTTGCTGGACGAGCTGGCGGATCCACTGCGAGACTGTCATTCTCGTCAACTGGGTCATCTGGGAGCCGCCGAACTTCGCCAGCTGTCTTCCTTGCTGAAACAGGCTCGACTGCCGTTTGAAGTCGACGATAGTCACTGGCGTTCCTGAATTTTGTGACCTGCAGAAGACCCGACGATGTCTGTCGACGAAGTAACAATTCTCCGTACGCTTCAGCAAAGCCCTGAGTTGCTGGAACTCATTTCGGAAATCACCCCAGCCGAACGATTGAACCAGCGGCGGCTGCGAGAACGCTTCCCGGACGAACTCGTGCGCGCCGGCCTCGTTCTGTTTGAAGCGAGGCATGCAGCAGCTGGAAAACTACCGGCAGCAGAACGTCTCTGGCTGACACGAACCGGACTGGAGCAGTCAACAGCATGGGAAGTCGCTCAGCATAAGGCACAGCGTTTTTCTGGTTGTGGAGAGATCTTTGACCTGTGCAGCGGAATCGGAGTTGATGCTCATGCACTTGCCAATGTGTCCGAGACAGTTGCGGTCACTGCTGTTGATAGTGACCCCGCGATGAGTTTACGCTGTGAGTGGAATCAGCACGTCTGGAGACCAAAAGGAAGTCTGACCTGCCGCACAGCGGACGTGCTTGAAGAACCATGGGAACGTGCAATCGTTCATGTCGACCCGGATCGGCGGGCTGGAACTGACCGACCGGTAAAGCGTCTGGAACAATATGTCCCGAACCTGGACTGGATGCAGAAGTTGACATCCATTGCGGCCGGAGGTGCGATTAAAGTTGGACCGGCCAGTAACTTCCTGCAGAAATTCCCGGGGTGCGAGATTGAATTGATCAGTCTGAACGGTGAATGTCGTGAAGCAACCATTTGGTTCGGTGAATTGGCCGGGCCGTGCAGTTTCAGAGCCACCGTTTTACCTTCCGGCCAGACAATCAGTGTTGAACCGCTTTCTGTATGGGCAGAGCAGGCTTCGGATTGCGAAGCGTGGATATTCGACCCGGATCCGGCTGTTGTACGATCCGGGATGCTCGATGCAGTCGCAGAGCAGTGCGGTCTCAGACGTTTGGACCCGGAAGAGGAGTATCTCACCGGCCGAAGCTGCAGTTCATCACCGTTTGTTTCGGCATTTCAGATTGAAGCTGTGTTACCGAATCAGGTGAGTGAACTCCGCAAATACCTGCGAGCGGCCCCCTCGGCATGGTATGAAATCAAATGTCGTCGAATTCCTGTGAAAGCAGACGTCCTTCAGAAGCAGCTTCCGCGAGGCGATGGTGCACCTCGGGTGATCTTCTTCGCCAGGGTGGGCGGACGAGCGAGAATCGTAGTCGCAGTGAGAGTATCAGCCAGTACGGAAGTCGTATCGGGACCGTGACCACGAACTGTCTGGCCTGAAGCATCTGCGTCCCGGACGAGTTGAGCGGATTCGATGGAACATTTTTCCGATTGTGGAAAAAGATTCAGCCAGCGACAAGTTGTCTCTAAATCCGTCACGGCACGTCAGTGTCAGCATTGTCGTTATTCCCTGTAAAACTCAGCTCAAAACTCTCACGGAGTATAAATGCCCATGCCTTGATCGCTGGTTCTGGCACAGCGGATGCAGAGCGAACTCAGCTGGAGAACTGTTTGCCGTGAGGCCAGTATAGAAACGTCGAGAGGGAACGATGACAATAAGCCTGCCATTCTCGTTGCCCATGCAGAGTGATGCGCCACCAGACTCACTTTCGGGGCAGCAACTTCGTTCCGGAAGCCGTTCTTCGTCATCAAAACAGTCACAGGAAACGAACAACTCCTCGTCCAATTCCTCACAACAGAGTAAAGATGATGTCGGTGAAGCCAGCTTTGCCGGAGCGTTGGCCGCGGCTCTGTTGACAAATGGAATCGTGAGCAATCAGCCAGTCGTTCCGACATCCGGAACAGCGACAGGATCAATTGTATCAGAGGAAATGGTGTCTCCCGTCTTACCTTCAGGGACGAGTACAGGCCAGGCGTCGATTGGCACAACGACCGACCTGCTGTCGGCGACTCCGGTTATTGCGGGCCAGTCATCAGCAGCCCTGTCCGTGGGCGAAGGAGTCCGTTCGGATGTTCTCTCTGGCGTAATTCCAGGGACATCTGCAGCAGCGACTTCAATTGGTAACTCTGCCGAAACCGAGATGTCACCGTTGCGGATCATGCTGCTTCAGAGACTGCAGCTTCCGGGTTCGGCGACAGGACAGCTCAATGCAAATGCTCAGCAGATGACTCAGGTTTCGGTCATCTCTGTTGAGAACACCGGGGACGCTGCGAGTATGTCGGACATGTTGGCGGATATGCAGGAAATGCTGTCGTCAGCAATGCCACCGGACTTCATTTCTGACAGTGCCATCGTGATGACGGATCCGGACGACGAATCGATGCAGATCGCTGAAGAGCTGCTCAGCGTAGGTTCGAACGGGGCTGCCATTACGAATGCAGGCACGATGTCAGCCGTCTTTGACAGCTCTTCCGGCGGACGACTCAGCGGTCTTCAGTCCATGCTGAAGAGGCTTTCAGATCGTATGGCTGCGGCCGTCGAATCCGGAGGAGCCGTTCGGGGCAATGAGTTTAAACTGAACGGCGTCTCACAAAGCTACTCTGAGGGTCTGAATCGTGTGAGTGGAATCATGCCCGGTGGAATGGTCCCTTCAACCACAGATGAAATCACCCTGGAATCGGTCAGTCCCGTCATGCCTGACTCAGATTCGCTTGATCAGCTGACGAGCGGAACCGGATCGAACGGCTCCACAAATTCAGAAAGTATCACCAGCAGCAGTGCGATTGTTGCAGGCTCATCGGCGTCCGCAACCGGAACCTCATTGCTGACAGACACGATTCGGCAGCCATTGAGCACTCAGGTCAGTCAGGCGATTTATCAGCACCTCTACCTGAACCGCGAACGCGATAACAGCTCAATGACCGTACGTCTCGACCCGCCGGAACTTGGTGAACTTGTCATTCGCCTGTCTCGAACGGACGACGGACTTGCTGTACGAGTCTCCGCTCGTGAGCCAGTTACGATGGATATGCTGCTCGCACGGGGCGAGGAGATTGAATCAAACCTCGCAGACCTTCAGCTGGATCTCGCCAACATAGAGTTCCTGCCCCCGGAAATGGACAACGGTGGATTTAGTCAGTGGTTTGGACGGAATCAGGATGAACGTCCCGAAGCAAGTTCGCCAGTTCGTCAGACCCTGCGTCAGACCACACCAAATGCCGTCTCAGACACACCGGTGATTGCCGAAACCCGAACGACAGGCCAACTCAGTTTCGTGGCGTGACGGCCGTTAGATCGAACAAACGTTTGCAAATGTGGATCCGTTAAGAAGGACGATTCAGTAAAATGACTTCCGCAGCCTTCAATGCCGATATCGGCCGACAGCAGTTCCTGAATCTGTTTGTAACGCAGTTGCAACACCAGGACCCCATGGAGCCTGTCGGACAACAGGAATTTCTCCAGCAACTGGCGCAGTTCTCTACGGTCGAAGGCCTGGAGAATCTCAACGACAAGTTCGATAAGCTGATAGATCTTCAGAAGAACGCCGATGACATATCAACTCTGCAGGCACTGAACAGCGGAGCGTCATTGCTTGGTAAGACGGTCCGACACGGAACAGACGTAAACGACGTTGGTATTGTTTCTGAAGTTCGAAAGAACGAAGGACAGATTCTGATTCAGGTGGGCGGACAACTGATACCCATCAGCGACGTTCAAAGTGTTTCGACGACCCCCATCGGCAACGTCGCGTAGAAACCAGGACTAACGACGGACATCCCCACCGCACTCAAATTCTTAAACAGGATTTAAGGAAACTCATCTATGGCCAATTCGCTGTTGACGGGTATTTCTGGTCTTCGAGGTCATCAGAAGATGCTCGAAGTGATCGGTAATAACCTTGCAAACCTCAACACGACCGCGTTCAAAGCTTCGCGTACGATCTTCTCTGACCTGATGTATGAGCTGCAGCGCGGTTCAACATCGGCAGCCACGGGAATTCTGGGAAGCGTCAATGCACTTCAGATTGGTACTGGTAGTCGTGTTTCGCTGGTTGACATGAATTTTTCGCAGGGCAATCTGGAGTCAACCGGCCAGGAACTTGACGTTGCAATCGACGGAGGTGGTTTCTTTGTCGCGATGTCCGCAGACAAAACCTACTTTACACGGTCGGGGGCATTTTCGCTGGACGAAGGTGGTTATCTGGTTGACGCATCGACCGGAAATCTCATTAAACGCTTCGGAACACTTGGAGAGCCGGATGGAGTAAATCCTACGTTTCAGACCCCTGGTGACGACAGAATGCTTGTACCAATTGGCACGAGTATCCCCGGAAAGATCTCGACTGAGATTTCAGTCAGCGGGAACTTTGCATCCACATCTACTGGCAACGTCAATCAGACTCTCCGAACGTCGATTGCACTTAGAGTTGGTGGCGCTCCTGCAGATGCCAACACTTTGCTGAACGACCTCGATATCAACACTCTGGACTATGGCACCACGTCGGGAGAAAGAATTGTCTTCGGCGGCAGCCAGTCGAACGGCGCTGCACCTGTGAATACGTCAATGAATGTAGATGGTTCGACGACAGTTGGACACCTGCTCACGGCACTAAACGCTGCTTATGCAGACACGACATTCCAAATTGACAGTTCGGGCTATATTACCGCGGTTGCAGACGTTGAGGGCCCATCTTCACTCGAAGTGACACTGACCGACGGTCCCAGCAACGTTGGTCGATCGACGTTTTCAGATGCTGCCTTTGTGCAAACCGCAGAAGGGAAGTACGCGGACGTCTTCTATCGGGCGCTGGAAGTCTTTGACGAACGAGGTGTTGGCCACAACCTCAACCTCAAGTTTACGAAGCAGGACGACAACCTCTCGTGGAACATGGAAGCACTGATTGATCCTGCGGAAGGCATTGTGCTGGACGGCGTTGTAGAAGGAATTCGCTTCAACAATGACGGTTCGTTCCAGCAGGTCAGCGGCACCGGGCTCGGCGATATTGACATTACCATTCAGTTTAACACTGTACCGTCACCACAAACCATGGCCATGAATTTCGGAAGTCCCGGCTCGTTCGAGGGACTCACAGAAATCGGATCAAAATCCGCACTCTCTGCGGTCTCAGATGGATATGAACCGGGTGAACTGGCATCCGTTCAGGTTGACTCCGACGGCACCGTCTTTGGACTCAGCAGTAACGGA
This sequence comes from Planctomyces sp., assembly GCA_016795105.1. Classification (GTDB taxonomy): domain Bacteria; phylum Planctomycetota; class Planctomycetia; order Planctomycetales; family Planctomycetaceae; genus F1-80-MAGs062. The sequence continues at coordinate 141,718 of JAEUIH010000010.1, forward strand.
TTGATGATTCCTCTGGGACAACTGGCCATTGCATCGTTCCGAAACTCCGATGGTTTGATTTCTGTAGGCAACAACTACTACGAGGCATCACTCGCAAGTGGTGGTGCAGAAATCGGTTCAGGACTGAGTGGTGACCGTGGAGCGATTCGAGCTGGTCAGCTGGAAGGTTCGAACGTAGACCTTGCATTGGAATTCACACGACTGATTGTTGCCCAGCGAGGTTTCTCCGCGAATGCTCGAACCATCACAGTGACCGACGAAGTCCTTGAGGAACTGACAAATATCATCCGGTAAACGAGGTCCGTAGCCGTCGGTCAGAGCATTAATTAGCGTCAAAAGACTATTGAGCGATGGGCGGACATGCTTGTCCGCCCATTCCCGCCGCCCCAGGCGGCATAAGAGCGATCGAATACCAGGTGGCCACTTCTTCAGACACAATCTGCAGGAATGCGTCCGGGCTGTTGTGGCCTTCAGACGGTTTGCCTGTGACTTCTTTATGGAACTGCTTCCGCTTCTTTCGTTCCGTGAGTTTGAGACAGTTCCCGACAACTTCATCGCCACGCGTAATCCAGGTGGCAGTGGTTACTGCAATCGGAGTGAGCGTCGCTCCGTCTCGCGCAGTCAACTGAAGAGAAATTGACATCGGAGCCCACGGGCGATAGTCAAGAATTCTGACCTCCAGTACATGATCCACGTTTAACGCGGCTGCACTGTTGGGAGGGCAGAAGATTGACGGAGGCAACTGTGGATCGCTGTCTGACTGAAAGTCCAGAGGCATGTTCGGCACAGGCGGAACCGCCGGAAGTGGTTCCGAGACTGGTTCCTGAAAAGAAACCGTCTGAATGATGGCATCGGATCCGGAATTTGCCGACACAGGTGTCAGTACGAGCGGTCCCGGAATCATCTGAACTCGCACACCTGCCGGAGACAGTTCGAGTTCGCGGGGAAGAATCACAGACAAACGCTCTGCGCCCGATAACGCGATTCTCTCGTTCTCAGATTGAATCGAAAGACCAAGGCTTTGTACGACAGCCGCGTGAGATCCCGCAGATGAAAACCGTGACGCAACATAGGGTGTCCGCGGACCGGGGCCGGTATGCTGACAACCGGCAGCCGCAATCAGGACTGAAAGTGAAGCGGAAAGGCTCCGTCTTTTAGCGACTGTCCACATACGACTTATTCATCTACGCCCGGAAGTGGTGCGATATGATCCTGGTAATCGCCATCTGACGAGTGTCCTGGCATTTCATCTGAAACCGAAGATGAGCCTGCCGTGGACTCAGACGAGTCAAGCAGTTCAATCAGCTGATCCAGGGCTTTCATGTCTTCTGCGTGAGTTTTTTCGGCCTTCTCTTCGAGGCGTCGAACTTCAGTACGCCAGTATTCAACTTCTCGTGACAAACGTCGCACACTCTCTTCCACAGTGAGCATCGTGGCGGCAGAAAGATTGGCATTTTGTTTCAGGGCACTGGATTCTGTTTCAAGCTGCACAAGACGCTGCTGGAGCAAGCCAACCTGTTGCCGACATTCCTGGAGTCCGGCGTCCGTTGTTTCTGATGGCGTCGTCGGTGTAACCGTGACTGGTAATTCTGTATGTGGGATTGACTGAGTCGGATTTCCAGCACCTGGAGCCTGATGAGCGTCAGAAGGGGGCACCGGGACAGGAACAGGCGGCACCTGATTCGTGTTTGGGTCCTGCCAGGTAGCAGCTGGCGCATGATGAGTGGGCCGATTCCAGCCTGAGGATTCGTTGGGACGTCGAAGGACGTGCCCTCTTCGGAGTCCTGGCCAGACATCTTCCATCGTCATGCAGCCGGATGTGATGCTGAGACAAAGCATCATGCCAAGCCAGACAGTTAATCTACGAGGACTTTTCAGGAAACCGGACGCCATTCCATCAACCCTTAATTCAGTCGTCGTAACGACATTCCAGTATGGTGACTTCACCACAAGCGCAATGAACGTGAATCTCAGTCACTTCACCAGTAACCGGATCTGTTTCCAATGTAACCTTTGCAGCCTGGCCAGAACTACAGCTTGCCTGGGAGTCGAGTCGAACGGGCGCATCACTGACTCTGACCTGTTGCCGGGTCAGGATTCGTCCGCGAGGTATAAAGCCGGTATTCACGGGCACATCTCCTGTGTTACTGTTCACCATCTCTGAGGACACGAAGCATGCTTGTTTTGAGACGGAGTTCAGCTTCAGTAAGCAGGCGGGAAACTCGAGATTCAGACAATTCCAGAACTTCGCCGATTTCCTTCATGCGAAGTCCTTCATAATAGTACAGGGAAATCGCGTTACGCATGTCATCCGGAAGTTCCTGAATCGCAGTTGCGAGGAGACTTGTTTCTTCCTGCTTTGACAAAGTTGCTTCGGCATTTGAAGATTCATCGGTTGGGTGAGGAATTTGACACAGCTCGTCACTCCAGCTTTCGGGGCGAGTCATTTTGATGGCGTCAATGCAGGCACCAACTTCATCAATCGACAAGCCGGTTGCCTGAGCGATGCTTTCAAATGTAAGCGGCAAAGGCAGTTTGATGGACGCGGCGCGAATCATGGCCCAGTGTTGCAGCAGCCGCTGCGGGAGAGGACAGTTTCGCCGAAGCTCGTCAAGGATCGCTCCCCGGATACGACGATACGCAAACGTTGTAAAGGCGACTCCGCGCGTTGGATCGAATTGACCGGCGGCCTCGACAAGCCCCAATACACCCGCTGATTCCAGATTCTCGCTGTCCACATGCTCCGGCAGACCTCCCAGCATGCGTCCCAGGATATGCTTTACAAACGACAGGTTTTCGAGGATCAACTGATCTCGCAAATCAAGTTTGCAGACCTGATTGTAGGCTCGAACCGCGGATTGAATTCCGGCACTCATTAGTCGTTACCGTTACTTTCCGACTGATAAATGTTGACAATCAACACAAAGAAACGAACTGAAAGGGCTGTGACTACTGCTGCAACAAATGAACGAACCACGATTTCACCCGGGCTTATGCTCTTCAGCATCCCGGCAAACAGGACGAAGCACGCCACGAAGAGCCCGACGACTCTTCCCCACGGCTGCTGAGTATTTATGACTCCAGATTCCATAGCTGCACTGAGTCTCAGATTGCCACCGTAACTTCAAAATCAACTCAACCAGGCCTGTTTCCATCAGGCCGCGTCTTTTCGTCCTGCTCCTCCGTCACTTGCTCCAGTTCGCCCCGCCACTGCAACTTCCGGTACGCCGTCCTGAGCAATGATGGAGTCCTGATGCAGCATGACGACAGAGTCAATAATCACGTCATTCGGAACTTCCTGATATGAGATCAGTCCAATATCGGGACTGGTTCTCGCGAGAATTTTCTTGAGTGGTCGCCTCAGTTTCTGATCGACGAGAAGTGCCAGCGGCTGCTGACGACGTTCTGCATCGCGCCACGCTTCATTCACCGATTCAATCAACCGGGTTGTCGGGCCGATTCCAATACCGAGCTGATCATTTCGCATCGTCTTCCGCATATACAGATCAAGGGCTGGCTCAAGTGTGACGACACGCAGCCGCCCTTCCCCGCTCCTGAATCGTTCGCACACCAGCCGCCCAAGGTCGACACGAACATGATCTGTCAGATCTTCCGTCGACTTGGACAATGGGGCATGATTGACAATGGACTCAAGAATCAGAGCGATATCGCTGAGCGGGATTCGATCCTCCGCCAGCTGGACCAGTACCTGATGCAATGTCCCCATTCGAATCGTCTCCGGTTTTATTTCATCGATAATCGTCGGGGCAAATTCCCTTGCCCGATCAAGCATTTGTTTGAGTGCTTCCCGCGTGAACAATTCATGCGCGTAGCGTTTGAGTATTTCGCCGAGGTGAGTAATCAACACGCTGAATGGATCCACCACTGTGCAGCCCTGCACTTCAGCAACTCGCCGACTTTCAGCTGCAATCCATCGAGCATCCAGGCCGAAGGCAGGCTCCAGAGTTGCTTCCCCCGGCACTGTGACGTTCTTTGCTTCCGGAAGGATGGCCAGCATCATCTCCGGCCGAAGCTCTGCATTGGCTACTCGTCGGCCTGCGATCAGAATTCGATATTCATCCGGTTCAAGCTGAAGATTGTTCACGACTCGAATGGGTGGCACCCATATCCCCTGCGTTCGCGAGAATTCCCGACGCAGAATGGTGATCCGTTCCGACAAGCCCTTCACTTTGCGACTCTGAATGTACGGAACCAGTCTCGCTCCAACTTCAACAATCGCACGATCCTTCAGCAGAAACTCATCCAGCTGGCGTTCATCTTCCTGTTCAGGAGTCGGAGTTCCACCTGTTGGACCTGGGGTCTCGCTGGTCGTCTCCTGAGTCTGCTTTTGAGCCTTCGGGAGGAACAGCAGGAGTCCGGCTGCAACTGCGAGGAATGGCAGTTTCGGAAGCCCGGGCATCAGTGAAATGCAGGCCAGAATCGCTGAGCCAGCCCAGATTGGCCGCTCCGTACGGAACATCTGGAAACGAATTTCATCCCCAAGACTTTCCTCTGAAGTTGTCTTGGTAACCAGAATACCGGCAGTCGTAGCGATCACAAGTGCAGGAATCTGAGAGACGAGGCCGTCACCCACAGACAAGATCGAATAGGTCGTCATGGACTCGCCAAACGACATGCCTCGAGACATGCCCATGATGACGCCACCCACCAGATTGACTCCGGTGATTATCAAGCCGGCAATCGCATCCCCTCGGACAAACTTACTCGCCCCGTCCATTGCCCCGTAGAACTCAGTTTCCCGGGATAACTCGTCGCGACGTCGCTTTGCCTCTTTGTCGTCAATCGCCCCGGCGTTCAATTCAGCATCAATTGCCATCTGTTTGCCAGGCATCGCGTCGAGAGTAAACCTGGCGGCAACTTCCGAAATTCGCCCGGCACCTTTCGTGATCACCATGAACTGGATCGTGACGAGGATCAGAAAGATCACAAGGCCGACAATCAGCTGGCCACCTACCACGTAGTTTCCAAACGCGGTGACAATGTGACCTGCATCACCATCCAGCAGGATGAGACGTGTGGTTGCAACGTTCAGCGAGAGGCGGAACAGTGTCAGAAGCAGCAACAGCGATGGAAAAACGCTCAATTCCAGAGCACGTTTTGTACTGAGGGTCACCAGCAGCAGTAAGGTGGTCGTTCCGAGATTCGCGGCCAGTAAAGCGTCCAGAAGCCATGTGGGAAGCGGAACCAGCATGACCACCAGTCCGGTCAGCATCCCCAGAGACAACAGAGTTTCGCTCTGTTGCATCCATGAAGGCTTTGCGGTGGTCGATACGACTGCTGTAGACATGATCTTTGTTTCTGCGGGATCCGTAATCTGGACTGATTAAAGGCTCAAAATGCCCTCGAAATACGTCAATGAAAACTCATGCTCAAAACACGAGCAATGAGCTGCCAGCCATCGACCATAACAAACAGGAGAATCTTGAACGGTGTGGAAATGATCATCGGCGGCATCATCATCATGCCAAGAGACATGAGGATTACTGAGACGACGAGATCGATCAGGATAAACGGGATGTATAGACAGAATCCCATGATGAATGCTGTCTTCAATTCGCTGATCACATACGCTGGAATCAGGACTCGCATCGGAGTCTCTTCCGCAGTTGAAATCCTTTCGATTTTGGCCATGCGCGCAAATAGAGCGATGTCGGTCTTGCGGGTCTGCCGAAGCATGAATTCTTTCAACTGATCGAGTCCGATACCCCATGCCTGCTCTCCGGCAATCGAATCGTTCAGATACGGACGCAGAGCCTGTTCTTCGATTGCGGAGAACGTCGGCCCCATCACAAAGAGTGTCAGGAATAAGGACAACCCGAGAATCACCTGCGTCGGAGGAATTTCCTGTGTGGAAAGAGCTCGACGCACAAACGACAAAACGATCACGATGCGAGTAAAGGCTGTCATCGTGACCATTGCAGACGACAGCAATGCCATTCCGCCGAGGAACAGGGCCACCTTCATCTGTGGTGACAAACCCTGAAATCCATCAGAGCTGACAACCTGCTGAATTGTTGAAGTGGAATCCATTCCAGTGCGTTCCCGTAAAACTCAAATACTCATCGAGCCAGACTCGATTGCCTGACTCTCAGCCATCTCCTCCGAGAATGCTCTGGGGGCCATCACGATGGTGCGAATGCCACCAGCATCGGCTCCCACAAGCGCTCGAAGACCATCCATCTCAATCAATGAAACCGTTCTCCCGGGACCAAGGGAAAGTGTCTCGATCACTCGACTTCGTCCACCAGCTCCCGGCAGAAGTCCACGGCTTCGTTGCCATTTTCGAAGCCCAAGAAGCGTCAAAATTGCAAAGCACCCAAGAATGATGCAGGTTGATAGTGTTCGAACGATCGATTCCGTGGAATCCCCTGTCGATGTTTCTGCGTTTCGACTTGCGACCGGATTTTCCTCAATGTTCAGATCGAGAAACGGCTCGGACACGGGCTTATCCCCGTCGACATCTGCTGTCGAAGTGTAAGACGCCGGTATCACCCGGTCTTTTCGTGCTGATTGCGGACGCGATTCGTTGAACAACGACGTAGGTTCAGGAACCGCTGATACCTCATCAAGGTCGACATGTGAGTCAGAAACCGACGGTCGCTGAGTTCGAGTGGGCTGCTCCGGACGACTCGAGTTCTGTCTTGTCCACGCCTGTTGACTGTTCTGAGCGGCCGATGATGCTGAAGTCAGCAGAGACGCAAATGCAATCGCAGTCAGAAACAGCAAAGTCCGAGTCAACGCAAATGCAGGCAGACGGTGTGACGCAACAGAGCTTCGTGACGCAACAGAGCTTCGAAGGCTGCGACGCATGTCCCTCGCGAATTGCTTCTGATTATGTTTCACAGGAATCAACATGCTGTCTGCTCGATTTTTAGAAATCCATTTCCTCTGAGAGCATCCATTACTCTCGGTCAGATCCGGCTCCGCCTGATCTGTTTCTGACACGCCTTGCTCAGGCAGGCCTCTTGTTTTAAGATGGCCGAATGGGTCCCGACGATTGTTTTCCTGAGATTCTTGAAGGCTTTCCACCGACGTCGTCTGCACTCGGGATCTCTGTGATCCGTACGGCAAATCGATCGTCGATCACAACAACTTCTCCACTGGCAATTCGAATTCCCTGAGCCATCACGTCAACGGGTTCAGAGACACTGCGATCCAATTCAACCACTGCCCCTTCCCCAAGCTGAAGAAGCTCTCCGATCGGCATCGTGATCCGACCTATCTCAACGGAGATTTCGATACTGACCTCAGAGAATCTCTCCAGTGGCAGACGAGCAGTTGTGCGTGTCTTGGCGGCCTGAGGAAACTCCACTGGGTGCGCTTCCGGTACCGACGCGGAGGATCCTGAAATCTCAGCGGCCAGATCCGCACCAGTGGGCGCGTCGTTCATCGATGCTGTTGTCCCACTCACTGTCTGCCTCCCTGCTCATCTACATTTCCCAGAATTCGAAATCCCTGCTGCTGTCCGAGCCGACAGGGAGTCCCAATCCAGTGCCTCTGCCCCTCAATGGTTGCCTGAAGCGGACGCCGAACTGACTGTTCGAGGACCAGTACATCTCCAACATTCAGCTGATTCATGTCTGCCAGACTCAATCTTGCAGTGCCAAGCTGAACTGCCAGCCGTACCGGCAGCTTTTCTGCAAGCTGCCGCAACTGGGATGCTGGCCGCGGAACACTTGTATCTCCTGAAGACAAATCTGAGATCCCAATACTCGCCAACCCACTCCTTGGATGCACAATAAATGCTTCGTCACGTCCAAGCCGAGTTTGAATTTCAACGACCGTACGAGCCATCACTTCTTCGGGTGGATAGATGCGACTGCGTGTCGGACGCGCCACAACACCTTCAAGCTGACAATTCAGGCGTTCGACTTGTGGCCATGCCATGCTCAATGATCGTGCGACTTCGCCGAACAATAACTCGACCATAGACTCTTCCGCTGGCGTCACCGGTCGCGATTCAGGCCACGCTTCAAGGGTTACTCCCAGCATTTCAGCAACAATCAGCTGAACAAGTCGATCCGAGAATGCGATCAGGCTGGGAAAGCCTGGTTCCCCGATCAGGACTCGAGCCGCAAATCCGGGATCCGCCAGCTCTCCAATGGCCTTTCGCGCAACACAGGAATCGGTTGAGACAGCAGTCAAAGTAATTCCTGAACCCAGCAGACTCTGCCAGTTCTCCTGCAAAATCTGAAGAGCCGACTTCTGCCACGAAATCAGCGCACGATTCGCATTCCCGGTCATGCGACGAGGTGCGGAGAAGTCAACACTGGTGATGGAGTCTCTGTCAGTCATTGCACATTGAATTCTTCAAAGAGGACGTCGTAAATCTGGTCGTTACCATCCGGGAATAACACGCTGTTGAAATGTTCCCGTATTTCGCGTCGTATTCGATTTTGACCCGCGGCCCCTCGAATCTCTTCTATGTCCTTGTCCGAAATTTCGCTCAGCAGCCAGTTTCTTAACTGGGCCTTCTTTGCCTCAAGCAGCTTTGGAAATTCCAGCTCCTGTGATTTTGGAATCTGAAGTGAGAATGAAATTCGCAGATATCGGGTAAGTCTTCCCTCATTGAGGTTGATCACAATGCTGGGGTCCTTCTCGGGGTCGGAAAACGGCAGGAACACCGTCTCTTCCTCTTCCGGAAGCTCGAAAACCGGCTTCTCGACTTTCACGTCCTCAACGGGTTCCGCGTGCGCCGGCAGTAAGAATGGAACGGCTCCGCCCGCTCCGGCACTCACAACGCCCACGATGATCCACGGAAGGACTCCCCCCTTCTTCTTCTTTCCCTTTTCGCCTTCTTCTGTCTTTGGTGGGTCTGACATTTTTCTTCATCCAGCGAGCAACTGTTGTTAAACCATCTGTCAAAACAAAGCAGCGCGCATTCAGAACTGCGGAACGGAATATGTCTCCTCTTCTGCAATCGACCTCTCACGTCCAAAGGCGTGACGATTTTGCGGGTCAGGTAAACTTTGCGGGGGGCAGGGAAACGAGAAGTCGCAGTACTTCGCAACCCCCTGGCAGTGGGAACACCACCCAGCGAGTCGAACACCCTCTCATTGAGTGAAAACATTCACCCCAAAGTAGCAGGCACTCTCCGAGTGCCGTCCGCCACAGCCATGGCCGACGCTGAGCGGACGGCAGACGGAGTCTGCCTGCTACTGTAGCAGGCACTCTCCGAGTGCCGTCCGCCCGACCCCCGGTTTCACTTTCCAATTGCCGTCCGCCCCAACTTCGCGCCAATCCCCCGACTGTCATCAAAACACGCGGAACCCCCAGTCACCCGGTCTCCACACGGTTGCCTTTTGAAAAACGTTCGGCTTGAACCTCCGTTCCGATGTTCAGCGTTGCTCTGGAAGCAGGGGCTGATTCAGAGCCTGGCCAAGTCCATGACGCAGACTCTCCAAAGCGCGCCAGGTCTCCACGGAGAACTCCGCATTACCGGCATCGGCTTCATTCCGTTTGATCGTCTTCGCTGTGAACGCTGGATTCTGTCGCAAAGCATTCATCAGAACTTCTCGAGACACGCCCGATCGCTGCTGATAGAGCGTCAGGTATTCCACAAGTTGCTGACCTGCACGAAACGCCTTGAGTCGAATACTGGGGACCGGGCCGGAAGTGGTTGGATACAACAACGCAAGCTCATCGCGTTCGTGCCATGATTCTGGTCTGCCGACCGTCTGCCATGGAACAACCCCGTCGGCTCCCAGTGACCAGGCTTCGACACACCAGGCAACCGGAATCCAGTTCGGCGTGCCAATTGGATTTGCGGACCCATACATATAGATCATGGAACGATGGATCGCGGAACGCTGGCGAATTCGTGAGGAATATTGTCGAAGTGCGCCACTGACGACTTCCGCATCGGTGACTCCATCGAGCAGATCTCGTTGCCACTCAGGTCTTGAAATATCGGCTCGCACCATGAACCGAGGTCCCTGGTGGCCGGATGCTGCGACACTGGACACTGCCTGCTTGAATTCAAGGCCGAACCTTCTTAATGCCCAGAAGTCCTGGGTGTTCACGGGTTCGTCGAAGACCCATGCCGCCGAGCATGCATCCCAGCGATTGTTGCGAGTTTCCTTAAAGTAGAGTTTATTGTTCAGGTAGAATTCGAACATCGTATCGTGCCATTTCCTGTCAGCAAAATGCGTGGCAAATTCCCTTGCGGCATTTTGAAACTCTGTCCAGTACTCAGCGTCATAAGCATTTTCGATCCAGTATCCTCCGCGGAAATGTGCTTCGTGATTCATCGGCCAGTTCTCATTCAATGGCAGATAGAATGCCTCGATCGGTACGCCAGGTCGTCTCTCGTCACGAAAGGCAGTCCCGTCGAACAGAGGTCCAAACTCTGCATCCCACGCTGTCCAGTCCCAGCTTCCGTCTGATCTTCTGGCAGGAACAGCATTCGTTTCTGTCTTTCCCGACCAGCCATATCGCAAATGATTCAGAGTCAGTCGGTGATGATGGGCCAGTTTCATATAGTCGAGCTCACGCTCGGGAACGCCGTAACAGTTCATTTGCGGAATAAACGAGAGCCTGTCCGGAAGCTGGAAGTCCCAGATGTGAAGTGGAACTTCAATACGCTTGCCCTGATCCAACTGCAGGCGAATCTTGTTTGGACCGGCCTTTGCCGACTTGTGAATATAAACCTCAACCAGAGTTGGCCCAAACGTCAGTCCGCCGGCTGTTTTGTCGCCGGACGGCGCCGGTAAGGTGCTGGAACCCACATTTCCAGGAAGCAGTGGGTCTATTTCACCTGCGATAGATACGCTTCGAAACAGTTCAATGCTGATGTCCGGATCGTGGCCGGGATCATGTAGAATCTGAACGTGCTCCGGTCGTGAAGGAACAAAGAAACAGATCGCTTCGCCGCGTGCTCCATAGAGCCCCTCTTCAGGAATTGGCAGGCCATAGAGATCGAGCAGTCTCGATTGTCCTTCACCGGTACGCACTTGAGTCTCATCTGTTTCCGCACGAGTCAGCTGAAGTGTTGGTAAGACATGATCAGCGGTGGGCCGATCTTCAGCATGCATGTGACGTGCTGACTGGTCGTTCGAAGCCTGTGTTGACTGAACCTCAAACCAGATCGTAAAGTATGGAGCACGGCTGCGATTACTGTCTCGACTGCCAAAGAATCGATTTGGGAACAGGCGATATTGGAATTGATTTCCATCACGATTGTACTCGCTTCCCACGTCATCGATTACAAAGAATCCATGTGACTTTCCATCCAGACGATCCTGAACGACTTGAGGATCAACAGGAAGAATTTGCCAGTCCTGAGCGTCTCGAGGAGAAGGATCTGCAAAGCCCCAGCGACTTCCGGACTGGCCGAGCACGACACCGGTAATATCTCCGGAGTCCCCAGGCCATGGGATGGAATTTCCTTTCTGCCAGAGGAAGCTGCTTCCAGTTGTCGACGTGGAATAATTTGAACCATCGCCCTCTTCCCATGGAGATGCAATGGTAGAGACGGTCGTTCTGAGCATAGCATCTGCGGCTTCGACATGCAGATGCAGTTGAGCCGCAATCACCTTCCGCCCCCGAAACGGCGTGGGGTCAAAATCGATCAGGAAGAATTCCTGGATCCCTTTGAGCTTGAGTTTCGGCGAGCCCCCGTTGTTTCCGGCTTGCTCCTGCGCAACCGAAGAAATCCACAGATCGCGGCTGACCTCAACACGCTGCCCGCCGGTTTTCAAATTCGAAAACGGTACAGGAACGCGTCCCGGGGACACTCGGCTTTCCTGTACCCCGGCCGTTGCGGAACCCATGAACAACGCAATCAGGACACTGATACCAAGGGCGGCAAGCTTCATATTCTGGCTTTCCTGAGGTCTGAATCTTCCGGCCGGCGGTCACAGGTCGGAACGAATCCATGCAATACGCGAGGTTTCGCTTGTTTTGGTGCAAAAGTCCAACACGTGGACGCGGAAGGGCGTTACAATTGTTGCTCAAACCAGTTTCCGGGAATTCAGTGTGATTGAAGCAGTACCATGTTTGCGGATCGAGTGATTTTGAATTGCCAGGCGGGCGATGGAGGAAACGGCTGCAGCAGTTTCCGTCGGGAAATCTATGTACCAAGAGGTGGCCCGGACGGTGGTGACGGTGGCGACGGTGGAAGTATTGTGATTCAGGCTGATCATAACCTCGGTTCGCTGTCAAACCTTATCGGACATCGTCATTGGCGTGCGGAACGCGGTCAACATGGGATGGGAAGTCAGATGACCGGCAAATGCGGTAAGGATGTCGTCATCCTCGTACCACCCGGAACCCTGGTCCTGGACCTGAAGCATGGCAATGTTCTGCAGGATCTTCAGAATTCAGGAGATCAGGTGATTGTTGCACGAGGAGGTCGGGGCGGACGAGGTAACATGCGGTTTGCAACTTCGACCCACCGCGCTCCCCGCGAGTGTGAAGCAGGGCTCTCAGGAGAGTACCGCGAAATTGCTCTCGAACTGAAAATGATCGCCGATGTGGGACTGATCGGAAAACCCAACGCCGGCAAGTCAACGCTGCTCAGTCGTCTCTCAAGAGCAACTCCGGAGATTGCCGACTATCCGTTCACAACTAAGTACCCAAACCTTGGGTTGGTACATGTTGGTTTCGACCATGACTATGTATTGGCAGATATCCCAGGCTTGATTGAAGGCGCTCACCGTGGTGCCGGCCTGGGTCATGAATTTCTCAAACATGTTGAACGCACTCGGCTCCTGGTCCACCTGATTGAACCGAATCCCATGGATCAGTCGGATCCGCTCGACAATTATTCAAACATCCGGGATGAACTTCGGCTCTACGACACATCGCTCGTCGAGCGACCGGAAATTATCTGCGTCACGAAGTCAGAACTACCCGACGCCGCAACATGCGCAGAACTGCTCCGGGAAGTTTCCGGAAAAGAGGTCCACCTGATTTCTGCAGTCACCGGGAAAGGGCTTCCGGAGTTAAACCGACTTATCGTTCAGCGGTTGGCAGAGCTGAAGGAACTCTCCCCGGATTCAGCAACAAAACACTGATACCCGCCGCCAAACACTTTAGATTTCAGAAAAATCCAGTCGGATTGAATTTGACTTCACTATGAAAGTACTCCTTGCAAATCCTCGCGGCTTCTGTGCGGGCGTTAACATGGCCATCGAATGCCTCGATGAAACGATTCGTCGAGTCGGCCCGGGGATCTACGTTTACCATGAAATCGTTCACAACAAATATGTGGTCGATCGCTTCACCGCACAGGGCGTGCGTTTTGTGGACTCAATGGATGAAGTTCCCGTCGGAGCGATCCTCCTGTTTAGCGCTCACGGCGTCTCTCCGGAAATACGCAGAGTTGCCCGTGAACGGAAACTTCAAACCGTAGATGCCACATGCCCACTCGTCACGAAGGTTCATCTTGAAGCAATCCGGTACGCCAACGATGGCTATAACATCCTGCTGATTGGCCACGAAGGCCATGATGAAGTCATTGGCACAATGGGAGAAGCCCCGGAGAGTATCACACTTGTTGAGACACCCGAAGATGTCGCAAATCTTGGATTCAGTGCAACAGATCGGCTCGCTTATCTGACTCAGACAACTCTCAGCGTGGACGAAGCGAATGCCGTGATTGAAGCACTTCGCAAAAGGTATCCTCATATCGAATCACCAAAGAAGGAGGATATCTGCTATGCAACCACAAACCGACAGGAAGCTGTCAAAACACTCGTGGAGTCCGCAGATGTTCTGATTGTGCTCGGAAGCCAGAACAGCTCCAACAGTCGTCGCCTCATGGAAATTGGTGCTGGGCGAGGCATTCCGTCATTCCTGATTGACGGTGTCGTTGAACTGCAACGAGACTGGTTTGTCGGTGCAGATACAGTTGTTGTCACCGCGGGCGCCAGCGCCCCCGAAGTTGTTGTTCAGGAATGCATCGATTTTCTCGTCAGAGAATTCGGAGCTGAGGTCTCAGAACGGACTCTCCGCGAAGAAAACGTTCATTTCGGACTCCCGAAAGAACTCCATCAACTGAAGCCCGTCACGCACTGATGCAGTTCTTCGCGCCATTTCGCGGCTGCTGCTCTCGGCCCGCAGGATCCGCTGTTGGAAAGACATCAACAGATTAAAGGTGCCACGGACCGTTTTGTTAAATTGGGCAATTCACTCTTTGCTTTCGATGGCTGGCGTCCTGCATGTGAAACTTCAGGGAGTGCACAATCGTCAATTGCTCTCCAACAGATTCCGCGAGGTGTGCAGACCGGATACGCCAATGTCAACGATGGCCGGTTCTGCAGAAGTTGACGATGAACGTTCGTTGGGATTGAAATTGTCAAGCCATGGAAATGTCACACGACAGAAGAGCGGAGCCGCGACTTTCCCATATTACCAAAACGGTCCGTGGCACCTTTTCTGACTCGTGGCACCTGTACTGCTATGGGAACAGAAATGGGCTGGCGGGCGTTGGGGGGGAGGTTAGCTGGACGGTCGAGGGGCTGGCCTGAAGCTTCTCCATGTGAGCTCGGGCAGTTGGGAAGTATTCCGGCATGACCTTCTCCAGATCCGGCTGGAGGCGTTTGGGGGTTGAGGTTTTTGAGAGCGATGAGATGTAGGTCAGGAGGACTTCCCGAGCCTGCGGCTTGGTATGCATCAGAAAGTGGACCCACGCCCACGCTTCGGCGTAGTCTCGTTGAGTCAGGTTTCGGAAGTCGGTGGTCACTTCCAATTTGTATAGACTTGGATTCCAGCCCTCTTCCATGGCTCTGCGCAGTTCGGCGACATGCATCGGATGAGATTCACCAGATTCGCAGCCACGGATTTCGAAGTATTCGGCAAGGCCCTCATCAAGCCAGAGAGGCACTGTGTCAAGACACGCATGAAGTATGCCATGTGTGAACTCGTGACGCAGATCTTCCTGCAGGCGCGGACTTCGAAACGAATAGACAGCTAACTCTCTGGGAGTTCCGACAAAGTATGCGCGGCGTGCCGGAAGGTCCTTCCATGTCGATTGCATATAAAATCGATACGTGACTTCATCACTGAACAGGTAGACAACGACGGGATCTCGCTGTTCGGGCAACTGCAGAGTCGTTCTGACAGTTTCCTGCAGACTTTCGAGCTCTTTAACAAGTGGATCCTGCGCGTCGATTGGAACGTCGCTCTGAATCACAAAATGTTTGGTGCGTACGGAATGCTGATTTGGGAGATGGGCAGCAAATGTCGTTCTCCTGGTCATCTGACAACCAGTGACAGTCACCAGCAGGCACGATACCAGCAGCATAACTGTTACGCTGAGAAAACGGTGAACTCCGAAGCCCCGACAACTGCCGGGGACCGCAGCGGCAGGCGAAGCAACGAAGTGTCGCGTCTCTGCTTTCGTGGATTCCGATGCAATGATGGTTGGATGTGTCATGGCGAGGAATACTGTCGGCGGGCTGGAAAATCGGGGCTGCGGATGGTCTCAGAATTTGAGTTCCTGGACAAGACGAGTAAAACGGCAGAAAATCCCGAAACAGGTCGCGATTTCAGGCCATTTTCAGCGTTTGGCAGTCTGCTGGACTCAACCGGAGAAAAACCAGAGTGAAAAGTCTGCTTTCATCCTCAACAGTGAAGTATCTGATTTTGTCCTCAACAAACACCGCGCTGTGTGTGTCTTCGTTGTGCGTGTTTTCGGTTTTGACAGCCAGTGCGGTTTCGCTGGCTCACGGACAAGACGAAGTTCCGGAATCCCGTCTCAGTTTTCAGAAGGATATTCGCCCGTTACTTTCGGATCGTTGCATGTCCTGTCACGGCCCGGACGCAGAACACCGTCAGGCCGATCTGCAAATCAACAGCTTGAGCGATCTGACGCGTGATCGTGACGGTTATCGCATCCTGTCGTCTGGAAAACCTGAAGAGAGTCGGCTTGTTGATCGCATTCTATCATCAGACCCCGATGCCAGAATGCCCCCATCGCATTCCGGAAAAGAATTGAGTGAAGAGGAACAGCAGCGAATCGTACGCTGGATTCGTGAGGGTGCAGAATGGTCTGAGCATTGGGCATGGGTACGTCCGATTAAGGCAATTCCACCTTCGGTTCGTGACTCATCGTGGGGCAAGAACTGGATTGATAGATGGGTTCTGAAAACGCTCGAAGACAAGGGGCTTCAGCCTTCGCGGGACGCCGTGAGGTCGACGCTGATTCGTCGACTCCATTTCGACCTGACAGGTTTGCCTCCGAAAATCAGGGATATGTTGCATGCGGAATCCACATGGGATGATGCAGCCTATGAGCAACTTGCTGACAGGCTGCTCCGATCTGATGCATACGCTGAGCGAATGACGACCTGGTGGCTGGACCTTGTGCGATATGGAGACACCGTCGGCTATCACGGTGATCAGGACCATCATATCTCACCGTATCGAGATTGGGTCATCGATGCCTTTGCCACGAACATGCCGTTCGACCAATTCACACGTGAACAACTGGCAGGAGACCTTTTGCCGAACGCTACGCTCGACCAGAAGATAGCGACTGGATACAACCGCATGCTTCAAACGACTCATGAAGGGGGGCTACAGGCAAAGGAATATCTGACGATCTACGCGGCAGACCGCGTGCGAAATTTGTCTGCAGTGTGGCTTGGTGGCACGCTTGGATGTGCTCAGTGTCATGACCACAAATTTGATCCGTATACAGCGAAAGATTTCTATTCGATGGCCGCGTTCTTTGCGGATATCGATGAAGAGAAGCACTTCACGCTGGGATCTAATGAGCTCCCGACGAGACGTCCGCCCGAATTGCGTGTCCACAGTCAGCGTGAACGCATCGAGTTGGAACGGCTATCGGAGGAACTGAAGCAGGTTGAATCTCAACTGGCTGAAGCCGCGAACGATGAGTCGCTCAGCAGGCGAAAGAAGGAGCTGGTGTTCGCGATCGATGATTTGAAGGCTGCGGCTCGATGGACAATGGTCACCGAGTCACTGCCAGTTCCTCGTACGACTCGCATTTTGCCTCGGGGAAACTGGATGGACGATTCGGGAGACGTTGTCCTCCCGGCGGTCCCTGAGTTTCTTGGCAGTTTACCCGCAAATGGAAGCCGAGCCACCAGGCTGGATCTTGCAAACTGGCTGACAGACTCTGACGAAGGCATTGGGCTGCTCACGGCTCGAGTCTTCGTCAATCGGCTCTGGGCACTTGTCTTCGGAGCCGGGCTGAGTGCTTCCGTTGATGATTTTGGCGGACAGGGGCAACCGCCCAATCATCCGGAGTTGCTGGATCAATTGGCGATCGAATTTGTCGACAGCGACTGGGATGTTCGACATATGCTGAAACTCATGATCATGAGTCGCACCTATCGCCAGACATCAGCAACAACCGAAAAGCTTCTGCATGAAGATCCAGCAAATGAGTTGCTTGGTCGACAATCAAGGTTTCGTTTACCTGCAGAGATGATTCGCGACAATGCTCTGGCTGTATCGGGACTGCTCGTTGAGAAAGTTGGGGGACCGAGTATTCGACCATACCAGCCAGACGGATATTATCGTCACCTGAATTTTCCGGAGCGAACCTATGTTCATAATGCCGATGATCGGCAATGGCGTCGGGGCGTCTATATTCACTGGCAACGTCAGTTTCTGCATCCAATGTTGAAGGCTTTTGACGCCCCAATGCGAGAAGACTGTACGGCTCAGCGTCCTGGCAGCAACACTCCAGTCGCCGCTCTTGTTCTGTTGAATGATCCGACATTTGTGGAAGCTGCTCGCGCGTTTGCCTATCGCACACTCACCACAACGGTCACGCTGACGGATTCAGGGAGGCCGTTGGATGACCAGCGACTGATCAACATGTTTGCCGATGCCACAACACGTGACCCTGAAGATTCAGAACTCGAATTACTCAGAGTGCTGCTTTCCGATTCCAGAGCCGACTTTGCCACATCCCCTGAGCGTGCCGTAGAGTTGCTGAAAGTGGGGCAGTATCAAGTCGATTTTCCGGATCCGATAGAGTTCGCCGCCTGGACCACAATCGCGCGTGCACTCCTGAACCTCGATGAAGTGGTCACGCGCCTGTAGGATGGGCATTCCTGCCCGTACACGCACTGGTTCGAGCACTGCTGCGGCGCCAGGGGAGGCTCGCTAAGTAGGATGGGCATTCCTGCCCGTCCCTCACTGGTTCGAGTACTGCTGCAGCGCCAGGGGAAGCTCGCTAAGTAGGATGGGCATTCCTGCCCGTCCCTCACTGGTTCGAGCACTGCTGCGGCGCCAGGGAGGCTCGCTAAGTAGGATGGGCATTCCTGCCCGTCCCTCACTGGTTCGAACACTGCTGCGGCGCCAGGGAAGCTCGGGCAGGAATGCCCAAGCTACGACTTGTCCCTCACTGGTTCGAGTACTGCTGCGGCGCCAGGGGAGGCTCGGGCAGGAATGCCCAAGCTACGACTTGTCCCTCACTGGTTCGAGCACTGCTGCGGCGCCAGGGAGGCTCGGGCAGGAATGCCCAAGCTACGACTTGTCCCTCACTGGTTCGAGCACTGCTGCGGCGCCAAGGGAGGCTCGGGCAGGAATGCCCAAGCTACGACTTGTCCCTCACTGGTTCGAACACTGCTGCGGCGCCAGGGAGGCTCGGGCAGGAATGTCGAGGCTACGACATTTTTTTGCGTTGCAGAACGCTTGTTGGAGTGGAGGATGGAAAGATGTCAATTGATTCGGCAAGAATAATAGCATTTTGTTCCATACGCAGTGCTAAGCAACAACCTTTTATGGAGGGGCCAAAATGGGTGCCTGGAGTGAAGGTGTCTTTGACAATGATGTTGCCGGAGATTGGTGCGATCAGTTTGAAAAGAATCCCGCGAGTTCAGTCGTCGGAAAGCCCATACTGCAACTGGCGAAAGCCCGCAGGCCCTCCGACGAACTCTGCATGACGGCCCTTGTCGCTGCCGAAATTATTGCGGCGTCACGAGGTAACGGGTGCCGGGACTTCCCTGAGGAACTACAACGCTGGATCCAGTTTCGTTCGTACCAGGCCGATGACGAACTTGCAGGTCTTGCAGCAAAGTGTGTCGAACGAATCGCAGAGAATTCTGAGCTTGCAGATCTCTGGGAGCATCAGGCGTCATGGAAGAAAGGTCTTCGAAATCTCCAGCAGCGTTTAGTTGCTCCGCTTAAAGTTGTCAGGACAGCAAAATCAACCTTGACGAGCCGTTCAACGTCGTCAAAGAAGCAGAGTTTTGCGACAGCAAAGAAGGAGGTCGACAGAATCAGCGGATGCTTTCTTGCAAGGAGAAAGTCGGGGGAGATCAGCTTATCGCTTTCGGATACGATGGAGGAGAAACGGTTTATTCAGCTACTTCAAAAATATCAAGACGTGTTCGCAGCGATTGAAACATTGGTGCTGAACTTTGAATTTGTCACCGATGAATCGCTGGGGGAGCTTTGCAAACTGCCGCACCTGCAGACGCTGTTTCTGGATCACAGCAGCATTTCAGATGCAGGTATGAAGATGCTCGCCACGTTTCCTGCATTGAAGTTTCTGTCAATCGTGTCGACACGAGTCTCGAATGTCGGTCTGATGCAACTCGCCGGAAGTCGGCTTGTCTGCCTTGCGATCAACAAAACTCGCATCACCGATTCCGGACTGGCGCAATTTCGTGCACTCACTCCAGAATGCTTTATTGGGCCTTCTTACGAATGGTCAACGCACCGCGCGAAACACCAATCCTGAACAGGCTATCGAATTGTCGGGAGATTCCCGGTTCATTACCATCCCGGTTTACGTACGCTCAGACAGCATTTCTGGTTGATAGCCCTCGCTGAGGCACCAGGTGGCAGCAACATGAATATCGGCACGGTTCAAAGTAATCCAGTGACACCCCAGTTTCTTCAAAGACTCGCGGCAATTGTCGGTCCGGAACGGCTGCTGGATTCGATTGATGAATTGCTGGTGTATGAGTGCGACGGCTATGTGGTTGAGAAGACGGTGCCTGATGTTGTGGTATTCCCGACATCTGCAGAAGAGGTGAGCCGGATTGTCAGGGAGTGTGTTCGTTTCGGCATTCCGTTTGTACCGCGAGGAGCCGGCACGAGTCTGGCAGGCGGATGCCTGCCGGTTGGTGGCGGAGTGATGATTTCGCTTACGAAAATGAATCGCATTGTTGAGATCAACGTTCGGGATCGGTACGCCGTAGTTGAGCCGGGTGTTGTGAATGTGCGGTTGACGAGAGCCCTTGCCGGAAGTGGCTTTCACTATGCGCCAGATCCTTCAAGTCAGGGGGCATGCACAATTGGTGGCAACGTCGCTACGAACTCCGGAGGTCCTCATACATTGAAGTATGGTGTCACCGTCAACCATATTCTGGGCGTTGAATACGTCAATCCGCTGGGAGAAATTGTTCAGTTTGGAGGCCCCTGTGGACGCGGTGATGAACTTGATCTGACCGGCTTGTTTGTCGGCAGCGAAGGCACGTTTGGTGTCGTTACAAAAGTCTGGGTATCGATTACTCGGGATCCTGCGGCCTACCGAACGATGCTCGCAATCTTTGAAACAGTGGATGTCGCAACACGAGCAATCAGCAACGTGATTGGTGCCGGAATTGTACCGGCCGCGCTGGAGATGATGGATCAGGGAATTGTTGGAGCCCTCGAAGCGGCCTACAAGTTTGGATTCCCTCTCGACGCAGGCGCCGTACTGCTGATTGAAGTCGATGGACTGGCATGTGCTGTAGACGATGAGGCACAGCTAATCACAAAGATCTGCCTCGAAACCGGGGCCCGTGAAGTGCGATTGTCAAAGACGGAAGAAGAACGTGCTCTGTTGTGGAAATGCAGAAAGCAGGCGTTCGGAGCAATCGGTCGGCTAAGCCCAAGTTATTGCACACAGGACGGCGTCGTGCCTCGAACTCGGTTGCCTGAAATCCTGACAGCGATCATCGACATTGGTGCGCGATACCAGTTGCGAATCGTGAACGTATTTCATGCGGGCGACGGAAACATACATCCGATTTTGCTGTTCGATGAACGCGACGCTGAACAGGTGAAGCGTGTGATGGAAGCCAGCGAAGAGATTCTGAATACCTGTATCGATCTTGGCGGGAGCGTCACAGGCGAACACGGAATCGGAGTGGAGAAGATCAGTTTTATGAAGCGACTCTTTACCCCGGAAGACCTCGCAGTGATGGAAGCCGTCCGTGACGTCTTCAATCCCAAAGGACTGTGCAGTCCCGCGAAGATGCTTCCCACTGCTGGTGGATGTGGAACAGAAACGCCGGCGCTGAAGCACCCAGGCCGCAAAGCCGCAATGTAAGTTCAAGTCCACTTTGCGCCGCGAATGCCCAATGTTGCCGACGACTCCGCGGATCGGCTGTCTCACAAACCGGAAATGGCTGACAAATCAGAATCCCTCCCTTTGATGTGTCAACGGTGAACGCGTATCCTGAAGGGGTGGAGAGCGAAGCGATGTGAATTCATGATTCGGGTAGTTTACCCGCACTGTTGTGATCATGGAACTTCGACGAAATCGAGCTGCAAAATTGCTGAAACGCGGCCTATCGGGGCTGTCGTTGGTTTCGTTGCTGCTTTTTTCCATTGTCCCTCTGCCAATGCTGGTGCCAACCGAACCACATAGTGGCAAGGACCTAAGCGTTCCATTTGCCTGCATGTACAGCAAGTGTGGCTGTCGATCTGCAGCTCAGTGTGCGAAGAGCTGCTGTTGCTCAAAAGCTCTTCGGAAAATGGAATCGAAAGCCGCCAGTGAAGTCAATAGCCCCGATTCCGGCGAACTCAGAGACGCTCAGGTTGAATCAAGCCTGGAATTGTGCAGCATGCCAGGCAGTAACCGGCAGATGGACCAAATACAAGTCTCATCAGAAGATCGGCCCGCAGCAGAAGGGGGGCGCGAAACAGGAGGCCGGCCTGCGCCAGAAGATCGACTTTCTTCGAGTAAACAGTCGCTGTCTTCGAGTAGCCAGTGGGACGATTCGCCCAAAACAGAGACTTCGTTTGAAGTCAAATGGGTCCGAGGGCCGGCATTCTCCGCGTGCCATGGTCAACCATCGATGTGGCTGTGCCAGCCGACCAGCGTAATGCCCGTTCACACGGAGTTGATCAGTCGAACGACAATCGTCCGGGAAATGTGTTTGATTGAATCGGAACGGTTGAGTGTGACTGAGGCCTTGCCACCTGTTCCGCCACCAAAATTGCCTTCCTGTTGCTGAGTTTCTTTTTCGGTCAGGACAGCATTCGCTGCTCGAGCGGTCGTCTCTCAATCTTCCCGATAGCGGAGTGATTGCATGTAGGCCACTGGCTCGGCATTGACGCTTGCTGCACATGGAACGATGCCCGTTCGTGCATCGATTTCGGCGGATTTGCTACTACTTCTCAGACTACAGGAAAAGGTGGAATTGTGCGCAGTTTAAAGACTCGAAGTCGGCGTGGGTTTACGCTGATCGAACTTCTTGTTGTGATCGCCATTATTGCGATTCTGATTGCATTGCTGTTGCCCGCTGTTCAGCAGGCACGCGAGGCAGCTCGCAGAACACAATGCAAAAACAATCTGAAACAAATTGGACTTGCTCTCCATAACTACGAAGGAACGACCGGCTTGCTGCCTTCGATGTACTCATCGAATACAGCCAACAGTGGCAACTTTTCGGTTCAGGCTCAGTTGCTACCATACATGGAGCAGGCGAATCTGCACAACCTGATCAATTTCAACATCAAGTTGCAGATTGGCTGCTGCCCGGGGGACGTCAATCCACCACTCGTCGCAGCTGCTGCAACCGTGTTGCCGGTCTTTCAGTGTCCCAGCGATCCTGGTCCTCACACGTTTCAGATCAAGTCCGGAACAACAGGAGGCGCTACAGGACAGATCTTTACGTATGCGGGTACGAACTACCACATCAATGCCGGCACCGCTGTAGGGAAGCTCTATGATACTCGATTGCCCTCAGACGGAATTCTGTGGACAAACAGTCGCGTCGGTTTTCGAGACATCACCGACGGACTGAGCAACACCTGTGCGTTCGCTGAATCTGTGATGGGTCTGCAAAGTCAAACTGTTGCCGCACCAACAAATCGCAATGAACGACGCAGAAGCTACATCAACGTCGCGTGCGTGTGGTCATCAAGTACCGTCCCTCCAACAACTCCGGGACTTGCCAATGGCTACACCACGCCCTGGGATCCGGCCGGATTTGAAGCGATGACAGTTGCCATCAGCCGAGGATGGGCCGGACAGCGAGGCGCCGGATGGATCCATGGTCGTGAGTATTGGACCGCCTACAACCATTATCATCCACCAAACAGCCTGATTCCCGACATGGGAACCTGTGGCAACGGGATCTTTGGGTCTCGAAGCGAGCATACCGGTGGCATCCAGACAGTGTTGTGCGACGGCGGCGTACGATTCATCAGTGACAACATCGATTTGACGATGTGGAGAGCACTTGGAACTCGTGCAGGCGGTGAGGTGCTGGGTGAATTCTAGAAGTCGAATGACCTCACTTGTGTTCGCAATCGCAACTCTGATCGGCTGCGGTCAAAACGCAGCCGATCAGGATGGTGGTACGATTGGAATTCTTCGATTTGGAACAGAGACGGTTGGTGACATCTGTGTGGTCGTCCATAAACAGGATGCCTCCGGATTTCAACAAATTGGCTATGGGACAACACTGGCATCGGGAACGTTTTCACTGGTTACAACCGGAGGCGCCGAGCCTCTGGTTTTGGAACCAGGCGAATACGCTTTTACTCTCGAATCGCTCGGCCCTCAGATTCCGTTCCCGGCTGAGTTCCTCTCGCCCGAGAAGTCGCCATTGAAAGCCACCTGGAGCGACGAATCGTCTCTGATTGATCTGGAAGCGCCCGAGAAACTGATTTCCGGGCTCTGATCTCAAACTCATCTCCGTTTGTATGGATAACTAAGCATGATAAAGTCAGTCTGGGTTTTATATGTGCTGTGCGCTCTGTTCACACTGCCTGGTGGAGAAGAACAGGAACAGAACAGTTGGCCTGCGTTCCTTGGCCAGGGGGCTTCAGAGGTTGACCCCGCATCCGTTCCCGTCGAATGGTCTTTTGACCGGAACGTGGCCTGGAAGATTCAGTTGCCCGGCAAAGGACAGTCGAGCCCCGTGATTCAGGGGAATCGAGTTTATGCCACGTCAATTGATGGATCGATGAAAGATCGTTGCCATGTCACCTGTATCGATCTGACGACTGGCGCTTTGTTGTGGGACTTTGTGCAGGAGTCTTCTCAGCCCGTTCGCAGTAACTACTTTCAGAGTCGTTCAGCTCCAACTCCGGTTGTGGATGCTCAGGGAGTCTACGCATTCTTTGAAACCGGGAATTTAGTTGCTATTGGCCACGATGGTAAAGAGATGTGGTCACGTTCATTAACGGAAGAATTCGGAGCCTTCGAATCCACGATTGGCCTTGCAGCATCACCGATCGTGTGGAAGGGCTCTTTGATTCTGCTGGTTGACCATGAAGGCCCTTCCTATCTGCTGGCGGTAGATCGTAAGACCGGAACCACACTCTGGAAGACCGATCGCGACAGTCGCACAAGCTATGCAACTCCATCAGTTGTTTCGGTCGAAGGCGAAGATCACATCGTTTGCAGTTCATCAGGCAGTGTGGAAGGATATCACCCTGAGACTGGTGAAACGCTGTGGACACTGGAAGATATTGTTGGAGGTAATCGAGCTACGACACCACTTCCGGTCGGACCGGGACGATTTGTGATCAGTGCAAGTCCCGGCATGCACAACGAAAATGAAGGGGAAGCTCGTAAGTCGAACGGAGTTGTTTCAGTTGTACGTGAAGGCGATGGATTCAAAGCAAGCGTCGTCTGGAGAACCGAAGAAGCTATGCCAGCCTTCAATACTCCAACATTTCACCAGGGCCTGGCGTACTGGGTGAACCGAGCCGGCGTTGTGTTCTGCTACAATGCTGAGACCGGTGAGAAGCACTATGCGAAGAGAATTCAGCAGGGCTGCTGGGCGTCACCAGTCGCAGTTGGCGATCGAGTGTATGTGTTTGGGAAGGATGGACTGACGTCGGTGCTCGCAGCAGGCCCGGAGTTTAAGCTCCTCGCCGAAAATCAGCTCTGGAATCCTGATGAAGTTCCCGCAGAATCAGTTGCCCGAAACAGAGCTGCTGGACGACCGGAAGGTGAGCGCCCAGCTGGCGGAAGACCTCAGGGCGGCGGCCCAGGCAGTGCTGGCGGCCCAGGCGGTGCTGGTGGCCCAGGCAGTGCTGGCGGCCCAGGCGGTGCTGGTGGCCCAGGCGGTGCTGGTGGCGGAAATTACGATGAGCAGACGATGGCTCAGGGTGAGAATCGCTTTGCGGATCCGGTACAATATGGCGTTGCTTTCGTGAACGGCGGTATCGTGATTCGAACGGGTGAAATGGTGTACTGTGTCCGAAATTCTGCTGTTGCAGCGGGAGGTGGTGAATGAGGTTTTCTCTGCTGGTCGCGGCATCATTGATATACTCCATCTGCAGTCTTGTCGGTTCTGCTGAGGCATTTGCTCAGCGAGTCAACTACGAAGAAGCTCCGATCAATTACAGCGTTTCGAAGCCATCGAATCGAATTTCAGAGCTTCAGAGTATGCTTGACTCCGGAGAAACGCCGCTGCGGTTTGAAGGGAGTCAGGGTTATCTTGGATCTCTGCTGGCACATCTGCAGATTCCAGTATCATCACAGGTACTGGTGATGTCGCGGACCAGTTTGCAGGACAACCACATTTCACCAAAGACGCCGCGAGCCATCTATTTCTCAGATGAGCTTCACCTTGGCTACGTCCAGGGTGGGCTCATCGAGATTGCTGCTCACGATCCGGCACTGGGCATGGTGTTCTATACGATGGAGAACACTGAGGGCTCGCCAGTTTTGAAGCGCCAGACAAATTCGTGCCTGACGTGTCACGGGGCGGCTCGAACAAAGAATGTCCCCGGGCTGATGGTGCGATCCGTTTACCCGGATCCGAATGGTCACCCCGTGGTGGCAGCTGGAAGTTTTGTGTCAACACATCGAAGTCCGCTCAAGCAGCGCTGGGGTGGATGGTATGTGACAGGGACTCATGGGGATCAGGAGCATCTTGGAAACTTTCTCCTCGCGGAACCGAAGAAGCCGAAGACGATCAACAACGAGGCGGGACACAATTTGATGTCGCTTGAAGGACGATTCGACACAACTGCTTACCTTTCATCCCACAGTGACATTGTGGCTCTTATGGTTCTGGAGCACCAGGCGGATGTCTACAACATCCTGACACAGGCTCGCTTTGATATTCGTTACGGCCTGTTCCTGCGCGAACAGGCCGGCAGCGATCCGGCAGCTCTCAAGGCCGCCGATGAATCAATGACTGAACGACTCAAAAAGAGCAGCGAGCAGATTGTCCGAGCATTTCTGTTCTGCGAAGAAGCTCCGCTGACAGCTCCAATCGCAGGCACGTCTACGTTTGCTGCGGACTTCACCGCTTTAGGAATCAGGGATCCGAAAGGAAGGAGCCTCCGTGACTTCGATCTGAAGACTCGGATGTTTAAGTACCCGTGCAGTTATCTCATCGAAACAGACGTCTTTCATTCGCTTCCAACAGAACTGAAAGACGCTGTCAAACTCCGACTTCTCGAAGTACTGAAGGCTTCAGAGGTTCCGAAAGAGTATCAACATCTCACCCCCGAGACCCGCACATCCATCTTAGAGATCCTCAAATTGTAGGATGGGCATTCCTGCCCGTCGCAAATGTAGGATGGGCATTCCTGCCCGTCACAAATGTAGGATGGGCATTCCTGCCCGTCACAAATGTAGGATGGGCATTCCTGCCCGTCCACGCGCTGGTTCGAGTGCTGCCGCGGCGCAGGGGTGGCTCGGGCAGGAATGCCCAAGCTACATTTGGCAGGGGTGGCTCGGGCAGGAATGCCCAAGCTACATTTGGCAGGGGTGGCTCGGGCAGGAATGCCCGAGCTACGTCTTTTATTTGAGCGTTGGATCAATGATCACTTTCATCATCCCGGGTTCGCCCTTGTACAGTCGAGCAAACCATTCGGGGCCCTGATCAAGTGGGATTCTTGCGCTGATGAGTGGCTCAACGCGGATTGCACCCTTCTGCAGAAGATCGATGCAGGCTGGATACTCGCCCTTTGAAGCACAGGAACCGTATACCGAGAGTTCACGGGTCACGATCAGCTGGAGAGGCATTTCAACATTTGGCGACAGGTTGCCGATCAGAGTGACTGCTCCGCCTTTTCGAGCACATTGAACGGCGGTTTTGATGGTGGGAGTAGCGCCGACCACTTCCAGAACGACGTCTGCTCCACGTCCGCCGGTCAGCTTTTTCACTTCTGCGGGAACATCGACCGCATCTGCCTTCAACCCAACATTTGCACCGAGCTCCCTGGCGATTTTAAGTCGAGTCTCATCGAGATCGACAGCGATGACCGTCGAACAACCTGCGAGCCGAATTGCCTGAACGACCAGCAAACCGATCATGCCGCTGCCGACGACAACCGCAGTGTCACCAAGTGAGACGGGGGTGCGATTCGCAGCGTGGACTGCAATTGAGACAGCTTCAATCATTGCCGCGTGCTCAAACGGAAGTCCGGCCGGAATGGGGTAACAGATGTGCTGAGGAACGGCGACGAATTCAGCGAACGCACCATGGCGGCGATAATCACCGCAGGAAACCCCCAACACCATGCGATTGTCGCACAGGTTGATATCCCCGCGACGACAGAAGAAGCAATGACCGCAGGAGACTGTGGAATCAAACGTCACGCTGTCGCCCACTTTGAACTGTGTGACGGAGTCTCCAACAGCAGACACAACGCCAGCTGCTTCGTGTCCCATAACCAGAGGAGGAATTCGCCGACCGGTGCTGCCATCGTATCCATGGATATCACTGCCGCAAATTCCACATGCTCGCACCTGGACCAGCAAATCATTCGGACCGATCTCCGGCTTTGGGAACTCGGTGACTTCCAGGTTTTTGTATTCTTTCAGCAGCATCGCTTTCATTGCAGATCACACAGCCTTTCAGGCTCGTTTAGGGGACTGGCGGAAACGTGTTCAAGTTCGACTTGGAAGTATAACCTGGCGATTCCATGGAAACACGCCTGCTCAATGAGTGTCTCACAACTGGCTGGAAGTGGCCGGCTGTGAAACGGCTGCATCTTCTGGAGCAGTCCATCGGGATACATTCCAGATTGAACTTCTGAATCGAGAGTTTTGTTCTGATTCGGGCAGGATCTCTGATCCATCGGTTTCAATCACCAACTGACTGGAGTTTGATTGAAGTTCCCACGAAACAAGTCGACAGGAAACCGGGTACTCACGACCGTAAATCAGAATCCAAACCGGGATCCCGTTTGCAAATTCATCCGGGTTGTGCGAAGACAAATACCGCCGCAACCGGTTGACGTCGCGACTTTGATTCCAGTCTGCCCACGAATCGAGTTCGTCGATAGAGAAATACTGAAACGCCAGATTGTCCTTTGGAGCGGGAAACAGCCCATTGCTTAACCGTTCCCTGTTGTTCCGGGAAAACAGGCTGACTTTGTCTTCATTCCACAGAATTGATGAATCATCGACTGTCATCGCATTCGCGATTTTCAACAATTGCTGTTGAATCGCGACGAGAGAAGCACGGTGAGCGAGTTGCTCGATCTGAATCCGGAACAGACTCTTCGAACTGATCAAAGCTGTCTTCAAATCGTCCGGAAGCGATGCTGCAATCCCGATTGCCTCACCCGAGTTTCCGATCATCGTCTCAGAGACGAGTTTCGGCAATGCCGCCATCTGAAGCAGCTTGAAAGAACCTGCTGATGTTCGGATCCTAACCAGACGAATTTCCACTCTGTCTGCCTGATTCTCGTCGGATGACTGCCGGGCTTCGTTCAGCAGTTGATTTCGGAGATCCGTGAGATCTGTAACTTCAAGTTCCGCGTCAACGCCAACAAGTCGCTGATTGATAAAATCCCGGCTGAACGGTTCAGAGGAACTCTGAAGGACAACCAGCTCCGTTGTTCCCATGCCATTGATCTCAGGTGTTGAGTAAGTTCCAAGATACGGTGGGGAGAAATTCCGGATGGCATCCCATTCCGGAACTTTTGTAAGAGGATTGTTCGGGAAGTTGTAAAGTCGTTGTGAAATCGTCTCGCCACCGGATGGATCGTTCTGCACCTGCTTCAGGACTTCTTCAGCACCTTGCTGAAACAACTCATTCACATGCTTCAGTCGACTCAGCATCGAGTACGGCGGGAGGGGTTCTCCGTTCCCTCGGGCTTCGAGATTTGCCACAAGTCGCCGAGCTTCTTCAAGATCACCCGTTTCAATGAACATACGGTGGAATCGTTCAAGGTGTGCCTGATTCTCCGGCATCCAGGAATTCTGCAAAGCGTCCGGGTCCACTGAAGCTTCCGGCGGCAACTGAATCCACTCTGAGTAAAGTTCTCTCAATCGAACGTTGTCGCGTTTCCATTCACAGATTTGAGTTTCGAGAGGGAGTGTTGCAGCCTTTGAGAGTCCAATGGACTTAGCCAGATCAACAAGACTCTCAGCGTCTCCAACACTTGCGGGTTCAGTGATCGAGTCGACGAACAACTTGTACGCTGTCTCCGGAGGCAATTCCGAAAACGCGGCGTCACGGTCTTCCGGGCCAGCGAAATACTCCGAAAACACCAAACTGTACATACCCGTTCGATCGGGGTCTTCAATGATCTGTCTAAAAAGTTGAGCCCTCGCTTCCGAATAACGGTTCGCAAGCAAGTCGGAGTAAATGCGATAGTATGCCAGCATTTGATGAGTCGAATCCTGTTCCTCCTGGAGGCGAATCACCGCATTCAATTCATGACCGAGCCCGAATTCGATTGCTGTGGCAGCAAGCATGGGGAATGGATCACTCTCTTCGCTCTTTGTGAGCAGCTGAAAAGCGTCCTTCGTCTTTCCCGATCGCACTCCTGCTTCACCACACCACTGAGTGACGACCCATTGACCAACATCTTCGTCCAGAACTGCGCCGATGTTCGTCCGAGGGTCTGCGATGCTCGCACAGACAGGATTCAAAACTTCCCATGCTTCTTCCGGATGCCCTGTCTCCAGCAATAGCAATCCGTTTGCAACAGATTGCCAGAGTGTGATCTTCGAACGATCCGCCTCGTTCTGTGGAGCCACAGAGTTGAGAGCTTCCACAAATACCTTCAACTCACCAACAGTGATCATCAATTCCGATTCATCAATCGTCTGGCTGATGAAACTACCCACCGGATTGAGGGATTCCGTAATGATCTCCGTCCGCTTTCCCGCGGACGACATGGTTTGCTCCCATTCATATTGCAGCGAATACATTTTCTGCTGAAGCTCGTCTGATGGCTGGCCTTCTTTGATTTGGTCCACGATCAGCTGCCAGCCCTGCTTAATCAGGTTGCTGGCCCCGTCAAAGTCACCTTTCGAAGCTGCTATCTTGCCTTCAAGCAAATATCGATCAGCCGTTTTCTCCGTTCCTTCAAAGACGACCTCGGCGAGCTTCTCAGAGATCTCAATGCGATCATCGATAAACTTAAGTGCCAACGCCGTGACAGTGGAGGCGGGTTGCTCTGAGGACTTTGCAATTTCGATCAACAGGGGAACATCGTCCAGTTGAAAGACGGAACGGAAATCAGCGGGCAGATGAAACGAATTCGGGTGCAGCCGCAATGCCTGTGCATAATTTTCTGCTGCCCTGGTTCGCTGCTCGAGATTCTGGAAAATCTGAGCTCGTAATACGTACGTGTCAGGACCTTCACCGACCGCGTCAACAAACTGGCCCAATGCAGAAAGAGCTTCGTCGTTTCGGTTGAGCTGGTAACAGGCATACGCTCTCAGCCAGTCACAGATTGGCAGAGGGATCTTCGCTTTCAGTTGATCTGCAATCCTGATCGAAATCTCGTACTCTCTCGCTTGCTGAGCCTGAGTAGCAAGATGAACCAGTGTAGACTCGTGCATTGCCTTCGGAAATTTGCGTTCAATGCGTCCAGCATCCTCTGTCAACTTTGCACGGAGAGTCGCAGTGTCAAGGTCTTCGGCATCTGATTCATACAGCGAACGGTAGTTATCCCAGCGGCCTTCCGTGAATGCCGATGAAAACTCCCGAGCCGTTTCTTCTGAATATAGAAATGCACGTTCAACGGCTTCATAGTCGACAAGGAATGCCCCGGCCGGGGAGACATCAAAATGCCAAACTACACGATACGGATAGTAGTCCTGTCCGTAGACCCATGTGTATGCGTGAATGGTGTTGTCATCTGGTGATCGGTCAAGTCGAACCAAACGCAGTTCACTACAGTCAAACCCAGGATACATTTCCAGCCATGACGTAAACTGCGACGC
Source organism: Planctomyces sp. (assembly GCA_016795105.1). Taxonomy (GTDB): domain Bacteria; phylum Planctomycetota; class Planctomycetia; order Planctomycetales; family Planctomycetaceae; genus F1-80-MAGs062. The sequence goes on from JAEUIH010000010.1 coordinate 173,042, forward strand.
CATTTCTTCCCGCGCTCTTCGACTGAGATAACCGGAATCCAGAACGCGCCGAGAAAACCCTGTCCGATCGAACAGCTTATTATACTCTTCAGAGTTGTTGTACATCATGGCAGATTCGAGCTTCTTCAGCGTCTCCATGACCCGTGTGCGATCGTCATCCGAGATTGCTGGTCCACTTGTTGCCGTCTGCTGAAATCCCGCAACAGATGCTCGAAGCCTGGCCTTTTCCCGTTCATCGAATTGTGACTTGACTCGGCTGTCGTCGAAAAGCTCACCCGACTCAAGAAACTCAGCAAGACTTTGATCACCCAACCTGCGCGAAATCAGCAACGCAACTGTTCCGCCGGCGACGATCATCAGCAGAAACACAGCAAGCAGTATCCAAGGCCAGATCGGCTTCTTCTTTGGACGCGACAGATGTGTATTGGGTGCGTACCAGTTCAGATCATCGTGCTTGCTCATGAATCAGTCGTTTCCACGAGGAAGTGAAACACACTTTAACAGCCCTGCTGCGTTGCGTGCATAGAGTCGTCCTCCGGAAATACAGGGGACAGTCCAGCAGCGTCCTTCCAGCAGAGGACTCCGGGCAAGCTCTTTGTACTCGTCGGGTTTTGCATCCGCAAGAATCAAGTCGCCCGACTCAGAAAGTATCACCAGTCTCGAGTCAGCAATCAGCAGTGAACCACATCCAAGCCCTCTCTGCTTCCAGCGAACTTCGCCCGTCCTCGCGTCGATACAGTTGAGCGTTACGGTTCGCCCGTTGTGCGAATCTCCATCAAATCCATACAGATAGCCACCGCTCAAGACACTATTATTGAAATGATTCTTCATGTTCTTGTTGCGGTAAATCGGAGTCAGTCCCGAACCTTCAAGCTGCAAGAGAGCACAGCCGATGTTGTAGCCAGTCGAAATGAAGATCCCTTCATCCAGAATGATAGGGGTTGTGGAATTCGTTCGGTACGGCGATTTCCATTCGAAGTATCCGATTTCTTTTCCATCAGTCGCTGTCAAGATTCTTAGTCCATCGCAGTCGAGCGACGCCAACAGTTGTTGGCCATCTTTTTCGAACACCGCAACGGATCCATAACCTGCTTCATGGATGTCGGTCTGCCAGACAACTTCACCTGTCATCTTGTTGAACGCTACGACGCGCCCGGCTTCCAGGATCAGTCGATCACCGAGTATCAGGCCCGAACTGCTGAATCCCCATTCCGGAAGTTTGACGCCCAGCAACTGCTGAAGCTCCTGTTTCCAAATCACTTTGCCGTCGGCCTTTGACAGACAAAATAACTGACCTTCCTTGCCGAGGCTGTAGACTCGATCGCCGTCAACCGTGGGCGTTGAACACGGTCCTCCCTCATGCAGGTTGTCGATCAGCTGACAGGGGTACTCATGAGCCCAGATAACTTCTCCCGTCAACGCGTTCAGACACCACAAGGTTTCATTGCCGGATGAATGTCCCATGGCAAACAATTGATCGCCGGAAACCGACATGGAGCTGAATCCAATTCCAATTTCACGACTCCAGTCCGGTTTTAGTCCTTCAGTCGGCCAGGTTGTGCTCAGGTTTGTTTCCGGCGAGATTAATGTTCTCGACGGACCACCCCAAAACGGCCAGTCACCGCCAACAACCGTAACGAGAATCGTGACCAGCAGGACATGTGACTGCATTGACATCGCTGATTCTTTGCTTCCAGGATTTTATGCCATCTCTCAAACGCTACCACAGGATAACAACACCCCCCAACTCCGAGTAGGCCCCGCATTCCTGCCCGTCACCAAATGTAGGATGGGCATTCCTGCCCGTCACCAAATGCAGGATGGGCATTCCTGCCCGTCCACGCGATGCTTCGAGTGCTGCCGCGGCGCAGTGGCGGCTCGGGCAGGAATGCCCAAGCTACATTTTGGCAGCAACGGCTCGGGCAGGAATGCCCAAGCTACAATTTGGCAGCAACGGCTCGGGCAGGAATGCCCAAGCTACATTTGGCCTGCTGCTGCGAGACTCGCGAAATGATCATCAGAAATGGCGTAATTACTGAACTGAATCGTGTAATGATTCTGGAACCACTCCTCGATACCCGGCAGAGATTCTTCGCTGTAGTGAGGTGCAACGAAATGAGTATCCCCGAAGACCTGACGGCAGATATCTCCATCATCAACAACAAGTTCGCCGGCCTTAAAGACCCAGCGTGCTGAAGCGAACATTTTTCGACGATCGCGATCCGGTGTATAGATTGTGATATCTGCATCAGCACCGACTCCCAGATGCCCTTTCTGTCTGAGACCCAGGATTCTGGCGGGAGCGGCACGAGTGATGATCGCGATCTCCTGAAGCGTGTATTCGCGGTCAATATCGTTCAGCACGGTGCGAGATGTCAGCTGATGCGGAAGCTTTCGTATTGTGTCTCTGCGGAGCTCTCGGTCCATCAGCAGTGCGATGACTTCCGGGTATCGATAAAACGCCCCACCATTGGGATGATCACTCGTCATCGCACATCGCCATGGGTCATCCATCAGGAGGTACCATTCGAGAGCAATTGCCCACTGAACTGCGTGAATGAGGCTCTTTTCGGGGCGATATTCAATCGGAATCACACCACAACTGCTCTCCTGTTCACAGTCGGCCGCAAACCACTTATTGTTTCGAATGTGCCTGAGATAGAAGCTGAAGGGAGCGTCGCCAGTCATTGAAAGCGTCTTGCCGGGATTTACATGCCCCACATCGACCGTTACGTTCGGGTGAGCTTTCACATAATCCACAAGTTCCGGCGCTGCGGATGCAAAGCTTCGAGGATCGTTAGGGTCTCCTTTGTAACTGTGGAACTGCACATGAGCAAAGTGCCCCCGATGCCCTTCAAGGCTCTGCATTGTGTGCAAAGTTGTCTGCCAGTTTCCGGGGATTCCAAGGTTATTGCAGTGAATATGGACCGAGTGTGGTAAAGCCAGACGATCGGCCGTCGCTGAGAGTTCTCTGACAATATCACGAGGAGTCACACCGAATTCGGGAACAGGTGAATCCAGCTGCTGAATACTCATCCGACTGATCTGCTTCCAGCTTTCAACACCACCAGGGTTCACAAGTTTGATTGTGTATCCTCGAATACTGCTGAGCATCCACGAACAATAGGCATCGAGCTGTTCCTGTTCCTGTGCTCGGATACGATCCATCACATAGTGGTTGTTGCCGAACAGGACATAAAACCCCTTGTCGATCTGAGGAGTATCCGCAAATTCTTCGTGTGCATGCCTGGCCAGCAACCCAGGAATCGCGGCATCGAAGGCTGTTGTGTAGCCCATCGTGCTGTACAGGTAACCGGTCGCAAACGTGCTGGGCGCTGGACCAATCGTACCGGACCGTGTGATCGCGGTACGGCTTATGGTCTGCCCGTTCCGCTTCATATCGGGGATCATCTTTCGACCGGAATTGACCTTCGGCCCCGCGATATGGCTATGCATGTCGATGCCGCCAGGCATGATGACGTAACCACGTGCATCAAACGTCTGATCGGGGCGAACTTCCGGAGACGCTGGCGCAGCGACGATCCTGCCATCGCGTATCCACAAGTCGGCAACCAGGCCATCAACTCCGTTTGCGGGATCATAAACCGTCCCGCCCTCAATCTTCAGCAACCGACTCACAATCGTTCTCCAGGCACGACAGGCATTTCCCTTCAGAGCGGATTCGCAGCGACAAGCACCACCAGGCTGAGACCAGCCCGCCAACCAATTCTTGGAGGAACTCCATGTCCCAACGGATACCGGAACAGCTTCAGCCTGGCTGAGCTTCCCGACCGTTCCCGGCCGCCTTCTCTTCAAGCCAGTATAACAGTGATCTGACAAAACAACCCGTCGCACCGGAATCACGCCATGAAGTGCTTCCGGTCGCAAATGCAGGACCCGCGATATCCAGGTGAGCCCAGGGAGTGTCTCCAACAAATTTCTGAAGGAACCTTGCGGCAGTAATTGCTCCCGCCCAGCGACCGCCTATATTCCGCACGTCTGCCACATCACTCTTCAGAAGCTCGTCATACTGACGATAGAGGGGCAACTGCCACAGGGCTTCGCCTTCCGCATCAGCAGAGTTGAGAAGTGAATTTGCCAGATCGGGTGTATTGCAGAACAACCCTGCAACATCTTCACCGAGTGCCACAACGCAGGCACCGGTGAGCGTCGCGAGGTCAATGATCTGCGAAGCACCGGAATCGACTGCGAAGTTCAGTACGTCTGCAAGGACCAGGCGTCCTTCTGCATCCGTGTTCTGGATTTCGATGGTGGTTCCGTTTCGAGCTGTAACGACATCACCGAGCTTAAAAGCGCGTCCGCTGACCATATTTTCCACAAGCCCGACGTAGACAGAGAGATTCACCGGGATCCTGAGTTGAGCAGCCGCAAGGCCAACAGCCACACACGTAGCGGCTCCAGCCATGTCGCATTTCATGGTCAGCATGCTGTCGTTCGGCTTCAGGGAGTATCCGCCGCTGTCGAAGGTCACACCTTTGCCGACCAGAGCGATGGTGGGAACCGAATCTCCACCAGCTCGAACGTGCAGCGCCAGCATTCTTGCTGACCGATCACTTCCCTGAGCTACGGCCAGCATCGCGCCCATACGTTCACGCCGCAACATTGGTTCGTCATAGATATCGCAGCGAATGCCAGCTGCACCAGCCAACCCGGCGATCCGGTCACAAAACGTCTCGGGATAAATTTCATTCGCCGGGCGGTTCACCAGTTCTTTCGCAAGGTTGACGGCAGCAGCGATGGTCTGACCACGATTGGCCGAAGCCGAAAGACTTGAGCCGGATTCAAATCCGCAGAGCACCACATCCCCGAGAGCAAAGTGCTTCTGTTCTTTTCGGCAGACACCCGCATCGATGGGGGCTGCCACAACGCTATCGGCGACGATTTCGGTGAGTACATTTTCAGAGATCCGAGATGAGATTTCAGAATCGAAACAAACCGCGACCGTCTGCTTCTGTTTGGTCGTGATTCTACGAAACCCGGCCAGCAGAGACTTTCGGATTCCGGCTTTGCGAAGATTCGCTGCGTCTCCACACCCAACCAGCAGAATGTTGGTGGCCCGAATTCCGGCTGTCTGGTACAGGGGCAGGATTTCCAGTTCACCCGCCTCGAAATCAGTCCTGCGCATCACGCCGGAAATCATGCCGGCGATCTGTTGATCGATATCCTGAAATCGTTGTGCTGGATCACCCAACGAACTGACCAAAATCAACAGCCAGTCTGCCACCACATCCTGAGGCAGATCCGCAGTGAACGAAATTGTCATGGAATTCTCCGCTCAATCCTTTGAGTCTTAATCACTAAAAACCTGGGTTCGAAGGTCACTCGGTCTGGGGGCCACCTGATGGACCGGACTCTCCCTGCTGTCGCTCTGTCCCCGCACCGCCTCGCCGACGACCACGGCGACGATTTCTGCGTTTTCGAGGACCACAGGGGCGACCATCACCAGCTGATTCCGATCCGCCATCGACGGAATCATCAGCCCCGCTTTCTCCGTCCGATCCGCCGCCGGATTCGCCATTGAATTCAGTGTCAGAGAATCCGGTACCAGAAAACTCTGAAGTGGCTGCTATTTCGCCGCGATCCGTTTCAAAGTGCTGGTTCTGTGAAGACCCGTTTTCACCGGGCTTTCTGCCGGATCGTCTTCGGCGACGTGAACGGCTTCTGCGACGTTCGCCGCCTTCAGTGCCCGAGCCTGAACCAGATTCGCCACTTGTTTCCGTGTCGGTAGACGCTGAGTCTTCGGAAACTATCATCGCCGATGCGTCGAGTACAGGTTCGTCTGTTGGGAAGGAACTGCCCGATCGCGAGCGTTGTTGCCCCTGAGAGGACCGCGAATCATCAGTCGAGGTGCGTGAACTTCGAGCATCGGTGGAACGCGGATTTGAGGCGTCGGGACGTCGAGTTGGTTCATTGCGGCCTGGGCGAGTTCTTTGACCGCGATCATTTCGATTCCGATCGGCTCGGATTTTGTCATAGCGATCGGAGCGAGGTCTGCGGTCTGAAGGCCGAGAGCCTTCTGGAAGAGATTCGGCACCATCGGATGCAGTTCGGCCGACTTCGCCCGAAGATTCTTCTACACCTTCACCAAACTCCGACAAGCCATCTTCATCCCCGGTCACACCAAAGTGCTCTGCCGTGGGAGTTTCTCGAGGCGGTCTCGCCGCTTCGGCCCGCGCCAACAGAGCGGCCATGATGGCGGCTGTGGGTTCATCCAGCCCATCCGGGCTTTCGTCGTCATCGTATTCAGGCGAATCGGGTGAGATGAAACTGGCGACATCAAACGTGTGCGGAACACGCTGATCAACAAGTTTCATCTGAAGCGGTGGCTCGGCGCACCCGCAGGTTCTGCTGGTGACCGCGCCAGGAGTCCGCACAGACCGATTGCAGTTCGGACAAACCCAAACCCGCAGGACCCGCTGGTCAAACTGAAATGTCGGACCCTTCATGAGCGATGCTTCACACCAGAATGTCATCAGAAACGTGGAATTTTGGCCGAAGCCTAATTGAGCCATAGTATAAACAGAATTCCCGAAAATGGCGAATGGCCCATGCAGGAAACTGGACTGCTGCCGAGACGTCAGATCACTCATGAACCCTGAATCAAGCAGATTCGCACCCGGACGAAGCGAGTTTGCAAAAAATTGCCAAATCCCCGGTTTGATTTTCCACTCCACCGCCGATACAGTTCCCACCACCCGGACGATTAGCTCAGTTGGTTAGAGCGCCACGTTGACATCGTGGAGGTCGTTGGTTCGAGTCCAATATCGTCCACTGAACGGGCTTCTGTGATTTGCACAGAAGCCCGTTTTTTATTGGATTTCCCTGATTTTTCTGGGTTCCTCGTCGGGACTGGCGGACTATCTGCATTGGCTTGCGTCTGGTTGCATGCAGCGTCGGGTCCATCCTTGGGTCCATTTTTTGAAGTTGGACCGCCAGCCTTCTGGAAGTCTTCCTTTGTGGTTCGAAGGTAGTGCTTCATTGCCACCTGAACCGAGTTGCCGACCCATTCAGTGGCGGCGACAACGCCGAACTTCCGAGTAATGTCGATCTCTGCTGATGATCGAAGGCAATTGAATAGCGGCGCCCATGGTGACAAGCCAGCACGAGTAAGCATCTTCTCCAACGGAGTCCTCCAGTTGTTGGACTTCTCCCGCAGAGCATTCAGAACGAACTCGTCATCACCGGTGATCGATCGAAGGTCGTCGAGTGCTGCTCTGATCTCTGGGAAGAGTGGCACACGGCGAGACTTCTTCGTCTTCGGAGAATACACAGTGAAGGCGTTTTCCGCTTCGTCTATGTCTGACCATCGCAGCAACGGCAGTTCCGACTGCACACGCATACCAGCAAATCTCGCAAAGATAATCACTGCCCGCCATTCAGCAGACGGCAGAACGCTTAGAACGGCCTGAATCCGCGGAAGATCAATGTATTCCTTCTCCCGTTCACGAATGGAGGTAGGAAGCTCGTCATCATGGAACGGGTTCGCGGTAATGTGACCGGACTTCATCGCCCGCTTGAACACCTGGCGGGCCACGCTAACCATCTTCCGGGCCGTTGTCGAAGCCAGCTTGTTCTTTCCTTTCTGCATCGCCTCAAACCAATCGACGGCCTCACCGGTCGTGATAGCGTCAATTCTTCGATCAGCCCCAAAGAACTTTACGGCCTGCTGACGTGAACGATTCCAAACACGTCGGCTGGTCTCGGTTCCCGGGCGATTCGCAATGTACTTCCGAAACCACTCGTCGAGTGTCGGCACCTTCGTTGCGGGCTTCACTTGAGTCTCAGCCGGGATTTCCGTTGGTGGAATCAAGCCGAGGTCTGCAAGGTATTTGACAATCCTTGGCTTCTGTGTCGAAGCCCAGACAACGGGCTGTGGGTAGGGAGCGTGTCCGCCGATTCGAGCGTTGACCAACGATTGCACATGATTTGCCGCAGATTCTGCGGATCGCCGTGGGATCTTTCCAAGGGCAAGCCGCCGTCGGCATCCCGTATGGTCATAGAACCGAACTTCAGCGCGATCATTGCGAAACGATACTGTTGCCATTCAACCAACCCCTCCTGTTGGGTCAGTAAACTCATTCGACACCGTATGGTATCGGGACGATACAATCCGTCATGGCACAATTGTAACCGATCGAGTGAGACGGTTTCGATCTGCCCTGAGCTCTTTCACGCAATTCCTCCTAAGTCTATGCCTGGACGGTTGGCCTTCGCTTCAGAATGTTCATCACTGTCTTGCCGTACCAGCGAGGCCCATTCCCCTTTGGTCGAATCCCCAGTGAGTTGAGTTCGTCTGCAATACCCTCGTAACTGAGCCCGTTTTCTCTCAGACCCTTCATCAATCCAATTGTCTGTTGTTCTGAGGAGACAGGTGACAGCGATTCGTGGTCCGCGGACAATTCATAGCCAAATGGGATGGTGCCAACCCGCTTTCCCTGAGATCGCTTGTGCTGGAGGGCTGCGGAGGTCCGTTCACTCACAAGATCCCGCTCGAACTCAGCCAGCACTGCGAGCATTCGAAAGACCATCTTTCCAGCGGCAGACGTTGTGTCGATCTTCTCAGAAAGACTCACGAGGTCCGCCCCGGCTTTGTCCAGTTGTTCACTGATGACAATCGTATCTTTAGTGCTTCTCGCGAGTCGCGACAGGCTGTAGACGATCAGAATTCCCTTTTGACGGGTAACGGCCGAAATCGCTCTCTGAAGCTCTGGTCGATTGTCTGCTCGTTTGCCGGACACGCCAGCATCAACAAAGACAGCCGTCAACACAACGTCGTTGGCTAGACACCAGGCTTCGATTCGTGCCCGCTGAGCATCGAGAGAAACACCGTCCACAGCCTGGCCTTCAGTTGAAACACGGACATAACCAATTGCAGCACAACTCATGTAGATACCCTCCTTTTATGGCTGGTATCACTGCAAAGTGACGTCGCAAAACAGAAACGGTTGAATAAGGAGTGGTTTCCAACATGTCGTATTTTGTACGGACTGGTGTTGGCATTTTTAGGGCTCGTTGCTCAGTCGTCACGTGGCGATATGCTGAGTTCTATCTCGTGGTGGCACCTGAGCCAGAGTCTTCCGCGAAATTGGTCATCTGCATGCGGTCTCACGGATCATCCTCAAACCGCGGGATCATTGACCCAATCCGCACACAACAGTTCCGCTTGCTGAAGTACCGTTTTCACTGCCTCTTCCTGAAGGTCCGGAGGATAGCCCCATTTATTCAGGATTCGCTTCACGATAACACGAATTCTGGCTCGAGCAGTTTCGCGGAGAGTCCAGTCAATGGTGACGCTCTTGCGAACCATCTTAATCAGTTCTGCTGCAATCACCTTCAGCTTATCATCTCCCATCGCTGTAATGGCCGATTCATTTGTAGCAAGGGCGTCATAGAAGGCGATTTCATCTTCGGTGAGACCCAGATCCTCACCGCGTTTCTGAGCCGCTTCCATCTCTTTTGCCAGACGAATTAACTCTTCGATCACCTCATGTGTCGCGATGGCTCGGTTGTGGTAGGCATTCAGTGTCTGCTTCAGCTTATCAGAGAACAACTGCGACTGGACGAGGTTGCGTTTTGATCGCACCGTGATCTCGTCATTTAGCAGCTTTTCCAACAGCTCCGCCGCCACGTTTCGATGTTTCAGGCCACGGACTTCCGCGAGGAACTGATCAGACAGAATGCTGATGTCCGGCTTCTTCAGACCCGCTGCTGTGAACACATCAATAATCTGCCCTTCCGCCACAATGGCCTTTGAGACCAATTGCCTAATTGCAGCATCCAGATTCTCGGGCGATCTTTGGCCGCCGGTGGTTTGTTTGTTCAACGCGGCTTGCACGGTCTGCAGAAACGAGAGATCGTCCCGAATTTCCGTCGCTTCGTCGCTGGCGGCACACAGGGCGAAGGCTCGCGACAGTTCGGTAACAACCTGAATAAACCGTCTCTTGCCGTCGTCCTGTACCAGCACATGCTCCTGAGCGGCCGGAATAATTGGGTAGAACTTTCGCGGATCAGCAGCAACGGATTTCCAATCAAACCCATACAGTATGTCGCAGGCAACTTCATACTTCTCCAGCATGATGGCAATCGCCTGAGCCACGTCATAGCTGGGCGTCCCGGTACCGCCGCTGGCAGTGTACGTTCCAACAGCATCGCGCAGCTGATCGGCAAGGCCGAGATAATCCACAATCAAGCCGCCCGGCTTGCCTCGAAAGACCCGATTGACGCGGGCAATTGCCTGCATCAGCCCATGGCCCTGCATTGGCTTGTCAGCGTACATCGTATGAAGACATGGAGCATCAAAGCCAGTGAGCCACATGTCCCGCACAATCACGATCCGAAACGAATCCTTGCTGTCCTTGAAGCGATTTGCGAGCGTCCGTCGCTTCTCCTTGTTACGGATGTGAGGCTGCCAGTTTGGCCCATCGTCTGCACTGCCCGTCATGATGATCTTTACGACGGTGTCCTTCGACTTTTCCGCTTCTGGGTCGTCACCTTCCGCACTCACCCAGCCGGGTCGAATCGCAATGATGGCGTTCAGGAGTTCCACACAGATACGGCGGCTCATGCACACGACAATGGCTTTCCCGTCCATCGATTCCAGCCGCTTCTCAAAGTGCTCCACCAGATCGGCGGCGATCAGCTTGATGCGTTTCGGATCGCCGACCAGTGCTTCCAGAGCCGCCCATTTGGATTTAAGCTTCTCTCGATTGGTCTGCTCTTCGCCTTCTGTGATCTCATCGAATTCCTGATCCAGTCGCGGCAGTGCTGCAATATTCAAACCCAGTTTGGCAATGCGGCTTTCATAGTAGATTGGTACTGTGGCACCGTCGGCCACGGCTCGCTGGATGTCATAGATCGAGATATAGTCGCCGAAGATCGCTCGAGTATTCGCGTCCTTCTGTTCAATCGGTGTACCGGTAAAGCCAATGAACGACGCATTCGGCAGGGCATCCCGTAGTTTACGAGCCAACCCGTCGATCAGGTCATATTGACTGCGATGTGCTTCGTCCGCAATCACAACAATGTTGCGGCGGTCCGAAAGAGAGGGCATCTTCTCGCCCTTCTCCGGTACAAACTTCTGAATCGTGGTGAAGATCACACCACCGCTTGCCACCCTCAGCAGCTCCCGCAGATGATCTCGGTCTTTTGCTTGCACAGGAGTCTGGTTGAGCAACTCATAGCAACGCTGGAACTGCCCGAACAATTGATCATCCAGATCGTTGCGGTCCGTCAGCACCACGATCGTCGGGTTCTGCATCGCCGCATTGCGAATCATGCGGCCGGCATAAAACAACATCGAAAAGCTCTTGCCGGATCCCTGAGTGTGCCACACCACGCCAGCTCGTCGGTCCCCGTCTTTTCCGCCATGCATGCGATGGGAAAAATACTGACTTTCACTCTCGGCAGCCATCATCACCGCATCGCCCATACCGCTGGCCCGCACGGTTTCCTGTATCGCAGCGTTTACCGCATGGAATTGGTGGTAGCCAGCGATGATCTTATGGACTCGGTCGCCCTCGGTGTCCTGCTCAAACACGATAAAGTGTTGCAGCATGTCCAGGAACCGGCGTTTCTCAAACACGCCGCGAATCAGTACTTCCAGTTCCAGAGCCGACTTGGGGGCATCTCCTTCGCCATCGACGGTTCGCCAGACCTTGAACCATTCCTGATTGGCCGTCAGTGAACCGATACGAGCCTGCAAACCATCGGATACCACTAACAATTCGGTGTACTGAAGCAAAGAGGGAATCTCGGCCTTGTAGGTTTGTAACTGCGAGTACGCCGACCAGATTGTGGCATCGGCATCCGCAGCATTCTTCAGTTCAATGATGACCAACGGGAGGCCGTTCACAAATACAACGACGTCCGGTCGACGGTTGTGCTGTGCTTCAATCACGGTGAACTGATTAACAGCCAGCCAGTCATTGGCCGCAGTCCGAGCAAAATCCACGAGCCGAACCTGGTCGCCAGCAATAGAGCCGTCTGCACGGCTGTATTCAACCTCTACCCCATCCCGCAGCATCTTGTGAAACGCACGGTTGTTGCCGATAAACGAAGCCGTATCCAATCGGACGACCTTCCGCAGAGCTTCGTCCTGAGCTTCCTGCGGAATCTGTGGATTCAGTCGCTGGATGGCGTCCTGCAGTCGGCCGATCAGAATCACGTCTGCAAACGATGCGCGTTCCGAATCCGGCTCGCCGGGAGCAATGTCGGGCCCTGTCCGAATTGCATACCCCAAATTCTGAAACCAAGACAGAGAAGCTTCTTCGACGATAGTTTCATTGAGTGACATTGGAGTACCTTATGTGGCTTTGCCCAGGATGGCTTCGACAGTTCGTCCGCTTTGTCCTCATCCAGACAATTGCCGAACCGACCAACAGTCGCATCGATTCCAAGCTTCTTCCGAACTGCTTTCGGCACAAGATGCTTCCCTCCATCGCTAGTCGCCTGCGACAGACCCAGCAAACCACCAATCTCCAAGTGATGCAGCAGGAGGTAGCAACCGCTATCATTGCTCCCCAACGGCTTGTTGGACACGAACGAGTTCTTCTCTTTGCAGTCCAGACATATTGAACTGCTGGTTTCGAAGGCAGACATTTGCACTGTCATAATCCGGACATTCTTGAACGAAGAGCCTCGGTTTACTGAATCTGCAGTGGCGTTTCAACTATACCGAAAAACTCCCTCAAACGACGGCTCAAATGAACTAAACTATAGTGGATGTTCGAGGTCTCCAACCGCCTATCAAATCTAATTATTGGCAGTTTGGAGCGTTCGCCCTATTCACCACACACTAAATGCAAAATCTTCCGTTCATTTTCTGTGATGGTATTCTCGAAGAAACTCGCGCTCGCTGGGATTCTGTCAGAGTACTTTTGATACGCAGTGTTGTAAAAACTCCTCAGTATAAAGCCACCGAATGCGAGCGGGCCGATTGGAGAACATACAGGTATCCGACAATTCTCATACTGGCCGAGCGTTAGATGAGAATATGGATGATGTACATCCACAAACCTTTCTGGGGAACTGTTGAAATCGAATCTCACTGGGAAAGCAACGATGTTTCTTGCAATAATGTCCGCATAGACTTCGTCGTCCATATATATATCAGGTTCGTTTTGGAAATGTTCAAGATCAGGTGATGGAAAATAGCAAAGGGAATGTTCCGAGATTGCTTCACGAAGAAATCGGTATCGAAAAGAGATCAATGCTCCATCAAGCATCTTGAGGTTGAAGCAGCGTGCCTTCTCTAATTCATGGAAAATTTCTCGATAAGCGACGTTTCTAAGCGCGACACTCATTTCTGCTGCGTTGTTCACCGTAATTTCGAAAGTCCCACGAGCATTTCCATGAGTCGCAGGGAAATTCTGCTCATTCGACAAGCTAAGACCAACAAGTGTCTCTATAAAGCTTTGGATCTGTATGAGTGTTTTCGTTGGAGTCATTTCTGTCTCCGTTTTGATTTCTTTGAAAGATGTACCTGCAACTTTTGCACAAGCTCTGCAGGATAGTCATCGATGGTGCTTTCCCCTGAGTCTAAAGACTCGATCATTTCAGCTAGGTTATGCCTTCTTTTTGCACTTCGATCCTGCTCCGCCTTTGACATATCGCGGTTTACGGTCATCATCGTTTTGCGTTCTGCCTCTGTTGGATAAACAAACTCCAGTGAGAAATTTTCCGCTTTCGTCTTTGAGAATTCATCCACCAGAGCCTCCATGGACTGCCCGACGCCGAGAACTCGGACCCATGCCTTCGATCGAGTCATTGCTGTGAATAGGCGGTTTCGGACAATCGCGACAGTCCGTGGCACCATCGAATCGAAACAGTCCTGCGCGTTGATTACATAAACCATCGCCGCCTCATTTCCCTTCGCGCGAAAGATGCCAGTAAACGTCACCGTCCCTGGCTCCGTAAATACATCGGCAATCGTCGTTACGCCCGCTAGGTTTGAGTTGATCCCCATCTTCATCAAGGCGCGCCTAGGCTCTCCAACTGCCTCCTTCGTGGTCAGTGGGTCAGGATTGATGACGACAATATCGTCAGGTATCAATTCATCTTCTGTCAGATTTCGCCTTATTTCGGAAACTAGCCACGCATACTGCTGCTCAGCCGTCTCGAAGACTTTGAACTGAATCAAGTCGTCAACCGGAGAATGCTTTTCGAGGAACTCTGGGCTAGACTTTGGCGTGCGACTGAGTGTGACTAGTTGTCCGTCCTTGATGTCTCGCTGTTTTACTTGATAGCCGATGTCGTACCAAAGATCTTTGTTCTCAAAGATCTGAACAAGGCCCTTGGCACGGTAGGCGCCAAATCCTAATGCGTGTGCGGTAGATAGAACCGGACGAGAGTTGCGATAGCAGGTATCGAGGATGATGTCTTGTTTTGGCTTTCCTGCTTCGGGTGGGTGGATTACAACGCGGGGGTTTCCCTCCACAGTCTTTCCGAAGATTTCTTCAACAGGAGGAAGTGAGCGGTTCCCAAGGTTCTGCAACTCGTCGTAAGCATATACCAGCCGCTTCGGTTCTTTGAGATATTCATAGCAGAGCAGCAAGAAGTTTGGTGCAAAGTCTTGGGCCTCATCGACCAAGATCGCGTCGTATTTCGGTACGAACTGTCTGACACTCTGAAGAGCCATGTCACACGACCCCTCAAATGCACTATCGTTCCCGAAACGCATCTTCGCAGCGCCGAAATCCATATATTCGACACCATGATCTCGGCAGAATTCGTAGTAGATACCAGAGCGTCCGATTCCGCCGGGGGCACCCCACGCATTCAAGATGCGGATTTTTTCCCAATCTGGCTCTTCGTTTGCCTGCTCGAGCACGAACGTCGTGATCAGGTTTTCGAACTGTTTTTTTAGAGACCGCGTGTGGAACGTGACGGCGATCAACCAGTCCCTATGACGCGCGTGCAAGTAGGCAACCTTTAGAGCCAAAACGATTGTCTTGCCACATCCGGCTAACCCGCGAATGCGTTGAACTCCTTCGTAGGTTTCCACTACCGCCGCGCTTTGCTGGCTGTCAAGGTTGGCGATTGAATCTTCAAGGGCTTTGATCTTTGAGCCGCGCGACGCTTGGTTGTACAGAGTGCGTTTTTTTCGGCCCCTTCGCAGGGTGGAGATAGCTTGTATAACCGCAACAAGGTTTGGAAAGACTTCTGGCTCGAAATCATCCAATTCTTCGATAGTCGACGCTAAATTGTCTGCATTGCAGAGCGGATGCTCGTCATCATATTGAAGCTGTGGAATGGCAGGCGCAAAGGTGAGTGTGTGAATGTTGACAAGCAGCTTCCGCTTCCGAATCAAAGTCTGATGCTGAAGCAGTTTGGCCTGCATCTTATTGAAGCCCTCGTCTTGCGCCTCGGCGTAGTCGGTCAGAATTCTGCCTTCAATCACATTAAACAGAATAAGACCTTTGGTCGGCGAGACCAGCAACGCATCTATGGGAAAAGCCCCCTCCGGCGTGCCGATAATGGGATACCCGATGTAAAGTGTGCCTTCAAGGTCCGCCTCTGCGCTGAGAATTTGCGCGAGCCGCTTGCTCGCAACGGGCTTATCTGTGCTGCCCCATACTGTGTTAATCATGGCTTTGGTCAATCTAGTTGTTGATTTGAATGCTGCCACTCAGGAGTAGAGGAAGCAATGTTTCGCGTAGGTTGGCGAGGGTGCGGGATTGCTGTTTGTTGACTTTGGTTTGGGCGTCCATCTTTTCCACCGCTTGCTGGAAGGCTTCCTGAATTTCTATGGGTGGCAGAACGATGGGCAGGTGACTAATGGAATCGAAAGTGATTTGAGGAAACGTCCCGGAGCGTGATTCCGCTTGCACTTGGAATTCGTCAAGTGTCTCTTTCGCTGTGAGGATGCGATACAACAATCGCGGATGAATCTCCTTTGAGCCTCGGATGATCATGAACTTGGTCGAGACGACGTAGTCACTGGAGTCGAAGTCCACGTATGCGTAGCGTTTGTTCGCCGGGCGGATTTCGCTGAAGAGGATGTCGTCGGGGCGAATGGACTTCTTCGCTTGCCCCGGCAGACCCACGTGAGGACTCCGAATTGAGTGCAGGAAGTCGCCTTCCAGCACATCGCCCGTGTTGATGAAAACCACTTCGGGCGTGCGATTGAAATCAAACGTGATCGAAACATTCTTCGCGATGTCTCTAAGCGTGCAAACTCGCCAACCCTTCGGAATATGCCCCAGCATCGAGTCTTCCAAGTGTTCGGGGAAAAGCGAAGCGGTGGCTGGGTCGAGGCCGGCGGGCTGGCGGCCGTCGAGTTTGGCGCGGACGGGGTCGAAGGGGTGCGATCTGCGTATTGCGCATAGTCATGAGCAAAAATTGGCCTATGTGAAAAGAGGCGTCTTGTCCGAGAATGTTGGTTACCACGCTAACAACTCAGAACAGGACGCCTCCCATGGATGGTCAGGTTACAGCAGGGATGCTGGTTTGTGCAATTCCGAAACGTACGATTGTGATTTGGCTGACGAAGAGACTGGCAACGTTCAGTCTGGCCCTGGTGGGAACTGCCCTCGAGTTTCTGAAATCGGACATGCGGCCAGCGGATGTGTATCAGTTTGAGTGCCGGGTGGAAGAGATCGTTCGTGAACTGGCCCGTTCGGTTGAGGAATGGTGCTTCAATGCCCTTGAACCACAGAAAGTGGAATCGATGGCGCTGCAGGTGGAGTATGAAGGTCAGGTGTACAGACGACTCAAACACAAGACACCCCACGCACAGATACTCACTCGGTTCGGCAACATCACATTGACCAGGGCCACTTATCGGCTGGGCGGCCGTGGCCGGACGATCGCACCGCTGGAGATTGCCTTGGGCA
>JAEUIH010000110.1 GCA_016795105.1 Planctomyces sp.
CCGAGTGACGACGCCCCAGTAAACGGTGGCACTCCGATGGGGGATGGGAATTCGTGGGGCGATGGCCACAAAAAAAAACAACGAACAGATGCATGCACCGGAATTGGGGACGGTGCCGAGTTTGAAATGGATGCCTCACTGGCCGCAATCCGGTGATGCTGGTCGTTCAGCGGCTAAGGAATTCATGATCAAACGACAACTCGAAGTTCTTGAGGTCGACTGTTTCCTTCGCGGCTTCGCATCATTGCCGTTATCCAGGATTTGGTTTGGAGACTATTTAGCGCTTTACCTCGAACTTGGACGGTGTATCGGCAGATACAAACATTCAGGTCGGTCGGAACACGAACGGCACATATTCGCCGGGTACGATTGGACACTTTCGAATTGCACTGACGGAACAACACTGCGGTCTGACTTGACAGAAGAACGAGTTTTGCAGATGTTAAATCGCTCTCAAGTTCTGTCCGTGAAACTTGACTCAAGCAATGAGCTTTTGGTGACGTTCGACAATCAATGTCAGATTTGCACCAGACGTACCGATCAGACTGATTGGTCGCTTTACGAATCGCCAGACAAGTACCTTTCAATCGAAAATGGCTTCCCAATCCTGGAGATCACCACTCGGGACTGAGAAATACCGCAGAACAAAAGAATCCACCCGAGTTGCCGATCGGGCGTTTCCTTGAATCAAAGTCTCTTGGCGGCAACCGGGTGATTTTCGTCGTTCGCCCCCAAGAAACTTACGATGCGTCCAGAGCATCTTGCCTACTTTAAAGATCTTTTCGAAGGACGCGCGGCGGTGTCCTGGAACGCTTGGTTCAAACAAAACGACGCGCAACTGGCACAAGACCTTCCGCGTGCGGAATACCTTCGACTCAAGTTCCACATGCTTGACGAGGCCGAAAAGCGACTTCGACAAGCAGGGATTGAGTTCACGGTGTCGCCGCTCGCGAAGCGTGAGAAGTACTATTCGCTCCTTCACGAAAATGTTCTTGATGAACGTGGTCGCCCAAAGGAATCGTTTCGGAGAAAAGCATACAATGGGGCTGTTGGTCAGTTTCTCGATGGTGAGCTCGCGAAGGCGAAAGAGACACTGATTGCTTTCTTGCGAAAGCTCAAACGCAGATCGATGGAAAAGCAGATCGAAGAGCTTGAAGGCATGTGTTTTGATGGTGAAATGGACTTTGAGTACGGCGACCGCGAACTCGGTCGAATGATGTTAGAGTTGGTTGCCGGGCTTGAGATCGGAGATGACTTGCTGGACCCCGCCATTTTTCGTGCACGTGAAGTGCTGCGACGGAGTGGGGGCGAACACCGTTTTCTCAGAAGTGATTGAACCCGGAGCGTGATCGCGTTGCGAACAATCGGGTAAGGGCCATCATCGCTGATGGCCCTCCCCACACCACCGGACATGCGGGTCCGCATCCGGCGGTTCAACGAAGGTGGGCCAGTGACGCCCAGAGAGTTTTGAGGCAGAGTAACCCCTGTTCGGCGAGCCATTTGTTGGTCATGCCGACTCCGCTGGCAATGGTCTTCGCCATGTGCCCTTGCGCTACAATTTCGTAGACAAATCTTCGGTTGTCTGCGCTCCTCTCCTCAATCTCAAAGTTCAAGCCCTCCGCATTCCCCAAATCACTGGAACTCAATATGTCACGATTGTCCGATCGACGTCGCCTGCAGTTCGCGCATGAAATTCGCGACTTCTGCTTCGCAACGACAGAGTCCTCACCTTCAATTCTTGTGACTTCGACAACAAGTTTAAGGTTCGGGCGATCAGCCCCTGGTAAGTCGAGGAGCCACTGCCAATGAGATTTCTCATTCTTTCTGTGCTCATTGCTTCGTCGCTGCCGGTATGCTGCAGCCAGGAAGACAAGCCAGATGCATCAACCAAAGAGTTGACGGATGCTCATGCCCGTTTCGAAGATTTGGCAACTCGTTACAAAACGCAGCAGGAGCAGTTCTACGCTCATGACCCTAAAGAAGGAGAAAATAATCTCAGGCGTTTTCTCGAGAACCATCCGATGAATACTATGGTGGGCGATTTCTTAACGCTCGAGCAACAATCACGAGGGACCGACGTTGGCTTTAGCTGCCTCTATCATCTGGTACTTGTGGCGGCAAGTGTGGGTGATCCCGATTACCCAGTGACCACGGGCAAGGTCACCGCCTTAAAGATCCTCGGTGAACACTACCATGATTACCCAGACGTCGACACCGCGTTGCGATACCTGTTTTCCGGAGCGAGAGTTCCCGAGTCTAAGATGTTCCTGCGCAAGTTGATTGCATCTTCACGCTTTGGGTATGTTCGGGCAAATGCCATGTACGAACTGGCAAACTACCTTGCATTGGAAGCCAACCTTCCTGGTATGTGCGAGTCGCAACTGGCAGTTATGGATCGGACAGCTCCAGAGAACGAAGCACGAATAAAATCTCTGGAGAGTTTTTCCGCAGGTCTAAAAGACGTGGCCATCGACCAAAATCGTTCAGAGGCGATCTCGCTGGTCGACCAACTCAAGAATGATTATGCGGGCGAACTCGTTCCGCCGCGTGCAGACGTAAGGTCTCCCGTGATCATTGAGGTCGAAAGAACAGAGTATGACGAGATTTTGAAAACGAACAGAGGGCGAATTGTCGACCGTCTTCCGGCAGTTCATTTTGAACTTCATCACTCAATCGGTCAGCTAGCCCCTGCGATCGACGGCGATGATGCCACAGGAATGCCAATGAATCTTGCAGACTTCCACGGGAAGGTGGTTGTCGTGATGTTCTCATTCAAAGGGTGTGGACCCTGTGAGGCAATGTATCCTGACAATCGCCGGTTGATCGAGGAGTTGTCCGGAGAACAATTTGCGTTTGTCGGAGTTCAGGGCGATGAAACGCTGGACACCGTCCGTGAGTCTCTGGAATCCAAGACGATTACCTGGCGAATGTGGTGGGATGGAAAGGACAAACGGATTTCAACTCAATGGAATATCCGTGGATGGCCTTCGACCTTTGTGCTGGACCAGCGTGGTGTGATTCGGTTTCGTGATCTCAGAGGACAAGAACTGGCAAACGCGATTCATACCTTGCTCAGGAAGGATACGGAATAGCAACGCGTTGGATGCGGACCCGCCATTCCGTGGTATCTTGCGAACATCCATTTGGCGTTCGATCAGGCTGGCCGGGCTCTTTACCTGATTATAGCAAATGGACTGTGGATCGATGTGCAGACTCGATTGAAGAATGGTTATACCATTACTTTCGCGAATCCGCCGAACATGATAGACGGTACATGGAATAGCTTACCGCGTATCGAGCGAAATTGTAATTTTATACGGCTCTGTAGAGTGCTCGAGTGTCCTTGTGGCTCGTTCCAAATTCAGGAGCGACGAAGTTGGCAAGCTTTCACAGAGGTCGTACGCAATCGGGTGAAGGCGACCTGAATTGTGCACGGATAAAATGTTGTGACACCACCACAGGAAACGAGGTGGCAAACAGGGAACACAAACTGTATCCTGAACACAATAGACCAGCCCTACTCACCCGGAGCGGTGAAGTCGGGGCGATTCACAATGGACAGTCTTTCGGCG
Organism: Planctomyces sp.; assembly: GCA_016795105.1. GTDB lineage: Bacteria > Planctomycetota > Planctomycetia > Planctomycetales > Planctomycetaceae > F1-80-MAGs062. The sequence goes on from JAEUIH010000110.1 coordinate 3,573, forward strand.
CCGCCCATTTACGGTGGTCGTTATTGCTATGAACTGGACTGACGAAGAAATCAAGACAGTTAACGGCTTGCTTTTTCCAGAGGGTAAGGAACGCCAACGCCCTGTGGATCTGCCATCCTCCCCACACGGAACGACTCCGGGAGGAGCGGCGGATTATCGGGGATTTCCGCTGAAACGTGCATCTAGCGTGGTCATATCCAACGCAGATTTCGGAAAATCACGATCGCCTGCCAACCAATATGGTGTCGATCAGTCAATCCTGATGACGTGGGTCAAATGCAACAAAGTCGTCTTTGACATGGCACGTGTCTTTCGCCGCATCGACGGACACTTTGACAGTTGTTCCTTTCGGCGTATTGGCACCGACAACTGTTCGTTCTCCGGAACTTTTATGGATTGTGATTTTTCAGGGACTTCGTTCCGAGGGGCTCATCTTGTTGCAAATTTTGTTCGGTGTAAGTTTCATGACTGCAATATGAAAGTGGCGTCCTGGGGCAGTTCGTTTGAGGCATGCGAGTTCTCTGGGGCAAAAATCGATCCTCTATTTGACGATGTTCGTGATGCAGCTTTCGCGGCAGAGTCTGTCACCTTCGTTGTGCTGACACACAAAGTGCATGTCGGTGAGACTCGTCATATCAGTTAAGGCCTGCAGTCAATAAGAATCCGACTGAACTCTCATCGATTTCGATTGTCATGGGAAAGGCAGTCGGAATTCACTGGACGGTGGTCGCTGAAGAAGAATGCCCTACGTAGAATTCGGGTCACGAATCCCATGGGTAAGTCACCCAGAGGGGCGAAGCGCGCAGGCTGACGTTTCCCGCAAATGAATCAACACACTCCATTCATACGTTTCGATGGGGTCAAGCTCTCAATTGTCAATGGTCCTGATTCACTGAGTCTGAAATCGCTGTTTCGAGCAGCCACCGATCGCATTACCAATAAGATGCAGCTGAGTTCACGTCGGTACGTTTTTGAAATGGAAAGCACAGCGAGCAAACCAGCTGATCCTAAGCGTTCGGCCTAAACAATCCATGCAAATCTCGCAACAAATCTCCCTGGAGCAACTCAACGAGATCGTGGCGGCGGTCTTCGAGCAGGGGCCCGTGGTCGTCCGGCAGGCGTATTCTGACTTCGGCTGCGCCACCAGAGAATTTGCGGATGCCGACGCATTGCTCGGCGAATTGCATTACGTACCGGGGGTCGGGGAAGTGTTTCGACAATACACCCTCTACTACCCCGAAGCGAAAGGCTATACTCACGAACGCCGGATTGATCTGAAGCCGGAGGAGTGCAACGGCCACACCTTCAGATTTCGTCAGGACGGATGGGGACTGATTCAGTTGCAATGCGACTTCCGGAAACACCCGATGGTTGAGTGCCGGGTGGCTGTTAATTCAGCGATCAGGGCATCGAATTGGAGCGACACCTATCCTGACTTTCAAAGCCCAAGTTCATGGGATTGGGCGGTTGTTGAAAGGAAAGCCGGACGGTTAGTCCGGCTGATGCGGAAGATGGGCAAAGCTGACCGAACCATGCCGTGAACCGGATTGGCTGACTACACGAATTTCGGAATCAGAGTCTTCAGGCGGCCGCCCGATTACGGCAGTCGTTCGGCTGGAAATCATTGATGGCTACAATAGACGCAATCATCAGCGCTTCAAAGCAATACAGGGATCGATCGGCAACCTCTAACGCTGGTGAAGTCGCTGACGCTGCACTGCGTACCTGTTTGCAGGCGGTCGAGCTACTGGAAGGTCGGCTTCGAGAATTGGGCTATCCTGTATCTTCGCTGATAACGCCACCGAAGAATGGACTGGCTCGCCGAATTGAACGCATTGAATCGCATACGGGACTTGCAGTTCCGAGCCTCCTGAAGCGAATTTGGGCCATCATAGGCGGGCTGAACTTCGTCGACCTTGAAGACTACTCACATGTCGGATTCTGGGACGGGCTCGGAATCAAAGGAAAGAAAGGCTTCTGCGACGGCGTATGCATTGACTCCTGCACAAAGGACTGGCTTGAATTCACAATTAACGATTTCGACGACCTTTGTGAAGATGACGCGGAAGACGAGTTCTACTATTCAATTTCACCCGACGGATACCACAAAGATGACATTTCTGGTGGCGACTCGTACGGAGTTAAAGACGGAGATTGGATGCCGGAATTTTTGAACTTCAAATGGTCAGGTAGTGTAAAGCCCATCAGCGCCACTGGAAAATCGATTGATCTACTCGGATACCTGAGAACATCTATACTTGAGTGTGGAGGCTTCCCAGGATTTCTCGGAAACAAAGCATTCGAGCCCATTCGACTTCGCTTGATTGAAGACCTACCACCCTTCTAACTGATCGCCGAACAAAGCCATGCACCCCGAGGACTCGAACAGGCGGTTTGCCACCGACTGCTTTTCCCCTCACGCGTGGTGAACGCCAACCTTACAGACGATATTATCAATCGCCTCGCAGGCTGAGCTGAACTCGAGTTCTTAATGGCAGACTACACAGACATCACTAACGCAGCGGTCCCAATTCTCAGTCGGTTTCCTTTGACGGATCTTTCAGTCGGTGACACATCGATTATTGCTGACGCTATCTGGCGGAGTGGCAAGCTGATCAATCCGCACCGAGAAACCCGATAACCAGGCGATGAACGCGAAGCCGTCGAACAGCCGTTTTCATTCTCGTTGAGTCAACTGCCTGGGCTCGGTCATCGCGGTTGCTCGTCGCAAGAGATTATGATGCAATCGAAACTGCTGACCGTTGAAGACATCTTCGATATCCCCGGTCGCGGTCTTATAGTGGTCCCCGGACCACTAGTTCATTCCTTCGCATTACCGAATGAGATTTCGGTCACGCTCAAACGACCTGACGGGCAGGTACTCGACGCAACGGCATTGATTACGTTTCATTTCCAAACACCACCACCAAAGGAACACCGTCTTGCAGTGATCCTGAAAGGGCCTGCAAAACGGGACGTGCCGATTGGCACTGAAATCTGGTTTGAAATCGAGAAGAATGACTGATGGCGGATCCATCCGGAAGAAATGGGAAACTCGTTCAATCGCTGCGAGAGAACTCCACATGATCATGCCCTCGCCCAAAGTGATTGGCAAGTTCGTCATGGCGGGATGGAGTCCAACGCGAAGGGTCGAAGTACCTTCGTTCATTCCGTCTGAACACCCTGCAGCGCAGGTGCACTGTCAGTTTGGCGGCCTCACGGTTTGGAAATGCGAGGCAGGTATTGAGTGTGCCACCAGTGATGTTGTCTTCCGCGCTTCGCCTATGGACAATGGAGACGATGAAGTTGCGGTTTGGCAAACGCTGCTGGACACGACACTGGTCAGTATTGGCGACGTTCATCATGGGCATGGTGAATTGTTCATGAGTACCGACTGGCGTTGCTTCGGGCGAAGCAACCTCCACGAAGCGTTCTGTTTCGAAGGTAATGATTTCGTTACGGCGATCCAGAATATTCTGCTTGGCATCCGCTCACGCCCTATGCTACGGCCAGACCAACAAGTCGTTACGATGTATGGAATCGACTACACTGCGACAAGTCCAGAGACCTACTGTTACTCTGTGAGACAAGGAGACAACTCGCTGAACGGCAGTCGTTAACGATCGACTGAGGTAGCGAAAGAATTGAAATCGGGTACCTTCTGCGAGAACCCGAGCGAGAATGGCTTTTTCTGAAGTTGACAGGATGGATTACGGAATTCGATGGGAACGTGGGGCGTTGCAATTTTCTCGGATGATCTGGCTGCCGATCTTCGTGATGACTTTCGCGAATTGATCGGGGACGGCCTGACGTCCACAGAAGCCACCGATCGGCTTCTGGAGGAACATAAATCGTCTCTCGAAGATCCCGATGAGATGCCCGTGTTCTGGATCGCGCTGGCCGCAGCACAATGGAAACTTGGGCGACTTGAAGATCGCACCCGGCAGATGGCACTGCAGCTGATTGACAATGGTGCGGATTTGGCCAGGTGGGATAACCCAAAAGACCGTGCAAAACGCGAGGTTGTGCTTGCGAAGACACGTGAAGAATTGCTTTCGGTCCAGCCCCCGGCAAAGCGAATACCTCGTACGATTAGAGAGTCAAATGACTGGAAGCATGGTGAATTGATTGGCTTCCGATTACTGTCTGGAAAGTGGACGGTCCTGCGTGTTATTGGGCACCACACAGACAAAGGCGGACAATTCGCCGTTTGCGAACTCCTGGACTGGGTAGACGATCAACTGCCGCCACCGGAGAAAATCGACGGACTGCCAATTAGACGGGACAAGTCGCTCAATGGAATCTCTCAATTCATATTTCAGCAACCCAAAAAGAAAAACGATCAGGCCAGAGTCGTCAGGATGAACTGTTTGTCAACTCCGCAGCAAACAAAAGGCCATTATGCTGCGTTTGTCTGGCCACATATTGATCGTCAACTTGAATCGATCTTTGAATTGCGATAGGTCGAAGATCGAACAAAAAGAACACAGCTTGATCTTTACTTACGGCAGCCGGGTGGTCGTGGTCGTTACGCTGAACTGACAAATGCTGGGGTTTTGATCGTGTCACCGTCAACTCTCGACAATCCCTTTCATCCTCCGAACGCCTCTCCGGACTCGGAAACCGGATTTCCTTTGTCCGGTCACGATTCCCTTGACATAGAATTCGCTGGTTCCATGACGGTAGCGGAATTTTACTCCGCGGCCAAACTGAGCAAATCACCGGGTCGAAGAGTTGCTAGTCTGATTGGGCGAGCCGTGCTGGCATATTGGTGGATTCACATGGCAGCAGCCACAGCGTTTAGCGCGTACCGGCGTGAGTATCAAGTCACGGCAATCTCCGCCTTATTGTTTCTCGTCGCCTCCGGAATAATCTGCACCACAGTTTTGCGACACCTCAGGGTTCGTCGAGCCATTACAAAGCAATGGCAGGAGCGTTCCGGCTTTTTTGCGCAGACCCAGGGTCGTATCACAAACGCTGGAATTCATCTTCACAACACTCATGGCCCGATACTGTTGGATTGGGCGACCTTCACTGGATATCGTGCTTCACGCGAGATCGTGATTCTCAATGGATCCGCTCAATGCCCGAGTGTCCTTGTTCCTCGTTCTAAATTTCGTAATGACGCGGAATGGCAGGCATTTGTATCTGCAGTGCGTAGCCGCTTTTGCGAGTCTCGGAGAGACTAGCCCACGTGGGTGGATGGAGGCAATTTGTTATCCCAAATCAATGGAACAACTCACATGCCGAATCTGACGACCCTTCGCGCTTCATCATCCGCGCGGCGACTGGCATTAACGGCTTGCGTCGTTGTTGCGATCCTGACGCCAACGGTTGGTGAAGACCAGCCTGCGAAACTGAACTCTGAATGGGTTCCGACAAGCCCCACGAAGGTTGTCTGCTCATCGGGAGGTTCTGCTAAGGTCCTCAAAGACCATTCAATTGAGCTTCAAGGTTCGAACGCGTGGCAGGAAGTTACTCTGCATTATCAGTTCCCGGAACAGGTAGAAGTCAGTCGAATTCTGTTTGAGGTACTTCCGTCAGAGCGATCGCTCGCAAATGGTGACCAAAGGTCTGTGTTGTTCGATGTTAAGCCACATCTCGAAAGCACCAGGAAGGGAGTCACGCAACTCGAGTTTCAAACGTGTCGGTTTCTGGGAGACGAGAATGACGAAACCGCGGCAAACTGTATCGACTTTCTGTCGGATACCGGCTGGACTGTGCCTCGCTTTACCGGCGAAGATGCCTGTCATCAATTGGTGCTGGGACTTCGCGAGCCGATTACGGTCCAGGATGACCACAGATTTGCAATCACGATTGACTCCGGCAGTGCGCCTGACCTGATGGCACTTTCACGAGTTCGTGTTTCGTTTTCCGACACAGATGTCGTGGCGAAAGGACATCCGAATACCGCGAATTCCGCAGGAGCCGAGGATCGTACGATGCTCAGCGGAATACCGTTCGAGTTTCGGTGGTGCCCGCCAGGTGAATTTCTGATGGGTTCACCGCCGGGAAGCGAGTCGATCTATGACGACCGCTTCGTGCAGCAACACAAAGTCAAAATCACTCAGGGCTACTGGATGATGGCAACAGAAGTCTCTCAGGCTCAATACGTTGCAATCATGGGACACAATCCTTCGTTCTGGCGATGGAAGACAATGATGCAAAATCCAGTGGAGCAAGTTACATGGGGAGATGCAGTCAACTTCTGCGAAAAGCTGTCTGCCCTCGACAAGGAAAATGTGTATCGCCTTCCTACGGAGGCGGAATGGGAGTATGCATGCCGTGCGGGGGCTGCGGAATGCCGCTATGGAGACATCCTTGATATCGCGTGGGTCTTCATGAATACGGACGAAGGAGAGGGAAGTTCTGGCCATCGACCGGTGGGGACAAAGCTGCCGAATAAGTGGGGCCTTCATGACATGTTTGGCAATGTTGCCGAGTGGTGTGAGGATTGGCTTGCTCCACCAGTCCGCGAGGATCAGACAGATCCGCACGGTCCCGAGCATGGTGAGATGCGTGTCGTTCGAGGTGACGATTGTTTTGCCGACCAAGGCGCTCTTCGGAGTGACGGTGCCTGCATGGCGGCTACGAGAATGGCATTTCCCCCGACGACTGCCTCCCGTGTCATTGGATTCCGCATCGTTCGTGTCCCGCGGTCCGAGGGCATTACCGAGCGTTGAATGGACGTCGCAGGTTTTCACCGCGGATTTCGCGGATGAATCGCAGGACTGAGACGGCTATTGAATCCCCAACATTCCTCGTACTCGATAGCACGCTGGTCATTGAACGGGCCGTCGGGAAAGGAAACGCAGAGACGCTGAGGCGCAGAGACGCAAGGAAAACAGGAAAAAGACGGGTTCAATCTTTGCGTCTCTGCGCCTCCCCGCCTTTGCGTTAAATTTCTTCCACGTCGCGTCAACATGCCTGATACTGAACTTTGAAGGATGTTCTGGAACGTCTCTGAAAAAGAGATCGCGGAGGTGCAGAAACGCTGAGGGGGGCTGAAAAAATCGAGTACGAAGGCTGCATTTTTTGAGGTTGCAGTGCGATTCAACTCCAACGAGGTTTCACAACAATGCGTGGAGTCGCCGCCAAACAGCCCACCCCAGTCACATCAAATTGGAGATCTTCACACCCAACCGCCCTGAAGGGGCACGCCAAGGCAGCCTGGGGCAACGCCCCAGGAATCGCCCCAAAAACGCCGCACACGCCCTGAAGGGGCAGCCCAAATTTCGCGACCTGAACGTCGCCAACCAATCATCCCCCGGCGGCCGTCCTCGTCCTCGTACTCAGTGAAACGGTACTCGTACTCGTACTCGACAGCACGCTGGTCATTGAACAGGCCGTATGGAAAGGAAACGCAGAGACGCTGGGGCTCAGAGACGCAAGGAAAACAGGAAAAAGACGGGTTCAATCTTTGCGTCTCTGCGCCTCCCCGCCTTTGCGTTAAATTTCCTCCACGTTGCATCAACATGCCTGAAACCGAACTTTGAAAAATGTTCTGGAACGGGATGCCGGAAAAGGTAGCGCCGAGACGCAAGGACTTAAAGAAGAAAGTCAAAGAGCGAGTACGAAGGTTAAAACTTTTGCTTGAAGTGCGGCCTCAACGAGGCGATCATCGAATCGATAGACAACCCGATAAGGGTCAGGAATACAACAAATGAAGTGCCTCATCAGGTGGTCGGCTGCGTTGTGTGCGGTGCTATGCACTCTCAGTGGTTGCGAACAACCCGAACAGCCGACTCCCGCTGCGGTTACACAATCCGCAATCTCGAAAGACTCCGGCGCGGTCGATCGCTCGAATCAAGCCAAAGAATCAAACGATCGTGTCGACCACGATTCAGGGGAGATACTTCTTACTTCAAGCGAATCCACTCCCGAGAATCCAGTGAGCGTTCTTCTTTATGCGAACCGGACCAACATCAAGCCGGGTGAATCCTTTGAAGTCATACTTGAACTGAAGATCGATGCCCCGTGGGAACTCCATGATCTGGAAGCAACACCGCAGGGCCATCCAACCACCTTAAAACTGTCGCTTCCTGAGTCCTTTGAATCGAACTCTGACTGGATCGCACCCAAGGCAACTCAATCGCAGCGGCCCGAGGGCGGCGGATCGTATAGCGGCACGTGCCGGTTCAGACGAACCGTCGTTGTCAGGGATTCGTCAGCCAGCGGTGTGTTCCCGTTGAGCTGCAAGATCGAATATCAGGCCTGTGACGTCCGCAGATGCCTGCGTCCGGCGACTGTCCAGCTAGCCGGAGAGGTGACTGTCGATAGTAGATCAATTGTCCCCAATTGATCATCGCTGCTTCTTGAGGGTGGTGAACGATTGAGGACAATCGTTCTACTTTGGAATCGCTGCTTTGGGGATTATTGATGGGGGAGCGAAGATTGTTGAGTTTAGCGTGATCCGCTACTGTGCGTCGTGAGGTGCGGTGAGATCAGGTGAGTGGGTGCAAGACAAAGACTGAGGCGAATGAATGGACCGGAATCTTATTCCGCTTATGACTCTGCTGCTTACCGTAACAGTATCAGTCCTGACAGCGACTGCGGCGATCGCAGAGAATCAGATGACGGTAACTGTTGCAGCAAGTACGCCGGAGTATACCAGAAAAGGCGAGGGAGACTTCATCGAGCTGAATGACGGTCGATTCCTGCTTGTTTACATGGAATTTTCCGGAGCCGGTGACGATTTTGCCACAACCCGATTTGTTGCGCAGGAGTCGGCCGACGGTGGCAGGACATGGGAACATCATCGAGTCATCACCGCTACGGTGCCGGGCGACATCAATGTTTACTCCCCAAACCTGATCCGATCGAATGATGGCGGGATCCTGCTTGCATTTATGCGGCAACATCGTCCAGCCGGACTGACCATTCATGTCTGGAAGTCTTTAGATGAAGGAACTTCGTTTCAGGAGTTTTCGAAGTGCATGGCCGGCAGTGACTTCTCACTCTGCAACGCAACAATCAAACGACTGAAATCTGGCCGCTTGCTCCTGCCGGCGAGTCCTCCGCTGGCGGGGAAGTCCGCTGCAACCGGACCTTACGCAGCAACGGTGATCTTCAGCGATGATGACGGACTCTCCTGGACTGCCTCGAGCAGCAGAATTGAACTCCCGATGCGAGGCGCAATGGAGCCTCACGTTGAAGAGACTCAGGACGGCAGAGTCCTGATGGTGATGCGAAGTCAACTTGGAAAACTGCACTTTGCTGATTCCTTAGACGACGGTCAAACATGGGGACAACCGTACTCAAGCAATCTTCCATCACCAGAATCCTGCCCGGAACTGGTTCGAGTCCCGGGTACATCCGATTTGGTCCTGATCTGGAACAATACCCACGATCCAAAATTTCGATCTCACTTTGGGAAACGAAGTCCACTGAGTTCTGCACTTTCGTCGGATCATGGGAAGACCTGGACCCGTATTCGCAACATCGAAACTGACTCAGCACGAGCCTTTTCAAATCCCGGCTGCCGCTTTACTCGTGACGGCCGAGCGATCCTGAACTATTGGACGTGCGAATATCTGCCGGATTGGTCAATGCAGGACGTGATCGATCTCCGAGTCTCTGTGCTCAAAAAGGGATGGTTCTACGATTCGGAGTGAAAAGTTCGGTCTTGTTGTGGTTGGCTGTGATTCGTAAAATCAGGGAATGAGTCAGGACGACTTCAAAAACAGCATGAATCCGCGACAAAGGATGGTCGGGGGGAAGACCAGATTCGGCCTTCCAGTCCCTCAGCAGAGCGTCCGCCGCCTCTTCCGTGGCTTAAAGTCAGTCTTCGCATTCGTCGTTGCCCTGCTCGTTATTCATGGCGTGCACGTTGCCGGTGCTCAGGATAGCGAGTTCGCGGTTGCTCAGGATGGTCAGAGTGAAGCCATTCCGGCGAGCGAGTCCGGAGCTGCGGAAACCCAGACATCTGCGACCGAAGAACTTCCATCATTCCATTCAGTTCTCAGAGGCTTTCCATTCGACGAGCCGTCCGATCCCTGGCTCGAGAGCGACATTGAGTCTCGGACTCTGCCGCAAATCTCTATCGAAATCGTCCCCTGGGCCGAAGGTAAATCAGGAGTCATTCGAGCATCGTGGGTGCAGCCTTGGGAAGGTCTGCTTAGCCAGCAATCTGCCGCCGCCAATGTTCCAGTCGGAGTCCCTCCAAAGCCGATACCGACTCCTCAAACGAAGCCTCCTGAAACTACAACTTCCAATGTCACTGTGCTGGCACGCAAGGGCCCACAGGAACAGAACAGTCAAACGGGGAACGGAGCTGAAGAAGTTGTCACTCCTCCGATGCCGATCGAGCCAACGGTCGTTCCAGCGGCTCCAACGATCACCGTCGAATCCATCGCTGCGCAAAAGGCTGAGACCGAGAAGCTAACGGACCTTACTGAAGAACAAAAGACTCAGCTTGCAAAATACTATCAGAGGGCAACCGAACAGGTTACTCGCAAAGCTGAATCGGATCAAAAGTACGCAGAGCTGAGGACAGAAAAGGAAAACGCACCGACTCAGATTGCTGAATACAAGCAATTGCTGGCGCAGACTCCTCAGGAGACTCCCCCGGCATATCCCGAAAATGCGAGCGTTGCGGAACTTGATCAGCTCAGGCTGACCGATGAAGAACGAGCGAACGAGGCGACTCGAAATCTCGAAAACTGGGAATCGCGGGCGAGGGTGAGGACGGAACGTAAGCCTCAAATGCCAGCGTTGATCGAAACCACCCGACAGCAGGTTGAAGAAGCTGAAAAAGCCCTTGCAGCGGCTGCGCCGGAAGGTGAACCAGCGGCACTTACTCAGGCACGCCGTCTTGATCAGGAGACGAATCTCAACCTGCTTCGCAGTCAACTTGAACTCTATCGCATGGAGCAGTCATACTATGATTCGCTGAACGACCTGTTCCCCCTTCAGCGAGATCTCCTGACTCGCAACCGCAATTCCGCAGCACGGAAGGTTGAACTCTGGAAGACAGTACTTTCTGATGCACGGCGCGAGGAAAGTGCGCGTGAAGCGCAGGAAGCCAGAGAAAAGCTTCAGAACGCACATCCCACACTGAGAACGATTGCCGAGGAGAGTTCCGAGCTCACTGTTCGACGTAAGACGATGCAGGAGTATCTGGGGACGAGAACAAAAGAACTGAGTGATGTCAAAGCAACGCTTTCGTCGCTGGAAACACGTTTCCGAAACGTACAGGACAAAGAGCAAAGGGCAGGCCTGACCACCGCAATTGGCCTTCTCTTGCGCAGTCAGAGAACCCACCTGCCAGACAAGGCAAGTTATCAGCGAATTCAGGAACGAGCTGAACAGGATATCGTTCGCTTTCAGGGCGAGCAGATGCAGCTTGAGGATGACCGAGCGGCCCTCGGTGATCTGCAGAGTCAGGTTGATGAAACACTTGAGACGGTCATGCCTGGAGCCGAGCAAAACGAACCGCTGCGGCAAATGGCCACGGAACTGTTGCGGGACCGTCGGCAGTATTTGGACAGCCTGCTGGCGGACTACAACGCGGCCCTCCAGACACTCGGTGAAACAGAAATCGCCGCACGTCGTCTGGAGACTCTCATCGAGCAATACGAGACTCACATCGACGAAAGGGTCCTGTGGATTCGTAGCGCATCCCCAGTTGGACGTGAACTCCCGGGACAAACACTGATCGAAGTTCAGAACTTCCTGTTCAACGAAGAATGGCCTCTGCTGACGGAATATCTGATCCGTGATGCTCAGTCTGCATGGCCGGTCTATCTCTTCTTTATGTTCGCGATCGGTGTGTTGCTGGGACTCTATCGAAGATCCAGACGATTTGTCTCCGAGCTGGTTACAACTGCAGACAAGCAGGTCGATTCCGGAATCCCGCTCATCCTGCTGGCAATGGCTGTCACGATCGCGATGGCCTCAGCATGGTCATTGCTGCTGGCGTTCGCCGGATGGCGCATTGGTATGTCTGAACTCGAGTTTGCCCCCGCACTTCGACATGCAACAAACTTCAGCGCCATCGCACTTTGGCTTGTCAATTCTTTTCGGACAATGTGTCGAAAACAGGGCATTGCGGAGATCTTTCTTAAGTGGCCGGAGTCTGTCGTCAGAAGCCTGCATGTCAATCTGTTGATCTACATTGTAGTCGGGCTCCCACTCAGCTTTATGATCGTTGCCGCAGAGCGACTCAACGAAGGGCTTGCGGCTGATACTGTCGGTCGTATGGCTTTTATCCTGCTCTGCATACTTCAGATATGGACTCTCAGACGAATTGTTCGCCCGGATGGACCTGTCCTTGGAGACCTGCTGCGTTCACGACCGACATCGCTGATGTATCGTTTGCGCTGGGGCTGGTATTCTGCTGCTGTTGGTGCTCCGATCATCCTGGCGATTCTATCCATGGTGGGTTACCAATACACAGCCGAACAATTGATGATACGGGTCCAATTGACGCTGTGCCTTTCCATTGTCATCGCAATCGCCTATTCAATGGTGATGCAGTGGATGCTCGCAGCCCGACGACAGCTCGCCATGAAAAATGCTCGGGCTAAGCGAGCGGCTGCACTGGCCGCGGCTCAGCGTGAGACTGAAGGGGAGGCCGGAGTAGCACCGACTCCATCGCTGCCGCCCGTCGAAGTTCCGCAGGTTGATATCTCTTTGCTGAATCAACAGATGCTGAGGCTGATCCGCGGAGCAACGATCGTTGTGTTTCTGACATTCGGCTGGGCCATCTGGGGACAGGTCCTGCCGGCACTGCAGATTTTTAGTCGCGTCGAGCTCTGGACTGTAATTGTAGAAATCACCGAGAAAGTTCCTGGGGCCACTGATACAGCTCCGACATTTCGGGAAATCACAAGCGTCGAGTCAGTCACATTGGGACATGTGATGTTCGGGCTCATCGTCTTTGTTGGAGCCGTTCTTGCAGCCAGAAACCTTCCAGGGCTCCTTGAACTCTCAGTGCTTCAGAAACTGCCGCTTGATCATGGCGGCCGTCACGCGATCACCACACTCTGCAAGTATGCATTGTTGTTCACAGGAGTAATCATCGCTTTTAATTCCATCGGGATTGGATGGGGCAACGTCCAGTGGCTCGTCGCTGCACTGACCGTGGGTCTGGGTTTTGGCCTCCAGGAGATCTTTGCGAATTTCGTATCAGGCCTGATCATCCTTTTCGAACGCCCCATTCGGATTGGAGATATCGTGACAATCGACGGCGTCTCCGGAACGGTATCCAGAATTCAGATCCGGGCCACAACGATTACTGACTGGGACTGCAAAGAGTTCATCGTACCGAACAAAGAATTTGTCACAGGAAAACTGCTGAACTGGACATTGTCCGACAAGACGAATCGAATTGTGATCAATGTCGGTGTCGCATATGGTACGAATACCGAAGTTGCCATGGGTCTTCTTCAGGAAATCGCAGACAGCCATCCTCTGCTGCTAAAGGAGCCGCCCTCGGTCGTCAGTTTTGAAGGATTTGGCGACTCTACTTTGAATCTGGTGCTGCGTTGTTTCCTGCCGAACCTCGATCATCGAGCCAAAGTGATCACTCAGCTGCATACCACTATTAACGAGCGGCTAAAGCTGGCAGGAATTGAGATTGCATATCCTCAGCGCGATCTCCACATCCGCACATTGCCTGCCGGAGTCTTTCCGCCGCCAACCCCTGGTGCACTTGGTGATGGTGTCAGTTCGTAAAATCTGCCCACGCCGGATCATCGACCTGGACCGGGAGATTTCAGGGTGAGAATTTCAGAGTATTGCCGTCCGACTTAGGTTCAACCCACAGCTGCCCGCAGGGGATCATTCTTGCCCTCCTTGAATTGTGGTGCATGATTCGTTGATTATCGGCTGGAGTGTCTGCAAATTTGATTTTCGGGGTATCGCGCCATGAGATCTCTGGTCTTTTCACTCTGCCTGATCTTCACTTCCGCCCGTCTATCTGCCTGTCTGAATGATTCAGAAATTGCATCGAATGAGCGCGAATTTCGTTCGTCATACCTGCACAAGAGCTTTATACAACAGACAGTAGCCCCCATCATGGGCGTGAACGCTCAGACATTTATGTTCACGACCGGATTCTGCCTTCTGACCGTAGCTGTCTTTGCAATTGCACGAACCCGACGGACCTGATCGCATAGTTGCTGCGTCCGAAACAATACAAATCCGAGGAGTCCTTATGAAGTCACGGACAGGAGCACTCTTTGGGTTATTACTCGCAAGTGCTGCTTTCGGGATGGCGGGTTTTGTCATTGGAACGATCAGGTCAATGGACCGGTCTCCTCATCACTATCCGTTTCTTGCGGAACGAGTTCCCCTGCCGCACAGTGTGCCAGCGATTGAGGGCGGTGTGACACTGCGATTTGCGATGGTGCACGATGTCCTGACGGAGCGGTTTCCGAAGCACGGCAAAGCGTGGTATGAACACAGGAATGCCGACATCACGACTCGTCTGTCTGCCGAGAACGTTTCGAAGCAGGAACGCTGGAGTCTGACAGACGATCTGGCGGTTGGCTATGACAAGGTAGGTGCACCGCAAAAGGGCGTTGAGATTCTGCGTGTCAAATTGCAGGAGCAGGAAGCCGACAAATTGCTGGGAGGAGAACTCTACACCAGTTACGCAAATCTAGGCACGACTCTGATCCATGCAAATTTCCAGGCTGCTCAAAGTGGTGATCCGCAAGCCCAATCGCAGTTGGAGGAGGGAGTTTCAATGATTCGGAAATCTGTGGAGGTAAATCCGTCAGCACATTTCGGACGTGAGAAATGGCAGGCGGTCATCGCAGAATTTCTTCTTGCATCGTTTCGAAAGCCCGAACTTCTGACACAGTTTGACTGTGTCGGGAATCGACTGGATCTCGATATCGAAACCATTCTGAATCGGGAACATCACTGGACTGAGAATCAATACGGACGTGCTAACACGGTGTTCTTCACGAATCGACTGGATTCTGTGCATGATGTACCTCGGTTCTTTGAGCCTGGTGTGGATCACACTTCGCCGACTGAATGGAGATCGCTAAGTCCCATACGTGAATTTGTAACTCGAATTGGGGCAGAAGATGGCTGGAATGATGTTGACGTTCCCTCCCACCGCTCACCAGTTTGCTTTGATGAACCCGTGATTGGAATTATTGGAATGTGGCGAGAGGGCGGAGGAGCAAATCCACATTTTGCTCTGGCGCTTGGCGAGATCATGCTCAGAACCGGTCAGCGATTTCTCTCGTGGAGCGCTTTCGAGCGAGCCTTAATGCTGTCGAATCGTTATTCGCCGGATCCCGCGACTCAGCAGTTTCTGTTGGAACACTGCAGGAAGCGGCAAACACAAATCGAACTGTCGCTTCGCCCATCGAATGACTCTCCGGAAACGCTGCTTCCCCCGTGGCAGGAGATCAGCGGACCGGTACCGAGCGAAGTGGTCGATCAGCTTCGTTCTTCTTTTACCACGGATCTGAATGCAGGCCTGCAGTTTCAGAAGGAACTTGAACAATTCGAAGACCAGCAGTTTGCCGCGGGACGCAAAATCGGAGACCCGGAGTTTTTCGATGGGTTCGGCCGAGAACGATCATCAATCGCCACCCCGGTCGGACTTGAGGAAACCGTAATGATCGTCCGTCCTGCTGCAATTCAGAAGTACACGAACGAGTGGCGAAACGCGTGCATCATCTTTTCGGCCGGCATTGGCGCCACGCTCTTCTCGCTGTTTGATCTGTTTCGTTCGCACAGACGCAGCCGAATACGAGCGGCAGAAGTTACAAACCCAAACAGCTAGACCGATCTGCGTCCTTGCGCCTCCCCGTCTCTGCGTTCACTTTTCGCGAATCATGCGGGATCACTGTTCTGAGTTCAGTATCAGGCATGTTGATGCGCTGTGGGAAATTCAAAGCAGAGACGCAGAGAATCAATCTGTCGTTGTCCTGTTTTCTCTGCGTCTTTGCGTCTCTGCGCCTCTGCGTTCACTTTTCGCGAATCATGCAGGACCACTGTTTTGCGTTCGGTATCAGGCGTGTTGATGCGATGTGAAAAATTTAACGCAGAGACGCGAAGGCGCAGAGACGCAGAGGGTGAATTCGTCGTTGTCCTGTTTTCTCTGCGTCCTTGCGTCTCTGCGCCTCTGCGTTCACTTTTCGCGAATCCAGCGGGACCACTGTTCTGAGTTCAGTATCAGGCATGTTGATAAGCTGTGGGAAATTTAACGCAGAGACGCGAAGGCGCAGAGACGCAGAGAATCAATCTGTCGTTGTCCTGTTTTCTCTGCGTCCTTGTGTCTCTGCGCCTCTGCGTTCACTTTTCGCGAATCATGCAGGACCACTGTTTTGAGTTC
>JAEUIH010000111.1 GCA_016795105.1 Planctomyces sp.
TTCCCGAAGAAATCTCTACCTGCTCGTTGCAAGATTTACAAAGAATGTGGGTAACACTCAGGCATTCCTGCCCGTCCCGCCCTGGTTCGAGTGCTGGCAACGACGCAGGCACGGCTCGGGCAGGAATGCCCAAGCTACGACTTGTCCCGCACTGGTTCGAGTCCTGCTGCGGCGCAGGAATGGCTCAAATGTAGGATGGGGATTCCTGCCCGTCCCCCGCTGGTTCGAGTGCTGGCACGACGCAGGCACGGCTCGGGCAGGAATGCCCAAGCTACGACTTGTCCTGCGCTGGTTCGAGTCCTGTTGCGGCGCAGGAATGGCTCAAGTGTGGGATGGGGATTCCTGCCCGTCCCCCGCTGGTTCGAGTGCTGGCAACGATGCAGGCACGGCTCGGGCAGGAATGCCCAAGCTACGACTTGTCCCGCTCAGCGATGCTCAGCTATCTGCCTTGAAATCGTGGGTAGTAGTGCGAGTAACTTCGAAAGGTGGCGCCGCTGCCGGTGGGGCGAGCGGTGACGCCGGAGGCAACTTCCTCAAGACGGCGGACGGCGATACTCTGAGATTTTGAAGTTGTCGCGACGCGGTTATTCGTGGCCTGTTGGTCGAGTTGTGGCCGGACCAGACTGTAGTAGTTTGGAACCCCCCCAAATTCATTGCGAAGCAAGTTCACGTATGGGCTGACTGTCGGTTTCTGGGGTGAGTATCTGGGGATTTGCTGCTGCCCGAACGCGGTGATTTGACTAACGACGACGATCGCCCCTAAGGCAGTCACTCTCATGATTGATGAAAATGTCAACATGCGATTGTCCTCACTGTTTGGATGATGAGAGACCAATTGATACGAAAATCAGAGAGTACGTCAGTCTTGATATCGGCTCTTTTCGCAGGAAAACTCGATTCCGAAAGTTGCGGTCGTCCGTAAGTTTACGGAAATTCCAAGGATATGAGATGTTCCATATGCAGCGATTCTGCGTAATCCGTCGAAGATCCGAGAGGGATTCTCTGTCTTTGGGGGTGGAACAATGCGTGGGTTTCTAATCTTCACAGCGTTTCTGTGCTTTTCGGGGTGCGCTTCTTTACACAATACGTCGGGGAAGGCAGAGGTTTCCTTTCTTCCGGTCCCGCCGGAAATGCCCCGCGAGCTCCAGAAAACTTCTTTGCCGGACTACGTCATCGAACCACCGGACGTTCTGCGGATTGAAGTGGCGAGGATTGTCCCCAAATCACCCTATGTATTGAGTCCCGGTGATGGCCTGCAGGTGCAGGTTTCACGGCCTGACGGAACAATTGTCCTCGACCAAGTGTTCTATGTGGAATTGGATGGCTCTCTCCAGTTTGGTGCACCGTTCGACGAACCAAATGCTTCGGAGGATCCCGAGCAGCGAGTGGATGGTC
This sequence comes from Planctomyces sp., assembly GCA_016795105.1. Taxonomy (GTDB): domain Bacteria; phylum Planctomycetota; class Planctomycetia; order Planctomycetales; family Planctomycetaceae; genus F1-80-MAGs062. Next base: position 1,396 of record JAEUIH010000111.1, read on the forward strand.
CGTTGCAGGTTTCCGGGTTGAACATTTCAGACGCCAGAAAGCTGATTCGAGATCATATTTCCAAGACGGTCTCTGAGCCATTTGTGCGCGTCTCCCTGAAAGAATTTGCTGCACAGCAACCGGTGAGCGGTGAGCATCTTGTCGGGCCCGATGGAACTGTCAATCTCGGTACATACGGCCGCGTTTATGTCGCCGGGCTCACGATCGAAGAGGCTCGGGCTCGTGTCGATTCTCAACTGCAGCAGTATCTGCAAAACCCGAATCCGTCAGTGGATGTCTATTCGTACAACAGCAAGACATACTACATCATTCTGCAGGGAGCAGGACTCGGAGACCGAGTCGCGCAGTTCCCGGTTACGGGGAACGAGACTGTGCTGGATGCTCTATCCAACGTTGAAGGTTTGTCGGGAACGTCCTCAGAGGAGATCTGGGTGTCAAGACCTGGCCACAACGTGTTTGGGGGGCCGCAGGTACTTCCTGTCCACTGGGGGGCGATTACGCAACTGGCTGATCCGGCTACCAACTATCAGTTGATGCCGGGTGACCGAGTCTTTGTCCGAGAAGACTCACTGGTGGCCATCGACACCCACCTTGGCAAGTTCATCGCACCAATGGAACGAGTATTTGGCTTCGCATTGCTGGGAACGAACAGTGTCTCCCGGCTGCATTTCTACAAGAACTTTGGTCAGGCAGGCGGGCAGGGCGGCGGAAACTGATTCTGTTTCGAGATCGGCTGCATTTCGAGTCGCTATGTTGAAGGGTGATGGGGGCAAGGTATGTTCAATTCTATGACGGTACGACCTGCGGGATCTTCGAAGTGCCTGTTTTGCCTTTTGATCTTGACCGTGTTGCTCTCGACGACTGGCTGTGCATCCTCAGGTGGGCTTCTCGGAAAATGCAGTAAGTCAAAGAACGACTGTGAGCAGATGTTTGGGGTTGACGACTGTGCCTGCCACGGACATCACAAAACATGCTGGCGAACCTGGGATAACGTCTGTTGGCAAGCACAAGCATGTCCCGTCTATTGCCAGCCCGGCACGTTTCCGCAGAGTGTACCGCAGGGCAGTCAGGGGGCCGCTGTTTCACCACCAAATGAAGTTCCTGTGATTCCGTCCGACGACACGGACCCATATCCACAGGGCCCATAAAAATAAATCGTAGGTTGGGCATTCCTGCCCGACCCTCTGGCTGCTTGGCGCTCTGTCTGCTTGGTGCTTTGCCTGCCCGTCCTGGCCATGCCAGCCCCGAACCCTGCTCGGCCTCTATCTTATCAATACTCTTCGAGCCCCTTCACGGATCTGCATAGCTGTGCCGAAGGCGTTGGGCCAGCAATTGGTACATTGGCCGAAGAATGGGGGCAGAAGAATGCAGGACTCGACCATTCTCCTGCCGCCATTCTTCTGCCATACCCCGAACTCCTGGCCCCCTGCGATTCTTTCGTGTGGTTCGTGTCTTTCGTGGTTAAATTACCAAGGCTGCCTGCGATTCGAATTCAAACAGCTGTTCGATTCCCTCGACTGAACTTGTTTGCGGCTGGCTACGGTGGTGGTGGCTGCCACGAAGACGGAACCAAAGACATGAGGAGCGGAGGATCGCGGAGCGATCCACGACGATGTGGTCGGCCTGGGTGTGGATGTTTGATTAGTATTGCTTTGAGGGAATCTCGGTGCCTTCAGGCGTTATTGCGGGCGATTCTCAAATACGCGGTTGATGGAATTGCCTTTTGAGACTCTGTGAAATCCGCAAGTTGCCAGCCGAATGCCGTTGGTTGTTTCTGTGCAACCCCTTGTTCATTATGAGTTTATGATGAAAAGTCTTGTCGTGGTGATGTTCTGATTTACAACACTTGCCACACTTCTGATTTTTTTTCCTATCAAATTGTTGATTCCAGTTATCACATTGATAGGATGATCGCACATCTTGACTGAGGAGGGAAGTTCCTACTTGAACATTTGGCGAAATGGCCTTCGGATGCGAAGTGGGTGTTTTCTCTGAGTGAAGCCAATCATCTAGACGTTCATCAGCTCAGCAATCTGCTGCTGACTCGGGCAATAGAGTTTCCGGGTTTGCAGTTCAAGTTGCTTGTAGTCAGGGATTGAGAGTGTTGAACAACAAAAGCCGAGCGACATATGTCGTAACCGGGAGAGACGGAGTCTGCACTGTGATGTCTTGTGCCGCTGGAAGTATTTCAGCGTGTGCTGAGTACGTAGGAGTTTGCAGAGTTGCTCATTGCGGAGAGCTCGATTCCCTGCTGCTTGTGAAGAAATGAAGGTCGTGAAGCGAATGAATGATCATTCGCTGGCAGCCTTGAGTGCAAATGGCTCGCTCTGGATGATGTCGCTGAATGCGTTTGGATTATCGCATTCCGCCCGTTCGCTGACCGCAAGATTCTGCCGGGATTTTGTGTTTTTGGAGTGTGCTTCCTGGAGTATATCACTGCGCGCTGATCGGGCGCAGAGTTTGCTTCGAGACTCGAGTATTCACAGGAATTTCTTGAGTGTTTGCGAACTTGCATCGAATGTTTCTCAATCACATCGCTGTTGATGTTTCGGGCCCCTGTTTTCTATTGACGTTTTGATGATTGTGATCGAATCGATCACCGCAATTTCAGGACTCGTTAAGAGTGAATCGTAGGGAGAATCAGGAATGCCTTCTTTGCAGGACAGAACTCCGGTGAGCTCACAGTTGGTAACTTTGCGACAAGTTGTCTTAGCGGAAAGTGACGCGGCGTATCGAGAATGGATGCTAAATGCATTGAGAGACTGGGGCTACGAACCGAGGCCTGTCTCCTGTTACCGACAGCTGACTTCTGTACTGGCGGATATGCCGGCAGGAACTGTTGTGCTCATCGACGATGGGTTTTGTGATGGGTCTCACAACCTGAATTGCGCACTCGCGACGATTGGTCGGTTATTTCTCGACGGCTTCGACGCTCGTGTAATTTTCTGTTCCGATCGGGTCGAGGAACAATTGGAGGAGCGAGTCCTTCAGATGGGCGCGGCAGGTTATGTAACCCGTCGTGACGATCTTTCATCAGTCAGGAAGCAGTTGGCCAGTGTGGTCAGTCAAGCAATCAAGCCCGTTGGGGGTGTTCCGTTCCTGGGCGACAGTCCTGCTGTGCGAGAACTGCGAGACGTGATTTGCCAGATTGCACCGACGGACTCAACCGTGATGATCACGGGAGAAAGCGGCACCGGGAAAGAACTTGTTGCTAGAGCAATCCACGACTGCAGCGGCCGCTCTCGGGAAGAATTTGTCCCAGTGAATATGGCGGCTCTGCCTGAGACACTGATCGAAAGTGTTTTGTTTGGCCATGAGAAAGGTGCATTTACCGGAGCCGATCATCGACAAAGTGGTATGTGCGAGGCCGCACATGGTGGCAGCCTGTTCCTCGATGAAATCTGTGAAATGCCCCTGAGTTTGCAACCGAAGTTGCTTCGGTTTCTACAGAGTTACCGGCTGCAGAGGGTAGGGTCTGCTGTTCAACACCTTGTTGATGTGCGGATCATTAGTGCCACAAATCGAGATGTTGATGAGTTAGTGGCACAGGGTTTGCTGCGTAAAGATTTGTACTATCGTTTACACGTCATTCCAATTCATCTGGCTCCGCTTCGTGAACGTCGTGATGACATTCCACTACTTGCTGAGGCGTTTCTGAAACGCCGATGTCAGCGAAGTGGGAAGAAGTTAACGTTTTCCCCGAGGGTTTTGGAAAGATTTTATGAGTATGCCTGGCCAGGTAACGTAAGACAACTGGAGAATGTTGTGGAACGACTTGAGGCATTGGCTCGGAAAAACGTCATTGAAATGAGCGACCTTCCTCCGGAGTGGTTTTTTCCTGAACGGCGAGCAATTCCGCCAGAATCTGTCTGGACTGGAACAGTACTTGCAAGACTTGACGAGGAAATCATTGTTGGGGATCGTCTGCTAACTCGTATGGAGATTGCAGAACGAAGTGTTATCATCGAAGCTCTGAATCGATATGAGGGAAGCGCCAGCGCCGCTGCTGAATACCTCGGACTTGGTCAGGCGACGATCTACCGAAAGATTAGAACTCTGGACATCCCGAAATCTGTCATGCGGAACGCGAAGGACGAATTTTAGTTGTGCCGGGCGAATGTGATTGTGCGAGTGGAACGTCTCGCAGAGAAGTCCCCGAGACCCTATAGGGAAGTTTCGGTAACCCTGTAGATCGGAAACAAAGTCGAGCAGAAACTTTGTAGCTGCTTTGACGGTAAGGTTGAAAAGTTTTTGGTAATTGGTCGTTGTTGTCAACCCAATACTGCGAAGGCGAAGAGACTGTGGCATCGAGAGACCTTCAAATTGTCAAGACCCGTGGAGGCCGAGTGATGGACTCTTCGGGCCCTTCCGGGATGGATGTGGGTGGTTCTGGCGGCCCTTCAGGCGAAGTGCTCAAGGGAATCATTCGGCGGCAGTGGTGGCTTGTCGGGGCAGCTTTAGTCGCATCTGCCACGATTGGGTTTGCAGTGAGCAAACAGTTTGCCGAAACCGAATACACTGCTCATATGACTTTGAGTGCTCAGACGTTACCTGGGGCAGGGCAGGATGTCTACACGCCTCCATCCCCGGCAGCCGCGGCTTCCCTACTGCAATCATCTCAGTTCATCAGCTCCGTCGCAACAACTCATGGATTTGAGTCGCCGATGGAGTTGATGGAGAATCTTAAGATCTCGCCGAATCAGAACGCCGGTAACATCACGGTCTCCATGACTCTGGCGTCTTCAGAGCGAGCAATTGCGGTGCTGACCGGAATGCAGAAGGATTTTGAGAACAACCTGTTGAAGGCAAGAGAAGCGATCCTCGAGACACAGTTTGGATATTTGAAGACCACGCAGAACACAACGTTGAATGAACTGAACACCGCTCGAAGTGCGCTTGCCAGAATTCAGGATGAAGAAATCATTAATAACCGTGATTCACTGAAGAATGCTGAACTCGATACTTTAGTGAAGCATCAACTGGATATTCAAAAGCAAACAGAACTTCACCAACGCCAGATCCTGAACATTCGTCGGCAACAGCGATATGCGAAAGCGGAAGCCGAAGAAGTATTTGATGAAGCAGCCCGAGGAATCCTGACGGCCCGTCGTCGACAGGTTGAGTCGTTTGCGAAGGGAATGACGTCAGCATCCAAGCGAGCGGCTGTCAGAGAGTCACTGTTGAAGGAAATCGACGTCCTGGAAGCCGAACTGAATCGCATGTTGATTTCAGACGATGTTACGACTACCTCAGATCAGAATCCGTCGGTCGGTGACGTTGCCTCTGATCAGGTTGGAGCTGAGTTCGCTGCGGAATCCGATCCTGCAGGGGTTTCGGACACAAACACTTCGATTGTCGCTTCAGAAAACCGTGATGTGAAAATTGTTCCAGTGGAAGGTGGGGTGTCGGACGAATCCAAAGCTGGAGAGCCTGGCAAAGAGAACGAGTCATTGAGCCTGGATGAACAACTCCTGGCATGGCGGGACAAGGTAGAGGCGGTTGGTGCAGACCTTGGGCCGTTGGACCCGGTGATCGTGGAAGGGGTTGTCTCTGCGGTGGACCGAATCGAGGAATTTGATCGGAGAATTCGGGTGTCGACGGATGACATCACGGAAATCGAATCGATTCAGGAAGAACTGCAGCTTTCCGCAGTCAAGATTGAACAGGAAATTAATCGAAAAGCACGCGACACCGATCCGGTGAACTCAGAAGCGTTCCTTGAAGCAAAATCGGTACTGGCAGATGTTGAAGCGAGGTACAGCCGACTGGCAGCGCTGATCGATCAGGTCCAGCAGGTGAAGAACTGTCCGCTGACCGAATACGTCGTCAGTTCTGACCCCGCGATTGTTTCTGCGAAGGACATTAAATCAAACCGCAATAAGCTGTTCGCCTTTGCCGCCCTGGGAAGCATGTTTGTGCTTTGTATTCCGTCAGCACTGGTCGAGTTGCTTCGGTTGCGGCCATCACCAGTCAATGTCATTAGCCGTCGCTGGAATCTCCCTGTGTTGGGGATCCAGGCAGCGGCGTTGCCATCCAAGATGACGCGTAAAGAACGATCTGCGATGGCACGGCACGAACTGAGGCTGATGGCATTGCGGATTCAACAGAGCCTGTTCGATCCAAAGGCAAGAGTCGTCTTGTTCTGCGGATTGGACCACGAAGAATCGCCAATGAGCCTGATCAGAAATCTGTCAAAGTGTTTTGTGCAGCGTGAAGAGTCGGTGCTGATGATTCAAACTCAGCCATGTCAGGTGGAAATCGCTCGTCGACTTTCGGACAAAACGAATGCTCAGAAGGTTGGACGACCTGGGGTCTCGGAATTCCTTGCCGGAGAAATTGATGATGCGAGTAAGCTCATCGTGAATTCAGGAATCGCGGGAATCGATTTCCTGCCCGGGGGATGCACAATGATTGCCTCAGAGGCCATGGCATCCAGTCGCCTCACTCGCTTGATCGACCAGTTCCGGGATCGATATTCCATGATCCTTATGTGCGGGCCTTCAACATTGCATCCGGCTGACCTGCAGATGCTGGCTGCTCGAGCAGATGGGATTGTATTCACTGTGAATAAGAAGAGCCTGAATTCTGTTTACGGTGAAGAAGTGATTAACGATCTAATTGAACTTGGTGCTCCGATTCTTGGATTTGCCGAGCAGCCTGCTGCGGGTAAGAAATCCTTCGCTGATAAAGATCACAACGATTTGTCAAAGTCCTCACCAGTCATAACGTTGCCAGCATGAATTGAGTGCACGAGGCGATCAGGCACTCTGAAAACACACCCCACACCTCGACCCCTGCCTCTCGGGGTCGAGGTGTTTTTGCAACCGCCTCAACGGAGTCGCATAACTAATTCGATTCCGGTTTCTGGATTCTTCAACGGAGAAAGCCGTGAGGATCCGTCTTTCTTATGGGTGAAGACTTTTCCGCCCCGAGATGGGCGATTACTATAGTTATCGCCCGCAAATCACCTCAGATTCTCACCTTGAAGCTGAACTCTGGTGTTCGCACGATTCATTCGCTTTTCGTTCTGAGTGAAACGCATGTCTGACAAAGACGATTCTCTACGCATTCCTCCGGTTGTTCATCTGATCTTTTTGGTCTCACTGGCTTTGCTCATTTGGGGCTATTGGCCGGGCTGGATGGCAGCATTCGATACCTGGCAATCCGATCCGGACTACAACCATGGTTTCCTTGTGATTCCGATCGCAGGCTGGCTGCTTTGGCAGCGACGCAGGGATTTGGCAGAGATCGAATTTCGAGGATCATGGGTAGGCCTGGTGCTGATCGTCGCGGCTGTTGTCTTCCGAATCGCGGGTGCAGAGTTCTTCTTTGCAGAGTTTGATACCTGGTCAATTCCGATTTGGATTGCTGGCGTTGTGCTGTTGTTTGGTGGCTGGGAATTACTTCGGTGGTCTGCTGGTGCAATTGGATTCCTTTGGTTCATGACTCCAATTCCTGGTCGAGTCACAGAAATTCTCAGTATCCCTCTTCAGAAAGTTTCAGCCCTGCTTTCGACCTGGACGCTCCTGACGCTTGGGCAGCCTGCGATTCGTCAGGGCACGACGATTATGTTGGACGAACATGTACTCGAAGTTGAGCGTGCATGTAGCGGTCTCCGGATTTGTTATGGGATCGCTGCTCTGGCAGTCGCGTACATCCTGCTAAACCGCCCGGGGTGGATTCGTTCGATCATTCTGCTGGGATTAACCATTCCCATCGCAATCCTCGCAAATTCATTGCGAGTGACTGGTACTGGCCTGTTATTTCTGATGGTGTCCGGAGAAGCAGCACAGAAGTGGTCGCATGACTTTGCCGGGTTTGCAATGCTGCCGTTGGCCATCTTTCTGCTTTGGCTGTTTCGGCGACTGTTCGATCGGTTTGTGGATGCATTCCAGGATTCGCCGGTCACGGGGAGCAAGATGGTCCTGAAGTATTTCAGTGTCGTCGCTGTGGTTGGCGTCGGTTTGATGTACTGGTACGGAATACAGTCTGAAAAAGCCATCGAAACACTCGTCAAAGTGGCAGACCGTGTTGAGGCGGATGCGATTACGCTGGAAGCCAAAGGCCAGCAGCTTGATTCACTGAAACAGTTCAATCGAGCACTTTTGTCGCTCGACAAGTACCTCCGATTGAGACCGGACAACCGAGATGTTGCAAAACGAACGGCCGTGATGTCTGAGAAATTGGCATTGAATGCATCAGGGGCGGCTCGCACCGCACGACTCTATGAGTCTGCCTGGAAACTTTTGCCCGCAGAAAATGAACTGGGAGTCAAGTTTGCTGAATTTTCGCTAAGAGGAAATCAATATGTTCAGGCCGTTAAGGCCGTTGAACGACTCCAAAAAGAGCTGCCCAGAGATCACTCAGACTACTCGAAAGTGTTTGGCATTCAGCTTCGGGCGGCAATCGCCGATGCGAGTGGAGCTAACCCCGAATATAACTGGACTCATGTCGCGGGAATCCTCAAGTCCGGGATAGAAAATAACATTGATCCGGTGCAGTGTGCGTTTCAGCTGGGAATCGCTTATCAGGAGAAAGCGATTGAAGGAGTTGATGCAGCAAATCGTGAACAGGAAGCCGCACGACTGTTTACTGCACTTCTGAAAAGCCGCTCCGAGGATCCCCTCGCATGGTACGCTCATTCTGTCCTACTGAAGCAATACCCGAGAATCGGTGAGGTGCAGCAGGAGCTTGAAACCGGTAATCCTGCGAAAGTCGACTCCGACACTCAACTCGATGAAGCAATCCGCCTTGCAACTCTTTCGCCGTCTAAAGCAAATTTGCCAGTGTGGCTGGCGGCAGGAACTCGAGCAATATCAGCCAATGAGCTTGAACAGGCAAAGCTCCATTTTGAGAATGCGATTAAAGCCGATCCCGACCATGCTCTGGCATACATGCAACTGTCTCGAATCGTGTCAGGCATCACAGCGAATACTGCCAGCGCAACCGTCACGGAGCAACAGCACCTGGATGCAGTCGCAGTTCTGAAAAGTGGTCTCGCAAGTAAAGTGTTACAATCCAACGTCTTGTTGCGTGTCGAGTTGCTGCGGCATCAACTCAGGTTGCCCGATTCTCAGAATCAGACAGAAGCAAAGGAACAACTCAACTCTTTGAATGTTGAGTTTCAGAGATTTTCGGAAATCGATCGCGCCCCATTGGTGCTTGAGTTGGCATTCATTGAATCACAGGGTCTGGCAGATCGGGGAAACGTACAAGATGCGGTCCTGATGCTGGAAAAGGCACTCCAGGATCCCCTGGTTGAGAAGATTCCGAAAGGTCCGGGACTGTTAAGCCAGGTGTGGGATGCCATGGGGTCCTGGTATTCAAGACTGGGTCAACGAGAAAAGGCGATTGAAAGTTTTGATAAGGCTCGAGAGGCCGAACCGCGCTCCCTGGCGACTTTGAATCGATCGGCATTGGGCGCCGAGGCACTGAACCAGCCCGACGAAGCAGCAAAGCTCTACGATGAAATGATTGGGCTCATGGGAGACCGGGCAGATCTTTGGATCTCTAAAGCACGCAGTGAATTACGAAGGCAGTTGAGTCGAACGCCTCAGACGCGTGACTACGGAGAGTTCAATACTGCAATTCAGAAAGCCAGAGAACTTCGAGCATCTCCGGGAGAACTCGCCGTCCTTCAGGCGGAATTGCTGATTGCACAGCGTGGAGACAAGGCTGGACTGGAGTTTCTCGAGGAAGTTGCCACATCCGGAGAAATCAGTGAGCAAATCTGGAGAGCACTCGCAATATTGCGACAAAAGGCAGGCAACGCAGCAGGTTCCGAAGATGCATTGCGTCGAGTCATGGAGTTGAACAAGGACGTTGTGGCAATATCGTTTCTAAAGTCGGAATTGATGTTGATGGCCGGAAAGCCAACAGAGGCCAGGCAGATACTCGCCGACTTACTGGCAACAACTGAAGACGCTGCCGTTCGTCAGCGTGTTGAACTCCGACTCCTCGAACTGACGGCGGTCACCAGCGTTGAAGCTGCCGAGGAGATGCTCGCTCAGGATGTGGCGCGAGAACCCGAGAGCCTGGAGAAACTCACACGGCTGGCAGAATTTCGGTGGGCTCGAAGAAATCTCCAGGCGATGGAAGAGTCTGAAAGAATGATTCGCACAGTCGAGGGCGATAACGGAACAATCTGGAAAAGTCTTCGAGCGCGGCGACTGCTGGAGCAGGCTCGCATCAATAAGGATTTGGCAGAGCGTTTGAAGCTGAAGACCGAAGCTGAACAACTGTTGACTGATCTGGAAAAAAATGACTCCGGTTCTCAGGGGGTCAAAGTACTCAAAGCGCGACTAGCGTTGCTGGACGGTCGAATCGTTGAAGCTGTAAACATCTTTCAAGCAGTCTGGAAAGACGGGCTCAGGTCCGCCCCAATGGCCGTTGAGCTCCTTCAGGCCCTCGCGGCAGTTGGCGATATGGCATCGGTCCGGTCGTATTTGGGTCAGATGCAGGACCTTTTCGCGCTTTCACCGCAATTGTTTGATATCGCAATCGCGGCGGATCCGGCGACGATTACCGGAGATGGGCCTCGATTCCAGCTGCTTGTTGACAGTTGGGCAAAGTCATTGGGGAACTCAGAAGGGGCGCTCCGAGCCGCGCGGCTTCGACGGTTGCGCATTTCAGCCGAACCGACATTGGCAGTTACTCTGAAAGCAGAAGCAGAGACCGAATATCGAAAGGCAATTGAACTTGATCCGTCAAATCCTCAGGCCTGGGGAGAATATCTCCTGTTCGTAAGTCGTGATTTGAATCAGCCGGAACGCATGGTACGTGAACTCGATAATGTCAACGCTGAGACTCAATTATCAGAACTCGACCGCGCTTTCATCACAGCACAGTTGCTTTCAGACGTCCAGTTGAGAACGCTCTCACTCCATTATTGGCGAAAGGCGATTAACCTTGCGAGAGGGCATGCTGATACTGCCGTCGAAGCGAGGGTCTTGACGCTGGCTGCGATCGCACATTTTGATGCAAAACCCGAAAAGGCTGTCGAATATGCACGACGGATCGTCGTGATTGAGCCGGAGAACAAGACTCATCGTCAGTTCCTGACGATGATCCTCAATGAGGTCAACGTTCCGGGTGTGAGGGCCGAGGCCCCCAGGATCCTGAATGAATGGCTTCCGGATGTCCAGACAATGTCTCTGGAAACGTTAACGGATGAGCAAAAGCGGCTTGCCGCCTGGGTTCTTTATCGATCGGCTGTATCAGAAGTCGGCGATCCACTGCCGGGGGCCAAAGATGCGATCGCCAGAGCTGACACCCTTCTGAAGCTGATCCGGCAACAGACGGCCGAGGACATTTTGCTGACCGGACAAATCATGATTGCAAACGGAGATGAATCGAGTGGAATGCGCATCCTTAATCAAAGGATGCAGCTCCCGGGCACTTCGCCACAGTCGATCAGGAAATACATTGATTTTTGCCGTCGTCGCTTCGCCGGTAAGCCTGTACCCGGCGACGGGATTGAACGCACCTTATCTTTGATGGAACGTCGTGCCGGCGAGCAGGTATTGTCCCTTGACCTGCGCTTGACTCAGCCCAATTTGACCCCAGAAGACGCTCTCAAAGTCAGCAAACGATTTGTCGATCGGATTGTCGCGGCAAGGACTGAGGCCGAGGGGCAGCGGGATCTGTTGCAGGGCACGCTGTCCAGAGTTCTGGATCATGGCTTCTTTGAAGCGTGGATGACACTGGTGCAAAGTGATCATCAGCTCATTCAGGAGGCGACTCGAATTGAAGCCGCAACTGTAAGTCTCTTGTTCATGCGACAGGACGAAGCCAATGAGAAGCGTTTTCAGGACTATTTGCAGTTGATTCTGAAAAAGGTCAGTGGACCTCAGCTTGATCGAGTCGTTGCGGACTATTACTTTTCCCGGATGCTTTGGAAGGAGTCAGAGGGATTCTATCAGAAGTGCCTGAAGCGAAATCCAAAAGATACGGCCGCGATGAACAATCTTGCTCTCGCTGTGGCTGAAGCACGACAGGACTTCACGGCGTCCCATTCGCTGCTGGACAAAGCAATTCAGATTATGCAGACGGAACAGCCCGAGGCAGATCGTACATTCCTGCTGGATTCAAAGAGTCTACTTCAGCTTGCCGAAGGAAACGCGGATGCGTCTGTCCCTGTTCTTGAGATAATCTCGAGGCGAGCAGTTTCAGATTCTTCGACCTGGCTGCATCTGGCAGAAGGTTACAGACTGCAGAATAAGCTTTCCGAATCTCGAACAGCTTTTGAAAAAGCGGTTGATATCGGCATCAACCTGCAGTTGATGCAGCCAATTGATCGCAGGTTTTTTGAGGCTCTGCAGGCAGTTCACGCTGAGGCGTCTCCAGCGAAAGACACCGCACAACTGGACAATGGAGTCCGTGAAAACTAGTTCCCTTTAAATCCACAGACGTTATACAGATTTCAGATTCGCCATGGCTGTAGACCAGCACGGCGGGCTCATGCTGAATACTCGAGAATAAACATGATTATCGTTCGACTGGTGTTCGTGATCGTTCTGACATTGACCGGTGCCTACATCCACGGACAACAGACTTTTCGCTGGGGATTGTCGCATGAGTTTGATGACAACAGCAAAATTGTGAAGGCATTTCCAGTAGAGCTAGGAAACTGGAAACAGGTTGATGAAGCTAGCAGCCTCTCTGAAAATGTTATTCAGGAACTGGGACTAACGGAGTACGTCAGTCGCAGCTACCAGTCAACTGAGGGAAGTGTTGGCTTCTTGTTGATGACAGGCAAAGCCGGACGACTCATCAGGCATACCCCGGATATCTGCTATGGCGCAGCGGGAAATGAATTCCTGACGGAGCCTAAGCTTGCAAAGTTTGATGTCGATGGGGTGAAACATGAGTTTGGAGTTCTGCCGATACGCCAGCAGTCTCTCGGAACTTCCGAGTTTGTAGTCGTTTATGGATTTGCCCGAGACGGCGTCTTTTCAAATCCTTCAAACCCTCGTATCGAATTCCACGGAACACAATCGATCCTCAAGTTCCAGCTGCTTTGCCGCCCGTCCGGAGAGCGACCAGGAGAAGTTCCGGAATATGCCAAATCCTTCTTGACCGACGCTTGTCGCTACGTGTCCTCGGCATCAGCAGGGAAATAGGTCGCCTGGGTCGTTTGGGGTGAATTCGGTGCAATTGGCATAACCCAATTTCTTCGAAAAATTGATCTTCCCGATGACGCAGGTCGCGCATTTTGAGCAGACTGTGCAGTGAATTCCGTGTGAATCTCCTCGCATCTGAACTGCGGCAGCGTTGCGTCCGGGTTTCTGCACATTACAGTCTTTGCAACCAGGCCCTGATGGCAAGGTCCATCACAGCGAGTTCAATTCAGATGAAGTACTTTCTGAATGGTTCTGCCAACAACGGACGGCGATGTCCTTCTGTGGATCAACGAAGAATCGCCGTGTCACCGACAGGAACGAAGTGCGTCCGGACTTCCGCGCACTTCCGGAATTAGATTTGGATTCTAAACCCACGAATGTCTGTCACTGTTGCTGATAGCCGTAGTGTCGGTGTCATTGTCATCGGGCGAAACGAAGGTGAACGCCTCAAACGCTGCCTCCATTCATTGCGCAATGACTGCCCAGTGATGGTGTATGTCGATTCCGGGTCAACCGATGGCAGCATAGAATTCGCCAAAGGGCTTGGGGTGGCCGTCGTCAGTCTTGATCTATCCGTACCGTTCACTATGGCTCGTGGTCGAAATACCGGGTTTCTGTACTTGTGCGAACATCACCCGGAAATTGAATACGTACAATTTGTCGACGGAGACTGTGAAGTCGTTGCCGGCTGGATTTCAGCTGCTCGGGCAAAACTCAACGACCACACTGATGTAGTGGCAGTCTGCGGGCGACGCCGCGAACGTTCACCAGAGTTCTCCATCTTTAACCAGCTCTGCGATGTCGAATGGGATTGCCCACCAGGCGTTTCAAAATCGTGTGGCGGTGATGCTCTGTTTCGCGTTGCTCCTCTCCGAGAATCCGGTGGCTACAACGAAAGAATGATTGCCGGTGAAGAAGGCGAGCTTTGCCTCCGGCTTCGGGAGAAAGGCTGGAAGATTCTTCGCATTGCCAACGAAATGACTCTGCACGATGCGGCCCTCTCTCGCTGGTCTCAATGGTTTCGCCGGACGATCAGAACCGGACATGCTTTCGCCGAAGGCGCGTTCCTGCATCGGAACAGTGCTGAGAAATACAACATGCGATCGGTACGAAGCTCTCTTATCTGGGGTGCTGTCGTTCCGTCGTTCGCTCTAGTCATACTGGTCTGCGGTTTGATCTTCGACTTTAGGATACTCTGGGGATTATGTATCCCGGCCGCTGGGTATGCACAGCTATTGCTTCGCGGATTCCTGCAGCAAAAGAAACAAGGTAGAAACACACGGCTGGCGTCATTGGTTGCAATTTTTTGGCTGCTGGGGAAGTTTCCGGAAGCGATTGGTGTTATCCAGTTCTGGAAGAATCATGTCCGCGGTCGTCGAACAGCATTGATCGAATACAAGTAAGTTTCCATGATCCATTACATCAGTGCGTCCGGCCCGGGTGATGCCTGGGTTGTCAATGAGCTTGAAATCATCGACCGGAGTGGTATTCCGTTCCGACTCCATGCGCTTCGCACACCGGCTTCAACCTTTCATTCATCGCAGTGGGGGAAGAAGCTGCAGTCAGTGACTTCGGCGATTTATCCGCTGGGGTTGCAGGACTGCGTTGCGATCCTGCTTGCTCCGTTCCGCTATCGTGGCCGATTCTTTGGAGCTCTCTGGAATGCACTGACCGGAGAACGCGAATCGCTGCGAAATCGAATTGTCTGTTTCCTGCATCTGTTCATTGCCGCAGCCTGGGTCACGCGAATCCGGAAATCTGGTACACCTGTGATGCATATCCACTCTCAGTGGATTCATTCCCCGGGATCCGTTGGCTTCTATGGAGCATGGCTCCTTGGAGTGTCGTTCAGTTTTACAGGACATGCTGCCGACATCTACCGCGAACGAGTAGCTTTGCGTGACAAAATTCGCCGAGCCAAATTCATTAACTGCATTTCCACTTACCATCAGCAGTTCTTCCTGGAGCACGGTGCTCGACCAGAACAGTTGCGGCTTGTGTACTGTGGAATTGACGTTACAAGGTTCTCACCTGCACCACTCCCGCTCAGGTCACAGGGACTGAAAATTCGGTCGTCTGGTCGGCTTGTCGAGAAGAAGGGGTTTTCAGTCCTGATCCGCGCCTGCGGGATTTTGCGAGATCGCAAAATCCCGTTCGAATGTATCATTGGTGGGTCCGGTCCACTGGAATCTGAACTCCGCAAAGAAGTGGAATCTCTGGGACTCAGCAGTCAGGTTTCAATCACCGGGAAGGCCATTAAGCAGGAAGAGATTCCAGCGTTTGCGCAGAGTGGCAACGTTTACTGTTTGGCGTGTGTCTGGGCCAAAGACAATGACGTTGACGGCCTTCCTCAGATGCTGATGGAAGCGATGGCCTGCGGATTGCCGTCAATCTCGACTCGTCTGGTGGGAATCCCCGACCTTGTCATTGATGGTGAAACGGGATTGCTGGTGAGTCCCGAAAGTGCCGAAGAGCTTGCCGATGCAATAGTCCGACTTCAGGATGACAGCCTGGCAACCAAGCTCGCATTGGCTGGTCGAAAACACGTTCTGGACAAATTTGAAATTGAACGAGCACTAATACCGCTTATCAATGAATATCGGTTGTTATTGAAGTCTTAGAAATCAGGCCCTCCGGGCCTTTGGCAATGAAATATGGCATACCGGGGCCTTACGGCCCCGGCTAACGATGTGTCGGCCCGCTGGACCTGAAACCCAAATCTTTCGCATTTCTACAACCCAGCGACTCAAGTCCTAATCTCAGGAACCCATTCGACGTGATCATTACTCGGACACCGTACAGAATCAGTCTCACGGGCGGCGGTACGGACCTGCCAAGCTTCTATCGCGAAGAGTACGGAGCTGTGCTCTCGTTCGCCCTCGACAAACATATGTACGTGACAGTGAGTCCTCGGTTCGATCCAACGACTCGCGTTGCATACACGCGCACTGAGATTGCAGACTGCATTGAAAAGATCGAGCACACAATTGTTCGCGAAGCTCTGCGAATGACGGGGCTCGGTAAGCATCTGGAAATCACGACCGTCGGCGACGTTCCAGCGGGCACTGGTCTGGGCTCCAGCAGTACACTCACCGTCGGACTGTTGAACGCACTCTACGCTTATCGTGGTGAAGTCAGTTCCCCGATGAAGCTTGCCAGCCAGGCCTGCGAGATCGAAATTGACATTCTTGGAAAGCCGATCGGGAAACAGGATCAGTTTGCCGCCGCGTTTGGTGGTGTGAACTACATCCGCTTCAATCCGGATGAATCGGTCGACGTGGAGTCCGTCCCATGTCGTCCGGAGACCATTAGCCAGCTCAACAGTCACGCGATGCTGTTGTACACAGACATGCAGCGTGACGCGGATCGAATTCTGAAACAGCAAAGTGAACAAACAAACGACCGCCGAACTGTCCTGCGTGCGATGCGGGATCTGTGCAACGATATGCGTTCTGCCTTTGCGGGCACGCCCGATATTCGACGCATTGCAGAGATCCTGGACGAAGGCTGGCAGCTAAAGCGGTCACTGGGTTTTGGGATTTCCATGCAGATGGTCGACGAATGGTACGAGACCGCCAAGCGGCACGGCGCAATGGGTGGTAAGCTGCTCGGGGCAGGGGGCGGCGGATTTCTGATGCTTCTGGCGGAGCCAGAAGCTCAGGATCGAATCCGTGCAGCACTCGGTCATCCAAAGGAACTCGAATTTGGTGTCGATCGCGCTGGCAGCCGAGTGATCTTCATCAGCGATCATAACCGCTTGTTGAAAAATCAGCCAGTCTAGTAGCAGGCACTCTCCGAGTGCCGTCCGCAAAGTAGCAGGCACTCTCCGAGTGCCGTCAGCGCCGCCCGGCCGAACTACCTAATTGACCACCCGCAATGAACCTTCCACCACGAACCGCCTGAAATGGACTTGAAAGCGTTGCTTTCTCGCGGCGGACGGCACTCGGAGCGTGCCTGCTACGGTTAGAACAACTTCATCCACTAAGAACCAAACACTATGAGAATCTTGATTACCGGCGGTGCCGGGTTTATTGGATCACATACGGCTGATGCACTCTATAAGCAGGGGCATCAGATCCGGATTCTGGACAGTCTGGAACAGCCTGTTCATCAGAACGGTCAGAAGCCTGCGTACCTGAATGAAGCGTTTGAATTCATCAAAGGTGACGTGCGTGATCACGACCTGATGACGAACGCACTGCGAGACGTAGATGCCGTTTATCATCTGGCGGCGTTCCAGGACTACCTGCCAACATTCAGCAAGTTTTTTGACGTCAACTGCACATCGACAGCAATGATCTATGAGATCGTTGTTCGGGACCGACTTCCCGTAAAGAAAGTGATTGTTGCCAGCAGCCAGGCCACGCTCGGAGAAGGATTGTATCAGGACGCAGATGAAAAGGCCGTGTTGCCCGATATTCGACCGGACAGCCAGCTTCGCAAGGGGATTTGGGAGGTTCAGGCCCCCGCAGGATTTCGAGGCCCGCTGAAATGGATGCCGACCAACGAGAAAATCGCCAATCCGCAGAACCAGTATGGGATCAGCAAGATCACTGAAGAGAACATCGCGCTGTACCTCGGAAAACGCTATGAGATCCCCAGCGTCGCCATGAGATACTCGATTGTGCAGGGGCCGCGTCAGAGTTTCTACAACGCCTACAGCGGAGCCTGTCGCATCTTTTGCTTGTCGTTCCATCAGGGAGTCGATCCTGCGATCTATGAAGACGGCCAGCAGGTACGCGACTTTGTCAATATTCACGATGTGGTGGATGCGAACTGTCGAGTACTGACAGACAAACGCGCCGACTACGAGATGTTTCATGTGGGCGGTGACAAAGCCATCACGGTCTCGGAATTTGCCAGTGTGGTTGCTGAGGTGTTTGGACGCAAAGACTATAAGCCTCAGCCATGTGGGAAGTATCGCTTTGGAGATACTCGCCACATCTTCAGCGATGTTTCGAAGCTCCGGAAGCTGGGCTGGTCACCGGATCACAATGTGTATCAGAGTGTTGAGGCGTATCGAGAGTGGTTGTCATCGGCCGTTGATATCGGCGAGATCCTTGCCTACAGCAATCGACAAATGGCGAAGCTGAATGTTGTTCGCGAGGTAGGGAAGTAATGTCAGCGACGAAAGCAGTCCTGCTTGCAGGCGGGCTCGGAACACGCCTGCGGCCGATCACGGATACGATCCCCAAATGCCTTGTTCCGATCTGTGGCC
>JAEUIH010000112.1 GCA_016795105.1 Planctomyces sp.
AGTGGTCGGATAAAACGCGACGTTCCCTCTATCTAAGCAACGCGCGGCCGTGGTCCTAAAACTGGGGTCCACTTCAGCCCGTAATCGGTTGCGACCCATGGAAACAGCTCACAGCGTTGTGAATTGAGTGACAGATTTCGCGGCAGTCCTCTAGTCCGACGCTCGCTGCAGATGTCGGATGACCTCACCATATTCCGCTTCAGCCTCGACCAGCTCGGCCGTCAACTGCTGACGAACGCTTTCATCCGGCACTTCTGCCGCGCGCTGATGCAGTTCGGAAATCAGCCCCTGAAGCTGATGACGATACGCTGTTCCTATAGATTTCGTGGGGCGTTTGAGAAAGCCAAACATACATGCTCACAGACTGCAAAAGGTTGCCTTCGGGTTGTCTGTGATAAAACACCAGGGCACTCAGGGCCATAGGATTCCATCGCGAAACAGCCAAATTCCACCGAACAGAGAACGGCGTCTGTTTCGAAAACACTACCACCCAGCACACAATGCTCAATCGGACCGGGTGAGAGCAGTCAAAGGCGACGGGACATTAGCTCCGTGGAGCGACCCGTTGAGTTTTTCGGTCGTCTGAAAGCGGCTTTTCAGCAGCCAGTTCAGCTCGCTTCGCGAAGATATTTCGAGACGCGGCGTCAGGCCGACGGCACGAAACTTGAATGTTTCATGCACAATTTCCAAACCAGCCACAAGGCCCCACCGGGTCCAAGTGCCGATACATGTCTTTGAGTGTTCTCGAAAAATAGCCAAGACTCTTGCTTACTGCGACTCCGTGAGTCCTAAGAACCAGCAGCAGATTACCTGCTGAACATTTACACCCGGATGGTTTTCACGCATCCATCCAGGGCTGGTTTTTCGAAAGAACAGGACTCAGAGAAGAAATCGAGCAACAACATGAAGCTTGGAATCGTTGCTGACATTCACGAAGAAGCTACTTTGTTGCGACAGTGCCTTCAGACACTTAGAGATCTGGACGTTCACAGAATCGTGATGCTCGGAGATGTTTGTGACGCCGGGCAGCGACTGGATGAGACCTGCCAACTGCTCACAGATTCTGGTGTCAAAGGAGTCTGGGGCAATCATGATCTCGGCCTCTGTGTGCGTCCGGAAGGAGAAGTTTGTCAGCATTTCGCCCCGGAAACTCTGGCATTTATGCAATCCCTGACGGCTCGCATGGTGATTGATGATTGCTACTTTTCTCACATTGAACCGTGGCTGAACCCGGAACTGCTGGAAGATCTTTGGTTCTTTGATGGCTTCCCACAAACGCCTGAACGACGTGAAAAAATCTTCTCCGCACAGCCTCAGCGAATTCAATTCGCCGGACATTATCATCGTTGGTTTCTGGTGGAGCCAGGCCGGTCTGTCCCCTGGAATGGCGCAGAACCTGTCTGCCTGAAACAGGGCTCATACTTTGTTGTCGTCAACGCGCTGGTGAATGGAGTATTCGCAACGTACGACACCGAATCCGGCTGGCTGACTCCGTTCAGACTGTGAACTGGCATCACATCAGTCAACTCAACCAAGTCCAGTTCGAGGAATGGAGCAGGTGTCTGAAGACGGGATGTGTGGAGGATGTTGGCTTTTGGTGTTTGGATTCCGTGTATTCGGTGTCTTCCGTGGTCAATAAACACATGGTCGACCACGGAAGACACGGAGTTCACGGAAGCCCCAACGCGGCTTCGCTTCGCAAAACGCCAGCAGCAAACAACTTACGCAACTCGCCGCTCACCAATGATCCCGTCATGCCCCCTGGCGGATGCTGTAAACAGAGTCAGACCATAGTAGTACGCTGCAATTGCTTCGCCGATACTGCCCACCATATGACCATCGGGCGTGAAGTGCCTGCCGGGAAACATCCGTTCCAGTTCATCCACGACTGCATAAATGTCCTGCAGCAGCTTTGGGAATCTGACAAGGTCCATAATTCTATTCCCGGTCGCAATCGACTCAGGTTTCTTCAAAGAAGTCGTTTGAGATTTCCCTTTGCGAAGTCGACGGCATCACAAGAATCAACGCGACTGCCGTTGCAACTTGAATTCCCCATCGTGAAGTGCCGGAACATATGTTGTGAAAGACAGACCCGCTGTGTCAATCACACCCGCGCCAACACGATACCGCGAGTTGTTCACTCTGGCTTTCGTTGGTTACTCTGCTCGCGAATCAGAAAAGCCACTTCACCTCTCAGATCCGATGCATTTGCGTCGGCGTTATTTTCAAAATCGACACCAATTCGCTCCGTAACCTCGGAGCCTGCGCCAAGTGCCACAATGATCTTTGAGCGAGGAATCGTAACGCCATGAGGCAATGGGTGAGTTTCCTTCGCAATAGACGTGTTCCTGAACATCCTGCTGAAGTAGGGAACTCGACTCATGATTGGCGTCGCTTTCACCACTTTCGCGCTGGTCACAAGCGATGCGTCCCTGAGCACGATGTTGTCAGCATCAATAGCATCAATCGTTCCGACGTACTCAGTTGTGTCGAGGCTGCCACCGTCTTTCATCTCTGCGACAGTCGAAGCGGACGTCACAAGCCGAATCTGTTGTCCTGCCTGCAAATCTTTGAGTTGAATTTGCAAAGCAGATGGATCGATGACATGGAAGCCGCTTTCGATCCTATGCAGTGTTGCCATGTCGCGATTCACTGGTTCAGGTCGAGGGCTGCTCGACATTGTTCCGGACGACGCAAGGCCAGCGCAACCGGAGATCAGAAAGAGCGTGAGCGAAACTGATGCGAATCGTGGATTCATCGTCGACTGCCCTACATCGATTTGTTCAAGACCCGGCTGGAAGACCACGCTTTCCAGCGGTTTGATATCAAATCCCCGACAGTGCAAGTTCCGGGAAATACACGAGAACCCGGACATTTGTCGCCTCGACCTTGCCGCATGATGAACTTCGGCCGAACTTGCCCGGTCGGGATCCGGTCATGCGTCGTCCTGCTGCTTTCACCAGTGCCTGTCAAGGGAAATCACTGGACTAAAGTGCCCTCGGCTCAGGTGGAATTACGAAGAGGTCGAGGCAAGACAGTGCCGTATGGCAGCTTTCCGCTCATGCGCCCTCGACGAGAAGCTCTTTCACCAGACCATCGCTGTCGGCGAACTTCTCTGTCGGCACCTGGAGTTGCTTCAGCATCGTGGCGAAGACGTTGGAGAGAGGCCTGTCTTCCTGAGTGACTTCAAGCTGCCATGGTTCCGTGCCTCCATCCCAGGCGCCGGCCTGCGCATTGGCACCAGCGGAATTAATGTACTGACCGTGACGGAAGCCCATATTCTTTCCGCCAGCAAGCACCAGTGGATAATTACGGGACAGATGAAACGCGCTTGAAGCAGAGCCGTACAGCAGCAGAGAATTGTCGAGCATGTTGCCTTCCCCGGCAGGTTCCGGAGTGTCCCGAAGACGCGTGACAAATCGAGCAAACTCTTCGTTCAGAAACCGGCAGTAAATCCCAAGGCGTTCCCATCCGTCCGGATTCTTTGTCTCATGAGTCAGGGCATGCGCCAGAGTAAAGCCAACCGCTCGGGCAAGATGGTCACTGATTCCAAAACCATTCTCACGACCAATCTGGTACGTCGCCACTCGAGTCGAATCGGTCTTGAAGGCCAGATAGATCAGTTCAAACATCGTCTGAACATAGGCGCGTGGTTCGTCCGGGGTGATCTCCAGCTTCAGATGGTCGGCTTTCACCACCGGCAGCGGCGTGTGAATCCAGTGGCGTGCTTTTTCCACTCGGCGTTCTGCTTCGCGTACTGATTCCAGATACTCATCCAGACTACGCTGGTCCGAAGTATTCAACTTCTTTCGCAACGAAGCCGCGTCTTCCATCAG
The DNA here is from genome assembly GCA_016795105.1 of Planctomyces sp. Classification (GTDB taxonomy): domain Bacteria; phylum Planctomycetota; class Planctomycetia; order Planctomycetales; family Planctomycetaceae; genus F1-80-MAGs062. The sequence continues at coordinate 3,837 of JAEUIH010000112.1, forward strand.
ATCGTCCAGAGCGCTCTTGCTGAGTGCCAGTCGTCGAGCAGCATCCTGATCACTGCTGACAAACAGCATGTCGAAGACGCGTTTCGGACGATTCTCCGCCGGGATCGCTCGGCCGTTGTGGTCAAACGATAATGTCTGCGCCCCGCGAGGCGTGCCTGTGCCACCATCGGTTGACATCACGATCGATGAAAACCGAGTTTGGTTGCCAACAAACGCAGCGTAGGCCTGATCCAGTGAGATTGTATTCTGGTACGGCCCACTGGTCGCTGTTGGGGCAGCCGTCAGAAACTGATCTGCATTACAATGACCATGCACTTTGCGACTGGATGGGTGCGAAAAACCGGACAGGATCGTGAGGTCGCTCCGCAGAGGTTCGAACGGCTCACCGCATTTCGAAAATGTGAATTCGGTGCCATTCCCATGCGGGAACCACGCCCAGTCTTTATAAGCCGGGTCCTGTGCCAACGGCATCCCAACACCGTCGGGGAAATAGATGCACGCCAGTCGCCTGACCGGGCTGGTCTCTTCACTGGCCTGCAGCCTCGACGAAGCCACGCATTCGAACAGTGGCAATGCCAAAGCCACTCCGGTTCCACGAAGAAATCGACGACGATCCAGTGAGTTGAGGTTCATGTTCGAAAGACCTTACTTCGTTTGAAACAAATCACTCGCCACGAGACATTTGATCATCGTGGCCAGCCCGTCGTCCTGTCGCCGAACACTTGCAGTGATGGCGTCTATGTCCGCATAATCGCTGAAGGTCAGCGGCCTTCCAAGAGCGAAAGTTGCAAGTTTATGCACCATTGCACGAACAAACTGATCCTGTCGATTCTCCAGAAGGAACCGCTTCAACCCTTCCGCCCCTTTGAGCTCCTGCTGATTGAACAACAAACTTGAAGCGTCAACCGGGGTTCCGTTGACGTCGTCGCGCCAGCGGCCAAGAGCGTCGTAATTCTCGAAGGCGATTCCCCACGGATCGATTTTCGAATGGCATGAAAAGCAAGCCGCCTGATTTCGATGATTCTCAATTCGCTGTTTGAGTGTCATCTTTGCAATCTCCGGATCCGCAAGATCAATCACCGGTACCGCTGCCGGTGGTGGCGGAGGTGGATCGTTGAGCACAGAGCGAAGCAGCCAGACTCCACGCTTCAATGGATGTGAATCCGTGCCGTTGGAATTCATGGCCATCAGCCCGGCTTGAGTCATCAAGCCTCCACGGTGTGAATTGTCGTTCAGAGGAACGCGTCGAAAAAAGTTGCCTCTCACATCTGACAGGCCACAATGCACTGCCAGCCGCTCATCCGCCATCATGTAATCGGCATGAATAAAGTTGAGCACGCTTTCGTTGTTTCGCAACACCTCATGAAAGAACGCAACCGGTTCCGCCTGCATGGATTCTTTGAGCGACGGATCGGCATTCTTCAGCGTCAGGAAATCCAGCAGCTGCATATCGAGCCATTGATGAACAAACTGCTCCGCAAAGCGTTCTGATCGCGGGTCCTGCAGCATCCGGTCGACTTCCTGATGCAGGCCAGCTTCATTAGCGAGTTGCCCGCTCGACGCTGTCATTCTGAGCGTGTCATCCGGAACACTGCACCACAGGAACAACGACAAACGAGTGGCAAGTTCGTCCGGTGAAAGCCGGTTCTGTGTAAGTTGATCGAGTGCTGGTTGACTCGTTGCAAGTTGATCGGGCGATTCAGACTGGACGGAAGCCTCGCTGGCCTGGACGTCTTCACGTACAACGTACAGGAACTTCGGCGACGATAGCACGGTCGCCAGAACCTCTAACATCGCATCCTCGAAGCTGTCACACTGATGGCGGATTGAGTGAAACAGCTTGAGCTTCTGTTGAATTTCGTCATCGCTCAATTCCCTCCGCCACGCGCGTGTCATAAATCTCGTCAGCACTTCGTTGGCGTAGACGGGTTCATCGTGGCGATGTTCACTATCGAAGAAGATCTGCCGGTGCGACCGGGGAGGCCATTCTGCAAAATACGGAGCAAGGACCTGGACATAATCAATCTGAATCGACCCATGTCCGCCTTGTGGCACTGAACTGTTGATGAAGCGGATGTACTCTGAAGGACTGGGCAGGTCTCCCATCTTCGACTCACCACGAAACGCGTTCCGCGGATAGATTTCGCCGAGTGGCACATCCCATTCATAGATCTGTGGTGCATCTGCAGTCGCAGTGATCGGCGTGTCGGCGGTACTCACACGGATCTCCGCCCGGCCTTCATTGCTGGCCTGAAACCCAAACTCCAGCTGCAGACTGGGTATCCGAGTCTCCTCAGTCGCTTCTTTCGAGGCACGAATCCGAACTCGCATCATGCCTTCTTCAGGAATCGTGTCACCAAGCTCAACAGTGATTTCCTGATTGCCACCGGACGGTATGATGGCGACATGATCGAACGATTCGGGAAACTCCGAGACTTCAGCGGACGGGCTGAATGCAAACTTCGCGCCGTCATAGCCCCATGTCGCACGCACCGTGTTGCCACTCGAAAGCTGGCGGTAATAGGGCCGATCATGAGGTTGCCGGAAGCTGGCAGTCAGGCGATCCACTTCCTGTTGAAGCTGTGCCGGATCGTCTTTGAATTGTTCCTTAACTTTGTCGAGCTCCTGCTGCTGTTTTGGATATTCCCGCTCGGCCGCTTCTTTCATCGAAACGCCCCAGTGAATCACAGGTGGACGCTCGCCTTTCACGGTGACTCTTCGCAGAGCGTTCAAAGCGATTTGACGATACGATTCCAGCTGCCCGACGGACATATGCAGCAACTCTGAGCTGTTCTGGAAACCATCATCTGAGTGTGATTCCGGTGGGAGGTCTTTTGCAAAATTCCACCGCATGCCGAGCAAATCCTGCAGAGCGTAGTTGTATTCGTACTGTGTCATCCGACGAAATGAAGAATGTCCTCCGGTTGCACGCCGCACCTTTGAGGCTCTCTGGATTTCGTCTGCCAGCCAATCAACAACTTTACTGCGATCGCTGTCTCTGAGCCCCTTCGCGTCCGGTGGAGGCATCTCACCATTGCTGAGCACAGCCTGTACTTCCAGCCACCAATGAGCGTCGGGTCCATTGGCCAGGTCAGGATTCAGCGTGTCGATCCGGATATTGCCTTCCACATGATCCGGCCCATGACACTGTACACAAGTCTCCTTCAGCACGGGTTCAACATGCTGCCTGAAGGAAGCGGCGCTGTCCTTTGATGGATCCTCCGCAACCGCGGATATGGGCTCACGCTGTTGCCGATAACGCGATCGCAAAGCACCTTCCGCTCGGAGTTGCTCCAGCGTCAACGAAGCCGACGAATCACCAGCGACGCCGTCCTGACCCATAGCGGTCTCAGCGTCAGCGCTGAAAATCAGACACAGCAGAATGGTAAACGTGACAATGTCCCGCAAGTTCATAAATCGTGGACTTTCCAGAGGGATTCAGGCCTGGAAGGGCCGACTGCCCAAATTCCGACTTTGAGAGTCTACCGGCGATGGATGACAATTCAAAGACGGACACCGTGGGATCTGGATGTTCTTGATCCGGAACGACGCCAGCTTCGAATGCTACCTCGAAAGTCCTGAGGTTCGCCACGTAGCCGCGTCTCTCCGAGACGCGCACAGTGTCGGCGGCCAATAGAAATCGGGCTGAGCTTTCATCGAATGCGATTGTCGTAAGAGATGCACTTGGAAAGAAACGCAGAGACGCAAGGACGCAGAGAAGACAGCCAAAGATCGACGAGTTGCTGCGGGTTTCAGGGGCAATATTGCAGGGTTCGATCGAGTACGAGTACCGCGGTGCTGAGAACGAGTACGAAGAAACGCAAGAAGAAGCAAAACTCGACTGCCACGGACATCGCAAGCGCCCTGGTCTTTCCTCGTACTCGTACTCGTACTCGTACTCAGTGAAACGGTACTCGTACTCGAAACGACACTGCCGACCGAACCAGTTTTCAATCATGCGTTACGGACGGGCTGTTGGAAAATTTAACGCAGAGGCGCAGAGACGCAAGGGCGCAAAGAAGACGGGTCAATGACGGGATGACTCTCTGCGTCTCTGCGCCTCCCCGTTTCTGCGTTAAATTCCTCACGTCACGTCAACACGAAGACTCGCGAAAAGTGAACGCAGAGATGCAAGGGCGCAGAGAAGACAGCCAAAGATCGACGAGTTGCTGCGGGTTTCAGGGGCAGTATTGCAGGGTTCGATCGAGTACGAGTACCGCGTTGCTGAGAACGAGTACGAAGAAACGCGAGAAAAATACGAACTCGACTGCCACGGTCATCGCAAACGGCCCGGTCTTTCCTCGTACTCAGCGAAACGGTACTCGTACTCGAAACGACACTGCCGACCGAACCAGTTTTCAATCATACGTTACGGACGAGCTGTTGGAAAATTTAACGCAGAGGCGCAGAGACGCAAGGGCGCAGAGAAGACAGCCAAAGATCGACGAGTTGCTGCGGGTTCCAGGGGCAGTAACGCCCCAGTTATGTCCCCACAACGAGCCCTGTTAGGCTCGCTGCTCGTCATGCTTCCCTGGCCAATGCTGGGAATTACTGCGTGCATGGGCTTGTCTCTCTTCGAGACGTCGAGCGAGGCAATATTCATGTTTGGAGGAGTCACCATGTTCTTTCTCCTGCCGCTCGGTTTGTATGTGAGTTCCGAATGGATTTTCGGCGTGATCATCGGAGCGGTATGGCTGGCTGTCCTCGTGTTGCCTCTTCGTTTCGGAAAGAAGTCTGTTCACGCCAAGTCCCGTATAGATCTTGTGTTCCTTTGCCAGGCGATTTTCTCCGCGATCCAGGCCGGGCTTGGGTTTCTGTTGATCGTGGGAAAACAGTGTTAGACTCGGAGATGCAATTCGCCGAGAATTCGCCTTCCGGCCAACCTGCATGGCAGGATCTTTGGCCGATGCCCGGCATACAATACAGCCAATTTCCGGAAAAAAGTCCCGTCGCGTGAAAGATCTGAACGCTTCACCCGGTCTTGTTGTTAGCGAACAGGGTTTTCGGAAAACAAGGCACAATGAACAAGAATCTTACAGCAACACGAGCGAGTCTCATACTGCGACTCCAGGACGCGAAAGACGTTGCTGCATGGGATGAGTTCGCTTCGACTTACGCCCCTGTCATTTATCGAGTCGCGATGAGCCGGGGGTTTCAGGCAGCTGATGCTGAGAACCTGGTGCAGGAAGTCTTCCTCGCAGTCGCCAATTCGGTTTCCGCATGGCTGGAGAGACAGGACCGAGGGAAATTTCGTACGTGGTTGTTGAGAATTGCCCGCAACGAAGCGATTGACATGCTGACACGGCGGGCAACTCGGTCACTGGGGCAGGACGGTAGTGACGCCGAATGGATTCTGGCAAACGTTCCGGAGCGTGATGAATTCTCAAGTGCTCTCGATCTGGAACATGAACGCACCATATTCCGCCGGGCGACCGAGCAGATTCGCACCGCGGTTTCTCCGAGCACCTGGGATGCGTTCTGGTTGACCAGCATTGACGGCTTGTCGGTGAGCGAAGTCGCAGAAAGGCTCGGATGTAAACCTGGCAACGTACATCTCGCTCGGAGTCGCGTGATGTCTAGAATCAAACGTCTCATCAAAGAACAAGAGGATCAGGAATGAGCGAACTCAGTCCTTCCTGCAATAGCGATTTGCTGTTGGCGTTGCTGCGCGATGAATTGACTTCCGAAGCGAGCGAGTCACTGATCGACCACCTTTCGACCTGCACCGATTGTCAGCTTCGGCTTCGCGAACTGGTCGCGTCGGACGCTGAATGGGATCGCGCGGCAACTTTGATTTCTTCGATGGGCAAGAGCACCGGCGATGAGCCAGCGTGTTTGATTCCAACATTCGAACCACAATCAATCACATGGACAGAAGCGATCGCAAGGCAGTTGCTTTCACCGCCAACGCATCCCGAAATGCTCGGACGTTTGGGTCGATACGAAGTTGAACGACTGATTGGTTCCGGAGGAATGGGCGTCGTCTTCAAGGCATTCGACACCGAACTCAATCGACCTGTTGCGATCAAGCTGTTGGCTCCCTATCTTGCCAGCAGTGGCGCAGCAAGACAGCGATTCTCTCGAGAGGCCCGTGCTGCTGCTGCCGTGGTTCACCAACACGTGGTCCCGATTCATAATGTCGAGACGGAGCGTGAATCGCCGTTCATCGTCATGCAATATGTCTCCGGCGAATCGTTGCAGGCACGCATCGACCGGGATGGGCCGCATGAATTGTGCGAGATTCTGCGGATCGGCATGCAAGTCGCGGATGGCCTATCCGCCGCACATCAGCAGGGTCTTGTCCATCGCGACATTAAGCCGTCGAACATCCTGCTCGAAGAAGTCGTCGACCGCGCCCTGATCAGCGACTTTGGACTCGCCCGTGCCGCAGATGATGCCAGTCTGACTCGAAGCGGCTTCCATCCCGGTACACCCCAATATATGTCCCCTGAGCAAGCATCCGGACAGCTCGTCGACTCTCGCAGCGACTTGTTCAGCCTCGGCAGCATGCTGTACACGATGTGTACCGGGCGGCCACCGTTCAGGGCGGAGAATAGTTTGAGCGTGATGCTGCGGATTACAGAATCCGAGCCGACGCCGATTCGTGAGATCAACGCAAGCATCCCTGAGTGGATGAGCGCAGTGATCTCAAAACTGATGGCGAAGAATGCGCAGGATCGGCCTTCATCAGCTGCGGAAGTGCGAGACTTACTCGAAGCTTGTCTCAGTCATGTGCAACAACCGCTATCGAGCTCACTACCAGCCTTACCCTGGCTCACTGATTCTGAGCATTCTCAGGAAACTCGAGTCTCCAACAAGCGTTGGATCAGATTGAAAATGATCGTACTCGGAGGCGGCATTCTCGCCGCGATCCTCGCTCTAACTTTACTTCCAACGAAACCCGCCAGAGTTCAGCAAACGCCGTCCAACGACCCAAACATTTCGGCTGAAAACGGTGGGTTGAGTCAGGCAGTGAAATCGCGACTCGAGAGACTCATCAAGGACAACTCGCTGGTGGTTGTTGGCAGGCTGCAGGAAGGTAAACCAACAGGAAGCGCTTATGCACACTTGTTTGAGACGAGTCGTATCCTCAAAGGAAAGACTGCCAGCCTTAAAGTCCTGCTGTCGCACAAGGCATCTGTGAACCAGGACGATCCGCTTAAGGGCCAGAATCCTGCGGTCGAGCTCCCGCGATTAAGCGATGGTGAATATGTACTTGTCCTGCGAGCCGAAGAAGTGGTCAACTCGTTTTCATCGTCCTTCTTAGGCATTCGCGTCACTCCCGAGCAAACCTTCAACTACTTTATTTTGCGTGACGGCGAACAGCATGCCGCCTGGCCACTGGAATCGCCCGAAGCCGCGTACGTCACGCAGCTTTTTGTGGCCGAAGCGACGGCGGAGAACAGTGCTAACTCCGGGACCGAAGAAGAGGAGTAGATTCGCGTTTCGGACGCAATGTACTTTGAAAGACTTTGCCAACTGAAAGTGGCGTATAGTACAGGCATCGGCCCGTCATGATTCGATTTTTCCGACAATCAAGTATCGCAGCTTCGTCGGTCGGTCTGCTTCGGCTTTCGCTGGTTGTTACACTGAGTCAATCCAGACGCTTATCCGAATCGTTCCATGCGAGTCATCAAAGGTGCAGTTGCTGCGGACCAGACCGAATCGGAAAATCCCTGACAGAGCCCACGAAATTCACTGAGAGGTATTGATGCAATCCGGAATCCGCACACTGCTTTTCACCGCCGTCATAGCCGCTGTTCTAACCGCAGTTGCGTGTGCCTTGTTCGTCTCGGCACGCAACATCTACTATTCTGATCGACGTCAAACCGAATTCGTACTGGCACAGGTGAAAGGGATTTCGAATGTGCAACTGCACTCGCATGTCGATCTGACAGAAGAAGTGAACAGCAGTCGCTTCACCGTCGATGCTTATCCAGGCTCGGTCGTTTCCATCGGGGGGCTAATGAAGTATGCAGATCACGGTCGCTTCTCGATAAGTCGAGTTGGCAAGTGGACATTCAGGGTCAGGGGACGTCGGCACGTGGGACCTTACGAAGCGGACACAGGCGAGCAGGTCGAATCTGAATACTATGGAAGCAATATCAGCCTTAGCCCTGACAGTCCATACAAAGACCTGATCCCATTCGAAGTCAACACATTACAGGATTTGGCTGACCACTACGGGGAGCTGGTCGACATGTTTGAAACCTGGCCGCGAGAAGCTGAACCTGGGACGGTGACACTTGAAGATGGGACAACCGAGTATTACTTTGTCGTTGAAGAAGGCGAATAGACTCTATTACGAGAGAGTTGCTGATTTCAGGACGGTTCTGTGCGATATAGATCAGGCTTCAGCACCTCCATGATTCGCTCGGGTGATGATGCAACCTCGAAGCCGTACCGAGAGTACAGGCTGTGTGCATCTCGAGTTACCAGCATAAAACGGCGGAGATGCTGCAGATCGGCATGTTGCGTAATCCGCTCCATGATCTGGTGTGATAGTCCTCGGCCACGATGCTCTTCAAGAACATAAACATCGGACAGGTACGCAAAAGTCGCCTTGTCTGTAATGACCCGAGCAAAAGCCACCTGTTCGCCACCAACCTTGATCCCGAAGCAAATCGAATTCTCTGCAGCTTTCCTGACGACCTCAAACGGAATCTCGGGCGACCAGTACGACTGCTTCAAAAACGCATGGACGGCAATCAGATCCATGTTCTGATAGCCCTCAACGATCTCATAAGATGGCACGAAAACTCCATTCCTTTCGCAATCACAAGGCAGTTGCAAAGTTTCGAATTTTGAACACTCTGGGTGAATATACCGTGTCCGTCGTCCTGGTGAAATGGTCCGAATGGTGTTTCGAATCGCCGTCGTCGGCCACTTTCTATTCGGTCACCCGAAGACGAAGTTCGTCACTCTGTGCGTGGATCTCCGGCGCGTACATGGCGAATCCGCGTGCCGGAAGTGCATGAAACCAGCCTGGAGTCTCAGCACGCAGTTTGTATTTCAGGACGTGCTTTCCCTTATGAAGACTGCTGACAAAGAACTCAACTCGATTGTCACGCAACTCGACGTTCGCCCAGAGTCCGTTTCCCCACGTGTCACCACTCCGCAACTGGACGGCCTCACATCCGGCAGGTTTCAAATCTTCAAACGCCACGTACTCGTAGTCATCATCCGATTCGATCGTCAGCTCGACCTCTACGATGTCACCAACATTAAGAGTGTCGTCCATAGTCAACGGTTGAGAATCTGATTCCGGAGTTGAGACATCGGCATCTAAGCCTCGCACATTGGCCGTCGCCGGCTCGTCTGGACGCGGCAGGCGGAAATAACGGCGAGTGATTGTGAGGCCGTTTCCTCTCGCCTGATCGATCGCCGTTGTTCTCAGGAAACTGGCATCCAGAACAAAGTGCATCATCCCTGATCCGGTTCGCTCCACAGTCAATTCGTGACGTCCAGGGCGAAGCGAAATATCGCCTGGAACAGCCAGAACCGTTTCAAGACCCAGAAGATCATTGCCAGAGACCTGCAGCTGCGTTGTCGGACCATCGTCGAGTCGAATTTCAAGAGTCTGATCTGCCTTCTTTACCCCAGCCAGGATCAAATATTCGGATATGGCCGTTATTGCCAGCGCCGTATCTTTCGTGCTTCGCCAGAATCTGCCGTTGGTGCGGTTGCTTGCAAGCCAGTTCACAAGTTTCGGTGCCAGGGGATTCTTTGGTTCAATGGCAATGAGCACCCGAAGTAACCAGGCATTCGTTTCAATCTCGTTGTTCCAGGAATGCCAATGCTGGGATGAGAGAACTGGAACATGGGCGATGTCTCGTTCTTCATCCCGCTCGATTCTCTGCAGAACATCATTCAATGCAATCACGGCCTTTTGATGCTGGACCATGTTCTGCAATGCCATTGCCAACAGCAGCTGATCATAGACCGTCAGTCGATTCCGATGTTCGAACGCAGCGAAGAGATTTTTCATGAGAGTCGCCCGAGATTCAGCCCGATCTCGGGTATCCGGATCAATGAACGACTTCGGCCTTGAAAGGGATAGCGCGTAGAGTACGAGCATGTCCGTGTGATGATCACGGACGAGTCGACTGCCGGAAAAGTCCCGACCATCCTCACTTCCCAATTCAGCCAGATAATCCAGGGCCTTGGTGAATACAGACTCATCGACTGTCGCCCCGCTTTCGGCCGCAACGTGCAAGCCGATCAACACGTATGCTGTCATGTACGGCGACGACTTATCGTGCTCCCACCAACCCCAGCCACCATCTTCGTGCTGAAACTTTTGAAGCCTCTGCAATCCAGCTTCGGTCATTCGCTCCAGCTCGGCAGCGTCCAGGACCGTGTCCGGAGCAGCCTTCGGAAATTGCGACAGATTGTTCTTGCCCGAGCGTTCAGCGATGTCCGCAATGTCTATGTCAAATTGACTGAGAGTTTTTGCGACCAGTACCGTCGGATAGAAACGGCTCATTGTCTGTTCGACGCAACCATAGGGATACCCAACAAGGAACGGAATCGCTTCGAATGCCGCACTCGCGGATGTCGGGGAAATCGACACTGCAATCCGGGTCCGTTGCGGATGTGCGTCTTCGGGAACGTCGAAGACCAGAGTCTTCCGACCCGTCTCGCCATCACCAAATGTGCCGCTCTTTGTTACAGTCAGAGCACTGCCGTGTCCGCGAACGGGAATCGCCATGGTCATCGCATCGCTCTCTTCGTCAGTCAACGAGCGCACCGTAACCGTCGCCAATCCGGCATCGACGACGTCGAGCCGCCAGTCGAAGCGATGTTGGCCGCCGGAGGGCACAATCGCTTGCGCCGTCAGGCATAGATTCCCTTCAGAATCGGCTGTGGCATCGTTGGTCGCCTGAAACACAGCTGACGGCACGATTAATTCGGCAGTGACCATCTTGTCCGTCGGCAGGGTGTTGTGCACATTGGCCGACAGGGTAACCTGATCTTTCTCAACCAGAAAACGCGGATGCTGCAGTCGCACGAGCAAATTCTTCGAAGTCACAGCATCGCGGGTGATTTCTCCCACACGTGTGTCCTTCGTGATCAGGAAACCGCGAATGTGCCATGTGGTCAGCGACTGCGGGAACTTGACTTCGAATTCCGCCAGTCCAGACTCATCGAGTTTGAGATGGGGCAGCCACAACGCCGTGTTGCCAAAATCGGAACGGATAACCGGTGAGACCTTTTCAACGTCGCCTTCAAGAATCAACTCAAGAAAGCTGTCCAGTTCATCGACTATCGTTGCATCCGCATCCCCCGGATCGCCTACTCCTGGAGGAGTCCCCGTCATCATTCCAATCTCTGCTTTGTAGCCATCGGTCAAATAATACTCGGGGCACATGAATTCCCCCGAAGTGCCGAACAGCCGCGGATTGAGCGTCGCATCAACTCCGCTCCCCCAATCCCATTGACCCAGCTTGCAGGAAACGATCAGTGACCTGGGACCGGGTGTCGATTCGGGCTGAATGTAAGACACCGCTTTGTCAAACACGGTGAGAGCGAGGTCGCCGCTGACCGGGCGGCCAACGGAATCAGTTACCTTAATCCTGAACGTTTCCGATTCGCCGGGCTGATAAAGTCGCTCGTCGGCCAGAAGTTCGAGATTCAGGAGGTCGTTCACAGGAGGGATAAAGAGTTGGCACGATTCAGTATGTACGGCACCTTTCGAGACGACGGTCACCTCGAAGAAGCGATTCGGTACATCCTCCTTTTTGATTAGAAGCTCGATGACTCGTGTATGATTCTTCAACGAAACAAACCGGTACGCGTCGATCCCCTCGTGAAGCAGCACTTGCGCCTCAGGTGAATCTGAAACAATCAGCAGTCTCGCCGTGTCGCCGACCTGATAGCTTCGACGATCGGGAATGATCTGCAGGTGAGGCCACTGGAAGCCGCCGACGTCGGCAGACTGCCCGTGGACCAGGAACTCGAGTGACGTCGAGACTTCTCGGTTCAGACTATCGAGCGTGAGAAACCGCAACTGGTATCGACCGGCACTCGGCGCGATCAGCTCGAGCTGATGCCGTCCATCGGCCCCTACTGTAACATCCCAGTCCTCGAGCTTAGGGTTCCGCAGCTCATCGTCGAGAGCCTCGTCTCCCAGCCGATGCAACGAAACTGTACCGCTGGCTGCAACCGGCACATCATTCGCTGAACGGAGAATCAGATGCACAACCATCGCGTCGCCGGGCTCGTACCAACCCCGATTGAGCTCGGCAAACGCATAGAATTCCTGCCTCGAAGCAACAACCAAACCGACTCCGTCGACGGTTCGCCGACTCTCATCCTGCACTGAAGCCTCAATCGTATATCGCCAGTCACGATCCTCGGAGTGCCTGGAGGCGGATGGATCAAAACGAATTTCCGCCTTTCCCTCGCTGTCGAGTTTTGTATGGCCTTCTTCGACAATGTCCCGAGTCGGGCGCGATCCCCTGTATCTCCGCCAGAAGTCTCTCCAGTCCGATCTGAAATTGATGATCTCTTCGTCTCGCTTCGACGCGACAGCACCGTAACCGGCTCCATAGAGCCAATCGTATTCCGCAGGCATCATGTAGGATTGGAGTTCCTGCTGTCGGAAGATCCGATAGCTGACCTCGCCACCTGCAACTGGCAGTCCAAAGTGATAACGAGCGACAATCGACGCGGAGATCGGATCGCCAGGTCGGGTAAGCGACTTCGTCGGTGAAACGGTGACTTCAAACTCCGGCGGCCTGTATTCTTCAACGCTAAACTCAACGGCATCGCCGCGATCTTCCATTCCGACGGCCTCAACGTTGAGCCCGTAGGCTCCAAGCGGAGTCTCACTGCCCAAAGTGAACGAGCCAACGACGCTGCCCGATTCGTCTGTGTCCAGAAACAACGTGCGGATGGTCGTGTAGTTCGGACCAATCACCGAAATCTGCAGATGGCGACCGGGCTCTGCCGCATGAAAGATTCTACCGGAGAGTTCACGGACCCAGACGCGAAAGTTGACCGTGTCGCCCGGACGATACAAGGGACGATCCAGCAGGGCCACCATCTTGAACTCCGGCTCACTCCGTTGGTCGTACGCACGATTTGCAAGGTCACCGAATGTGGCGCCTCGATCCTGCGACGCGGCGAATACGTAACCTTCGAAGCTCTGTCCTTCATTATCGCTGTTTCGATACTCTGCAATTCCTGTCGGGTCGGTTTTCAGAATGGACTCGCGCTTCGTGCGCTTGTCGGACCAGGAGCGCTCAACGACTCGAATCTCCTGATTGTCAAGTGGTGTCCCACTTTGAGCGTCGACAGCCCACATCAGAATCCTGTCCGTCATTGGCTTCTGGATAATCGCAATCCCGGAAACAACCACCAGGCCAACGGATCTCTGATTGGTACCAGGTACGCGAGCTTCGACAAGGTAGACCCCTGCGTTTGTAAGTGGCGCAAACGTAGAGTGCGATGCGACGCGATCGCTCTTTTCAACTTGTTGAGTCCAGACAACTTCGGCTTCGCTGGCGGCGAATTTTCTGAGTTTGGCTGCTGCCGTCTCGTCGTCGTCATGTCGAGAGAAGAGACTAAACAGTAACCGCCCATGCGATAGATGCAGAAGCGACTCACTCCCGGATTCCCTGGACCACTTATCGAGATCGAACCGGGACGCGGCGAAGTCGATGGAATCAGCGTTTCGGCAGGCAAACCAGAGCTTCGGCGACACACCAGCCGCATAAATCCCGGTTCTGCCAAGGATCACATCACGCTGTTCAATCCGAGCCATTTGGGCCCGAGTTTCTTCCACCAGCGGATGAGTTGGAAATTGCCTGACTTCGTCGCGATAGGCATCAAGAGCTTTCGCAAACTGGAGCCGGCTTTGGTAATACAATCCCCTCTCATGTATCGCGTCGCGAACACTATTGGAATCTGGATACTTTTGTATCAGGCGATCGATCAGCGCTAAAGGGCTCTGCGACTCGGGCAACGTTATCACACGTGACCTTTCACCAATATTTGTCCTCGCTTCATTGTCAGCCAGCTCCCAGAATTCCTTAACGTCTGCAGACTCACGATCGTCGACATTCGATGGACGCTTGTGGAATCGATAACTGAACTCATCCGACTGCCAGTCAACATCGGTTTGCGGCCCATACAGACGCCGCATCACTTGCGCTCGTGCCAGAAGTGCAGCCGCAGCTGCGTCGCGCGTCGGAGATGTGTCAAGCTGCTCAATTTCGGAAATCACGAACAGCAGTTTCTTTGAACGAGGCAAATCGGATGAGTACCGTTCGGGAGCTTCAAGGAAGAGCGGCTCGCCATTGGATGACAGCGCAATACCGACATGCCGTCCATGTCGAGAATATCTTTCGTCGGAATCAAGATATGCCTGAGCCTCGGCGACTCCGTCCCACCACCAATTGACGTCCGGCAGGCTTGAGTCCCAAGTCAATCGAAACTGGTCGGGAGGAGGGTCGAGATGCCAATGTAACCGTTGATTCAACGAAATCCTCGCTGCAATCAGCTGATCCGGAAAATCGCCGGGAGTTCCATGCGATGCGGCTTCAATTTCAATCAGCAAGGCATACGTGAATTCCAAATACTGAAGATGAGCCTGCCATTTGACGTCTGCCTGCTCATCCGACCACCATTCGAACTCCGGTTCGCCCGGCGTTGGTGCTGGTGGAATCAAAGAAGCAGTGCGGTCCAGGGCTCCTGTCCAGTCCCGAAGCCGCAATGACGACCTGACTGCTCCTTGTGTGGCCTCCTGGAATCGCAAACTCTTCCGTTCAGAGTTCTTCGCCACGTCGTCATAGGCCAGACGCGCTTCGAACCACTTCTCAAGCTGAAACAACTGATCGGCTGTGACAAGATCGAGTTCTTGCGCCGGAATGATGCATGGGGAGCAGGCGTGCGCACCAAGTATGATCGACAGGGCAACGAGCATCCGCCAGCTCCAGCCAACCACACCTCGCTCCTCGCTCATTGAACGGCAAACTGCGATTCCGATCATGGCTGCGTCCTTCCCGAGGGAATTTCTGCGTTTTGTTGCTGTCTCAGGTTATCAGGCGTCAATCTGACAAGCAATTGCGATGACTGAGCGGGCTGCACTCAAAGCCCTCTCCCGATGTGCGAGACGCCTGTGCCAATCACTTGAACCAAGTGCATTTATTGCAGAAGCTCTGCGTGGTAAAGATTGACTGCGTACGACAAGTGCTTGAGAACTGGCTTGTTAATGGCCCAAAGGCGACCTAGATTGAAAACACTAATGGGTAACGAGGATGTCGTCATGAACGCCGCCTCGGGCATGCAAACAGTAAATGCTGTGCCGACCACAGTTCAAAAGTACAGCTTGAGAGAACAACACCCGAGCCATGAAGAATTTCCCCCCTGATGTACTTCTCGCCTGTGCAACTAACATTGGCAAAATTGCATCGACTCATGGTTGCAGTACACGCGAGATCGTACGATCCGTAAATCCAACCGGCGAAAATCCTGCTGATTCCTGCAGCAAATTCAACTTCATTGCCATTGGAAAGCAGACCCTTGGCCTGAGCTTGACGGACGTTGAAATGGCTTATCTTGCGGCAACAGGATTCACTCAGAACATGAACAACGCCGGCTTCGAGTGTTACCTCGAAAGTTGGGCGGCTGACTTGTGGCCGCAATTACGTCACGTGTTTGCCACAGTGGCGCCCAAACACCTGCAGGTCTTTGATAAAGGGTTCTTCACGGGATTTAGTGGCTAACATTTTGAGGGATCAAATCGAGTTTTCCGCAGAAGAAGAGGATTCGA
>JAEUIH010000113.1:0-131 GCA_016795105.1 Planctomyces sp.
TGGGCTGTCTCCGCCTGGCAATCAAAGAACGCCAGCCAGCTGCGGGGCTGATTCACCATACGGATCGCGGAGGCCAGTACGCCGGCAACGAATACCGATCCATACTAACACGGTCTCGGATCCGTGACAGC
>JAEUIH010000113.1:141-19259 GCA_016795105.1 Planctomyces sp.
TGCTATGACAACGCATTCATGGAAAGTGCAATTGGAACCATCAAGAGAGAACTCGAAATGACCGAATACAAAACTATCCGTGAAGCCTTGAAGAATGTTTCGCCCTACATTCGCTACTACAACTTTGAACGCAAACACTCTGCGATCGAGTATCTCACGCCGGTACGGTTCGAGCAACTCACTCATCGCTCAAAATAAGAGAATGAGTTGTCCCTGGAACCTGCAGCACCCCAGGTTTGTTGATTTCCGATCTTGATTCACTTCCCCGTTTCACTGACCACCCGCAGCATAATCCCATCACCAAGGTGCATTCTCTTGCAAAAAGAGAAGCTGACAATCTTTCAGAATATGATCGCCGGATACGTGGCGGATACTATCAAGCATTAGGAGTGGGTGACCTTTTCAAAGCTTTAAAGGATCAAACCAACAATAAGGATCAAGAATGAAGATTTGTCTTGTCAACAGAATTTGTGGGTCGTTTCAGGTTCTCGGAGATGAAGTGGACCCCGAAGAACGGCACTGAGGTTGGAACCAGTTCAGCAGCAGTGGCTGGTGTTTTAGCAATGTCCGGGCCAGTTTCTACATTGGCACGATCTTTGATTGATTTGCCCTGCGGCACCAATCCTGTAGCAACCTGCTGTCCGCTCGACAAACCCCCACAGAGTAGTGAGTGAGTGAGTGAGTGAGTGAGTGAGTGTTGGAAATGTGCATGAATTTATTTTTCGTCTTCAGCCTCCTGAATTGTCTTCCGTCAGGCCAAGGCGCTCCTGCGTCGTTAAGAGAGAATATTAGTCGCATCGCGGTCGCAGGTGGCTCAGTCGAAACGCGAAACGCCGCTATTTCTGCTCTGGAATTAGATTGCCAAAAAATCCCGGTGTCGGAGTACCATAGTCCCAGGGTACAGGAGTTTTCGCTCGACGTAGAACCAACACGAACACTGCTGATCAATTTGGTAACAAACAAAGACGTCGAAGATAGAGTCGCAGTGCTCGCCTTGGAAGTTCTTTCCAGGACGCATAAGGCCAGCGACTTCGAGATTGCGTCTCTAATTAGTGTGATACAGGACAAGCGATTTTCAATCGATCGTCGACTTCAGACGATAGACACACTGTATTTTGTCGGCTCTCAGACGATTGCCGTGACTCCGAGAATCGCACCTGAAATTGAGCAGATTCTCAGCGGATTGATCTCTGAACTGGAGATCCTCGACTCAGCGGACGAGGATGGTGAAGCGGATTTTACGAATGTCCCCTTGATTTCAGTATCGATTGGGCTTGTGCTGCAGGACTCCAATCGTGCTGAAATTGAGATTCTGTCAATGCTGGGTCAGGATTTTGGAAAGCTTGGCAGACATACACAGGCGATGGCGATTCACTTGTGCGCGTTGCTGGGGCCAGAAGCGGATTTTGCGGTTCCCTTGCTCTTGAAGATCATATCAGATAGAGGAACAGATCGGAATTCTCGACTTTCTGCAGGCGTTGCTGTGTTCCATATTTTGCAGGAACAAGAGCTTTGCGAACGAGTCGTCTCTATGGGGGAGTATTCCACCGAAGACGTGCGTCTACTTAGAGAAACCCTGGTCACAATATCGCGAGAGTGTAAAGAGGAGGAGAATGGTATTGCTAGTCTAGGTCCACCGACGAGTGATGAGATGGAGTACCATCGGCACTTATTTCGCCACGGCAGTGAACTACATCGCAGGAGAGCGATCCGGGTGCTGCGCCTTCGTGGAATACCCCTGCGATCGCTGGAACCTGACTTTAGTGCGATGATGCTTTCAGCTTCACCGCTAACTCTGGTTCGAATTCAGCAGTACGATTCCGTTTTGCAGGAGTAGAAGAAGGGGACGAGATCGTCCGGCCCTGCAGCAGTGAAGTCCGACGTCCGATTAGAACTTTCTGAGTTGCTAATCAACGGACTGCGTCAAGTGAACCGATGCGAGGCTACGATGGCTTCTGTCGCTCGATCCACTCACGCGAAATCTGCTCCCGCTCATTCATATACCACCTCACCAGATGAAGCGCAGAAATCGGAATGACACCGGGGCTCAGACTACTGATACTGGCAACAATGGTCTCGCCGGACGCTTGCTTTGGGGCACTGACTCGTGCACGATATTATGCACGAAACGAGTGTAAATCCTGCAAGTCTGTGGGATTTATGTGATGAGTGGAATGGTGAAAGATGCGAAAAAACGCTGATATTCGGCGTTTTCTCGATGGTATTTGCGGCGTTCGGTGGGGTGCTGCAGGTTCAAATCCTGTCACCCCGATTTTTGGCCTTCGGCCAAAAATAGAGAGTAGATCGGAGAGAGTAGAAAGTAGAGCGACGGAAAGCTCTACGAGATTGAGGCATATGCGTGTGTTTCCTCGGGTCACTCCTTCGAACTGAGCACAGGGGTGTTTGTCAAACGAGTCATTGGTTGGAAGCGATATGTCGAATCAGACATTTGGCACAGCGACGCCCCAATTGTTGTTGGAAAGAAGAACGATCCGGAGCATTCTTTCGATCGCATTACCAGTGAGCCAACGAAGAACATGACACCGTTTTTGGATAAGTACTTTCCTACTCCACAATGACGTGTAGGACCGCCATGGATTGCACTTCCCGCTGTAAAGGCTTGGCGATTCGCATTGTTTGCAGAGTGCCGGCATTGTTATTGATTTCCACGTCGATTGTGTCCGCTGCCGCATTTTTGGCCTGGGGCACACTGGACGCTGGCCTGTGGCCGAATTTGCGACCTATGAGAGTAGGGTCTGTCCTTGGTAGCATCTTCGATCTTTCAACGCGCTTCTCATTATTTTCGCTAGTGACTGCCTCGGTTTGCATCCTTGTGAAGAAGGCACTTCAATTGCAAACTTCTCGTTCCGACGAACTGGTCATCTTTTTTCTATTCGTGTTATTGATAGCGAATGTACTTTTATTACCTGCCGTCGCTTCGTGAGTTACAAGAAATTAAGGTTCTTCACGGGATTTAGTGGCAGACAGTTGAATTGACGGGGATTTTGTGGATGCGAGAATTGGGCTCAGAAAAGGGTCTGAGCATGGAGACGTTGAAATCCCATTATCGGTTATTGTTGGGTTTGGACAAAGACTACTTCCGCTGGTTCTGGGCTGAGTCCGATGCGATCGCCGGCCGAGAGTTCTTCGACCACTGTTATAACTGGGCCATTCGTTCACGACTGGAGCCCATGAAGAAAGTCACAAGGATCCTCAGCAACCGACTCGACAATATCCTGTCATGGTTCCGCCAAAGATTGTGCGAGAAACATTTGCGACGGCGCATATGAACTCTGTTTCAACCGAAGTCTTCACGGGTGATCGAATCTCTTGAACTGTGCCACACTCGCAGGATCGTGACCGTCTTCCCGCTGACCGTGAACAGGATGCGGAATTTGTAGCGTCGCCTGCCAAGTAGCAATTCCCGGATTTCCTTGCCGACATCCTCAGATTCCGCTGCCAAAGCGCTCCGTTCAGGATTGTTTTCAAGCGTGTCCAGCCTGGCCATGAGCTGCGCGTACCAGCGGCCCCCCGCGTCTGTTGCCTGCTGGTCATGAAACCATTTCAGCACAGACTCGACATCGGCTTCCGCCTTGTCGGTCAAGACCACCCGATAAGCCATGCTATTCGCCTGAGTCTGGAATTCCGTATTTTTTTGCGAGTGCTTTGAGCGCCTTGCGGGCAGGCTTCACTCGCCCTGCTTGCGCATCGGCCAGCCCTTCACGGATCGCGGCCACCGTTTCTTCCCGGTCAGCCCTGGCGGCAAGTTCCACCAGTCGCTGGTAGGCAACCGCATCCTGCACGACGACTTCCGCCTTGCCGTTGACCGTCAACACGATCGGCGAGCCGCTCTCATGGAGTTGACGCAAATATTCCGACGTCTGCCGCTTGAAGTTGGTCAGCGAGTCGATGCCGTTTTCGAGATTGAGCATGGAAACTTCCTTTCGCATTGAATTCGGTGCGAATTAAATGCTACCTCCAACCGCCTCAGCGGACAAGATGAATCACCATTCGATCTCTTCCACATGGATCATCTCCCTGTTTCGATCTTTCGGCACCGGCTGGCTCACCGGCGGTAGTATCACGTTTCTGAATGGTGACCCCACGCTCATGGCTGTCGCCATTGAGCAGTTCCATTCCGCTCAGCCGGTCATCCGACCGGCGGGCCGCCTTGAGGAGTTCTTCCTTGCTATCAGGCGTCAACGAGAGGAGCGATTCAGCCAACTTCAAGTCGCTCACGACCACCTTCATTGGTCCGCCTTGTGCGATAGTGCAATAGCGTGTCGCTGAAGACTCGCCGGTGAGTGTCCAGGCAAGTTTTGTTGAATTGGATAGTTCGCCCAACTTCAGTGGGCCTTTTGAACTGCGATAGAGGCGACTTCGACCAGATGGAGTCAAACGCCAGTTCTTACTCAGTTGATCCAGCATCCGAACGGAGTCGGCCAGGCGGATCGTGTTCCCATCTTTGATAACAAGCAGCTCTTCAGCGTATGCGGAGATCGTCTTGGAAACTTGAGAAAGCGAAGGCCCCTTAAGCTGCGTATGCTCGTCGATTGCTGCGGTCAATTCGCTCAGAGTTTCCCAATGAGGCTTTTCGATTAGCATCCCGGTGTTTTGGCTCAGGGGCAAGTGGAATCTTGCAGGATCAAGGTTATCGAGAAACCGTGATGACTTCCTATCGAATCGCAGTCGTGGCATCGCGCCACGCAGGTTTTTTGCAAAATGCCAAATCCGAAGGCTGTCTGGTCGAATTGGAAGGGAGGCGGGCGAGGCCCTGCCTGTAAGAGAATACGTCTGTTCGGCAGATGGAATCCGAACAACCTCAAAGCCATTCTCTCAGCAGCTCAGGCCATTTGAGTATCCGATTGCTCTGATAGATTCTCCTTGCCGTGGTCAGTTCCGCTTGAGCAAATTTTCGGCTGACACCACGCCCTCGTATTGACAATTCGCTGGGGTGTAGTGACGATCTCCACTAGATCGACGCCCGTGCTTTTCTGCGTTGAGCCGGATTCAGCGTACTTCGTCAGGCTGGTTATGCGTATCGGTGGGGAGACTCTCAGATGTCGGGCGCACGAACCACGACACTGTATGATGCGGCCGGTCAGACAACAGCCGTGCGGTCTCCCAACAGTCAGTCGGTCACCTTCACCTACACGGCCGCAGGATAGCGACGATCCATGGATGCCACGAATTCCGGACGCACGACCTACACATACGATCTGACGGGAAATCAGAGGATTGAGCAGCCGCCTACCGGCAACCGGACCACCACCACCTGGAACTACGAGAATCAGCCGACCCAGTACCGACTTCCAACCGGCCTGCCGGTCACTATGGCCTACAACGGCGACAATCGACGCATCTCACTGGTGCAGGGAACCTCCACCACGAAGTTTGTATGGGACCCCGTGATCGATGCCTACATCCAGGAACTGGACGGCTCCGACTTTACGCGAGGCCGAACCACGAATTCGATCTCACGTGTCGCCTCGTTTTTGCTCCATCTGGCTTCGCTGTAAACAAACGACTTGTGTTTTTCGACTGCATTCAGGATAGTCTTTAGTTGCATTCTGGGGTGCCTTGTTTTGAAACCAGTGTCGTTAGATAACACCAGTTTAAGAGACACACCTCAGAATGCACTTTCATTCAGAAAATTCTCCCAGGACACCCCTGATAAAGTTTCGGATAGCCCCGTTCGCTGAGCTCGAGCTGAGGTCCCCCCGCACAAGCTACGAACCCCAGCCCATATCTCAATAAGACACTTTTCACCCACAAATTCTGCGAACGACCCTGAACTTCAGCCTATCGCGAGGTTCTCCGGCAATTTGGTGTTAGTAATTGAACATGGTGGTCAGGTTAGGCATGACTTTAATCACTTACCTGTTTCAGAGAAGCATAGTTTTGTTATAAAGAGCATCCAGTGAATTCGTATGTCAGCTGCGTGGTTCTTGATCAAGTCTTGCTATGAGAACAAAACAATGTTGAATTTGATTTGCTGTGTCATCGTCACAATAAGTCAAGCGGTGGAAACACATCATCACCAGGAAGTCGACGCGTTATGGGTTCGTTGGGAAAACGGCGACGCTGCGGCGATGGACTCCCTCATCTCAATGGGGCCTCTGGCTCGGAAGCTCGGACATCAATTACTTCATTCAGGTCACAATGAAGAACCGTCATTTCCAACCGGCCGAAACCTTGAGCTATTGAGTGCGTTGCTTGCCGATGCGATGCCGGAATTGGCGACAGCACTGCCAGAATTCGATGAAGCAGATCGAGAAGAGTGTCTTATTTTCCTCGAAGGGATCGGAGGCGACGTTTTGCAATGTGATCATGGAAGATGTCGTTCCGGGCAGGGCCGATTTGCTCGTCCCCTCGCGGACGTTTTGGTCAACATGTATGACTCCGCAGATGGGTGGCATCAGGAATTAATTCTGCGGATACTTGCAAAGGCTGGTGCGGGCAGTGAATTACGTGTCGCGGAACTGAATCGAGGTATCTCAGAATGCTATTTTGGAGACACATCCACAGTCGAAGCCGATGAAGATTTTGGGAGGCTGCGAGGTTTACTTGAGATTTTCGGACTTGGGCCTGAACCGGCTGTGGCTAATCGAATTCGATCCATCGCCGTTTTCCATCCAAATGTCTCGATTCGCAATCGCGCACTTGTTCTCTATTTGTCGAGTCAAAATGATCCAGTTTTCGCTGCCAGTTACCTTGATGATATTGAATCGGAAGAGACAGGCCTGGGAGAAGTGTCTCCGCGACGATATGCGATGGAGACTCTGCTGACCTGCAAAACGCTCCCGAAGAGTATTTCGAATCAGCTTTTGAAAATACTTTACCGCGCTTCGTTTGAAGACGTCTCGCTCGACATCTCCGATCTGTGTGAAGTAATCTGCCGTTGTGAATCATTCGATGTTGATTCGATGAGATTCGTCGACTGCAAGATTCGTGAGCTGCTGTCAGACAACACGATGATCGAAGAAAGCCTCAGGCCAAGTCTTGTTCGAGCCTGTGCTGCTGCAGTTGTACTGCGTTGCTATCCCGAAGACGAGATAGCAGCGGCTTACCTTCTCAGGATTCTCTCATCAGAACAAATCGAGCCGCTTTATGGTCCGAAGGGAAGTCAATTTCGAGATCCGAGAGCAGAAGCCGCTCGTGCATTTCGGAGGGTTCCTGCCCTGGCCCAAAGGTTGTTAAACTTAAAGTTGGTAAACGATCTGCTGGAATCAGAACTTTCAGAGCGTCCGGGGTCTGATTTCTGTATTGAGTGCGCACTTTTGCTGGCCACCCTCGACTCAAAGAATGCCTTGTGCATTGAGGCCATTAGAGGGACTGATGAGTCGACGCTGGTTAGACTTTCTGATAGTTGGGCCGAAGTACAGAGAATACTTGGCGATCGTGCTTCGAAGTTAATTGACTCAGAAAAGGTCACTAAACAGGTTCGCTCCAATGAATTTGTAACAGACTCGTCGAATCCGTGGGCGTGGGAGCGATTGCAGCCCGTCGCCTCAGACATCATTCCCTTACTCAAGAACCATCTCGATTCACCAAACACCGAAATACGTCTTGGTGCCATTCGCGCACTCCGGCATCTGAAAGCCAACTCTGACATCACAGCCCAATTGCTGATGCAGTGTATGAATGACGAGTCAATTGAGATAAAGATCGCCGCAATTGATGCTCTAGCCGACCTTCCAGCTTCTGCGGACCTCTCGGCCCCACAACTGCAACTTATGCTGGACAGCGATTATCTCTCGATCAGCATATCAGCCGAAATGGCGATTTCGCAGATTAGACGTTTGCGGGACGCCGAAAAGGAAAGCTCTCAACCGTGTTCGGCACATTAGGCCTCATCTTCTTCCACCTCTGAAGTCACAACGACCCGATTGTTATACGCCACCCTTGAGCTGGTTCCACAGCCAGGGAACGCAACGGTCCAAAGATGATTCTCCGAGCGACTCCACTTCGGTGGCAGTTCCATTCCGTCAGCGATTCCATCAGTATTCGATCCTCGCCAGTGCGGCCAGTTCGATATTCCCTGGCTGGTCGAGTGGCAGTCTTCTGTTCGTCGAGCTTCAGGCTCAACAGCGGCAAACCGTACAATAAACTCAGGCCGTCCGGCAGGAAGCCGGTAAGTTTGTCTGGAACAATTTTGTCCGGAACTCTATCGACGAAGGGGCGAAATGCCTTTCGATCTCCACATCGGGGTCGAATACAGCGGCGATCAAACGCCAACATCGCGACTCGCCGCAGCTTGTCGTTTGATTCTCTCTCAACCTCTTGCTGACGGCTGAATTCGTCGCCAAGAACTGGTTCAGCATCGACAGCCCGATGATGGGGTTTTGGTCGTGCAGCCACATGCTTGTAATGTCACCGCCGCGCACGGACGCCTCCTGCTTGCCGCTAAACTTGCGCAGACGCCTGCGGCTCGCCGTTAAACTTGTCAATCCCTGCACGCCATGGGGATCCATGATTGCCGTCGTTCATTTCAAGGGCTTCGACAGGAAGTGAATCTCTTCCGGTCCGTTTTACAAAACACATTGCCATGCTCGTTCGAATTGCGACCTGGTTGTGCGACCTTGCTTTCCTCCCATGCCAAATGTAAAGTAAGTAACTGTTTACAATATCCGGAAAGGTGCTGCAATGTCGCGACCAAGCCAGGCCCACGAGCAACGCAGGAATCTGCTACCGATTGTTTGCCAGACATTCAGAGACCTTGGTTATCGACGGACAACCACGGCAGAACTGGCCCGGCGCTGTGGAGTTCGAGTGAACATCCTCTACCGGCTATGGCCGGACAAGAAGGCAATGTTCCTGGCCGCCATTGATGACATTTTCCAATCGCGCGCCGAAAAGTGGCGAGAACTCATGGCTGATCTTTCTGATCCAGCAAGGCGAGTCGAACGACTGATCGCGTACGAAACCCAGCATCAAAGTGAATTCGGGTACTATCGCGTGATCTTCACCGCCCTGGCGGAGACTGACGATGACGAGATGCGCAAAACCTTGATCCAGATGTATCGTCAGTTTCACAAACTCGTCGTGCAGCAGATTTCGACAGGTCGAGAGATTCACCCCAATGGACCGCCGGTGAGCGACGCAGCCTGGGGGCTTATCGGGCTGGCCACAATCTCCAACATCATCGTCGAACTGAACCTGCTCGGTCCGCGTCAACGCGAGCAGATGTTTGCCGCAGTGGCAAAGAGCCTTGTCGGAGACCGCGTCTGAACACTTTTTTTGGCCATATTGTAAGCACCCGCTTACTTTTAATTTCCAACACTCGATCCCCATTCATAACAAGGTGTCGACCATGATCTCCGGGCAAGCGTTGCAGAACTTCGGGCGTAATGTCAGTTTTCGCCCCAGGACGATGTATCAACCAAAGTCCGAAGCAGAAGTGCTGAGTATACTCGACTCGCACCGTGGCTCACGAATTCGAGTCATCGGCAGGCTGCATTCATACAGCGAAGCTGCTTGCTGTGAGGATGTCTTACTCGATGTGCGGCACCTGAACACGGTGCGCACGGAACAACGTGATGGTCGTGTTTGGGCCACAATCGGTGCAGGATGCCAGGTGAAGCATGCATTGGTTGAGTTGGAACGGCAGGCTGGAGTTACACTACCTGCAGTCGGACTGATCACCGAACAGTCGATCGCGGGAGCAATTTCAACCGGCACCCATGGATCGGGCAGGCACAGCCTGTCGCATTACATCGCTGAGGTCCGCGTCGCCACATACGACACCGAAAGTGGCGAACCGGTCATTCGCACAATCAATGCAGGCTCCGAGTTGAAGGCAGCGAGATG
Source organism: Planctomyces sp. (assembly GCA_016795105.1). Lineage (GTDB taxonomy): Bacteria > Planctomycetota > Planctomycetia > Planctomycetales > Planctomycetaceae > F1-80-MAGs062. The sequence goes on from JAEUIH010000113.1 coordinate 9,952, forward strand.
CTCGCTTGGCTGCCTCGGAGTCATCGTTTCCGTGGGCTTGTGGGTTCGTCCTCAGTATTGCGTTGAAGAACATTTTCGACGATATGAAGCCCTCGCTGACGTTGTTGCTGCCGAGGAGATGTTCCCGCTTCAGCAGTTTTTTCTCATACCGTGGCGATGGGATTTTTGGGTGCAACACCGGCGTGAAGCAGCGACGTCGGGAAACTGGCAAGCGATGATCTATCAGGCGTATTTTTTCGCCGTCATGGAGGTCGGACTGCATCTGATCGTCCTTGTCCTTTCAAAGTTGTTTCGATCGCGCTGGGCTACTCACACTTTCTTTCGTCGCCTCCTGCCACTGACTGTCATTCGCCATTGGAAGGTCGTCGGCAAATCGCAGGACATGCTTGTAATGGAGCACGAATTGTTTCGCCACGTAGAAATAGAAGTCTTCGTCAAACGCTCCAAACTGGACAACGCGCTCAGAGTCGTGAAAGAACTCGTAAGCTACTTCGATGGTGACATCAAGACGCTGTCATCGGTCACGGCAGCGCGGATGGAGCAGCTCGGACTGCTCGATCCGACAGACGTTGCGACCTACACACATTGCTACCCGATTTGCGTCCGCCGCATCCTACCGGATGACACTCTGATTTCGATGGCGAGTAGTGACGATGAGGACAGCTATTCGATCAGCTTCAATTGTTATGCAGGCCCCTCGAACCTTCGGGGCTTCAATCGCTTCTCTGAAGTCCTCACGCGCACTGTGGCCAGTTTGTTTGAAGCGCGCCCACATTGGGGAAAAATCTGCCCGATGGATGCCTCGACGGTGAAGTCGGTCTATCTGCACCTCACTGAGTTTCGGCGAGTCAGCACGGAATTCGATCCTGACGCCCGATTTCGCAACGACTGGGTCTCGCGATTACTGTTTGTCGAGCCATCAAAGGAAGCGTAAATCTGCGATCAACGAGGAGCGTGATCTGTGCAAACGCATCGACTGGATCGTTAACTCTTTCGAAATTGCCAGTGAATATTGGCGTTTCAGATCCTAATTGTCCGTCGACAGGTACTCACTGATGACTTCCGGGAACCACTCGCAATTCAGTTACGAAGTACAGTCAAATACGCGATATTTCTATACGGATCGGCTTCAACATTTGCCCACTGCAGATTCGACTCTGGAAGAGTTTCCGTGAGCCTGAGCATGTCCGAATGATCCCGATAGATCAGTTCCCAGTCCATGAACGCCTGCATGAAATGCCGTCCCGCTGACTCAGGAGTGAAGTTACTGATGACCAGACGGCCTCCAGGACGAACCAGTCTAAACATGGCATCCGCAGTTTTTGCTGCCAGCCGATCGTTGAGGTAGTCGAACAGTCCGGCAGAATAAATCAAATCATACGGTTGAAGTTCTAACTTCCCTCGAATCAAATCGACGACGGATGCCTTCAGCGTGCGCAGCGTCGGTGAGTGATAATCCCTTTGCACAACTTCCAGGGATTCTCCGTCCTGGTCAATCGCCAACCATTCCTGCAGCCCACAATGCTGAATTGCCGACACGCCAGCAGCTTCGCGCAGATGACCGGCCGCCAGCGAGCAAACCCGGGCCCCTGACACCTGTCGCGACACGTCATTCACAAGCTGGCTCAGGTAGTTTCGGCGATGGAGGACGCTGAGTCCGTTCGTTGTCCGGGTGGTTCCCAGAAACACAGCTTTACCGAGTGCAGTTACATCAGCCGGAGGGTTGCCGTCATAGACGAAGTCCAGCATCACGGCATCACCGGCATAGCCCCTGGGCTTATGGAACGCACGAGCGCTGTAGGGATCCTGCTGAATCACGCTAAATAAACGATGCGAGCGACAGGCAGGAATGATCTCGTCACGAAATCTTTGCTCCCCAACGTCAGCATTCACGCAACTCAACTCCTGACAGAGGATATCAATCGCATCGATTCCGCGATCAGCCTCCAGCAAGTCTAAGACACGATCAAGCAGATTCGTCAATTCTGAATGATGATGGGAAGTCATTCCGCCTTTCCCCAATCAAATGGAATCAATTCCGTTTGAAACATTTCATAGATGCCGGCCTCCTGCTCGAACCGCCCAAGCCGCTGGAAAAGTGAAATAACGGTCTCCTGAATCGTCTCGAAGTCGAAAATCTGCGAGGGGTGAAGCGGAAGCCCGGCTGCATCCAGCTGCGTTGTCCGGGACGCCTTTACGCAGTTGTCGAGTTTTCGTACATCACTCACACCAAACTGCCTGCAGATCAGTTTGAAGACCTCTGCATAATAGATCTTTTTTCCAAAAAGTCCTCGGCGATAAAGCGCTTCGATAAACGGTTCGTAATCCGGCACAATCGTCACGGCAGGCATCTCGAAGAAGGCCAGAACCCTGGCCAGGGCCGCGAGTGTACGCTCCGGAAAGTAGTACAGATGAAGTATGGTAGCGGAAAGGAAAAATTCGAAGTGCGCCACTTCGTCTATGGCGATCGTCTTTGCCGCCAGTTCCAGCACCGGATCATGACACCCTTCCTGGCCACACTGCGACACGGCAGTTCGCAGCCGGGCGTAGTTAATCTGAGTGGCGCGTTCCTGGAGAACCGTGTAGATCAGCATTTCCAGCGGATCATCAAACGGCAATTCCCAGGACCGTGATCGGAGTTCGCGCGAGTAATCCTCCAGCCAGGGCAATGTGCGGTAGCCGGACGCCAACAGTACGTTTTGCCATAAATCGGCATGTCTGGCCTCTTCACTCCCCCACTTCAGATAAAACTGTGATCGACCGTAGTTCTTCCTCAGAAGTCCGGTCAGTTCTGCAGCATAGTCGGGAATGAATTGTTCCACCGCGTAGAAGCCCTGCACAATGGCAAGAATATCTTCAGGTAGATCACGGCGGATCTCCTTCCAGCGGAAATCAGTGTCCGCATTCCATTGGCGCGATGGCTGAGAACGAGCCACGTACCAGCGGTACAGCGATGCAATGCCTCGATCCACGCATTGCTGTCGTCTTCGTTGTGATTCTGCAGCGTTTGCTTCATGACAGACCCCCAGCACAACGTCGTGTGCTGTCGTAGCCTTGTCTTCGATAAATTCATCGGAGACGGACATACCCGACCTCAGATTCTGTTCAAAGTTTGAATGCACAGGTTTTCCCTGACGACCGCACGGCCGGCCCTAAACGTCAAAGTTCGTTTCCGGAGCGGACATCCCACGGAATTCGGAAGTCTTTCTACTTTTTTGGTACCCACGTTTGGTGTTTCGCAGAGTTCTCCATTCGTCTGCACTGCTATCGTAGCGGCGGCAACCGGACCATCCGGCATCAGGAACCGTCCATTCAGGGAATGTCATTCACCCAGGCGGGGTTCCAGTTCGGCAGCACCTCATTGGAACTGGATGAGTTCGTCTTCGTCACATTGATGCGAGGTGAGAGATCCCATGGCGAAACGTAGAATACATCCGTCGTCCATTTGCCGGACACCTGATGGGCATCATGAAAGCCGAGGAATAGTCCATCCGGAGACCAACAGGGAGGCACTCGGTCCTGGTAGGTGTTGATGACTGAAGTTATGTCCCCGGTCGCAACATCCAGAATATTCAATCCCCGCCCTGTGTTCGTCCCGGCATCTCCACGGAAATAGGCCAGCGTGCTTCCGTCCGGTGACCAAACGGGCCTGGATTCACTTACATCACTGGACTGAGTCAGATTTGACATCGGTCCGACTGTCCACACGCCGGCCTCATCCACCTCGACAGGAGCCATCACGATGTCGAATGCGAAACTGAAACTCAGAAACCCCTGATAGCCTGGCACTTCGGGAAACTGATCAGGCGACAACGATGGGTCATACGTATAACCAGCAACATTGGGGTTCTGTGGATCTTTGAAGAGAAGTGTCACATTTCCAGTGGCTACAGAAAGTGCACTGACACGATCAAAATCCGAAGCATAGACAATGTGCAATCCATCGGGAGTCCAGCTTAGGCCGCTGTCTCTTGAAGGAGGCCTCGGGTCAGAAGTTTTGTACGACCGTACCTCAACTGGTGGAGTACTCATGTCGGACGGAACAATAAAGATTCCGCCCCAGACATAACGTGGATCGTATTGCCGGAAGAACGCGATATAACCCTGATGACCGGGCGTCGTCAGGTCCAGGTCCGGAGACCAGGCTGGGGCGTAATCGGTTCCTTTACCGGAACTGGTCAGCTTCGTTTTGACAGCGCCACCTGAAGTCGTGAGGTATAAATCGCCCGTTCCACTGTCCTGATACACGAACGCATAGTTCACTGCCCCGCCAGAACCACTTCCTCCTCCACCTCCAGTCCCACCACCGCCGCCACTGGGTGGAGCGACGGCCCAGGCGAACCCCGTGAGGACCAGCGATGAAAGAACAAACAGCGAGAAACGTCTCGAAAGTGTCATGGTTAACTCCGTGATGAAATGGTTTGCACTCTGTCACACAGCCGCCGAAAAGGTACTCAGCTTCAGCGAATGATGACGGTCGGAACCTCCACGCCACTGACGTTCCGCGTCCGCCCCGCGATCCAGCCGTTGTTATTGATATAGGTGGCTGAGTGATGGACCCAGTTTGTAGTGAAAGAACTGAGGTCAGTCGCCGTTCCCCCCAGTACACACAACGCATCTTTGGGACGAACCAGGCTGGCACCATTGCTGCTTGACGCCCATTGCCAGGTCAGTATCTCACTGGAATTGTTGACGCCTGTCGTGTAATGAACACGATAGTTGAACTTCACACCACTCAGCCGAAATCCGGGAAGCGTCGGGATTGACATTAACTGGCCGCTAAAGTCGATCGCAAATCCGTAAGTCAGTCCGCCTGTACCGCCAACACCGTTATCCCAGCTGCCAGCTACGGTTCCAAAGGAATTGACATCTCGGGCATTTGCATCACTGGCAAACAATTGGGCTATGGAATCGGGGACGACGTACAGCAGTGAGTTCTGCACATCCCAGCCGATCTGCAAACGATGAGCGTTGTCATAGACCGACTCGCCATCATAAATCCGGTCGTTGAAAGCAACATGACCACCGGTTCTGGAGATGACGGGATCAGAGCCGGCAGCGAAGTTTTTGGCATGCACGAGCTCATCACGGACGACCACGCTGCCATTGACCAGCTCAACTTTCCAGAAGATCAGATATGTCAGCGGATCAGCAACATTTGCCTGACGAACCATTCCCACAATGATGCCGTCATCGCTGATCGAGCGGACCCAGGTATCTTCATCCGAGAAATTGGACGAATTTGGCTCGTAAAGATCCGGAACCGGCAGCCTGACAGGAGCTCCCGCAAGGCCGGAAGCCCAGACCAGTGGTATCGACGTCGGATCGATTCCGATGGATTCGCTTCCCACAACGATCCCATCATTGCTGACATCGCGGGGCGTGACGAAAGCTCCTGGGGTGAGCGATGGGAGGACTCGAGCTGTGACAGTAGCGGAGGTCGTTCCCTGGGTCACCTGCCAATACATCGGAGCCCGATTATTCCCGGAGCCAACGACTCCCACAAGTTCGACACTATTATTCTCGAGGTCGTTCATGCCATTGACACTGCCCACCTCGTTTGCGAGTGGAATCACCAGAAAAGCTGGAGGATCCTCTCCACCACCTCCGCCACCGCCACTTCCGCCATTTCCTCCGCCGCCACCGGATGGCGGAGCTGCCGAGGCACCCCCCGCCAGAATCAGCAACGAAAGATTGAACAGTGCGAAACGTTGTATAATTGTCATGGTCAACTCCGTGAGACAAAAAGCCCTGGGCCCAAAAACCTGCCCTCAGCCGCCCGGATCAACCCGACGGGTGAAGTCGATCGCTGCCTACCTTTGAAAGTGCGCTTCCGTTGAATTCATCCCACAGATTCCGGAAAAATGAGCAGGACTAGCGGAAATTCCTGCGGACCTGGATGAGGCATGGCTGGACCCGGGGCCGCGACTTACAGAGCCAACAGGGCTGGCGACAAAGCCGGGGCATAACATTCAAGCGTACTCCTTTCGACGGAAGCTTCGACCTCAATGTTTCACCAGATCCTGCACTTCCAAAGGGCGTCCGGTTCGGGTTCCTGACTTCCTGACTCCGGCCTTGACTACTGTTCTGCCCATGCGATTTCGGCCCAAGGGGCCAGCCGTTTCCATAGCCAGGGCCAGCGGCCCTGAAAAACGGCTCCCAGGTCATCCTTCAGCCCCAACGAGCACCGCTGAGAAGCATTTCTTTAGAACCCGTAACAAAACCTCCGTGGCCGCGTTGTGTCGAGAGTGGTTGAGCTGCAAGGAAGAGCGACGAGGCGACAAATGTCGTCGAGGAGTGATGACGCCGCAGATCGACCGCTCTCGACACAACCCTCCGGGACGTTTGTGGTTGCGTCTCTGGCTTCGTCATTCGTCATCGACGGGGTGTCCTCTGTGAGTCATGTCTCTCGCCAAAACCTCATGGAGTTCCCCCTTCTCGCAGCAACATCCGACAACTTTTGCCTCTCACATAGATCTGTGGTTCGAAGCGGTGGCGACTAGGGAACATCGACCGGGCCGATGATCGCAACCGCTTCATCGCGAAGAAGTTCCAGCGTCAGCTTGCGGTTCCAGGGGAGCGTCTCGTGACTGGAAAGCTCCTGCCGGGCCAGCGTGACCGCTCTGGTCAGCGTCTGTTTCCCCTGCTCCGTCTGGCCCGCGTGATGCTGGGCCATGGCGAGGAAAAAGAGAGCATACGCTTTTGATGACTTAGCCTCGACTGCGGTTTCTCCTGGGCTGGCGAGTGGCGTTAATGCTTCAATCGACTGTTGAAAAAGTCCAGCCCGGAATTGAAGGGCGCCCAGTGAGCGGAGTAATGCGGGATTTTCAGGGTCTTTACCCAACCCCTTGCGCATCGAGTCGATCGCAGGTCCATAGTCATCGAGCGCCTCCGGCGCAAGTGCGCAGGTCCAGCCCGTAGACGAGACTGCATCCAGCTCACGACTTTCTGCGAATTTGGCCATCATTCGCTGGCAGGCGGACTTGTAGTTGCCGATGTTCCGCCCATCAGCCAGGGAGAGCAGAGCCAATTCGTAAAACTGCCGATACGTCGCATTTTCGGCTTTGGCCAACTTCTCTATGTCTTCGCGTGCCAGGTCCATCCGTCCCACTGCAAATGCGAACTGCGTACGCGTATTTCGGGCAGCAGGATTGTGGTCAATTGTTTCCGTAGCGAATTGGGCATTCTCGAGATTAAGAAGTGCCATTGCCTGCGATTTCGCCTCGGACGCTCGGCCAAGGGCAACCTGGAAGCGAAATCGCATTAAACCGTGTGCAAACTTCGCTGGTCCCTCTGACTGTGGACTTTCAACTAACTCCGTTAAAACATCAAGCACTCCCTGTTGAAATGTGAGTGGAAGTACTTTCAGATCATTTTCAGTGAGATACCCAGGTCCGGGGTGCAACTGCTTAAGAGCTCGGAAATCGGCAAGTGCTGCGTCATATTTTTTCATGCGAAGCCGAAGCAGGAAGCGTTCTCCGTGGAGCCAGTGGATTAGAGGCGCTTGCCGGATCGCACGAGTAAATGATGCTTCAGCGTTTTCGAGTTCGCCGAGACGAGAAAACAGGTTTGCCTGGGCCTGCAGAACTCTGACAAAATTCATCGAGGATGGTGGCTGCAACTCGATCGCCTTCTCGATATCTGATCGCGCTGCTTCAAGTCTGTCAAGCTGCATTAAAGCCTCACAACGCCTCACATAGTATCCGGCATTGGTCGGCGAGAGTCGAATTGCCTCGCTGGCGTCTGCAATGGCCTTTTCAAAGTCTCCACGACTATGGTAAACGCGAGCCCGTGCAGCATGCACAGCGGCGAAGTTCGGGCGAAGCCGAAGCGCCTCCGCGTAGTGGTGTAACGCTCGGTCCTGATCTTCGTAATAGAGTATGGTCCCAAAAAGATTGTGTACATCAGCATTTTCCGAATCGATTTCAAGCGCCATCTCGCAGAGCTGAATCGCTCGGGTGTGATTACTGTACTGAGCGGCGTTTATGTACGAAGAAGCAGCATCCTGCAGAACTCGGATATTGTCAGGGGCAAGTACAACAGCTTTTTCGTTGTCAGCAAGAGCCGGAAGCATAAGGCCAAGAGATCTCAGCACCTGACTGCGGTGGTTGTAGTAATCCACGCTCGTATCGCTCATTACGATGGCGGATGTTACCGCGACATTTGCTTCTTTGAAAATCTCCGTCGCCTTTGTCCAGTCTTGCTGTAGAATTGCGAGGCCATAGAGTGCCCTGGACAAATTAAAAGCGTGATGATGATTCTTTGGCTCGTTTTCAGATAGCAGCTTGAATCGACGAATTGCTTCATTGAAGTTGGTGGAGGCTGCCTCGCGATCTTCGATAGCGCCTTGCAGGACAGCCACTCGGTAAAATGCTTGTGCTGAACTAGCCGCCGCGAAATTCGAAGTACTCTGATTATTTGCTGCAAACTGCGAGTAAAACTTCAGCCCCCTGCCCAGGAGGGTCCTCTCAAGTGGAGTGAACCCATCGAATGTCATCCCTGCGTCTGATTGCTGCGGACTAATACCGCGTCGACCGGCACTAAGCAGTTTCTGTTCGCCGATCGCCTCCAGGTAAACCGCATCCATTGCCTGCAACGCCAGGTCTAGGTTTCCCTCGGCCCGTTGCTTCTCGCTGTTGGCCAGGGTCAGATTCTGTTGCGAGATCCGCTCCTGCTCCCGCACGAGTGTAAGGTTCCGCTCGGCATCGCCGAGGGCCGTTTTCAGGTCGCCCGCCAGCTTCCCGTTGTCCTCTGCCAGTTTTTCGAATCTGACCGCGGCGATCGACGCCGCCACAGCGGCCGCAGTGACCAGCACCGCAATCGTCGACGTTAACCCGGCCACCAGAGGATTCTTGCGGCACCAGCGGCGGAAGCGCGCCAGCGGAGAAATCCGACGAGCCCTGATCGGTTCGTCCCCCAGATATCGCGAAAGATCGGCTGCCAGTTCCTCGGCGGACTGATACCGATGAGCAGGGTCCCGGTCGATCACTTTATGGACGATTGTTTCCAGGTCTCGCGGAATCTGAGGATCGAGACTGCGCAGACGGGGAGGCGTGGCACCAGTCACCTGCCGGATCAGCTTCTGCCGGTCCGCCTCATCAAACGCGGGACGCAGAGCCAGCAGTTCGTACAATGTCAGCCCCAGTGAATACAGATCGCTGCGAGGATCGGCAAGCCCGTCAAACTGCTCGGGTGCCATGTAGCGCAATGTCCCCAGCACATCCCCCGTGTGGGCAACGCCGTTAAGGAAAAAGTGAGTGTTGCAAATTGAGTTTCCTGAGTGCTTGTTTTTGTTTTTCCGTTGCCTT
>JAEUIH010000114.1 GCA_016795105.1 Planctomyces sp.
ACCGACAAAGCAGGATTGAGAATCACCACATGCCGCATCACCAGTTCATCAAAGAACCGCCGCAACGCAGCCAGATGTAGCTTCCGAGTCGGCGTGGACACCATCATTGCATCCAAATACCGGCCAACATCTGCAGGAGCCACTCGAACCAAATTCAGGTGCCGCTCTGCACACCAAACCGAGAACCGTTTCACCGCATGCAGGTACGCCTTTCGAGTGAACCGATTGCGAATCTTGCCGTGGAGGAACTCCTCAAATGCAAACCTCGCCGCCACACCCGCATCCCGAATCAGCGTCGGCAATTCCGCATCCAGCCGCTCTACGACTTCCGTGCACGATCCATCCAACCGCAGCCCATCTTCACCAGCCATACTCCTCCCTGAGCAATCATGCAGCCGCCTCATTCATCGAGCGGCAATATTCATCAAGAATTCATTGTCTCCCAAGACCATCATCTGCCCGCAGAACCCATCAGCTCCATGGCCAACGATGCCACTGATTCACTCACCCTGCAACCGCAGAAAGTACCGCCCACCCCATGAGTTTTTCCACCCCCCGACCCTAACGCCGGATAACGTCTTTTGTCCAGCACTGTCGTCGAATCAAACGCGCTTCGGTCAGGGTCACACCGTTGAACAGAGGCGATGGATACTCAATCTGAAAATCTGCAGCGATCGAAGGTATTTTCAGATTCAAGCCAAGACTGTTGGTGCCTTTAGATTTGCGGGAACCTGAATACTGATTCAGGTGCAAGCGATATTTCTCTAGTGGAGCCCGATGAAATGACACAGACGCAACTGTCCGCACCCGAATCACTGCAGGATCCAATCGAAGGCAGTTCAGCTGGATTCAATAGCGAAACGCACTCGACGGCCACACTGATACCGCAACCGCGGCGACGCAAAGTCCAGGTGCGGGCAGAAATTGGTATCACGGTTGACCGAACGGCTTCATCGAAGAGCTTTGAGATCGGCATTCGCGAGTGCATTCGCCTGATTCTGGAGAATGTGCAGAAGAGAGCAGGTGAGGTCGTTGTCTACCTGCAGTCACACGGGGATCTGGATGAAGGACAGGAGATCGTCCTGCACAGCGACGGCGTCTCGGTCGAACAGGCTTGCAAGGACCTGGCAGGGATCGAATTCGCGGGAGGCGGCGATCCGGCGGAACATCATCTGGATGCATTCGAAGCGTTAGCCCTTAACGTTCCGTGGACGTCAGATCCGTCGGTGGCTCGAGGTGTTGTCATCGGATTCATGACCGCCGACAGCAAGAAGGCCACTTCCGGCCGATCGTCATCGCAGATCGGGCGACTCATGAAACATACGGGACTCACAACGCTCCTTGTCTGTGAACCTGATTGCCCCAGACTTGCGCGGTTTGCCGATGCTGCGGAGGCAGAGCGGATTCCCATCAACAACTCTCCAACTGCAGACGATTTGGCCCCGATTGTCCAGCAAATCGCTGCCAGCATCGCCCAGACGCTGAACCGGGGTGACACGACGCCCATGTAAGCATCGCGTCAGGAAAACTTTGGAGCAATTTCTGAAATCTGCGGGATTTCAATGCTCGGTACTTTGAGCAGGGTGCCTTTTCTGAATTCGACGCATGTACGTCAATCACTTTTCCCCCTTCAGGAGATTCGAAAATGTCTCACTCCGTCGTCCCAACCCGCCGTCAGCCCGGATCACGTGGTCATTCCGGTGAGCTGATCCCAGTCCGCACTCGCAAGGCGTGGCAGATGTTGCGCCAGACCGGAATCCTTGTTCGGGACTGTTCGGCTTCGATGTCCGGACAGAAGAAGCTGGATGCGGAAGCAGCTTGCGCCGATCTGCTGCACATCCTTTCCACGTGTGCCAACAATAGTGCATTCGACCTCGCTGTTGTCGACTTCAGCGGTCACGCTGCCATCGTCAACGCAATTCAGCCAGTCACCGCCGTCAAACTTCCTCCGATGCAGATTGATTCTTCCACTGACATTGCTGCAGGTTTGCTGGCAACGGAATCACTGCTCAGCCAGTTTGGTAATGATCAGATTCGTCCGGTCATTTTGTTGTTCACAGACGGTTGCCACAACGGTACTGAGGATCCTCGATACGTCGCAGAACGACTGAAATCGCGAGCCACCATTGTGACTGTGGCTTTCGGCGACGACGCTGATGAATCGCTGCTGCAGGAACTGGCGATGTCACCCCAGCATTCCTACCGGTGCTCAGACGGCTATTCACTCCGCTGCTTCTTTGCCGAGTTCGGCACAACAATGTCGGAATCGATTCAGTTCGGAATCGACGGCAATGATGCATTCGCTGCCCTTGATGAAGGCTCTCGTTAAGAGATCCGCAACTGCGACTCCTGCCGGGCCGTGTTTCCGCTGAGAAGGTTTCGGATTTCATTCCATCATTGGATTTTTTTTTAACGGAGACGCGGTTCCGACAGGTGCCCTGTGTTGTTCAGTTCCCGCTTCACGCTCACGTTCATTTCCGAAAGGCAATGTCATGCCTCAACCCGTTGATCCGAAACAATTGTCGTACCTCGAACGCATCGGTGCCAACCGTGCGATTCCGCAAATCGTGAGGCAGCCAGTGTTGGCTGTTGCGGCCCCCGCAGTGGCTGTCGCAGCGGTCAAGGCAGTTGCACCTGCACCCGTTGCTGCACGGCCGGTAGCTCCCGTGGCGCGCCCGGCAGCCATCGTCAAAGTTCCCACCGGAATTCCATGGTCACTATTTTGCTGGAAGCTGTTCCGGTTGGTCATGCTGCTGGGACTTGGCAGCACTGTTTTGTCTTTGGTTTGGCGGATTCTGAAGGCGAACGGACATCTGGTGCTGTTGGTGGTGGTGCTGGCCAGCCAGTCCGCATGCCCAGCAGACGAGTACGCGCGGGACAATTCAACTCCGTCGTTCGACGGCCTGTTCGATGTTCCGAATAACAACGAGTTCAATTCCATCGTCGGATATCCATCTGACCTGGATTCATGGCCAATGAATCCCTGGGAGCCACCGATCGAGGCAAATGAAGAGCTCGATCCTGGCGAGCAGCTTTCGAAAGTGCGACAGTCAATCGAGGAATCAAGTGAATTGCTGCAAGAATTCGAAATCCAGCAGGCTGGCAACGAACACCGGCCAAATGTTGGAACTCCATCAGAGAAAACACCAAAGTCGCTGGAGTCCCGTGTCGACTCGAAGTTGTTGATCTGCGTTCTGGCGCTGGTTGTTTCGTTGCTGGCAGTGCAGGATGTTCGCCGACTGCGAAGCGAGATCAAGTCGCTCCATCGCAGCCCAGAACTGCCCCGGAATCCGCAAAAGGAACAGGCCACTCGTTTGCGGCAGTCCTCGCACGTCCGAGCACAGAAACCTGCCAACAAATCGAAGCTGCAACGAAGAAAGCTGACAGACAACCCCGGTCTGGCAGACATCAACGATCCACTATTCTATACGCGGAACTACGCAGCCTCGGACAAAGCTCTGGTTCCCGACGAAAAGCCTGCTGAAACAGTCGATTCCGGCAGTGCCGTTATGCGGCTGCAGTTTCGAAAAAAATCTGTCTCAGAGTCTAACCGTGTTTCCGGCGTACACGGTGCCCGCATGTTGTTGAGCGACCAACGAGGGCGGCTTCAGTTACCGGAGCAGCAGATCAAATCTGTTCATGGAAAACTGCCCGAGTTGGATCACATTGAGCAATCTGCACGGCCATGGACATCTTGTGTGCGATCAGTTCAGGGGAACGTTCGCAAGGAGAATCAGGATGCTGCCAGCCAGTTCGTTCTTGACGTCGCGGGCCGTCGCTTCGATATCGCCATCGTGGCTGACGGCTGCGGCGGCGTTCCTCGTGGCGCACAAGCCAGCTCGTTGGCTGTGAGAGTCGCCCAACAGACCCTGCGGGACCAACTTCAATCCGGGATTCCGACACGGCAAGCCGTCGAACAGACGTTTCGATCCGTCAGCGATCACCTTGCCGACGAAGCGCGTCGTGCAGGGTACAGCGAACTGACTACGCGACGAGAACGGAGAGACTTTGGATTTCGCACGACCCTGATCATCGTCGTGAATCATGGCGACACAACGACGTGTGGCTATATCGGCGACGGAGCAGTCATCGTCTCCGACGCTGACGGTGCCGTCCATTCGCTCTTGAGTCCACATCGAGAAGACGGACGCTCCAATGTTCTGACGGCATCCCTGGGACCCGTCACCGTAGGACAACATGAACTTCTGGAGCACATCCGACAGCCGGGAGCCTTGACCATTGCCTGTACGGACGGCGTAGCCGACTTGTTCACACCCGAGGCACTGGCGGAACACGTTCGAGTAAAACTATGCGATCACGGCGGCAATGCGCAAGAAGCGATCGATGACACACTCCAACGCTGGAGTGACACGCGCGATTCGGCGGGTTACGTTTGCGATGACAACATGACGCTGGCACTTTTGCTAGATGGACAAATCGCGAAATCAGAACCATCTGTTAATTTCGGAAACAGCAACACGCGAGGGGTCTGCGAAACCAGCCGCAAACATCTGCGGGCGAACGTCGATCACGTTGAACCGGTGCCTTTTAATTCAACCTCAACCAAAGGACTCGCACGATGATCAGTCAAATCAAAGGGACACAATTAACTGGTTCCAGTGGTGAAACGTATTTTATGGGCGATCTGCTTAGTACAGGGGGCCAGGGAGCTCTCTACCTTGCGCTGTCCGGGAAGGGACAGGCAGTCGCTGTCAAGTTGTTTCGACAGCAGTTTCACACCGATGCAACACGTCGTCGGCTTGCATTCCTGCATTCCCTGCGGCTCGACCAATTGTCAGATGTTCTTTGTGCTCCACTCGACATCGTGGACAGCGGTGGATGTCTGGGGCACGTTACTCCTTTTTGTGAAGGCGACAGCATCACAACGCTGATTGACTCCGGGACGCTGGCATTCCAGGAAGGGATTTCCGTGGCAATTGCATTGACGCATGCTGTGGCCGTGTGTCATGAAAACGGACTGACGCATGGCGACCTGCACAACAACAACGCATTGGTCGCGTGCCATGACGGTTATCACGCACTCAAATTGATCGACATCGACAACTTCTCGATCGCGGGCGTGGATCCATCGCCCATGCTGGGACACCCCGACTTTCTCGCTCCGGAACTTCGGCAGCGTTCGGGACGTCCGGACGTGTACTCAGATCGCTTCTCACTGGCAGTCATGCTGCATGAGTTGCTGCTCCGCAAGAGTCCCTGTAGCGGGTATGACGACACACGTGAACAGTTCGTGCAATCGATGCACGCAGGATATTGGCTGTTGGATCCATCACGGGAAACCGGCAAAGTCAGGAACGTAGAGGGCTACGACGTGCGTGTCTTGAACGCGAAGCTTCAGTCGCTGTTCCGTCGAGGCCTGTCATCAGATCGTGATACACGTCCGTCCGCGTTGGAATGGCGGGATTCGTTGCAAAGGGCGCTGAGCGAAGTCTACGTATGCCCGCATTGCGGAGCGCCCGACCTCGGAGACTCCGGCAAACGGTCATGTTCGATGTGCGGAGGGGCCTATCGCGTGCTTGCTCTTTCCGGAAACTTCGGGAAAATCCCCCTAAGGCGAGCAACAATGGTGCTGACCCGGCAATTGCTGGGGAATGACGCGACGGTCAGTGCACGCCATGCACGCATCCGTCGGATTTCATCGGAGTATCATCTGGAAGACATGTCAACGAACGGAACGTATCGATGGGAGAATCACTCCTGGACGCGACTTTCAACCGTAGAACTTCAAAACTCCACAGCGGTGCTGGACCTCGGAGATCGATTGCGGTTTGGCACTGTTGAGGCGGAGGTGACACATGAGTGACGTTGGTGAGGACTGGGATCGCCTTAAAATGGAAGACGAGCGAAAAAACGCGTTGGCGTCTGCATTCAATCTTGCGGTACAGGTTTCATACGATGAAACATCGCCGAATGACGAACGGAGGGGCTACACGTTTGTACGCAGGCTTTACACAGCTGTCCTGTCAATGCTCAACACGCCTATAGGACACGAAAGCTTTGAAATTAATGGGCACAGATTTGTCAATTTGCATTTGGAAGCATGGGAGAAACTGGCGGACGACCTTTTCCATGACAGTTTCCTCAGGCGTCGGTTTCGCAAGTTCGCAGGATGGCTACTGGAAAAACCAGTCAAGAAGGATGAGTTTAATCATACGGTTCGCCTGTATGCAAGGTGGTCATATATACGAGTTGTTGAGAAGTGCGGCGAGTTCTATTTGAGCCGTCCTGAGTCAACCGTCAATTCGAATCCTGGGTGTGAAGACCCCGTGACAAAAGATTCTGACAACTCCGAGACGCTGAGTTCGCAGGCGGCCCGTAATTGCAGAAAACAGCAACGTAATCAACTGAAGTCATGGATACTTCTCTTGATGCCAAAAGGAATGATGCGCGACGCTTGGAATGTGGTAACCCGCCACAGATACGACATCTCGTACAAGGCGTACTCGAAGCGAAGAAAGAATCAACGATCGGCGGGTTGGAAGGTCGTTGAGATGGAGAACCCTAATGAGGTTCCGGATACTACGCAGACGTTGCCTGATGTGAACAACGACCGGCTGAGCTTAAGAACATTCATACAACGGCTGTCTCGAAACGAGCAGAAGCTCATAAAGGCGAGTATGGAAAAGAACAAGAGCGAGAATTGGCTACAGAAAGCTGCTAGCAATATTGGTGTTTCCGAGTCGGAAGCATTGCGCCTCTATGCAGGAGCTAGAGCGAAGATAGCGGCTGAGTATTTTGAAAAATGAGATTTGCAAGAAAACGCGTTTCCTGTTTAGGAGTTGTCGGATGTCTGGAATCGGTGAGATTGATGGCGAACTGCTTTTTCTCTATTCCATTGGCGGCATTTCGGATCCTGAGGTTCTGGCAGATGTCGAGCGGGCAATCGGGGAGGACCAAACGTTGCAGCAGCAGTTGTTGCTCATGGATCCGATCACACATCTGCTTCCAACACGGGTCCGGGAATTCGCAGATGAGTTTTCTGCAGATGTATTGAAACAACTCGAAAATGCGTCGTGGCGGAATATGGAGGGCGCAAGACAAGTCTTTTCCTGGCTGCTGCAGACATCGAATCTCTCTGCCTACGACGCGTCCCGCGAAACGGAGCGATTAATGCAAACGTGGTGGCAATCCGGGCAGGACGACTCTTTCAGGAATGCAGCGAAGTGGAAAGGCTTTGTGCAGCCCGGTCTGGTTGCAGATCAAGGGCCACAGATCTCCCCGATGTCAGATCAGGTCCTGCAAGTCCGGGTCAAGTTTTCGGAAGAAATATCCGTCCGTCTGCGCTTGTATCAGGACAAGGGCAAGAATCTGAAAACTGCTCCAGACGGAGGTGAGGAGTGCCTCAAGTTCGAAATCCAGGGAAAGGGGATTCCTCAACCAGTGCAAATTTCTCGACTTGATGGCTCACACTTGCATGAGATGCTTTACAGCGAACAAGGCAGAAGCCATTCGTTGTGGCTCTCCAGTATCAAATTCCTGGATGTTTGCGGTGATTCATTCTCCGAGCGATGGAAACTCATCGACGGAGAAGGGAATGAGGCGATCTGTGTCCTTGAAGACAAATGATGATCCGGAGTGAGTCATTTGGAGGCTGCCGAATTCCAATTCTAATCCTGACCATCGATATCCGAGCATATGAATCGCGAGAAGCGGATGCCATCAAAACGAGAATTCTCAGAGCTGCTTCGCGTCCACCTCGTTCTGGACCCTCCCGAACAGGTTCGTGGATTCTCTAAACTTATCTGCAACTACCTACCTCCGGACTTGGCCATGCTTTGGCTTAATCCGGAGCGGACAAAGCCGATTGTCAAACGGCTTGACGCAGAGGAGTTCTGGGCGATCGCACAAGAGCAGGGGCTCAGCGAAGACGATGCGGACAAACTCAAAGACGCATTCGTGAATGGCAATGTGGTGCCGACGGCAGGAATCCTCTGGGATGCATTTCGCGAACAGCCGGGTGCTACAGTTTTGGCTTATGTAGGACTTGGTCGTCAGTTTCTGCTGAACTCAAGAATCCTAGTGCCGGTTCGATGGTACCACAGAGACTCTTGTCCATCCGGTTCCTACTTGCGTGATGACAGACGACTCCCAAACAGTCTGCTTCATTTGGCTCAGAAGGTGCGGAACACACTCAAACAAGAAAACGTTGAAGGAGAAAGCCACTATCGGAGTGCCTACGACGACTGGACTTTGCACTTCTGGCCAGAACTGGCACCGCCCAGCAAGTGGCTGGAATTGGAACCGGATCCTCAGGCGAACTTAGAGCTTGGACAACAGGTGCCCGAGAGGATTCTCGATGCGATCTTTGTCGGCCTCGTTTCGTCGGAATCCGCGTTCACGTCCTTAATCACATCTCTGTTCGTCGCGGTTCGGGGAGGAAAGGCGGAGCCGTTCTGTCTGGCAACAGGCTGTGGATCACCCGGTCCCGATGGACGGAGTTTCAAAGGTGTCAGGTCGGTCGGCCCCGAAACGATCAGTGACAAGCTATTACTGGCCGAGGAGTACGCAAGATTACTCCAATTAGCGCCGGGCCAGTCGGGCAAGAAGGTCCGTTTCTTTTTGCCAGAGTCACAGATCGCTGTTGCGAACAAGTTTCTCGAGAACAACCAATCCGTTAAGGAAGTCGTCGAAATTGATCCGGACGGCTTTGTCACAGGTCGGAAAGATTCGTTGCTGCAGGACCTTCGGGCCATGCGTCAATGGTACCAGTGTCGTCCGACGAACGAGGACTCCTTAGAGGCCCAGCAGAGTTACTTTTCCAGCCTCGCCACGCAAAGTGAACGCAGCGAATTTCATGTGACGGTCATGCAGGAGGGCACGTTGTCTGGACATGAACATGTTGTCCCGAAACTCAGAGAGCAATGGGAGGCTGCATGCGGTGGCCTGACGGCGTTGAATACCTATTGCATTTCCATTCTGAGTCGATCCTGGGAATTGCCATTCCTCGACAGGAAGGTGTTTCAGCCGAAAGAATCTCTGGTCATTGCAGCGAATGACGGGGACACCGCGTCGAAAGTGGACGCCACAGAGAGTCTAATCAAGGTCCAACAGCACGATATATCCGTGCAGAATGTTGACATCAGAAACACGTCGGCATCCATTGTGGAGGAGCGGATCAAGGAGATCGTCACTGCCTTCATAAACGACATTCCAAACGGCCAGTCGTGCAGACTAATCTTCAATCGTACAAGTGGTTCTGCATTTCTGACAGATTGTTTGATCAAGGCAGCTCCCCAAGGTGCCTTTGTTGTGACGTACGCCGGACAGACGGACACCAAAACCAATCAGCCGATTCCCGGAAAGCACACTCTGGTTGTTCAGGAACGAGTGGGCGAGTTTGGTCTCAAGCTCATTTCCGGCGATGCCCAGTTACCGAAGACCAGCGAAAGTGTGGCTGCCGAGTCCGGCGACGAACCAAAGTGAATTCCTTGGCGAGCGAACAATGACCGCGATTGAAACACAATCAGATTCAACGACTCTGCTGTCAAAGCAGTTGCAGGATTGGTCATCGTATCATGAGACTGAACTCCAATCCGATGAACGATTGAAACGCCTCACCGTGGAACACAGTTCCATCCTGCTGTTTGCACTTTCGCCCGTGCAGGAATTCATTGAAGCATCCCGATCACTACGTGACCTGTGGTCCGGCAGTCTCATCCTTTCAAAGCTGGTGCGTAAAGTGATTGAAAAGGTGGAGTCGCTGGGAGGTCTCATCATCTATCCCCGAAAACCGTCCCGTAAGAAGGCATCCTCATATCCGAATTCCGAAACTAGTCCCGAAACGACCCGGAAAACCAGCCCACAAGGCATGGGCGAAATCGCACTGACGCCTCACCGCTTTCTGGCTGTCGTTCCGGATACAGATGCAGACGAAAATCCAACTGACTTTGATGCCAAATGCAGAGATGCTTTCTCAGAAGCATGGCTCGAGGTCTCAGGAAAGGTTCGCATACATCTAGCAGAACGAGTTCAATCTGCAGCCCTTGCCAGAGGTGCAAACGCAAGCTGGTTTCAGGAATGGGACAAGCGATGGGAGCAACAGGTCGAATCCTGCTGGGAAACGCGAATCGTGACGGTTCCACTCAGTGCCCAAAAACTGCCAAATGATCTGATTGCTCAGGCCTTAGGAGGCATGTTCTTTTCCGATCGATTCCCCGAACTCACGATTCTGAAGCGTACAGCCACACTACTGGAACTGGAACACGCAGACGAAACGGGCCGATGGCAGATTCTGACACAACTGGCAAATCGTCTTCTCTCGGCTCAGCACCCGGTCCGCTATTTGAACCGCCAGACACCAGTGACCTTGCCGAAGCTTAGTGAATCCACACCTCACAAATGCCGAATGTTCGGCTCGTTCGAGACGATCGGCCCGGATCGATACACGGACAGTAAGGCGTTTTGGAGCCAATTGCAGAAGAACAGTCAACTGCGATTGAAGAAGGGCGAGGAATTCTGCGCGTTAGGGCTCATCAAGCGACTGGCTCCTCACTGTGAGGGCTGGCAGCTACCGACATTCACCGACAACTTTCGGTTGGCGGCTGCTCGGTGGTTGCAGACGAAAGTGCCCGTCGGCGAAGGCAAAACGAAAGTGCCCAACGGAGAAAGCAATATGGTGACGGTTGCCGAGATCCTCAAGAAGGACGTGTCGGAATGGGATGGGCATTGGCTACATGTCAAATGCCTGGATGACCAGGCAACTCTTGATCAAAAAGAGCAGTTCGAAAAGTTTCAGAGTAACCTTCAGAGTATTGCTCAGAAAGTTACCACGAAACCGCCGGTCTATTATGCCGTGTTGTTGATGGACGCAGACAATTGCCATCAACGGCTCGCCGGCAAGACGCTGCCCTACCTTCGCTCGGAGCGTAAGCTTGTCGAAGAGTCACAGACCTGGAGTCCTGACATCGACGTTGACGACGTACTCAGTTGCCGTCGACCGCTGACACCGACCTATCACATGGAGATCTCAGAGCGACAGTCCCAATTTGGCAAAGATGTCGTTCCGGAAGTGATCGGGCAGCACGAAGGGCAGTTGATCTACAATGGTGGCGATGAATTTCTGGCACTGCTGCCTGTTACTGACGTCTTTGACGCAGCGACAAAGATACGACAGCGTTTTTCTGAAGATCAGTATTTCGGTTACGCAGGCACAATGTCTGCCGGCATCGCGATTGCACACTGCACGACCGACCTGCGTGCCGTCCTGCAGGAAGCGCGGGACATGATGGCTCTGGCAAAGTCACGTGGTCGCAATTTCTGTCAGGTATCTTTCAGCAAACGCTCCGGCGGCACAGTCAAGACGGCGTGTCCCTGGGAACTTGCCCCGTTGTTTCGTGCATTAGTCGCGGCATTCCGCGACCCGGATCAGGGCAATGGTGATGTGAAGGCATCCGATAACTGGCTGACAAGATTACAACGAGACTGGCAGACAACATTGCAGGCATTTGATACCGACGACATGGAAGTTCATCCGGCGATCATCGCACGACTCAGTCAATATGTCAGCCACTCAGATCAGAAAACCCAACAGCGTTTGCTGAAGGAGTTCCAACAGCTTCGAGAATTGCTGCCGTCGCTGAACAGGATCGACGCAAGGCAATCTGCTGAAGCTGCAGACGTGCTGTCGGATTTCGTGAGACTTTATGTCGCGACTGTCGCCCCTCGGCTGCAGCGGGAGACTTACCGGACCGTCATGGCGGCTGTTGGACAGTTTTTCGACATGTGTGATATCGCTGTGTCATGTGCTGGAAAGGAATCGTCATGACCACGTCATCAACCGACGCTGCAGAATCAAGCACACAGCACGGAGTTCAGTCAAATTCATTTGAACGAATGGCGATGGTGCTGAACCCGATGGGGCCGCTGCAGTTTCGCGATGGTCGGCCACTGGAAGGCGGTTTCCTTCACCGTGGCCTGCTGCCGACACCACAAACACTGACTGGAGCGCTGCGATTTGCGTTGCTGCAGTACTTTGGAAATAGCATCAAGGGTCTCGACAATCATATCAAGAGCGTGTGTGCGAAAGAGCTGAGCAGCGAGGCGGCATTCCGCGAAGCAGTACGTACGTGTTTCGAGCAGCACGAATGGATTGCCAGCGTGCGTGCTCGCGGTCCGTGGCTGATGCAGCAGTTTCCGAATTCGTCCGGTCGAGATGATGAAGTCCTGTTGCCATTGCCCACGGGGATTCAGCATTCCGAACGGACTGGGCGATGGTCACTGCTTGAGCCGCTCGATACAGCATTCACGAAGGTACTGTGCTCGAAATCCGGAGGACAAGGACTTCATCCGCTTTGGAGTCTTCAGCCGGAACCGTCGGAGTTTGTTGATCGCTACCTGCGGCCGGAAGGAGTCCAGTGGTATCTGAGTCGACGCCAAAACATCACGACGTTTGCAGATGTTGCGAACCGGAGGGATCAACAGTCATGGTTCGTCCCTCAATGCGAATTGTTCACTGAAGTCCCGTCTGTTGGCATTGATCGAAATCTCGATACGAGTTCTGTCGTTGAAGGCCGGATCTTTGCGCCGTGTCAGCTGGCTTTTCCCGGTGGAACGAACGAAAACGGTCGGCCATGTCCCCGAACCGTTTTCTATGTGGAACTGGATGTGCCGTCTGAGGCCAAAGACAAAGTCGACCAATTCATGCAGGAAGTTGGCTGCATTGGCTTCGGGGGCCGTGGCGGCGAGGTCCAGGTCGAAGCCACTGGACTTTTCGACCTCCTGCAACCAAAGGTGCCCGCTTCGGATCGTTTGCTGCTGCTGGCGACATCGCCGGTGCTGGCTAAGGATTTTTCCCGACCTGATGCGTTAGAGACGGTATTGACAACAGGCAAAGTCAAGCTCGTGTCTGCCTCAATTCCACGCAGCTTTCCGGTCTCTGGTTGGGATGCCGCTCGGCGATGCCCGCAGCCGACTCGGTTTGCCGCTGCTGCAGGAAGTGTTTACTACGTGGAACTGGACGGTACGGAAGATGAAAAGACCACAGCAAGGAATGAGATTGTCAAATTGCCGAGTCTCAGTCCTGAGCCCTACGCTGCCCACGGCTGGGGAACATTCATCGTTGGAACCTGGGAGTATATCCGGCTGGGGAACAGCCATGGGCGGACTCAATCTGGAATCGGAGCAATGAAGTGAGCGAAGAAAAAGTAGAGAAAAAACCTCACACTGGTTCATCCCTTGGGACTTTACCGTCAGGATCTACCAGTGCGTTAATCGTGATTCACGTGATCGAATCGATGCACTGTGGCACCGGCGAAAGCCGCGATGGCATTGATGCGGTGATCGCCCGCGAAGCCCACACGCGTTGGCCCATCATCCCCCGCAGTCAGATGAAGGGGGGATTTCGTTCGGCATGCTGCGACGCACAGTATCACGAGGACTATTCCGCAGCAGCAAAAGAAGACAAACAAAACCTGAAAAGGAGCTCGATTAACAGCACGAACGAGAAACTAACAGCCGTCTTTGGTCCCCGCGAGATTGCTGAGGCAGAGGATGCCCATAGCGGGGCCGTCCGCATTAGTCCGGCTCGAATTCTGGCATTTCCGATCTGCAGTCATCGAGGAGTTTTTGCCTGGATCACCTGCCCGGAAGTGCTGTTGCAGTTGAAGCGCAACCTGATTGCCCGCCGGATGAGTTCGCTGCTTCAGTTCGGAACAGAGACAGCAAACTGCCTGCCGAACACGTTTCCGAACCTCGATTTTGCCGCTGGCGAAGCATTGTTCGCAGACGATGCCGCGGTCGCATTCCTGCGAGAGACATCAAAGTGTGTCCGCCTGGCAGAGCTGACGTTTAAGCAGAAATCGAACACTGAGTGTGATCGGGCCCTGTCTCAGGTCACCGAGTGGTTCAATAAATTCGCACTGAACACGGATGCTTGTACCAACAAGGACTTCAAGCAAAGACTCGTGATGGTCTCCAACGAAGCATTCTCGCATTTGGTTCGATACAAGACCGAAGTCGTGCAGAGGAATTCGCTCGACTACGACACAAAGACTGTCGCAAAGGGTTTGCTGTTTTCCATGGAACTGCTTCCCCCGGAAACACTTCTCTACGCCACTGTTCGCTCGGAAGCCACACGCGGCACTCATGTCATGGCAGCTCAGGACGTCCACAAGTATGTGAAAGAGCAGCTCGGAAAGACTCACAATGTATTGCAATTCGGGGCTGACCAATCGAAGGATGCAGGCGTGTCCATTCTGAAATGGAACAATACGCCCGCGGCCCTTGTTCGTGGCGGGAGAGGATCCAGATGACAATGATCAACGTGGACCAGCAGCGTGCGATTCACGCATGGGATGCCATTAAAGGTGCGTCCGAAACGCTGGATGAAGGACAGTTTGCAGAATTCTGCAAAGCTCTTGAAGGTTTGGGAGTCAGTATCCGCAATCTTGGGCTCGCGCGGGGGTTAGCATTGTTGTATCACGACGCAGAAAAAACAGGTGTTGAAACGCTGCTGATCGAGATTGCAGGGTTTGTGGCAAACGTGAGACGTGGCGGCACATCATCAATTACCGATCGCGCAAAGGCGAAGAATGCCCTGATAATCGCGGCGGGCAATGGTGAAGGGAATCACGATGGCTATTTCGAAGTGTTGGAAGAAACTCTTGCGTACATCGAACACCTGAGGCTCGTCGCGCCAAAAGTTACGGCAGAGGCACAAGGGACACCATCTGAGGCTTCAGCGGATGCACATGACGAGGGCGATGAGGAAAAACAATGACCAGCACATGCACACACCCTCTGGCAAGATTTCACTGCTTTGACGAACCTGGCTTTCACGAAACGGTAAACAATCAGGAAGCGCAAAAGGTCAAACTGTACCAGTTCGCGGAGTTCTTCAATTCTCCGGAAGCGGAACTCACTTCGGCCTTCGAGGAATACCGCAAACGGCTGTTATACACCTACAAGGCACGCGGTGCTGTAATTCTGGATGCGGTTGCAGACACATCGATTGCCATCGAAGTTTCGCGACCCGGCGTTTATGAAAATGCAGGGCTGCCGCTGCATCCCATTTATGGCTTCTTCGAATTACCAGATTCGGCAGTCAAAGGTTGTGCTCGTTCGTACGCAGAAACTGTTTGGTTCGCCGAGCAATACAAAGCCAAAACAGACTCCATCGAGCCGATGGACACGGATGAGTTGACGAAAGCGGTGGCTGCGTGGCGGAAGATTGAACAGGTCTTTGGCTGGGCAGACGATCAACGAGACCGCAGTCGCTGGATTCCAAAGTCCGTCACGAACGCAGTTGTTGCAGGTCAATCAGGACAAGCTGTAAACGATGCGAACGGGCCGGCCTCGAGTATCGGCTGCATCCGCTTCGCTGCCGGCATTCCGGCCCGCTGGACGACCGGCGATACGGATGACGGATCCGTTCGCGTGCAGGTCGAGATCCTCAACAATCATCATCGGGACTACTACGACGGCAAAGGCTATCCGGGAGACTGGGAAGCTCCCAATATGGTCTTCTTTCTGGCGACCCGCCCCGGAGCCCGTTTTGAGTTCCCTCTGATGAAACGCGGTCCGGAGGTGATCGATGAACTCTTTGAACTCGCTCAGAAATGGCTTGCGGAAGCACTCGTTCACACGGGCATCGGGGCAAAGACGGGCGTGGGCTACGGATACTTCAATGACGACGTGAGGCGATTTCAGTTTTCCTCCATCCAACCTACTGGATCTGCAGGAACGGGCTCCACGGAGGGAGTCAATTTGAAAGACCTAGACATCCGCAAGCTCGATGATGAATCAGTATGCGACCCCAGCGACGAAGAGTTTTTCAAACTCATTCGTGATTTGCTGCCCGGCATCAAAGTCCGTCGCCACGGCCGAGACATCGTGCTTTCGATGACACTTTCGCTGACCACTCCGGCCTTTTTGGCCGCCGCGGGTCAGACGATCGAAAAGTTGAAGAAAGGACAATTGAACCTGGATGATGACACGCTAGTGAAGCTGCTGGAACGCGAATGCAATCTCGTCGGCAAACCCTTCAAGAGCCGCCTGCGCTGGTGGTGGAGAACGATGCACGCCGGGTTCCTGCCGCCGGATGAATTGCGGCTTTATGAGTCACTTCTCTTTGGCTCGACGGACGCAGGGCGACGCTTGGCGGTGAAAATCTCGCCGGTTGCTGGTCGCTGCAGCGTGCGGCGGTTTGATGAGCGAGATGAGGCAGTGGAATGGGTGCTTAAACGCAGGAATGGCAAGACTTGGTATCAATGGGACGCTCCCAGACATGCAATCATCAAAGCGGACAACGACTACAAAATAGAGCCGATTACCTCCGGGAACAAGACAGTTCAGGGGCTCTTCTATGCCGCGTATGGTATGGACGGAGCCAGCAAGCCGTTTGGGAAGTCCGCCAATCTGCGAGACGAACAGAATCCGCCTGATCGAACACCGTACAAGGAGACTCAGCGTTTCATGGCGAATGCGGGGAGTGAATGGAAAATTCGTATTCGAATTCCAGCCGCCAGTCCGCAACCGCCTGATCACGGCATCACGATTTCCCAAAGAGATCATGTCCTTCAGGTCGTCCACTCGTTGCGGCTCCTGCAAACGTTTGGCGGGATGGGCGCGAGGTCTGGAAAGGGATTTGGTTCTGTCGACATTGGTCAATTAAGGCTGGAATCATCACATGACATCCGGATGCTCGTCGAATCAGCTCGTGGGGCCGGAAAGTCGTTTCGGGAGGGATTGAACCTTGGAGATAAGACATTCAGCTGCGACATCGCAGGATCCGCATCTCTCGAAATGCTGGCGGCTGAACCACAGTTGCTCCTTTGCAGGAATCTTACCGGGGAAGCAATGGATGCCATGTGCGGCATAGATTTGCTGGGAGCGGAACTTCAGCGGTTTGCCAGCCACTCAAGCCGAAAACACAGGCGTTTCAAAGCGGGACTTGGGTTGCCTCGAAAGACAAAGTTTGGAGCCACTGGTTTCGACCTACAATCTGAGTACGCCCTGGATGCCGACGGAAAGTTGAGGCACCAAAATGACCCTGAAGCAAAGAGGCCTCTGCGATCAAAGGAGATCAAACGCTTTGCTTCCCCGGTTCACTTCAGCGGCAAACCTCACGTCGCTGGGTTTCAGTTTGCAATGATCACATTCGAAACACCGAGTGTGCCTTATGGCGGGGCGGACAGCCCGCCAGTCAGCAGCAAACAGTTACTATCTCAACTCGCCAAGGAGTTGGCCGTAGTGTTGCCTTTTCCAGAACCGAGTTCGGAAGATGTCTGGCGCGCTCGCCGCGACGAGATCATCAATAACAGAGTTGTATTCGACGCAGTGCTGATACCAGATCCGAGATACCCGAAAAACAAACGATCATACGCGAAGGCGATCATCGCCGGAAAGGAGCGGGCCGCAGTAGTGAGACCGAATCCTGGCGACGGATACCATCCGCCAGTTGTTATTCCGGTGCTGGAAGCTAACCAGAATCAGCCCCGCCAGGGGATAAAAGTGACAGTGATCTCATGGACGCAGGATGATCAATTCGAATTTCAGGTCGCGCCAGGAGAGGAGGCGTATGAAATCCAATAACAAGGAATGGAATGCAATTCAGTCGACACTCAAATCGGCCCTTCGCGGGGTGCCGGTGCTGGCGTGGAGGATTTGGCTCGATACACCGGGGGTGATGGCGACCGTGGCTGGGTTGCGAGGGGCGTTCGGAAAGGCGTTGCAGGATCTGGATGAATATGTGTACCGAGCGGTCTTCCGAGTCCAGGAGGCTGGCGACAATACCGCTTCACCCCGTTACATCGTTCGGCCGGCTCCAGTTGACCGTCAGCTCAATCCTGCGATTGATTTCATCGTGTTCGGATCGGCAGTGCTGCATGGCCGCACGCTATTACAGGCCTGGGAAAAGGCGGCGGAATTTGGCCTGAAGGTTGACGGTGTCCGCCAACCGTTTCAGATTCGGGCGGTGTTTGTGCTGCATTCCGATGGCCGGATTCAGACTGGCCCCGCAGCTAATGCCCAAGAACCATGGACACTTGCTGATGTGCCGTGGCCTGTTACGGGCGTTGACCCGCTGCAGCCATGCCGTCTGATCTTTCCAACCGTCACGCGATTGAAATCCGGAACGCAAGACCTAGGGGCATGTCATGAAGGCTTGGATGGTGAGGGAAGTCCGGTGGCTGTCAAACGTGGTCGCACGAGTGACCATCTGAGTTTGCAGCAGGTGATTCAGAACCTGTTGGGTCGAGTTCACCGAATGCATCTGGAGCCGCACGTTCTGAACTGGGAGCAGTTGGAGGGGAAAGCCATTGCAGAATGCTTTGATCTTCGATGTGAGTGGCACGGCGAGGAATTCGACTATCAGAGAAACGATACCGAGATCTACGGCTGTCGCGGAGAAATCACGTTACCGGATGGCCCCGGCAATCTGTGGCGGCTGCTGGCAGCTGGCGAGTGGTTGCATGTGGGCAAGAACTTCACGGAGGGCCTTGGACAGGTGCTGATCAGATGACAGCGGCTTGATTTTGCAGACCCCGTGGCGCTATTGAAAAAGCCCATGTTTTTGAATTCGGGTCTGCAAGTCATTTTCGCACTGTAAATTGTTTTCCTGCAGTGCTTTACGTCAACAGAGAGAATTCAACACCAGGGTATACAATAAAGTGAACAGAGTCGTTGCCCTCGAGAGGTCTGCAAACATGCTTCCTAAAGTATTGCACATCAACGATTTAGAAAGTACGCTCTCTCCCACAGCCGCCCCGGCTCATTGGGGTCTAGCACCATCAACAGGTGGACAGGCCACATGCTCTTCCATCTCTCCCACAGCCGCCCCGGCTCATTGGGGTCTAGCACGTTGTACGCCCCTTGGATCTTAGACTTCGTGATTCCCACTCTCCCACAGCCGCCCCGGCTCATTGGGGTCTAGCACAACTGGAGCCTGAGCTGCCTGCTGAACTGGAGCCTGAGCCTCTCCCACAGCCGCCCCGGCTCATTGGGGTCTAGCACCTGCGTACTCGCCCTTAAACTGAAAACCTATGACTTCTCTCTCCC
>JAEUIH010000115.1 GCA_016795105.1 Planctomyces sp.
CAATTGGGCGACCTGAGCGGAGAGACAGGGATTTGAACCCTGGGTACCCTTGCGGGCAATTCGGTTTTCAAGACCGGGTTCAAAATCGCGTAACTATTTTGTGTAAAAGGAGTTGTGGGGCGATGTGAGGCTTAGGGTGCCGGCAGTGGTGACGCCGGGTTTTGTCACTGATTTCATGAGTAATACTGCTTCATTTTTGACTCAATGTGTTCCCGGCAAACGTTCTCGCTATCGGATCTTTCAATGAACAACTTCGTTGATCCAAAGTAGCATCAGCTACGCCACTTCTTGCTTCAGAACATTACGATCTGTAGACTCTTTCGAATGCATGACGTCACACTTATCCTTTCAAAGATTGAAGCGGGAGACCCTTCCGCTGCCCGGGAGTTGTTGCCGCTGGTATATGAGGAATTGCGAAAGCTGGCTGCGGCTCGAATGGCCAGTGAGCGTCCTGATCACACGCTTCAGGCGACGGCACTCGTTCACGAGGCATACCTGCGATTGGTGGATTCGAAGAAAACGCCGAGCTGGGATTCCCGCGGGCATTTCTTTGCTGCCGCTTCGGAAGCGATGCGGAGAATCCTGATTGAATCGGCTCGGGCGAAGTCCCGGCAAAAGCGAGGGGTTGGAGTTGATCGCGTCCAGGACTTTGATCTTGCTGGTGTTGCCGATGCCACAATCATTCATTCTCCCGACCAGTTGTTGGAAGTCGATGAGGCCCTTGAGCGATTGCGGACGGATGATCCACTGGTCGCTAGCGTTGTAACATTGCGATTGTATGGCGGCCTGACGATCCGCGAAGCGGCAGAGGTATTGGGAATCCCTCGCTCGACGGCCGATGGATACTGGCAGTACGCTCTTTCCTGGTTCGCTGTCGAACTGCAGTAGAGAGCGTGCCCGAACCGGCGTCGCCTGATCCGACGAGGTTCCTTTTGTTGCCGGTATGGGCCTGCATTTCTGCTTTTTTCTTCAAGTCGCAGATTTTGTCAGGAAATCTTCGGACAACGGTTTGGCAATATCGCATTGGGGTGCGGATGTTACTGCCTCAACGATTGCTTCTACCGGAGATGAACATGTCCAGAAAGTTCTCGCCCCACTTCTTGTTGTCTGTGATCGCCAGCCTGTCAATTCTGACATTTTCTGCACCCGCCTTCGCACAAAAACCCCCAAAGGGCGGCGGAACCACACTTCCTCCAGTGCGTTATCAAGTTCAGCTCTGGGCCGTTCCAGGTGCTCTGTCGCTGGATGAGGTACAGGACATGAACAGTCAGGGGCAGACAGTAGGTTCTTTCAACTACGATGGCAATGGTGATGGAGCAGCAGATGCTCGCAGGGCATTTCTTTACGATCCGAATTCCAATTTGGAGCAAGGAGTGGATCTGAATACTGTTGTTAATGGCATACCCGATGGGTGGGTTATTCGAAAGGCGACCAGTATTAACGACGTCGGTCAGATCGCGGCCTACATGTACCCAACTGCAACAGCGTGGGGACAGGCACCTGAGGAGGTGCGGGCGGTGATGATTGAATGGAATCAGGCTCCCCCAACGCTGTATGAGATTCCGGACAGGAACATCACAAGCAGTTCTCTTGCGTCGGACATCAATGACTGGGGTGATCTTGTTGTGCGTTACTCGCGTGAAGACGGCACTTATGGACACTACCTGTATAACTTCGACCCGTTGTCGGGATTAGAAGAGCCGCTAGATCTGGGGGTTTCCACCGCTATGGGACACCTGCCCAAAGTCAACAACGAACGCACAGTTGTCGGGCAAATTGGCAACGGAGACGCATATCGATTCATCTGGAATGGTTCTCAGGAGTTCTTTTCTGGGCTGACTGTCCGATCCATCAATGAATCAGGGGCGTTCTGTGGATCGGCTTCAATTCTGTCGAGGGGAGGCAAAACAACGAATCAGGCATTTGTTTTTGACACCGCACTGGAACTTTATTCAACGAATGGGCCGTGGGATCTCAATGAGTCGAAAGACTTTGCAGGAAACTCAACTCTTTATCATCGCAATTTCGGTGTGCTCACGATCAAGAACCTTTTGGACCCCTCGGATCCTGATACGTCCGTTGCGACAGGTTCTTTCCTGTATGTCTACACGCTCAGCAATCGAGATTCCGCTACAAACTTTCCTGTGCTGGCTGGCCTGTCAGGGACCGGTGGAATATTGCTGGTTCCTATTCCGGTGCCTTAATCTCAATACTGGAATGTACTGGACAAGGGTTTCAGGGTGCGTTCGGACAGAAGGCCTGAATGAACAACACATTGTGTCGAGTCTTTCGTAGATCCTTTGGTGAGACAGCGAGGTAAACAGATGGCTGCTCAGGTCGATGCTGCAACTCCGCGTTCGATTTTTCTGGCTGCGATCATGCTGCCGGATGAACAGGTCCGGAGATCCTACCTCGAACAGGTGTGCGGCGACGACAGGGGGTTGCGACGCCGTGTTGATGATCTAATCGCTGCTTGTTTGAGTGGCGACGCAAGTCCTCTGAAACTGGTTGCCGAGCAACTTGCTGGGTCGCAGGCAGCGAATTCGGATTGTGAAGGAGAAACCGAAGTTTCTGCGACCAGTCGTCGCTGCTCCACAACAGGGCCTCGAGTCGACAGAGAACCGGCGAGCAACTTCGACCCGGCGACGCATCCATCGATCGGACCTTATAAGATTCTTGAGTTGATCGGTCAGGGGGGGATGGGGTCCGTCTACATGGCGCAACAGACGGTGCCGATCAGACGGAAAGTCGCCCTGAAGATCATCAAGCCCGGCATGGACTCGACGGATGTCATCGCCCGGTTCGAAGCTGAACGTCAGGCTCTGGCGATGATGGACCACTCCAACATCGCCCGCGTGCTGGATGGAGGTACCACGACAGAGGGGCGTCCCTACTTTGTCATGGAACTTGTACGTGGAATATCGCTGACAGAGTACTGTCTTCAAAAGAAAGTCGGGCTGGATGAACGATTAGAGCTGTTCGTTGATATCTGTCGAGCCGTGCAGCACGCACATCAGAAAGGTATCATTCATCGGGACCTGAAACCCAGTAACATTCTGGTCACCCTGCATGACGGAGTCCCGGTGATTAAGGTGATCGACTTTGGTGTGGCAAAGGCTTTGAACCATGAGCTGACCGATCGGACGCTGTTTACGCATTTTTCGCAAATGATCGGCACTCCACTGTACATGGCTCCTGAGCAGGCAGAGATGAGCGGTCTCGACATCGACACTCGCTCAGACATCTATTCACTGGGAGTAATCCTTTACGAATTACTGACCGGCACGACTCCCTTTGACCGGGACACAATCAACAAGCTGGGTTTTGATGGTTTCCGCAAGGCACTGCGAGAACAGGAACCACAACGTCCAAGTGCCCGCGTCAGCACAGTCAGAGCGGCCAGCCGGTCAACGCTGGAAGACCAGCGACAATTGTCAACTGACGATGTTTCCGGAAAGCTGCAGCGTGAACTTGACTGGATCGTGATGAAGGCGCTGGAGAAAAATCGCGACCGTCGCTACGAAACCGCCACTGCGATGGCTGACGATGTGCAAAGGTATCTCAACGGAGAGCAGGTGCTGGCTTGCCCTCCGACGCTTGGTTACCGCATCGCAAAGTGTGCCCGCCGTCATCGGGCCATGCTGGTGACGGGTACGTTGATCGCTGCCTCGCTGATAGTCGCTACGGGAGTCAGTGTTGCATACGCGATTCAGGCGGATGCCGCGCGTGTATCAGCAAATGCTGCAAGAGAAGAGTCCGATCAACATCTGGCCAGTGAGATCGAGGCCAGACGTGAGGTGGATGAACAGCGAAGACTTGCTGTCGAGCAGCGTCAGCTTGCGAACGTGAATCTGCAGAAGGGAGTGGGAATTGTCGACCAGATGCTGAAGCGAGTGGAGTCCGAGGCATTTCGTTCAACACCTGGGACGGAGGCGATGCGTCGCGAGTTAATTCAGGATGGAATTCAGTACTATCTGGCATTTCTCGAACAGGTTCCTGAAGACGCAGAGTTGAGGTTGAAAGCAGCGGATGCCTGGACACGTGTTGGCGATTTGCACTGTCTGCTTGGTGAGCTGACAACAGGTCAGAATGCACGCCAAAAAGCGATCAACATACTGGAAAAACTGCACCAGGATTTTCCCAATGAACTGAGGTTCGAAGTTGGCCTGGCGAATGCGATCACTCAGTTTGGTCAGTGGGAGCACTGGCGTCTGTTCCATTTTGACCGTGCGGAGCTGGCCCTGCGCAGGGGAGCTGAACTCTGGCAGGCTCTGGCCGAACGTTTTCCTGAAGACAAACGGTATCTCTCCCTGGCTGCAGACACGCAGTCTGTGCTTGCGGACACCTACAAGAATCTGAAGCGATATGATCAGGCGGAAGAGATGCTTCGGCATGCCATCGAGAAACATCGCAGTTTTTGGCCGATCACCGACAAGCCCACTCTGGAGCATGGCCGTATCTGTAACTCACTGCGGATTCTCGCCATGCTGATTATCAGTGATTCGGCGAGGAGAGATGAAGCGATTTCGCTGATGAAAGAAGCTGTGGAATGTGCGGAAGAAATCGTCTCGCGAGATCCCGAATCAAGCGATGGTTACTGGGCGCTTGCTGATGCGGCATTGCACTATGGTCAACTCCTGGAATCGAGGGGCGACACGGTGCGAGCCGAAAAGGCCTATCGCCGCGCGATCGAAGCCGGACGGAACACACCGCGCGTGAGTCCGGTACAGGATCTTCAGAACCTTCACACCGTGTGGAGGTCAAATCAGGCTTTGGCGGACCTCTTACTGAAAAAAGGAGAATTTGCCCAAGCAATGGCACTTTATCTCGGGGCGCGGAACCTAATGAAACCGGCGATGACTCTGCCTGATCTCGGGGGGCATTTCACCGGTGAAATCACTCGTCTTGATAATCGAGTGTTGTCGTTAATCGAAAAAATGGTGCAAGGTGGTCAGCGTGATGAAGCGATCAGGACATGCCAGCAGATTGATCAGCATTCAGGGAACGAATCAGAAGTATTTGTCTCAAAACTCTTTGCAGCACAAGCGTGGGCGGCCGCAGGGGATGAACAGAATTCAACGAGATTGCTGAACGACGTCAGGCAGCGAGCTGAGCTGGTAATCCAGGATAAGCCATTACTGGATGATCCGGAAAGGCACGCAATCTACAGCGCAGCGATCTTCAGGGCTGGAGATATCTGTTTTCACAATAACGAACATGACAATGCGTTTCCATTGCTTCACACGGCGATCGAATTGAACCCTCAGAATACGGAAGCCATCGACCATCGCGGCCAGATCTTCATGGAACGAGGTCAGTATGAAGCGGCTGCGGCTGACTTTGACGAAACCATCGTTCAGAATGCTCAGTATTCAGGTAATTTTCTGCTTCGGGCCTATTGTCGATACCGAATGGGGAACGAACAGGGGGCAAGAAACGATCTTGATATTGAGTTACAGAAGGACGCCAATTCAGCATCTACTGTTTACCGATCGAGTCTGGTCCTGCTGGCATTGGGCGACGTCGGTCGAAGCGCAGAATTACGCGATCAGATACTCGGCACTGTCACGCAGTCACTGAATGCCGAAACGCGAGTCTGGGCCGTTTTAGAATGTGCGATTGTTCCAGCCGAATTGGCGGAAAGTGCTTCGGCGATAGAGCTTGCGCAAAGTCTCCTTGATGAGAATCCTGGTAATCAGCAGCACCTGTTTGGCCTTGGTGCCGTGCAAATGCGAACAGGGAAGTATGATGTTGCTGCGAAAACGCTGTCCCAGGCGGAGGAAGCAATCGCTGACCCTATTGTTTCGCGGGCGTATATCCGTTATTTCCTCGCAATGACCGAGCATCACTTGGGACATGCGGAACAGGCCCGAAAGCACCTTAACACCGCCAATGAAATCGCAGACGCGGAACTCGAGGCATTCACGCCATGGAACCGCCGCCTCACACTGGAGCTCCTGCGGAAGGAAACAGAAGCGTTGATCAACGTCCAATAAGCGGGCCTTGTCGCCAGAAGAGAGCTACTAAGAGGCAATTGCAATTGTGTCCTCCAGGTTTCAATGGACGTGGTGCTTTGACTGTTGAGGCTTTAGCGTCAGCCGCCCATACCAGCCTTCGTCATCCGGCCCCTTCATCAATGCCTGACCGTGGTACGCCCCTGTGGAACTCCAACGGAAGACATAGGAGGGTGCGGCAGACCGACAGGGATCTCCTGCTGGTCCGATGCTGTTTAGGTGGGCGATCAGTTGCTGATCAAAGTCTCCCCGCAGCGTCAGCGGCCAGCCACCAACCTTTTCAAACGCCAGTCGCGCAAACGCGAGGCTGGCGTGAAAACGGCCGTTGGCGTCTTCCTCCTGAATCTGGCCGGTGTAGTCGCTGAGCACCTTCGATGGCTTCGACCAAACGTAACCATTCATCGCCGCCACATGGCTGCTGATGTGATGTGGCAGGTAGATGTCGTCGTCTTCCCAGACGACCAGAATCTCGCCGCGGGCCAGCCCTGCCAGCGCGTTGAACTTTTCCGGCAGCGATCGGAACCGCCGGGCAAGACTGATGATCTGCCAGCCTTCGTCGTTCTGATTCTGCAACTCACCGGCATCATCCAGCACGATCAGTTCCCGGCGTTCGGCCGGATAGTCCTGGGCCAGAAAACAGGCAATCGAGTCTTCGAGCAGCTTTGGCCGCCGGTACGTGGGGCAGCCCACGTCTGTCTGGGACCGAACAATGCGACCGACCTCTGGCAGGTGAAGAAGGTGAATCCGCAGTCGATGGTGCACCTCACGGAGAAGCTGGTGGAACTGGCGGTCCGAGCGATGCAGTACTCATCATGCACCGGTGAGAACGTGCTGGACCTGCTCGGCGACTCACGGAGTGACGGCATGATTCCGAAAGAATGCTGCGAGTTCCAACTTGCCAGCGAGGCCGTTGGCAACAGCGATCGTCTGTTCGTAGATCGAACCTGCGGGTGCGTCAATCTCAATGTTGTTCAGTTCAAGGAACAGCAGTGCAGCGACGGCCCCCGATCGCTTGTTGCCGTCGACAAATGGATGATTCTGCACGATATGGAACAGATACGCTGCGGCCATTTCGAATGGAAATTCATGCAGAAATGTGCCTCCGAATGTGGCCTGCGGCTGAGCGATGGCAGACTCCAGCAATCCCACGTCGCGAACGCCAGGGTCACCTCCGTAACGAGCAATCTGATCAGCATGCGCAAGCAACACATCGGGCAAACTCAGGAAGTCGATGTCGCCCATCTACTCAGCCAGTTTCTTAAGGTCATCACCGAATTGATTGTTAATCTTTTGCAGCGCTGCCTGCAGGCGAGCCTGTCGCTTCTTGTCGCGAACTGGTGTGAGCATGATCGAATCGCCGTTCGTGGTCAGTTCGATCTTCGTGTCTGCTGTGATCTGCAGCAAATCGAGAACGGGTTTGTCGATGACGATCGCAAGACTGTTGCCGTGCTTGATCAAGGCCTTTTCCATATCCGAAGCTCCTTTTGCGGGATACACATAGTGTATACCACAATCAGTCCGTTGGCAATCGCAATCTTAGATGCCAGTCGCGTCTCGCAGGGTCGCAATCTGATCTGGCGGCAGCGTCAGCATCGGATTTCTTTCGTTGTCCTGGATGAGAACCGGGAACCCGTCGATCGCTGCACAGGGTCGACGACGTCACCCAACGATGGTTGCGGGACGAGCTGCTTGCCCCCCAATTTCGAATACGCCGTCGTCAAGTACGACCTGTCCACTCATCCTGTATCATTCATTCAGACAACTTTGATTCAGCGGCGGAGCCAACAGTTGGCGATCCTTGGGCCATAAACGCAAAGAACCCCCGAGGGAACTCGGGGATTCAGAGGACAAACTCTGTCGATTGGCGCAAGAAAAAAGGCCGACCAATTGAGGGCAATTGGGCGACCTAAGCGGAGAGACAGGGGTTCGAACCCTGGGTACCCTTGCGGGTACTCCGGTTTTCAAGACCGGAAGGCCGACTCTGTAAGTGATTGCAACGAAAGCCACTTACGTCAAATTGAGAAATCCGTTGCAGCGCCCATTGCAGCGCCGAACGGTCACGATTTGGCAGCCATTGACAACTTGTGTCATCTACCGGCTGACCTGGGTCGCGTTGTGGAGACGTGGCCGAAACTCTCGGCGGAAGCCCGTCTGATGATCATGGCACTGGTATCGGCCGCTGAATCGAATCTTGCATCCAATCCGAAATGAAACACCTTGACCGATGCTTGTCATAACCTTGAAGGCTGGTTCGCAGGATGACAACACTCCGAATGCCCATGACGGTGGTTTCACTTGCATGATCAAGCGATCAGGGATTTGTTCCTTCAAATTGCGACTGCATACTTCGTAGTCTCGACCGCTGATCGTGCGACGAAAGCCGCAGGGGCAGGAAGCGAGTCGAATCAGGTTTTCAGAGATTTCTGCCCACTTGAAAGCTCAGACTCTGTCGAGTTGCGCGGACTTGATTGCGTGCACTGTTTTGCAGCAATCAAGCCCGTGCGGCCAGCGGGGAATAGTGGGCTTTTAGGCATTCCCGGCAGTGTGAGCCGTTCCCCCACTGAAATCTAACGAACGTGGTTGAAACTGCACGGACGGAAGTGAGGGGACGCATTCTCAATGTGCCTTGCACGAAGAGGTTTTCGTTCCACTCGCTTCCGTTCCTGTGAACTGTTGCTGGAGTCGCACCCAGAGCGTTCAGCCACGAAACCCATGTTATCCACGGCGATAGATCTTTTCACCTCACTTGCGGGCGTGCGACCGAAGTGATCGATCGACGGGGTTTGCCGCAGTCGCTGGCTTCGTCTCCAAGCATGCCCATCTTCCCATCAATTCGAAAGCACTTTCCGAAGCTGGCACAACGTTGTTCGCTGCCTCGGTCGATCTGACATTGATGTGTCCGAAGCGTCGAATGGCTCGCGCTCAACTCGCCTTGGTCGGTCTCACTTGAGCGACTCGGCGAGCAAAGTCACTAAGTCTCCAAAACCGGTTCTGATTTGTGGCAGCGGCCAATGCGAGTACTCAGATGCCGTCACTTTCAGAGAATGGCTTGATTCGGGGCGTAGTAGGCAATGGCACTTCCTGCCACGACTGATCCCGGTGGCAATGACCGGTGAACAATCCAGCTCGTGGGATCGAAACGGGAAACCCGCAAAACGAAGAAAGCCGTCGGCAGACTTGGCTGCAGACGTCTTCCGACGCGGGAGGAAATAGAACAGTCGTTCTCCGAAGGGTTACTCAGAACGAATAAGTGCCCTGAAGATAGAACTGCTCTGCGTCCGAACGTGCAAGTCCACCGTTGTTGACTGCATCGCCGTAAAAGAACATCAGATAGCCCAACTGGACGTTGAATGACTTGCTGTGCGTGTACGTTCCCACGAAGTCAAGTTCATTGCCGACGTTCTTGTCTCCGCTGCCGGCCAAACCTGCTCCGGCGATGTTGTAAATGCGATCCGTGGCATGTGCGAGGTCGAAATAGTGCCACTGGCTGACGATCGAGAGCTTTTCATGAGGCTTGATGCTGGCCTGAACGCCGTAGTCCAGAAGGTTCTGGCCAGAGAAATTATCGATCTGTCCCCAGTAGGCATGCCCCAGTGGATATAACGAATTGAAGGTGTTGATGTCGCCCGTTGTGGGATCACTGTCGCCTGATCCCCAATAAAAGATTCCACCCAAACCCGGTTTCCATGTCACATCCTCGAATGTGTAACCGCCGAGGGCTCCGACCATTCCCGCCTGAACATCTCGATAAGCGGCAGATCCAAAGTTGTCCTCTCCAAACTGCCACGCGCCTTCGACGTCCCAATTCCAGGTACCAACCAGTGTCTTGCCATCTTTCACAGGCTGTTTGCCAGCCAGTCGTGCTCCCAGAGTGTTCCGTCGACCATCCTGAAGTGTCGCACTGGATTCGGTTTCATCGAAGCGAAGGTAGTACAAGTCCAGATGATTGTTCTCAATACCTTTCCATGTCGAATACACGCCGCTGATCCACTGACTCTTGTCAACTCGGTCGAAGCTGTAGGGCTGAGGCACATTTCCCGCAGCAGCGTTGACGCTCTGCATGGCAAAGGCATCAATGTCCCAGTCATCGCTGGTGTAAACCAACTTATGACCTTCAAAATTGCGAAACGTGTTAGCCCATCCCAGCGACGACAACAGACGCTGCCCACCATACTGCAGGAATTGGCGACCGTAGCGGTACTTCAGGTTTCCATCGCCAACATCGCCAACGTTTAGTTCTGCGTAGTACTGCAGAAGATCCGCACGGTTGACGTCAATTTGTGTGGGGGTGTAAGGAGCGTCGAGTCCAAACATTGACGCATCGATCGCCTGAACATATCCACCGACCAGATCGTTGTAGTTGGCCTGAACGTAAGGCGTGAACCGCCACAGTTCATACGAGGATTGCCCCGGACCACCTGGTCGCAGGCGATTCTTTTCATTCATGTGGCGATATCGCAGCTCAGCGCCGGCACTGTAGGTCAGACCGCCAGCTTTCTGATTCTTCAATCCTTTCAGTAATGGCTCATCTCCCAACACTGACCCGAAGAGTGTTTCGCAATCGAGGAGCGTGTATTCGCAGGCTCCACAGTCAATATCTTCACCGCACCCAGGATCAGCACAGCCCGCAGAGGAATCATCGTCTCCACAGCTGGTGTCGGTATCAGGAACACAAGGTGCATCCTCTGATGCCGAAGATATTCCCGATGCAACCAGGCAAAGCACCAGCACCTGCAACGGAGGCTTGAGCATCCATGACTTGAGGAACATTCGTGGCGACTCCATGGCCTGACTGTGACAGCTTGTCCTTCGCATCCCCGATCGGAAGGGGAAATGGAAGAACGATGTCACATTTTTCGCCACTCGTGGTCACGGCCAGGTTGTGTGATTCGAAGGTTCTATGGCTCTTGCCGTTGGAGAATGTTTTTCCCGATTACAACCCTCACACTTTTCCCAGACCTAACTGTGGAAAACCAAACTTGCAAAGCTGCAGAAGGTGAAAAATTGCATCACCGGCATTTTCTGCACGACGCCGGTGTGCAAACATTCGCTGACGTCGCAGTCGATGCACAGTGCAAAAATCTCTATCGGCTCAGGTATCGCCTTGAACACTTCGTATATGTGAGCTGGTGGCACTGGCGGGCGAGTGTTTGATTCGCACGAGGCGAATTCCGTTTTCGCGGCGTTCCAGGGTGTCAATCCAGTTAACGGCCTCCCAGTGATATCGAATCTGGACTCGCGGGATCGAGCCCGAAAGCAAGCCGATCTGCGCCGCACCGAGTTGTTCAGGCGTGCTGTGTCCCGGCGTGGTGGCACGCTGAGCATTGGGTAACCGCTGCATCAACAATACTGCCGAAGCCAGCGAGTCGATGTCTGAGAACAGCTGTCGCACCTGCTCTTCCGACAATAAGCCTTCGCACATTGGCGGCAATTCCGTCAGGTTGACGCCGCCGTGGTTTTCCGGAAATGCAACAGGCTGCAATGCTTCCTGCGACTGTCCCATCACGGGTTTGCGATCTACAACGGGCGTACTGTCTGACGGTGTTTCGACCTCTGAGCGCTGAGGTCTCAGTCGGAACCAGTCGCGGCGAGACATTCTGACGTTCTCTGACATGACAGCACTACTTCCTGATTTCAGGTCCGGGGAGAAACGTCGGTTCCGCACTCATCAGAGTCTGCTCCATCGCTGCCGAAGGAGCGTGGCATTGCAGACAGTTGCTTCTCCACGGATGCGTGGTCCGAATTCCGTGTCTTCCCTCATAGCCATGGCAGCTCATGCAGTCCGATCGCATCCACGTGGTATGAGGAATCTGAGGAGGAGCGCCGGGGAAAGCTCGCGGACCAGCCGTGGGAGCAGGCAGACCAGCAAACAGATTTTCCCTGAAGACTTCCGGGGGTAAATGTCGCGGATGACTTTCGACATGGCACTGAGTGCAGTTCGCCAGAAACGTGTGTGACATGCGCGGTATACGCAAGGACGCTGTGACCACTCCTGTCTGATGACAGGCAACGCACGCAGTGTCCGATTGATGATCGATTGAATGGGGGACAGTCGGCGGAGCACCATTGAACGCTCGGTTTCGGGCACGTTGCTGCAACGCGACAAGTTTCTCCTCGGGGGAAATGCGAATCTCGGCGAGTGGCTGTATCGTGGACTTCAATGTCGATAACTGAGTCTGAGAACGATCCGTTCTTTGAGTGGCAGTCATTTCAGAATAGTGTGTCGCAAGGATCACTCCCTCCGCAGTCGTGGGACTTGAATCGGTCTGTTGTTTCACTCCTGCCGAATTTGAATCGGCTGCAGTGACCTTCATCGGTGCCTGCAGTCCGGTAAAATATCCGGCGACAGCAACAGACATCACGACAAAGGCAATCAGTATTGCAGCGTTCGACTTTCGGTCTGCAGTCATGATGGCACCTTACTGATCCGCACAGCCGCTTTTTTATAGTCCGGCTGCTTTGAGAACGGATCCACGGCATCGAGTGTCAGATCATTAATCAGCAGTGTTTCATCGAAGAACGGAACGAAAACCGTCCCTCGCGGCGGTTTGCCTCGACCATCAATCCAGACAGGAATCACCAGCGACCCACGTCGCGATTCCATTTTGACCCGATCGCCGTTTCGCAGACCATGCGTTGCCGCATCTTCAGGATGAAGCTCAGCATAAGCTCCGGGCATCGCACGACTGAGTTCTGGGATACGACGAGTCATCGATCCAGAATGCCAGTGCTCAAGGACTCGCCCGGTACACAGCATGAACGGGTAGTCCTGATCGGGGACCTCGGCCGGTGCAATCCACGGATGGAACCAGATCTGAGCACGGTCATCGTGTGTGGAAGAATGATAAAACTGAATCTCTTTTCCAGCGGCCACGTAGGGGTCGAAACCTTCTGCAAATCGAAAGTGCGTCTCCCGCCACTGTCCGTTCGTTTCCACAACCGGCCAGCGGAGTCCTCTGGCCTTGACGTACTCACCATAAGGGGCGAGGTCTTTGTGCTTGAAGCGAGAAAACTTTCGATACTCTTCAAACAGATGCTCATCGACGTTGGTGTCGTAATAGTGTTCCCAATCCCAGATGGGCACTGCCGCTCCGTCAGCGTTCCTTACTTCGAACAGAAACTGACCATCTCGATCCTTCATTCCCTCAATGCCGCGTTTGTGCAACTCATAAGCAACGGCAATTGTCTGCCAGCAGTCGTCCCGAGCCTCGCCGGGTGGATCAACCATTTTGAACCATTGTTGCGTTCGGCGTTCTGAGTTACCGACCATGCCATTCTTTTCAACCCACATTGCCGAAGGCAGAATCAAATCGGCCAGTCGAGTTGTCGCGGTGGGATACACATCGCTGACAATCAGGAACTTGTCTTCAAGGCCAGCCTTGTTGTCTCCTTTGGGGTTGAATAGCTTGTTCAGATTGGGCAATGTTTGTCCGGGATTGGTCACCTGGACCCAGATCGTTCCGATGTCACCCCCCTGACTCGTCGGTGTGCAGAAGCTTTCCCACATCTTGACCGTATGATGACCAGCCGTTCCATTGATACGTCCCGGAGGGACCCGCCAGATATCTTCGGCCATCTTTCGATGTTCAGCGTCGGCGACAACCATCCCGCCGGGAAGTGCGTGAGACAGTGTACCCACCTCACGAACGGTGCCGCATGCAGATGGTTGGCCGGTCAGACTCGTCGGAGCATTTCCGGGAGTTCCAAAATGCCCGCTCAGCAGATGGATACCGTGAACCATCGTGTTGATTGCTGTACCGCGAGTGTGCTGGTTCATCCCCATGCACCACAGCGATGTGATCTTTAATTTCGGATTGCCGAACAAATCGGCGAGCATTCGAATCTGCTCCGCAGGCACACCGGACAGCGACTCTACGTGTTCCGGCGTGTACGGTTCCAATAACGACTTGTATTCGTCAAAGGAGATGGTTTTGCCATGCAGATTGGGGTTCGCATCATCCGGAGCCTTAAAACTGCAGAATGAATCCACAAATTTCTGACTGTAGGTCCCATTCTTGATGAGCAGATGTGCGATCCCGTTGGCGATGGCGAGGTCGCCGTGCCCTTTCATCTCCAGATAGTGCTGACAGGCTTCGGTCGTCCGCGTTCGTCGAGTACCGATATCGATCAGCGTCACCTTTTCCCCGCGACTGCGCCGATCGATGACACGCGAAAACAAAACCGGATGCATTTCTGCCGGATTGTTTCCCCACATAATCAGCACGTCACAAGCGTCGAGATCGTCGTAACAGCCTGCTGGCTCATCAACACCGTAAGTCGCAAGAAATCCCGTCACAGCTGAAGCCATGCAAAGGCGAGCGTTGGGGTCGATGTGATTGTTAGACAGGCCACCCTTCATAAACTTCTGAGCGGCATAACCTTCTGGAATCGTCCATTGTCCGGAACCATAAAAGGCAAAACGATTCGGCTCGGCCTGGATACGATCTGCAATCGTGCGGATGGCTTCTTCCCACGAGATTTCTCGATAGTTGTCACCTTCGCGAAGCAGAGGTTTGGTCAGTCGATCTTTTCCGTACAGCGCCGCTCCGACATGATACCCCTTGACGCACAACAGGCCCTTATTGACCTCCGCATTGCGATCGCCGGCAATGGCAACAACCTTGCCCTCCTGCACGCCAACCTGCACGTGACAACCAGTTCCACAGAATCGGCAGGGGGCCTTTTGCCAATCAACTCCACTGGCAGGTTCGTCTGCGAGAATTGGCAACGCAAAGCTGGTTCCTCCGGCGATAGCTGCGGCTGCGGCCATTGCGGAGGCTTTAATGAAGTCTCGACGCTGAAGAGCATCGCTTCGTGGCTCAGGATCACGACTCATAGACAGGTCGGCTTTCCGGACGGAGTCACAGGAACGCTGTCAGACTCGTCTTCAAAATGAACAAACACAACATCGACAAACGCGACGCCGGGAATCTGCTGCAGACGTCGCGTAATCTCTTCCAGTGAATCGGGATCGGGGGAGTCAATCATGACAGGAAAGCGATGAGTGACTGCCTTGGCATCGCTGAGCTCCACGCCGGGGATACAGGATATCCGGCTCACGATCTCTGACAGGTCAGCAATGTCCTTATCGAGCGTAGCAACAAGACTGGCGATCATGATTTAATGTCATTCACAGAGATTGAAACTGCGTCCCAGAGACTCACCTTGCAATTCCAGATAAGGGAGTCTACATTTCGAATCATGATCTCGTCAACAGCGACATATGCACTTCAAGCAGTCGTCTATCTGGCAAGTCGGCCGGGTCGATACATTTGTCGGTCTGAGATTTCCGACGCAACGGTTGTTCCGCACGAGTACCTGCTCAAAGTGCTGAATTTACTGGATAAGGCCGAAATTGTCGAATCGCGGCGCGGTCCGGGAGGTGGGTATCGTCTGCGGAAGTCTGCTGATGAACTCACCGCACTGGAAGTTGTGCTGGCCGTGGATTCCATTCCGAGGATTACGAAGTGTTCACTGGGAACTGTGGGCCACAAGGAATTGTGCCCGCTGCATCAGCTCCTGAATGAGGCTGCCAATCGCGTGAAAGACGCCTTCGCTGGAGTTCGAATTTCTGGTTTACTGCCACAAGAGAGTTCGCGAACGTGCGATTTTACGAAAATCAATTCGAGTCACTTAACTGGCGCTGACGCATGATGGCCGGGTCGCGTGTTTTATTTGTGTTGCTGTCACTTTTTGCTGTGGGTGCAGGAGTCACCGCGGCTATGCAGTTGGGTGATGATGCCCAAAGCAGCACCACCGAACAGTCTGCGGATAAACCGGTCAGTCGTCCTGTACCTGCTGCTCCCATTGCGGGCAAGTTTTCAGTAACGATCCGTAAGCCGTCAGGACCGCCTCGCGTGGTCACGACTCTGAAAGACGTTCATGGGAGTTCCGTGACCGTTGCGTGTTCCACTTGTCACACAACTCGTCCACCAAATCACCAGAACAAGACAGTAAAGACGCTTGATGAGTTTCACAGCGGGATGGCGTTTTCGCACGGCACCGTCAGTTGTCTCTCCTGCCATAACCCC
Organism: Planctomyces sp.; assembly: GCA_016795105.1. Lineage (GTDB taxonomy): Bacteria > Planctomycetota > Planctomycetia > Planctomycetales > Planctomycetaceae > F1-80-MAGs062. The sequence goes on from JAEUIH010000115.1 coordinate 16,046, forward strand.
AACGATTACGATTCATTGCAGTTGGCCGATGGTAGTCGTGTCGATTTCACCGACGTCATAACTCTCTGCGGTCAGTGCCATGGCCCGCAGATGAAAGACTACGAACACGGCGTCCATGGTGGACTCAACGGATATTGGGATTTGACTCGCGGCCCGCAACAGAAAAATAACTGCGTGGATTGCCACAATCCTCATGCACCGCAGTTCCCAAAGATGCAGCCGACGTTCAAGCCGAAAGATCGATTTCTTGAAAAGGCGAGGTCAGAACATTGACCACAGATAAGACACCCGTGCAAGAACCGCATCACAGCCAACATCAAAAGCCGCTGCTTCCAATTCTTGACCAGCCCTCGACGCGTCGCACGATACTTAAAACGGCCGGGGCTGCGCTGGGGCTGGCTGCATTTGGGGAGGCACTGTCGCCGTTACTGGTGATACCTGAGAACGTTTCCGTTGATGAATTCCTGCAGCAGCACTACAAGGAACTTTCCGACGACGACAAGAAGAAAGTTTTTGCACGGCTGGAGGCGGAGACGAAAGAGCAATTCGGTGCGGACGTCACTATTACCGACGCAAGGCCGATTCCCGGTGTCCGCTTCGGGTATGCCATCAACGTCAGCAAGTGCAATGGCAATGGCAAGTGTATGGAAGCCTGCAACAAAGAGAACAATCACCATCGGGGCGTTGATCAGTCGTATATTCGCGTGCTGGAGATGACCAAGGGCTCGATGGACATGGAGCACGGCTCCACAACGTTCGATCATACGGTGCCTCAGGAAGATAAGTTCTATTTGCCGGTGCAGTGTCAGCAGTGCGACAATCCGCCGTGCGTGTCGGCCTGTCCCATCGAAGCCACATGGAAGGAAGACGATGGAATTGTTGTCGTGGATTACAACTGGTGTATCGGCTGTCGTTACTGTGAAGCGGCCTGCCCTTATCATGCCCGGCGATTCAATTGGGAACCTCCTGAGATTCCGGCCGAAGATGTGAATCCCAATCAGGGCTATCTTTCAAATCGCATTCGACCGCAGGGAGCGATGGAGAAATGTCACTTCTGCCTGCACCGCACGCGCGAAGGTCGAGCCCCCGCCTGTCAGGAAGCTTGTCCCACTGGGGCAAGAATCTTTGGAGATCTGAACGATCCAGAGTCGGATATTAACTACGTTCTGAAGAACAAGCGTGTTTTTGTGCTGAAAGAGGAACTTGGCACAAAGCCGAGTTTCTTCTACTTCTTCGATTGATGCCTCCACTCAACACTACGATTGAGTTGTCACACCCTGCACGCCGAGTCGCTGACTTTCATCACTGTTGACCAAACTATTGTTGACAAAACATGACGACCATTTCTACAGCTGGAACACAAGCACACGGTACTTCTCATGCGGTCCGCAGTTATCCTCGATTTCTCTGGTGGGGACTGGGCCAGGCGACAAATGGTGGCTTGAGTTTTTACGCCTGGATGTTTGTTCTGACGGCCATCTCCCTTGTCGGTGCCAATGCGTGGGCGCATCAGGTCGCAGAGGGAATGATTGTCACCAACATGACCGACCATGTCAGCTGGGGACTCTACATCGCGAACTTCACATTCTGTGTCGGCCTGGCCGCCGGTGGTGTGATGATGGTCATTCCGGCGTATCTCTATGATGATGAAGAGATGCATAAGGTTGTGATCATCGGCGAAGCGGTCGCCATCGCGGCAATCGTCATGTGTACGTTGAGTGTGCTGGTGGATCTGGGACGCCCGGATCGTTTCTGGCACTTGATGCCGATCATTGGTCGAGTGAACTGGCCCGTGTCAATGCTGACCTGGGACGTGATCGTGCTGAATGGCTATCTGCTGATCAACCTGCACATTGTTGGTTACTTGTTGTACATGCGATATCTTGGATGCAAGCCAAATCCCAAATGGTACGTGCCGTTCGTATTTCTTTCGATCATCTGGGCTATCAGCATTCACACCGTCACTGCGTTTCTGTACTGCGGTCTCGGCGGTCGACCTTTTTGGAATACGGCACTGCTGGCTCCGCGGTTTCTTGCATCAGCATTTGTCAGTGGCCCCGCGTTCATCATACTTGTGATGCGAATTCTGCGGATCACTACTGGCTATGCCGCGCCTCCCGGGCCAGCTCGTACGCTGATTCAGATCATTCGCGTTGCGATGACAATCAACCTGGTCATGCTGGCAAGCGAGCTGTTCACGTTGTTCTACACAGGTGGAGCCCACGGGGCGTCCGCGAAGTATCTTTTCTTCGGTAGCCACGGTCACTACGGCCTCGTGCCATGGATTTGGACAGCGATTGCCTGCAACCTCATTGGGACGGCACTGTTTTTCATGCCGAACGCCCTTGAGCGAGGCAGCGTGCGGATTGCAGCCTGTGTCTTGTGCATTGTCGGCATCTGGATTGAAAAAGGCATGGGGTTGATTATTCCTGGCTTCATCCCTTCCACACTGCATGAAATCGTTGAATACACACCGAGCCTGGTGGAATGGAAAGTCACCGCCGGCATCTGGGCCTTCGGCTTCATGCTGCTGACCGTGCTTCTCAAGCTCATTGCAACGGTCTTTACCGTTGAAAAGTTTAGCACCACGACAGTGCCGGTTTCAGAGTGAACAGGTCCCCTACAGGATCAAACTCAAACCAGAATTTTTGCCTCAGATGGTGAATCACCGTATCTTTGAAGGATTCTCACAAGAGAATTCGCCATGACGCACTCCTGCAAGAACGCACAAGTCAGCAACGAATAAGGAGAACAGCGAACCCCGGCACGAATCCCGATCAGGTTCGCTTACTCGTCTCGTCCGCAAGCATTAGCCCGACTTCCCCAGTTTGGTCAAAAAAGACAATGTTTTCTGGGGTTTCTGGTCATTTTTTCTCACTACATTTTCTTCTGGATTATTTTTGAGGGCA
>JAEUIH010000116.1 GCA_016795105.1 Planctomyces sp.
CGAACTGCGCAGGCAGGATTCGTTCTTCAAGTGCAACACATTGCACAGCAGGGCTATGGTGGCGGCTGAGCGAACGTCGTGATCTCTTCATGCCTCGGATCCTGGTTTAGATGCGGATCGTCGTGGATCGCTCCGCGATCCTTCGTCATGGGCGGCACGGAGGATCGCGGAGCGATCCACGACTATGGTAAGCAGGTTCGTGGGAATTTCGGTGCTACTGCTGTGCTGGCTGTTTTTGTTCTGGTGGGGGAGCGATGTCGGGTTCGCCGGGGTAGCGGAGTTCTTCCCATTCGACGAGAGAATATTCGTCAATGAACTTCATCTTTTCGTCACCCATCATGGACAGATAGAAGGCAGCCAGCTGCTTGTTCTGAGATTCACCGCATTCGGAGATAATGCTCTTCAGAACCACTTCTGCCGAAGTCAGGTTACCTTCTTCCAGGTGGCAGAGAGCGATCAGGAAGCGAGCATCTGCAAGGGAGCGGGCCACGCCCTGGAGAGGGACTCGGAGTGAATTCATATGAGTCACTGGCCAGCTCGACAGAAGTGCGGTTGGAAGCAGAGCAGTCTCTGAAACCAGAGGCATGGTGACCATGACCTGCATATTTGGTTCCGGGTTTGCACCGGCGCGGGCGATGTCGCCCAGTTGAGTATTCCAGGTTTCGATGGCAGCCGAATAATCGGCCGCTGAAAGGAAGCTGACAGCGGCCGGGAAGTGCCACATGGACGCCACAAAGTGCTCGGGCTGTTCTGTGGCCACGGCTGCCATCTGTGACAACTGCTGGTTTCCTTCTTCGACTTGACCGCAGATCAACATCAGCCGGCCCTGGAGAATTTGTGCAGCGGGGCTCTGGCGTACGGAGTCTGAGTTTTCCTGAAGCAGTTCAAGAGCCGATTTGTCGTAGCCGCTTTGGCGAAGAGTTTCTGCCAGTACGATGAGTTGCTGAGCTTCTTCGGCGGGGTCCTCTGCCGGAGTGCGGGACTTGAGCGTATCCTGAAGGCGTTCGCCGTTCTCGCGAATGGCTCCTCTCAGCTCTTCCAGAAGTTTGCGGCGTTCGTTGAGTTCCGCTTCTTTATCGACATCATTCGTTTCGTTCTTCTGGAACGACAGTGATCGGTCGAGTGATTCTGCGGCAAGTTCAATCCGATTTCTTAGATAGTATTCCTGAAACAGGAGATTCCATGATTCAGCATCGTCGGGATTGGATGTCAGGGCCTGACGGAGTGCCATGACCGTTTGGAGAAACCTCATTTCGAAGCGAGCGGTTTCGCCTGTCTGACCGGAGAGAGCTGTCTCCATCAGGTTGAGCTTCTGATAGGCAACCCCCAGCAGGCGGTAAGCGTATGGATTCTGCGGATCGATCGCGAGGCTCTGATTGATTTCGCGTACGGCCAATGTTGACAGAGCCAAACCGGTGATGGCCTGCTGAATTGACTGAAGCTGTCCGGCGGAAAGCCAGAGATAGTGACGGGCCAGTCGCAGATGACCGTCCAGATACGGACGCTCTTCATAGATATACGTTTTGTAGAAGTCTGGTGGGTGAGCAAATTCAACGCGTCCTGCTGGCTGAGACTTTGCATCCATAAATGCCATCTTGCCGAACGGTGGAAGCAAATCGAGTCGCTTTTCGACCGGAGTGTCAGCATCAATTCGCTTCATGAACCCCGCAGATGGCCCAATACTGACCAACACCCACTCCGGCAACGTCGACAGGGTTTCGACTGTTCGGTAGTCGGGGTCACCCGGAGGAGCAAAGCGGGGCATAATGTGCGTCACTGCAAAGTCATCAATCGCCTTCAGTGCGCCTGTGACACGTCGTTCAAACTCCGGCTGTTCCGCCTGATCCTTCGGCGGATCAGGGCGTTTGAGTACATATTGGAGGATTGACGTATACCTGGCGACCACGGAATTCGGATCACTCGGCTGACCGAACGGAACGATTCGGCTGTCCACCAGGCTCTTGCGTCCGTGCCAGATCAGAAGATCACCCTGTTCAATTCGGGTGTGAAGGATCTTTGCTTCCGGTTCAATATCTGCGAGCTGCGTTCCGAGAGTATCGATGGTCGTTTTCAGATTTCGTTCGAACCCGGTTCCGATTGGCGTGTGTCCAGGCAGACGGCCTGCTGCGATACAGAAGCCGAGCATCGTCATGGCAAACACAGTGGCAGCACGGCCACCACGGGAGAACATCAATTCTTTTGAATCGGTTGTGTAAACCTGAGGGAAACGGCGACGATACCAGCGTTGAGCCGTTGTTCCGGCGATCACTGCGGCTGCGAGTGCGGCCACAGGAAGCTCATGTGCTTTGTAGACGGCCAGGACGGTGAGTACAAGAAACATACACACAAAGCCTAGGTCGTTTCTGTTGAACGACATGATGAGCACCACCAAGGCAATCAGTATCGCTGCCAGACCTGCAATCTGCGTGTGATCATATAACTTGATGGCATCAGCACTAATCAGAAAGAAGTAGTCAGTTCGTTGATCGAAACTGATCGGAGCCACTGTTGCAGACAATGGACGCTGTTCGGCAAGGGTATAGTATTCGGACGAATAGATTGACACCGCAGAGAACATCGAATTCAGTGGGAACGGATTGGCCAGCAGTGCCGCCGTGCAAAAACCAACGGTCAGCCAAAACGATGTGCCAAGAGTGGCTGTGGACTTCGATTCGTCCGGGTTGTCTGCATCCAGTTGAGATGCCAGGCGGCAACCAATGGCATAGGCGACCAGTGTCAAGACGCCGATCCACGCTCGAGGATCCAGATTGCACCAGACAATAACAATCGCCACCAGCTTCCATGAGAATTTTGTTTGCAGGCCTTCGCGATGTTCATGAATCCACTTGAGAACAAACACCATTCCCAGCAGAGTGATGATATCCGTGATCGGTGCGAGGTCTGCTGAAAAGGCCACAATTGCAAATACTGCACAGATCGAATTCCACCAGGTCGGGACCCCGGGGACAGAGATATGAACCAGAGTCCAGCCAATGACCGCGGCGATTGCGACCTTCAGCCATGTCAGGCCGGATTCGCCACCCGCGGCCCATGCAAGGCTGACGAGATGATCAAACAGCCAGCTGACGTTTCCCGTTGGCTGGCCTTCGGCCGAGAACGACATTGTATCAACACGTGGCGGCAAAAATCCGGCGCCACGCATCTGTTCGCCGGAGCGAATATGCACGAGTGTCCGCGTTTCGCTGATTTGTGAGAATCCAAACAGCACGGCGAGGAAGATGGCGGCCCAGCGGAGCATAAAGTCTCCACGGATCGCTTCTTCTTCAACCAGTTCGGGGGTTAGTGGAATCTCTTCGGGAAGTTCGTCATCTTGAAATGATGAAGGTGTCTTGTCGTCGCCTGCCACGCGTTCAGTCTCACTTACCCGGGAATTTACGGATTACTCAACAAATCTTTACACGCTTTCAGGATCATCTCGTTTGGACGATTCTGATCTCCTGTGGACGCCGCAGTCTATCAAAGATCACAGCCGTCACAGCGTAAAAAGCCTGAATTCTGATACGTTCTAAAGTCCTTGTGTGTTGGGGATTCTTTGGGAACGAGTAAGCTGCGGATTGTTCGAAGAATGCCGCGCAACAGACAATTTCTTCCTGAATTCCAGCCGTTCCTGTGAAGTTTTTTCTGGAGGCAGCCATGCCATCGTGTTCCTGGTCAAACACGTTCGCCCCATTTTCGCTTCAGAAGGCCTGCCTTTGCCTGGCTTTTTCCGCCCTGGTTTTGCTGCCGGCGTCGACAGTGATCGGAGGGCAGCCGCAGGAAGTCCCACCCACAATCGAAGTCCTCAGCCCTGAAAACTGGGAAATCCTTGTGCCGAAGGGCAAGGAAGTGGATGCAATCTACGGTGACTTTGTGCTGCGAAATGCTCACTTCACAGCCGTGATTGCTCAGCCAATCGAATCTCGAAACGCCAATATGACCGTTCGCAATGTGGGCGGCTGTCTGATTGATCTGACGGCGAATCACCATCCCGGTGATCAACTCAGTGCCTGGTATCCGGGCCGAAGAAAGCAGACCTTCAGGAATCCTCAGCACACAACTTCGTCTGACGGGCGAGTTTCCCTGACCATGGAAGCTGCCGGTTCAGAAACACTCCCGGCCTGCTCAATCCAATGGTCGCTCGGGCCTCAGGATCACTCGCTTCAACTGACAACCACATGGAAGAACACATCTGAGAAAGACCTTACATTCTCACTGGAAGACGATGTGCGAGCTGATGGAGGCAAGGAAGAAATGCTGAAATCTCCCGATGGCGAAGCGGCCGTGTTTACGATTCATGACACCTACTGGGAACAGGCTTATGGATGGCGGAGTCCGGGGTATCGAATCCGAAGCAACAGCAATGCTCGGGAGTCGGTCCTCGTTTACGAATCAGAGTCTCAGAAGTCTGTAACGCTCACACCGGGCGAATCGTTCACTCACGCACGCAGCATCTTCGTCGCCAGAGATCTTGTCGAGCTGCGGGCCGTTATGGATCATTCGATTCGTGCTGAAGCCGGCCAGCCTGCAATGTTTTCGTCACCTCAGGTTGAAAGCTGGGGCCCCGAAGTTCGAGTTCTGGATGCCAGCGGCAAGTCTGTTGAAGTTGGAAAACTGAAGTTTCGACAGGGCGATGAATTTGCGGGAAGCCGTCGATTGGAACGACGACCAGTTTCTCATCTGCCACTGAAGCCTGGTACCTGGGAAATGACCTATACTTATGCCGGCAAGGATTATGGAAGTCAGCCACTGGTGATCTCGGAGGAATCCAGCTCGGGCCAGCAATCAGTGATCGAGCTGAAGTTTTCGGAGTTTCAGCCAGGCAAAGCAATCATCAGTATCGTGGATGGCGATAATAAACCGATCCCCGCGAAGGTTGAGTTTCTCGGCCGAGGAGAGACCGCGAAACCGAACTTCGGACCGGAATCCGCCGAATACCTTGTTGGAAATCTGGCCTACACAGCAAGTGGCCGCGTGGAGACGATTCTGCAGCAGGGACAGTATGATCTGATCATCAGTCACGGCCCCGAATATGATGCCGAGTTTACTCGGGTGCAGATTGAATCCGGCAAAACGGCGGAGCTTAAAGTTGTCCTGAAACGAGTTGTGAATACCGAAGGCTGGGTGAGTGCTGACTTTCACAGTCACAGTTCACCGTCCGGCGACAACACGTCCAGCCAGCTTGGTCGAGTTCTGAATCTGGCTGCCGAGCACATTGAGTTTGCTCCGTGTACGGAACATAACCGAGTCAGCAGTTACTCAGACCACATCGCGTTTCTCGGGTTGAGTCAACATCTGGCGACCGTGTCGGGCATGGAACTGACGGGCTCACCACTGCCACTGAATCATCAGAATGTATTCCCCATGATCCATCGACCACGAACTCAGGATGGCGGTGGTCCGACGACCGATGCAAGTCCTGAGACACAGATGGAACGCATCGTGGCATGGGATGACCACAGTGAGAAACTGATTCAACAGAATCATCCGGACCTCGGCTGGTTGTTCTACGACAAAAACGGAGATCAACAGCCGGACGAAGGGTATTCGCGTTCCTTTCCGCTGATGAATGTTATGGAAGTTCATCCGATTGATCCGATTCTGAATCTGCAGCCGATGTACTCCTATGACGGCAAAGTGGTTGGCAATCAGACCATTTTCAACTGGCTGCAGCTGCTGAACCAGGGATACCGAATCTACGGTGTCGTCAACACGGATTCGCACTACAACTTCCATGGTTCCGGAGGACTTCGGTTATGGCTGAAGTCATTAACGGACGAACCCGGTTCGATTTCATCAGATGAGATGCGAGACGTTGCAAGAAGTGGAAAGATCGTGATGTCGAACGGCCCGTTCTTGGATGTTCATTTTTCCGGACCATTGAACTCATCACTCCCATCCATCCCGGGCGAAGACTTTTCGGCGAGAGACGGACGAGTTCGAGCATCGATTCGAGTTGAGAGTCCGAACTGGATTGAGATTGATACGGTGTTTGTGCTGGTCAACGGACGCCGGCGTGATGACCTTGTGTTTACAGCAGAATCGCATCCTGAGTACTTCGCGAAAGGCTCGGTGAAGTTTTCTCAGACGCTGGATTTTGAGATCAAAGAAGACAGCCATCTGATTGTTGTTGCCGGTCATCGAACAGCAACACTCGGAGACGTCGCCGGTCCATTCTGGGGAACTCAACACCCAGCCGCAGTCACCAACCCGGTCTTTGTGGACGTCAACGACGGAATGTTTACATCGAGCAAAGATACCCTCGACGCCAAACTCCCCGTCAAATTCATAGCCCCCAAATAGAAGTACTCATCCCGCTCCTTCGTGATGTCGAGTGCAACCAAAGTACTCATCACGCTCCGTCGTGATGTCGAGTCCTGCAAACCACACATCCCGCTCCGCCGTGATGAAATCTGCGCTGGTCCGCCCTTGGCACGCGGTACTCGTGACGCCCGTCTGCGTGCCGCGTGTGGAATCCCAGCCAGGTGCTCGTCATCACGACGGAGCGTGATGAGTACAATCCATTAATCGAACAGTGGCGTTTCTTTGAACGTCAGCGTTGACGTGGGGAGACCCGAGAGGACGTAGCCCGACTTACCGATAATTTCGCAGCCTGCGATCAGAGATTCTCCCTGACCAGTGACCCAGCGAACGAGGCCTTCGACGGAGGACTGTCCTGGTTGATTCCAGATGAAGCGAAACTTGGTGCCTACTGGAGGCAGAGTCCGAGTCTGAAGACAGAGACCGTGTCGTGAGTAATTGAGTACGGATGCTACGGAAGACGTTCCGACGGTTGTGTAATGAACTTCGCCCCGCACCTTGCACTGAAAGCGGATGCTGCTGCGGAGACATGAAGGATGACAGGCGAGGAATTCGGGAGGGACTGGAGACGCGAGCATGATACCCATCGCAACGGATGAGGTTTCTCCGGAGACCCAGTGGACGATTCCCGGGATGCTGATTTCTACCGTGGGAATTGCCGTGAGAAACACGACATTCAAATGTTGCCCGGGCTTGAGTTCGGGAAGTGGACGGCTGAAGTCCACCATGATGTCGTAACCTGAAGCTTCACGGATTTGAGCTTCAAAGCGGACATCGTTTACTGAGATCAGCGCAGTGGCCACATGATGAGACACACGTCTGGAATCCGCTTTCGCTGGACGCAGAATGTTGCTGTGAATGACTCGGAACTTTGCTGAGTTCAGCATGGAGAACAACCCCACCAGCGGGCAATAGAACATTTGAAAAGTTTGTTTGAAATCCGGTGTTCTTTGCACAGAAAATCGGACGTCAAAAACTGCCACAAAGACTTCGAAGCAAACTGTTGATGGGATGCCTGGAAATCCAAAAATATTCCCCTAAGGCGGGAATCCCCACACTGATCTCTTGTGGAGTTGAGGGGTGCTACCCTGGAAAGCCCTACGACTCAGAGTGGGGTCGTTCCTGACTTTCCGGTTAAACGCGAAACGTCGATCAGCAATGTGGACGCCATGCTGTGAGTCAGCAATTTGAACATGGTGTTCTGAATCACAAAACCGGACAACAAAGGCTGCTTGAGCCTGGAAGGGCGGTGGATTACCATCACGATGGATGGGGGATTTCCCATTCCCCTGGCAAGTTTTGGGAGAGCCTGCATGCAGTTCACGTGTCCTAACTGTGATCATCCGATTCGAATCAAAGACGATGTCACGGTTGACGACGAGCGGACCATTGACCGTTTGGAGTGTCCGTCCTGCCACAGTCGAATCTCCCTGCGTGAAGACAGCACAAATTCGACGTTTATACCTCGAGCTGGCATCAAGATTGGGCGGTACGAGCTTCTGGAAATTCTGGGGGAGGGTTCCTTTGGGGTTGTCTATAAAGCCTGGGACCCGATGCTCAGCCGCCACGTTGCCCTGAAGACTCAGCGTGATCGCCGCGTTGATGGTGAGAGTACGAGACTGTTTCTGAAGGAAGCGAGGGCTGGTGCTGCCATCCGGCATACGAACGTTGTGGCAGTTCATGAAATCGGAACTGAGAACGGTCGGTCGTTTATTGTCAGCGACCTGATTGAGGGCGTGACGCTTGGGGAATACCTGAAAGCGAAATCGTTTTCGCCGACGGAGTCTATCCGTTTGATGATTTTGATCCTGCGAGCAATGCAGGTGTTTCATGATCAGGGGATTGTGCATCGCGACCTAAAGCCCGGCAATATTCTCCTGGATCGAAGTAACACACCGTACATTACCGACTTTGGCCTTGCCAGACTTGAGAATCCGAACGAGATCACTGTAACACAGAGCGGCCGCATTATCGGCACCGTGGCCTATATGCCACCGGAGCAGGCTCGGGGCGAAACCCACAACGTCTCAAATCGCAGTGACATCTATTCCGCGGGTGTGATTCTGTACGAGATGCTGGTTGGGCAGCGACCCTTCAAATCGCATTCGTCCAGGACACTGATTCACTCGCTGCTGACCGACGACGTACCACCGATTCGGAAGTTCCGAAAAGACGTTCACCGTGACGTGGAAACGATTTGTCTGGTAGCACTGGAGAAGGACCCTGCCAAACGATATGCGTCAGCCGGGCAGATGGCCGATGAGCTGCAGCGATACCTGGACGGCAAGCCGATACTTGCGCGTCGAACACCGTTTTACGAACGAATGTATCGACTGATTCAGCGGAACAAGCTGGTCAGTGCGTGCGTGTTGATCACAATTGCTGCGTTGGCCGTCGCGGCGATTCTGATACCGGGCAATGATCCAGCGGGTACCCTGGCCGTAGTGATCAACACTGAACCGGTGGCCGACACATTGACGTTCACCCGCTATAACTCGAAGACGCGAATGCCACACGAGTCCGGGTTGACTCGGGAAGCACAATCCGGAGCCCACATCCGGCTGCCACCGGGGCTCTACAAAGTGACGGGTCAAACGGCGGATGGTAAGTGCCACGAAGTCTGGCGGACTGTTCCGGAGACCACTGAAGCTGCATCAGCCGACTGGCCATATCCGCATCGGATTTGGAAGAAGGATGGAGCAGACGGAGTCATCCTGCCATCATTTCGGCTGTTCTCGGAATCGGATGTCAAAACACCGATGGTACAGATATCTGAAGGCGAATTTGAAGCGGGCTATGATCCACGTCCCGGCATGCCGACAGCCAAACATCATCAGTTGGTGAAGAGTTTCCAGGTAGCGGTTGATGAAGTGTCCTATGGTGAGTTGCGAACAACGCTGGCCACACCGATTGATCCTGCACAGCCGGATGCCGGAAGTTATCTTGAGTGGTTGAATCAGCGATTTGGAGACCGATCCGCCTACCCGGATACAAAACCCGTCAGCGGTTATCCGCGAGATGTCGCTATCCTGTACTGCGAGCTGGCAGGTGGTCGGTTGCCGAGCTGCATCGAGTACGAATATGTGGCGACTCAGCGAGGGACGACCGCGTTTCCGACAGGAGACACGTGTGTTGTGGCCGATGCGACTCAGTGGAATGTTCCGGAGACTGGTGCAGCAACGCCTGATGTTTCCGGCGGCGTGATTCGGAATCTGTTTTTTGGCCTTGCAGAAATTACAGATTCCAACGCCTTTCACTATGCGCTGTTGTATCCAAACGCGTTCACCCCGAAGCCCTCGATTCAGGTCCCGGAACTTCCATTTGAGATCTGTGAGCTGAGAGGAGCTCCAGCGGAATGGGTAATGGGCTCGGGAAGCGAAGACCCGGTCAGCCCGAAGACCCGAATTACATTAACGCTGCCGGTCCTTGTAGAAGACACAAAGATCGAAGAGACCCTCAGCAAGGTCGGCTGGAGACTCTACCGCACCCCAAAATAAACGTAGCTTGGGCATTCCTGCCCGAGCCCACCCCAGCCAGCGTCGCATGCAGCGCGTAGCCAGTGTGTAGCCAGCGTGATAGGTAACCACGAAATACACGAACCACACGAAAAAACACAATCGAGCAATACTGCGATTCTTTCGTGGTTAAAAAGTACTCATCACGCTCCGCCGTGATGTCGAGCCCCTTACTCCGTCCCTGCCGCTCTTTCGTGCTCGTGCTCAGTGATAACGGTGCTCGTGCTCGTAATCGATTGCGGTTGGCACGTGATTGACGGCGATCCGGCTTGAGCAACTCGTGATAGAACGGCAGCTTGAAGGGCCGAAGCGAGCGGAACCGATTACGAGCACGATCACCGCTGCGCTGAGCACGAGCACGATGGGAGGGGAATACACCCTCAGTCAAGACCATCGATGCAGTTGCATGCACCCAAATTCCCCCGCATCCCCCACCGATTCTTTCGTGGTTAAAACACGAACCCTGCCTGCGATTCGAAGCCGCGTTGTGTTCTCTCTGCGTCTTTGCGCCTCCGCGTCTCTGCGTTCCCTTTTCCCGAAACGTTGCGGATCATTGTCTTGAGTTCAGATTCAGGCATGTCGCCGTGACTCAAAAATTGAACGCAGAGACGCAAAGAATCACACAGGTTGGTTGGTAACCACGAAATACACGAACCACACGAAAAAGAACGATCAGGTACTTCTGCAACTCTTCCGTCTCCGCCGTGGTCAAACCGCGAGTCCTGCCTGCGACTTGAATTCCAAGCCACTAACTTTGTCTTGGAGCAATCTCAATTGGCAGGAGAATGCCGGCAGAAGAATGCCGGACTCTGCCATTCTCCTTCCCCCATTCTTCTGCCATATCCCGAACACCTGACCCCCTGCGACTCTTTCGTGTATTTCGTGTTTTTCGTGGTTAAAACACGAGCGCTGCCTGCGATTCTTCCGTGTCTTCCGTGGTTAAACCGCCGCCCCTGCCTAGCGCCAGCCGATCAAATGAAACACGATTTCTTTTCCGTCGACGGTGGAGACCGCCAGGCTTTCCTGAGGACTGAGCACCGGGCTTCCGCTGCTGGAAACGCTTTCGATCAGGTCTCGACTGATGGAAGCGCTGGGATCGGAAGATTGAGTATCAGCGAGTCTCAGACCGAAATAGAAGGTCGGGCTGCCTTCTTTTTCTGCGCTAAACAGAGCAAACGACTGAGGCGTTGAGCCGCGGGTTGCTCGAACATTTTTGACATGCTTTACGACATAATCGCTTGTGCCCCAGTCAGCCGGATTCATGGATGCACGGTTGAGTCGCGGAAGTGTGGTTGACCGCAGTTTTTTGTTGACACGGTACTTTGTGGGAGCTTCAGCCGGCGGATCTGTAGTTTCGATGGAAACAGACAGAGGCGGCCCATCATTAGGGATACCGAGATCGATTGTGGTTGTGGTGCAGTCGCAGACGGAATTAACGCACTGACAGACCGGAGTTGAGCAACTCGCGAACGCAGTACTCACAGCCGACCCGGTACAATCCTTGATAGCATAGATGCAGATGAATTCATTATTTTCGTTGATGATCTTAGCGATCTGCATGATCGGGCACTGAGTATTCGACGGGTTGGACGAGGAGGTCGAAGGAGTTGAAGGGGAATTGGTGGTGTCCGTGGAGACGGACGACTGAGAGCCAGGACTGCCGGGTGTTTGACCAATGCAGGCAGCTGGAGAGACGGTGAGAGCAGTACACATCAGAGAAAGGGCGATGAAGAGACGTGTACGAACAAAGCGAAGCATGCGAGATCGCTCCTTGAGCCGTAAAGAGGGAGAGTGAATCATTGACCAGGTGCGAACTCAAAGCAGTGGGTGAATACCATACCCCGAGTCCCTCAAAAAAACAAAGTAGGATGGGCATTCCTGCCCGTCCCACCCCCGCTCCGTCCATGGAGAACACACCCGCTCCATCCATGCGCAACACTCCCGCAGCATCCCAACCCCACCGCAACCCCAACCCGAACCCTCATCCATCCGAATTTTCTAAGCAGAACACATTTGAGACCAGCACCATCCCCCACTAAGCTGGCCACCACCATACGGGGAGGAGGGGACAGGTATTTGCTGGAAGCTGCAAGCGAGGCGTAACTTGCAGGACCATGCAGGCCGAGAGTTGTAAAGCCCCGTCGGATCGCAAAGTCACATCGAATGCAACAAACCCCTTCACACGAGACCACATGTCCCCGTTTCTGACTCAGCCACAAACCGACTGGATCGTCTCAAACGCCGAGGCCTTTGCGGTATTTGATCGATATCCCGTCAGCGCTGGACATGCATTGGTGGTGACTCGTCGCGTAGTGGCGAACTGGTTTGAAGCGACTGTGGCCGAGCAGGCAGCGTTGATGTCACTGGTAAACGAAGTCAAGGCCATACTTGATGAGCGATTGAAGCCGAAACCGGATGGGTATAACGTCGGATTCAACTCCGGAGAAGCAGCCGGGCAGACAGTGCCGCACCTGCACATTCACGTCATTCCGCGATATCGAGGTGATGTAACCGATCCGCGTGGTGGAGTCAGACACGTCATTCCGGGTAAGGGGAATTACCTGGCAAACACAGTGCCATCATTCGGTAACGAACCCGGCCTGAAACTTTCGACAGGATATCCGAATGCACCACTGTGGAACGAACTGTCATGGAGAATATCGGGGGCGAAGCATGTTGACGTACTTGCATCATTTGTGCAGCTCTCCGGACTCGACGTAATCGAGGAACAGTTGTTTGAAGCCATTCGAAACGAGGCGAACGTCCGAATACTGGTCAGCGACTATCTCTACATTTCAGACGTCAAAGCACTTCGACGGTTGATGGGATGGGCCAGGATCGCGTTTGAAGAATTCAATGAATCAAGACTGCAGGCGAAGTTGATTGAGACTTCTCGATTACCAGCGTCGCCAGCGTCTTTTCACCCGAAGGCCTGGCAGATCTTGGATGATAGTTCTGGTGTGATTGTTGTTGGAAGCAGCAACCTGTCGCGTCCGGCGCTGCAGACTGGTGTAGAGTGGAATCTGTTAAGTGAACAGCGGGTAGCGCCAGATGCCCACGACCAGCTTCGGCGGGAATTCTCAACCCTTTGGGCAGTTGCCTCCGAGATCAGTTCGGAGTTGTTGGCGAGGTATGGCGAAAAGTCAAGGACATTCCGTGCCACTCATTTCGAAGCTGAACGGATTGATGAACGGGAGGTACCATATGAACCTCGGCCATGGCAAGTCGAAGCGTTGTCTGCCCTCCGCAGAATTCGCGATGCCGGTTATGTTCGAGCATTAGTGGCTGTTGCGACCGGGATGGGAAAGACGTGGCTTGCAGCATTCGATGCGAGACAGCTTGGGATGATGATCAACCGCAGGCCACGAGTCCTGATCATCGCACATCGTGCCCACATTCTGGCGCAGGCCGAGAAGGCCGTTTCATTAGTTCTTGACAGTCAATATGGTGAGGGGGCAACATCGTGGTACATTGGCGTGAGCAGCGAACTGGGTGGCGACCTGGTGATAGCGTCAATTCAGAAGTTGTGTCGATCCGCCGGGCTGGAGCAGCTCACCGGAGAGTACTTTGATTTCGTCGTGATGGATGAAGTTCACCATGCCCACGCACCGAGCTACAGAAGGGTGCTGGCGAAACTGAATGCAGGTTTTATTCTTGGTTTGACCGCCACGCCGGAGCGAACAGATGGCATCGATGTTGCGTCAATCTTTGACGACAACCTCGCCTATCAGGCATCCATCGGTGATGGCATCGCCGAAGAATCGCTCGTTCCGTTTCACTATATCGGAATCAAAGACACAGTCGACTTTGGGCAGATTCCATGGAGGAACGGCCGATTCGCGGTAGAGGAGCTTGAAGATCGAGTGATTCGAAGTGAGCGAATGGATCGTCTGTGGGAGACGATGCAGGAGCATCCGGCCGAACGCACAATTGTGTTCTGTTGCTCTCGCCGGCACGCATTGTTTACTCGTGACTGGATGCGCAGTAAAGGGTTGAATTCGGGGGCAGTATTCTCTGGGAGCGGCAGCGACAGTTACTCTGAATCACTCGAAGGTCTTCGACGTGGCCAACTGCACTGTCTTTGCGTAGTTGATATGTTCAACGAGGGGCTCGATATTCCGGCCGTTGATCGAGTGATCATGCTTCGGCCGACAGAGTCAAAGGTGATTTTCCTTCAGCAACTTGGTCGAGGACTGCGTGCAAGTGAGGGAAAGACTCGTTTGCTGGTGATTGACTTCGTCGGTAATCACCGAATTTTCGCTCAGAGATTGATTCACATTCTGTCACTTCACAAGGCAGCAGCCAGTTGGGCGACATTGAAGAACTGGCTGCAGGGAGAACCGCCAAATCTTCCGGACGGATGTCTTGTTGACGTGGAAGTCGAAGCGAAGGAACTGATTCGCGAGTTTATTCCGACAGGTCCTTCGCAAGCGATCGAAGGTTACCGCTCGATGCGAGATGAGCTGGGACGAAGGCCAACAATGCTTGAAGTCTTTAACCAGGGATTTCTCCCTCGCACGATTGCCGCACGTGATGGAAGCTGGTTTGCCTTCTGTCATGAGGAAGGCGATTTGAACGATACGGAAGTGAAAGTACTCGAGCAATTTGGTGACTGGCTGAAGATGCTGGAAACAACAACCCTGACGAAATCCTACAAGATGATCGTTCTGCGAGTCATGCTGGATCAGGGCGCACTCACCTCGGAAGTTGATCTCAACCAGTTTGCTCGCATTTGCAGAAGATTTCTCCAGTACCACGAAGTACTGCGGAAAGACCTGCAGGGCGATGGTCACGCCGTAGACCACGCATTGGCGGATGATCCCGAATGGACAAAATGGTGGAACAAATGGCCCATTGACCGATGGACTGACATTCAGTCGGGACAGAAATGGTTCGTTCGCGAAGGAGACAGGTTTCGGTTTCTTCGCAACGTTGAGGCCACTCTATTGCCCACTCTTGAGGCCATGACTTCGGAATTGGTTGACTGGCGTCTGGCAACATATGTGCGACGCTGGAGGGCGTCTGCTCAGCCTAATGGTAATCTGAGTTTTGAGGCCAAGGTTTCGCACGCAAACGGACGACCAATCTTGTTCGTACCGGACAGGTCGGTTTGCCCGGGACGACCGGTTGGTCCAACGGTTGTACAACTTCCCGATGGTTCATCCTGGGAGTTTAAATTCGTGAAGGTTGCATGTAATGTGGCTGCACCGATTGAAGGCGCGGGCAATCAACTGGGAGAACTACTACAAAAATGGTTTGGCTCGAACGCCGGGCTACCTGGAACTGGATTCAAAGTTCGCTTCGAACAGTCAGGCGAATCGTGGAGTGCTACACCTGTCATGGTGGGTGGTCAGGAAACAGTATCTGCTCCGGATCAAGAACCGGAGTCGGTAGAACCTCCAATAGTGGATCGTGTGAAACCGGAGCAACGTTACACGACTCATGTGCCGGTTTACGATCTCGTTGCCGCCGCAAGCACCTGGGGGCCGGAAGGGGTCCCTGTCGAATCCGGATGGATCAACGTCGCCGACTATAACCTCAGCGAAGGAATGTTTGCTGCAAAGGTGATGGGTCGCTCGATGGAACCGAAAATCGCGGATGGGTCATGGTGTTTATTTCGGCCGTGTCCGGCGGGAACACGCAACGGAAGACTGCTCCTTATTCAGTGTCAAACACATCTTGATCCGGAAGATGGCGGTCGATACACCGTCAAGCGATACAAATCCACAAAAACGTACTCCGAAGAAGGCTGGATGCACGAGACGATAGAGTTGCAGCCATTGAATCCAACTTACGAACCGATCCGGCTCTCAGGCGAAGACTCTGCTGACCTGCGAGTCATTGGAGAATTCGTACGAATGATTGACGTCGGATGATCTTTGGTTGCGTTGGTCGCTACTTCAATCTTCCGCATGTCAGCTTTTCAATGTCCGGAATCGCCAAGCAGAGTAATGACAATAGTGCACATGTGTTTAGTGTGTTTCTGTAAACCACTGATTTAATACAGTGGATAGATTTCGAGGGCAGGGGACGAGATTCTCGTTTAATCAGGTTCCTTTCGTTGAAGTTGCGCAGAGCGAGAATGCTGTCATGCTATGAAAGACTCACGGCGATACTCGATTGCGGAGTTGTTGTTCCATCGCGTCGTTGAATTTGTTCCAGCCGCCGAAGGTTTGAACATTTCGGTCAATCTGACGGAGCTTTTCCAGCGTCGTTTCGAGGTTCGCAATTCGGGTTTTGATTCGATCAATCGATTCCGCAATGTTGCTATCCCAATTCAAGTCATTCCGACACTTCGGGGCCCTGCTTCGGCGGAAAGTCGTAAGGACCAGTCAACCGGAGCCAGAGCGCAGCCAGCGTGATGGGTAACCACGGAATACACGGAAGACGCGGAAAAACACAATCGGGTACTGGTGGGGTTCTTTCGTGTGGTTCGTACTACTAACAGTTGATTTCTTTTCGAGCCGCAAAGATTTTAAACGGCGAGTTGCGTAAGTTGTTTGGTGCTGGCGTTTTGCGCAGCGAGGATGGCAGTGATGGTCTTCTGCCCTTTGGAGGTGAGTTGATATCGTTGGGAGCCTGTGACTTTGCGAACCAAACCATGTGCACGAAGCAGGCGAATTTGTCGGGTGATTCGGGATGCTTGTCGTTTAAGTTCAGCCGCACAGGAAGGCTTGGCACCGTAGAGTATCGAACGCAGATCGCGATTCCGAAAACCATTCAATCGGAACTCGCTGCGTGCCACAGACTCCAGCAGTTTGCTGTCATCAGGACTTAGCGGACTCAGTGGTCGCACTCGGCGGCCGTTCAGAGTCGCTGGCCGGCAGACGCCGGAAATCGTCTTCTTGAGAGGCTCAGTGTTTTCGACGGCTGCCAGGCTATCCAGATATCGCTCGTTTGCCTGCTGACTGATTGTCGCTCGTCGATGAAGATCCGCTACACCCTTTCGAAGTCGCTGCCACGTCATCGGACCATCCGGGTCGTTTTCTTTTGTGCGAAACACTTTCATGTCACGTGAGTGATTGATGGTCGTTTCCACCCGCAGGTCTGAGCCCTCTTTGTCGTACATCTTGATGGAGTTGCCATTCAGGTCATGCTTCACGCGGGTTCCCTCTTCACGGGTCTTGAGTGTTGTAATTACGTCACCTTCAAACCGATGGTGAACTCGCTCTCCGACTCTGCGACCAAGGAATCGCATCACATCGACCGTGTCAAACTGAGTGACAGCGTGCTTGACAAGATTTGGGTAGATGGCAGCCAACGACTTCGGAGAGTCAAACATGACATCAGTTGCCCATTCTGTTTCATCCGCCGACCAGTAGTAGTCGAGTGGTCGCGGAAACAATGTCTTGAATCCTGGCTGGACCTTGAGCAGCAGAGAGTTGAAAACAGATGACCAGTTGGTCTGCAGTTGCTGATCCAGCAGGTTCTGTGCAGCCGCCACGTCATCGACATGAACAAAGCAGTTATCACGCTTACGAAAGCCGATTCCTGCAGTTCGCAACTGGTTGGCAAGCCACTCACGACCATTGATACAGATATTGATGGTCAGCGGCAGCCATGTCTGCATTCGCAGATGCATCAGTCCGAACTGGGGATCAAGAAAGTAAAAGTACTGATGAAGACATTTTCCCGGCCCGTGCCGCAACTCAAGTTTCTTTCGCTCGCCACTCGGTCCGACCGAAAATGTATGACAGGGCTCAACACAGGTGATCACGCAGATGAGTCCATCGCGGATCCCGTCTTGTTCCGCAATTTCCATTGCAATAAATTCTTTGCGGCGACTGCTGCTGGCCAAATAAATCACCGGACGACCCGCGTGCTCGGCGACTTGTACAGCATCCTGTTTCACGCAGGTTGTGATCTCCGTCGCCCAACTTCGAAACTGCGTCATCAGAATCCGAATGGTTCCGAGAAAGCTACCCATCCCATGCAGTGTGGCCAGCCAGCGAATTGTCCCGCGAAATCGAACGCGGTCGAACCCGCTGAGAACTCCCTTTATCACCGACTGATGTTGCGTCAGAAACTCTTTCATCGTGCGCCCCTGGTAGCTGGTGAAATGCTTTATGAAACGGTTTCACCTTATGCACCAATAACGCACCTGTCATTAATCTTCTTTGAAAGACCGACGAAAAACTCTCACCTGCCCCGTTCGCCTCACCGTCACATCGCCTTCACAAAAAAGGCGATGTGACGGTGAGGTGAAAAGGGGCATCCCCGTTTGCTGAGCCAGAACTGAGCTGCTCCCGGCCCTTCCCAGGTCCAGTCTTCAAACACCGGGTCCATTTTTCCAAAGAAACTTGGTTGCGGCTGAGCGAAGCGAAGCCGCGCTGGGTATTTCGTGGTTAAAACGACAGCCCTGCCAGCGTTCCTCCCAATCTGCTGGCCTTCCTGAATCTGCTGGATGACAATCGCCTTCTGCCGATCTTTCGTGCTCGTGCTCGTGCTCGTGCTCGTAATCGGTTGCGGGTGGCAGTGGGGGATGGTGATTAGGATTTAAGTAGCCATGAAAAGGTCGTCATAACGCTCCGTTGTGATGAATGACGCGATGGTTGACGACTGGTGTGTGTTGCCAGGGTTCGTCATCACGACGGAGCTTGATGAGTACTTTGGTGGGGGCGAATTCCTGGGTCGATGCCCCAGGTTGCTTTGGTTTGCTCCTTCAGGGCGGTGGTGCTCTGGTCGAACGGTGGTGATCGTGGTTTTGGAAGTTGTCAAACCCTGGCTCCATCGGCGTGAAGCCGAAGGGGGCCGTCGGTGCGTTGGTTTTGCGTTCTAGTTTCCAAACCTGGGCTCAACCGACGCGGGGTCGGTTGGGGCCTTCAGGGCGGTGGTGCTCTGGTCGAACGGTGGTGATCGTGGTTTTGGAAGTTGTCAAACCCTGGCTCCATCGGCG
>JAEUIH010000117.1 GCA_016795105.1 Planctomyces sp.
GTCTGCTGCGCGGCAATGGGCTCGGACAAGAATGCCCAAGCTACAATTTGTAGGATGGGCATTCCTGCCCGTCCACGTACTGGGTCGAGGTCTGTGGCGCGGCAGTGTGCTCGGGCAAGAATGCCCAAGCTACATTTGTAGGATGGGCATTCCTGCCCGTCCACACACTGCGTCGAGGTCTGCTGCGCGGCAATCGGCTCGGACAAGAATCCCCAAGCTACATTTGTAGGATGGGCATTCCTGCCCGTCCACACACTGCGTCGAGGTCTGCCACGCTGCAATGGGCTCGGGCAAGAATGCCCAAGCTACAATTTGTAGGATGGGCATTCCTGCCCGTCCGGAACCCTTGGGACTCCCTGACTCGCATTCTGTCAGCACAGCAAAGACAACTTCACAGCGACAACAGTGCGTAGCCAGGGGTTCGACATCACGGCGGAGCGTGATGAGTACTTTGGGAGCGTGATGGCTACTTTGCTGGCAGTTCCATGACTTCGATATTTCGAATCTGAACCTTACTGCCTGGATCGTGTTGCTGGAATGCGAAGTGACCTTCTTTAAAGGTCTGTTCAAAATCGAGGTATTCAAAGAGCTCGTCGCCGTTGACCGTGATCTTGATTCTGGTCACCTGACGACCTCGCCATACATCGTCTCGAACTTCCAGTTCATACTTGAACCAGGTGTCAGGTTCAACAAGTCGCTTATAGACATGGCACATTCCGTACAGAGATCCAGTGCGAATCGGATCGGTGTGTGTGCTGTCAATCTGAGCTTCGTAGCCGTCTGTGAACCCCGGTTTACGCGTGGTTCTGAAGTACAGCCCTGAATTGCCCTTGTCGTTGATTTTGACTTCTGCCCGGTAGCGAAAATTCTTGTACGGACCCTTAGTACAGACAAGCATTGACGGATCGCCGGTGCCGGTCATAGCGCCATCAACGACTTCCCATTTGCTGGTGTCTTTGCCTACCATTTCCCAGCCTTCAAGCGTCTTGCCATCAAACAGGGATACCCATTCTTCAGCCTGTGCGGACTGAATTGCACTAAATGAGACGAGGCATGCGAGTGTCGCGAGCCCACGAGCGAACAGCATCATAAAATTTGCTCCTGAAGATTATCAAAATGCGAAACGGAAGACGCGAACTCACAAAGTTACGCGGTGCCCTGACGTTTCTTCAGAGAGGATAGCGGGAGATACTACGCGTTTCTACCGGCATGGCCTGTTTTGGAATTCCCCAGACATTGTTGACGCCCCCCAAAGTACTCATCACGGCGGAGCGTGATGAGTACTTTGGGGGAGGACTGGTGGGAGTTTTATTCGAGGACCAGCATGAAATGGATTTCGAGAGGAGGTAACCGATAAATGAGTTCGCCATCCTCGAGTACCGACTCAACCGCTCGATCACCGGGTTGAATCCGGGCCTTAGAACTCGTTAACAAAGCTTTGTACTGAGTTGACACATGAACTTCGATTCCATGAATCGCAATAGTCTCGTCACGCAGCGGGACGTCATTTGCCGGAAGACCTGCGTGAGCCGTTGAGTTGACGTTATTGAAGAAATGCAGAATGGTCTCCGACACTCCATCTGAATTCAGTCTTGTCTTGAACGTCACCTGCACACATCGAGGAGCTCGAATCTTGATTTGAGGAGGCTCGCCGGCAGCCCAACGAATTCCATTTGCCAGCATCTCTCGAAGGAATGGATATGAGTAACTCCACATCGCTGCATCCACTGCAAGCGGAAAGTAGGCGACTCGCCCCTGACCACTGTGACGAAGGATTGCGGCAGGCTGGTCCGGAATACCTGGCTCGCCATCGATTCGAAATCGAGCGTGAATATCTGACGAGACTTCCGGCTCCGTGACTCGGATTGAT
This sequence comes from Planctomyces sp., assembly GCA_016795105.1. Classification (GTDB taxonomy): domain Bacteria; phylum Planctomycetota; class Planctomycetia; order Planctomycetales; family Planctomycetaceae; genus F1-80-MAGs062. The sequence continues at coordinate 1,871 of JAEUIH010000117.1, forward strand.
GGCCCTTTGAATCTTGCATTGAGTGAAGGAATCAATTCTCGAACTGGCTGATTGATCAGCGGACTGTCGGGCATTAGTGTCAGCACTCCGGCGCCAACCCGATTTCGCCAATACTCGTCGTTCAGTGATCGGGCAAAATTCTCGTCGAGTTCCGAGGGATTCACCGCAGATGAGCTCTTCCCGGCATATGAAACACCGAACTCCTCCGACAATCCAAAGTCGTTCCGAGCAACACCGAGTTCATCGCAGAGAGAAGCTTCGGCGGTTGCCACCAGTCCTCCACCGGCAGCCACGAATCTGCGAAGTGCGCTGAGCTGAGACTCCGAAAGCGCCGCTGAATTCGGTAGCACGACAACTCGATACGGTCTCAGACCATCGTCAGTGATGTCCCAGTCGTTCAGCAGACTTACCGGAAGATGCTCTTCCATCGCAGTCCGATACATGCCGAACACATGGGGCAGGAATCGTTCTGCGATGTCTTTCCATGCAAAGAACTGTCGAGTCTGTTCACTGACGAGTATTCCTGCCCAGGGAATTGGCTTCGCGTTCAGAATCCACGGTTCCCGAATCTTTGTTTCGCTGAAGACAGGTTCTGCCCCGGCGACGCCCCAGGTCCAACCCACGGAATGAGCGGTTGTGCTGCCGTGTGCCAGTACGCCGAGCGAACGGATCATGCGTTCCTGAGCCGGAAAACTGTCAGGGCTGTAGGGATTGCCTCTGGACATCAGATACGGTTCGCAACCGCAGTAGCGATAGCCGGTCACCGCCGCAAGATATTCAGCACCGAACCAGGGAGCGATACTTCCTCCAAAGTTGGTTTCATCAAGCCACCACTCCTGCATTGGAAGATCAATCAGCAGGTTCATCCGTGTTGGCATCGCTCGAGGAGAATGCAGAAAATGCCCATACCTCCCGGCGTTAACCGTCCAGGTCATGATGACCGCATCGGGCCGAATTCCTTTGAGTCGTTTTTGCATGCGGCTATAGTGATTTTCCAGACGCTCACCACGCCATACGAGATACCGACGATAGCTCAGCTCCTCAAGATTCGCGGACTCCGGAAGCTCTTCACCTGCGAAGCTCCTCCACGCTTCCCGACATGCCACACAATGACAGATGGGTGGATGATAGTTACCGTCAAACGAATAACCGTCGAGCCCAAAATCTTCCATCAGCTCAGCACAGACTTCGATGAGATACTCACCCCATGGACCGTTGTTACAGGCCAGACGTGTACCAAGATTGTCTTCCAGAGGTGTCGGCTGAGTGAACTCATTGCCGCCGGGTTGAATTCGCCACTCCGGGTGTGCCAACATTGCATCAACAGATGGAAACGGAGGCAGTCCCAGAACCAGCTTCATACCGTGCTGGTGCGCAGTGTCTGTGAAACGCTTCAGCAGCAGCCGATCAGACTCTGAAAGCCCTCCTCCGTCCTTCCGCAGAGGGAAATATGGCCACACCGCATTGCCGTGCACAACCTGCACACCAATCTTTGCAACATCCGGCACGGCGTCCGGAGTCAGGTATGACATTCGTGAAATCTGACCGACCCATTCCGGCGGTTCGATCGGCTGAAACCCTTCCGTCGCTGACCGCGCTGTCTGAGATTCCTCAGCAATCATCGGAACTGAATCCAGCAAGCCTGAAGCCAGACAGGACGCACCAAGAGTCGACAGAAATTGTCGGCGAGTCTCCATAGTCATTGAAAATCCTGACACAAAGAATCCTGACGCTGAGATTCCTGACACTTGGGAGAGTTTGATTCACGTCGGCGATTTATCAAGGTGTGGCTCTCGGCGAGCCATTCAACGGCTGGACTGACCCATCCACTGTTCCATGAATGGTCTCTATTTATGTTAGAAAGAACAACGTGAGCCAGCCCTTCCCGTGCGAGGATCTCCGTAAACTGATCGTGATCCATCTGGAAATTCCCCCCACCAATGAAAGCCATACGTGGAGGCGATAACTCAGATTTAAAATCTTTGTCGACCTTCCTGATCAGGTCCGTCAACCGATAGAGTTCGAAATTTTCCTGACTGCCGAACACCGAACCTGAACCGAATTTTCCGGATTCCTGCATCATCAGTGGAGCATCAAAGACTGCGGCTGCGGCAAAGAGATCCGGATGGCGAAGCAAAAGGGTCATAGCTCCCCAGCCCGACTTGCTGAAACCGACGAGAAGTCGGCCCGATAGTTGACTCTCTGCCGGCGCGTGTTGCTCAACAAATGGAATGACACTCTCGATCAGGAACCTCTCCTGCTGAATTTGAGGATCACTCGGATGATTGGCATACCATGGAAGCTGGACAAAATTCAAAAACACAACGATCAATTGGTGTCGGTTGTGAAGATCAGGTTCAGTGAATTCCCTGACAGGATCTCCCCAACGATGTTCACCTTCAGCTTCAACCGGCAGGACATAGAGGACAGGGAACTTCCTGTCGGGCATTGTTTTGGCGGAATCCGGCACCAGGATCTGAATCTGAACCGGTCGAGGCTGGTGCTCTGAGGTGACTATATATATGAGTGGCTGAGAAGAAGATGTGTCTGGCGGAGGAGAGTCAAAGTGTGACTCAAAACCTGCCTGAACTTCAGCGCCTCGAACCAATTGCTGAGTATCGAAGCCGCTGAACTCTGCAAAATTCACCGCAATAATCAGCATTGTGAGGCGAAGATGGGGGAGACGCTGCGGAGAGTTGATCCTCATGCCAAGTTCCTGAAAGACGGGTCTGGCTGACTTTCTTCGGAAAGATTCGGACGCTATTCTGCCGCGTTTGTATTGTTTTTTTCACACCAAGTCGATTCAGTCTCATCCTGATCTCGACGAGAACCTGGTCTTCCGAAGGGCAATTCCTAATGACCATTGAAGTCAGCTGTCAGTCGTGCGGAAAGCAATATCGAGTACCCGATGATCGCGCGGGACAGCGATTTAAATGTAAGGCTTGTGAAGCCGTTGTGGAGGTTCCATCGGGGTCCGGCGGTGGCAATGATCCATGGGGACAAGGCGATCCATTTTCTGGATTATCGTCATCAGGACCGGGCTATGCCCAGGACCCAGGATACTCAGATCCCTATTCCGCGCCAGCGAAACCGGCAGCTGGACAGGCACGGTCGCGTGGTGGTAAAGCAGCCGCCCAACAGAAGACGATGCTTCCGGCCATCTTTCTATACATTCTGGCGGGACTGTCCATCCTGATTCACGCTGCGGGATTTGTGATGGTGCTGATGGGAGGAACCGCAAACCCATTCGGACCTCAAGGCCTTGCCGGCGGCAATGACGAAGCTCTGCAAGTTGTAACGCTTGCCCGTGACGGTGCTGGAATTCTCTGTGCAATTCTAGTCATTGTCGGCGCATACAATCTGCAGCAGATGAAAAGCTACGGCCTGGCTTTGACTGGAGCGATTGTCGCCACGATTCCGTGCTGTCTCTGTTTTATCTTTGGAATGCCGTTTGGTATCTGGGCGTTGGTGGTGGTGAATAGTTCCGATGTGAAACCGTATTTCGATTGACGACGCTACCTCCATATTCTGCCCAAATCTTCAGGCCCGGCATTCCAGCGAATGCCGGGCTTTGGTTTTCCTAACTCTTGCTCCGGGACCCTGTTGCTGATGACACCTCGACTCTCTCCCATGATGGAACGATACATGGAAGTCAAGCGGGAGAATCCGGGCAGCATTCTGCTGTTCCGAATGGGGGACTTCTATGAACTCTTCTTTGAGGACGCAGAAAACGCATCGCGAGTTCTCGGAATTACTTTGACCAGCAGAGACAAATCATCCGACCATCCGATCCCTATGGCCGGATTTCCATGGCATCAGCTGGATGCATATCTTCAGAAGCTGATTCAGGCAGGCTTTCGTGCCGCAATTTGTGATCAGGTCGAAGATCCAAAAAAAGCCAAAGGTCTGGTTCGTCGTGAAGTCACTCGAGTGGTCACACCCGGAACACTGACAGACGACGAGTTGCTGGATCCGCGTCAGAGTAACTTCATTGCGTGCATTGCTCCTTCGCGCAGCACAATTGGGCTTGCATGGCTCGAACTTTCCACCGGTCGATTCCTTCTGTCCGATCTTGAACCGGCTCAACTCCTCGACGAACTTGCCAGAATCAAACCGGCCGAATGTCTTGTGCCGGAAACTGTGATTCAGTCCAATCAGATTCCGCTTCCGCGAACAGATCTCGGAGGCCCTGTCCTGACTCCACGGCCAGCGTGGAGTTTTGCCAAAGATGCGACTCGCCGACTGCTGCTGGAGCATTTTGAGGTCACAACGCTGGAAGGCTTTGACATCGAAGATGAGTCTCCGGCAATTGTGGCAGCCGGTGCGTTGCTGGAATACGTCCGGGAGACTCAGCGAGTCGCCCTGCCGCACATTGTGAAGCTCGAATCGTGGCGTCGCAGTCGGCACATGATCATCGATGAAGCAACTCGCCGCAGTCTGGAGCTGACACAAACCATGAGGGATGGTCGGCGTGACAACACCCTGCTTGGAGTGATGGATCAGACGGCAACTCCGATGGGTGCCAGACTTCTCGCGGAGTGGCTTTCAAGCCCGCTGACAGAGCTCGAACAAATTACACAGCGTCTGGATGCGGTTGAAGAGCTCGTTGGAGATCTGACACTTCGGGATCAGCTCCGAGAATCTCTCAAACAAATTTACGATCTTCAGAGACTTACATCGCGTGTTGCTACTGGTCGGTGCAGCCCGAGAGATCTTGCATGTCTTGCGGATACTCTGGAACAGCTTCCGCGTCTGAAGTCGCGGCTTGCGGAGAGACATTCAAAACGTCTGCAGACTCTGGAACAACGGATCGAATTGTGTCCGGAAGCTCGGTCCGTCATTCGCGAGGCTCTGATTGAAGACGCTCCGCTGACCATAACCGATGGCGGCGTGATCCGTCCAGGCTTTAACGCTCAACTGGACGAACTGCGTGACCTGAGTCGTGGCGGCAAGCAGTGGATTGCCGCGTATCAGGCGAAAGAGTGCCAGCGAACAGGAATTCCGAATCTGAAGATCGGCTTCAATAAGGTCTTTGGGTACTACCTTGAAGTGACAGGTTCACATCGCGAAAAAGTTCCGGCAGACTACATTCGTAAACAGACGCTCAAGAACCAGGAACGGTTCATCACTCCGGAACTCAAGGAATACGAAGACAAAGTTCTTCGTGCCGAAGACCAAAGCAAGGCCCTTGAACAGGAATTGTTTACGCAACTCCGCGAACAGGTCGCTCAGTATGTCGCGTTGATGCTGCGGACTGCAGATGCCATCGCTGAGGTTGATGTTTTCGTTTCGATGGCTCAGCTTGCATCGAATGCGGGCTATTGTCGTCCGGAGCTGACAACAGAACCCGTCATGGATGTTCGCGAAGGCCGACATCCGGTGCTTGATCGAATTATGCCGGCAGGCCAGTTTGTCCCAAATGATATTCGACTTGGACTGGAAAGTTCCGATCCGGAGAAACCCCTTGCCGGGAGAGTCCAGATTATTACTGGCCCGAATATGGCCGGTAAGAGCACCTATATCCGCCAGGCGGCGCTTGTTTCCATCATGGCGCAAATGGGGTCATACGTTCCTGCGAGCGAAGCACGGCTGGGAATTTCTGATCGTGTCTTTGCTCGAGTCGGTGCGAGCGATGAACTGGGTCGCGGTCAAAGTACATTCATGGTGGAGATGACGGAAACTGCCCGCATCCTCAATGCAGCGACTCAACACAGTCTTGTCATTCTGGATGAAATCGGACGTGGCACGAGTACCTATGACGGGATTTCACTGGCCTGGGCGATTACCGAATACCTGCATGATGAGATTCGCTGTCGCACCATGTTTGCAACACACTACCACGAACTGACGGAACTCACTCAGACTCTACGAAATGCATCAAACTGGAATGTCGCTGTCCAGGAGAACAATGACGATGTCATATTTCTTCATCGCATTGTCGAAGGTGCCGCAGGACGAAGTTACGGGATCCACGTCGCAAAAATTGCCGGGGTACCGCGATTCGTAACAGATCGGGCTGCCACGATTCTGGAGACACTCGAAAGCGACCATCTCAACAGTGACGGCCGCCCCAAAGTTCCTCAACGCGAAACGACTCGCCAAAAACGCCAGCAGCGTTCATTGTTCGAAATCACTGAAAACCCGGTCCTTGAAGAAATCCGCCAGCTCGAAGTCAACAACCTCACCCCCATGCAGGCTCTTCAGGAACTCTATAGAATTCATCAGCAACTCAACCGCAGATAGTACTCATCACGCTCCGCCGTGATGAGTACTTTGGGGTTCGTCATCACGGCGGAGCGTGATGAGTACTTTGGGGGGGTGAGTCCGGTGTTTTTGGTTGACCATCGAGACTGGCGATGAGATACTGACGGCCGGATTTGAAAAACTGCCCTCCCCTGCCCCGCGTCCTGCCCTGGTCATCGAGAACCCATCGTCATGCCTGGCTTGATCGACACGCTCACGATTGTGCTTCGAATCGGCCTCATCAGCGTGTTGACTGGCAGTTTTTTGAACATCTCTCCGGTCATTGCAAACGATCCAGGTCTCAGCGAGACTCTTCAGGTATTTCCGGCGGAAATCAGGCTGGATTCTCCTGAGTCATCGGTGCAGGTGATTGTTCACAGTAAACTGCTGATAAACAGCCAGAATTCCTTTGGCGCTACCGGTCAAGTGCAGACTCTGGATCGTACGCGAGACGCGAATTACACCTCTGCAGATGCAAGTGTGATTCAGATTACGCGTGAAGGACTGGTAACACCTGTTGCAGACGGGCAGACATCTCTGAACGTTGAAGTTGACGGACTGCGGCGTCAGGTACCAGTGATCGTTTCCGGGATTTCCAGCCCGACGCCCGTATCATTTCAGCATCAGATCATGCCGATCCTGTCGAAGGCAGGGTGTAACTCCGGCGCTTGCCATGGCAAAGCCGAGGGGCAAAACGGGTTTAAGCTGAGTGTCTTTGGATATGATTCGGCCACAGACTACGACGCCATCGTTCGTGACGGCAGAGGTCGAAGAGTATTTCCGGCGGACCCTTCACGAAGTCTGCTGCTGCTGAAAGCAACGGCCGTCACTCCTCATGGCGGAGGTCAGAAGTTTGCTCGTGATTCTCGCTGGTTCCGATTGATGGAACGATGGGTCTCTGAAGGTATGCCGAACCCTTCCGACGACAATGATCCACTCGTTTCGGTCAGAGTCGAACCATCGGAATTTACATTGGCCGCGCATGAGGGTGTGCAGTTACGAGTGATCGCAGTTCGCAAGTCGGGAACTGAATCTGATGTGACTCACGAAGCCGACTATCAGTCGAATGCCGACACGATTGCCGGGGTCGATCGAACTGGACGCGTCGCGACGAATGATGTTCCCGGCGAGGCTGCCATTCTCGTTCGATACATGGGCCATGTTGCCGTTTCCAGAATTACTCGACCTCGAATCAGCAGCCCATTTACGCGGCCTCCCGAACACAACTTCGTAGATACTCATATCTGGAATAAACTCGAACATCTGCAGATTCCACCGTCCGAACTTTCGACAGATGAAGAGTTCATTCGACGCGCGTTTCTTGACAGCATTGGCACATTGCCTTCGGTCGACGAGGTTCGCGAATTCAGCGCTGACATCCGCCCTGAAAAGCGAACCATTCTGATTGATGGACTCCTGACCCGACCTGAATATTCTCTCTATTGGGCTCAACGGTGGGCAGACCTGCTGCAGGTCGACAAGGACATTGTGACTCCGCAGGGAGCCGTGGCCATGACTCGCTGGATTCATCATCAGTTCTCGCAAAACGTACCGTATGATGAATTTGCACGAGACGTCATCACGGCCGAAGGCATCACAACAGCAGAGACACCAGCCGGATTCTTTCAGGTTCAGTCCGACGCCGAAAAGGCAGGTCGAGCTGTCAGCCAGCTGTTTCTGGGAGTCCGTATTGAATGTGCACAGTGTCATCATCATCCCTTCGAACGCTGGGATCAGGCAGACTATTATTCGTTTGCAGGATTCTTTACAGGAATTGATCGCAAAACCGGTCCTGCTGGTGCGATGAAAATTGTCGATAAGGCGACTGCTGAGAATCTCAAACACCCGAGAACCAGTGAAACGCTTCGTCCGGCCGGCCTTGGTGCATCGCCCATCGAGTTAGACTCGGGACTCTCGAGGCGACAGTTGCTGGCTGACTGGATTACGTCTCCGGATAACCCGTGGTTCACACGCACCATTGTCAATCGGCTGGTTGCACATTACCTCGGTCGAGGACTCGTCGATCCGGTGGATGACCTTCGAGCAACAAACCCGGCTTCCAATGAGCCGCTGTTTGATGCTCTCAGCAAACACATGCAGGAAGTCAAATATGATCTTCGGCTGGTTACAAGGACACTGATGACGTCGCGAGCGTACCAACTCAGCAGTCACACAAACGCCGCCAACGAACAGGATGAACAGAACTATTCGCATGCAATGTGGAAACCGATCCCTGCGGAAGTTTTGTTGGACGCGATTTCCCAGACGACGGAGATACCTGAACAGTTCAATGGCTGGCCACAGGGTTACCGAGCGATTCAAATCTGGGACAACAAACTTCCGTCGACGTTTATGGAAGTCTTTGGACGACCGTCGCGCCAGACAGTCTGTTCCTGTGAACGCGGGACTGAACCCAGTATCTCACAGGCCCTGCATCTGATGAATTCGGAAACAACAACCCGAAAGCTGGAAGATCGACGAGGCCGAGTCGCCAGACTTGCGGCTTCAACACTTTCAAATGCCGAAATACTTGATGAGCTTTGCCTCGCTGCCTGGTCGAGATACCCAACTTCCGGTGAACGTGAATTGATGCTGAGTGTATTAAACGACGCTCAGAATCGGCAGCAGGCTGTTGAAGATGTATTATGGTCGATCCTGAATTCACGTGAGTTCATGTTCAATCACTAGTGTTGCAATGAATCCGCTTCAGCGTGCTGTTTTGAGACAGGAAACACGAAATGCGTCAGCAGGACTTTGGGTCTGACAGCCGCTTCTGCGACGGGATCGCTCGCCGTCGAATGCTCACCCTCGGAGCAACACGACTTCTGGGTGGCCTGAGTCTCCCTGGGCTGCTGCAGCTTCAGGCTCAGGCTGCCACTGCAAGTGCACCGAAGGCGAAGTCGTGCATTTTCCTGATGCTTGAAGGAGGTCCAAGCCATATTGATATGTGGGATCTGAAGCCGGAAGCGCCAACAGAAATCCGTGGACCATTCAGCCCGATCTCAACAGTCGTACCAGGAACTCAGATCAGTGAACTGCTGCCATTGTGTGCGCAGATTGCAGACAAGTACACAATCCTCAGATCCCACAGCCACAAAGACAATGCTCATCAAACAGGCCGTCACTGGGTCCTGACAGGATATCCGCCGAGCTTCGCGGATGGTCAGGCGAAAGGGATCCCTTTCAACGAGCTTTACCCATCGATTGGATCGATTGTCTCACGTGAGCTGGGACCTGGAGGGGACGTTCCGCCGTACATCGAACTTCCTAACCCGCTTGGGCCAGGCGGACCGGGGTTTTATGGGCCGCGATTTGCGCCATTTACGATCGACAACGACCCGGTCCAGCCGGACTTCAAAGTTCGTGACCTCGATGTTCCGGAATCTGTCTCCAGCGAACGATTCAGCCGTCGACAGCAGCTTCTTGCAGGCACCAGTCAATTGTCTTCAAACGCTCAGAATGGAGGACGTCCGGCAACAATGTCATCTTACTACGAGCAAGCCATGAATCTGGTGACTTCGCCCAATGCCCGCAGGGCCTTCGACATTCATGCCGAGTCAGCAGAGATGAGAGAACGCTACGGCTACACATCTATTGGTCAATGTGCGCTGCTTGCACGACGGCTCGTTCAGGCAGGATGTCGCTTCATCGGAATCGACCACGGCAGCTGGGATACTCACTTTGACAATTTCACAAGCCACAAGAAGGCGCTTGTCCCTCCGACCGATCGAGCCTTCAGTGCGTTGATTACAGATCTGGATGAACAGGGCTTACTGGACGAGACCCTTGTGATCATGATGGGTGAAATGGGACGCACACCTCGAATCAACAATGACGCAGGTCGCGATCACTGGTCACAGTGTCAGACCGTCATTCTTGCAGGAGGAGGAATTCGCCGCGGAGCACTCGTCGGTGAAAGTGACCGAACAGCCAGCTTCCCGATTACTCAGCCCTACGGCATCCAGGATTTGCTCAGGACAGTGTTTCATCTGATGGGAGTCGATGCAGACAAAGTCTACCATACACCTCTTGGCAGGCCTGTGCCTGTCGTCAATGGCGGAACACGGATAGATGAAGTCCTTGCCTGAGCGCGGATGCTTTTGGCCCAACAGCAAAGTTTAACGCTATGACTGAATCAGAAGTCACTCCGGATCAGCTGAATTCACAATTCGCGTGTAGCGGACTTCGGTTTGAATACGGCCCAGGTCAGCTGATTCGCGGAATCATTGACACACCCGCAGCGCGAGGAGAATTCTACCTCAACGGTGCTCATGTGACGGCGTGGCAACCCGCCGGCCATCAGCCTGTACTCTGGATGAGCACCGCTTCGCAATTTGTACGCGGAAAACCCATTCGAGGTGGAATTCCGTTGTGCTACCCGTGGTTTGGCCCTAATGCAAACGATCCGGCAGCACCAGCTCATGGGTGGGCCCGACTGTCACAATGGAACATGATCTCAGTGAAGGGTCTGCCCGATGGCGGCATCTCCGTCACACTTGAACTCGACCATTCCCCCTATCATCTGACTTATCAAATCGATTTTGGAGGCTGTCTTCGAGTCTGCCTGACAACTGACTCCAGCACAGTGCCTTCGAAACTCACTTTTGAAGAAGCACTCCATACCTACTTCACGATCGGCGACATCCATCGAATCAAGATTGAGGGTCTGGAAGGAGTGTCATTCATCAACAAGGTTCCGATTCCACAGAATTGCGCCGCTGAAGGACAACCGATTGTCTTCACGGGTGAAACCGACCGTGTCTACATCAATACAACGGATACATGCCATCTGACTGACCCGGTGATGAAACGCCGAATCATGGTTGAAAAATCCGGTTCACAGTCCACGGTGATCTGGAATCCATGGATTGCGAAGAGCGCAAAAATGCAGGACTTCGGAGACTATGAATGGCCTGGCATGGTTTGCATCGAGACTGCCAACGCTGCAAATAATCTGGGTACGCTGGAACCGGGTGAGTCTCACTCGATCACAGCACTGATCAGAGTTCAGTCGTATGTTCCGTAGGACGGACAGGAAACCCTTATGAAATCCATCGCGATCTTCTGCATCACGTTAACGAGTCTGGTTCATCTTCCATCACTGTGTGCCGAGGAGCCACTGAAGATGGGTTTTGCTGAGACGGACATTACTCCTCCGGATGGTTTTCCCATTGCGGGCTATTTTCATGAACGGCTCGCCAGCGGTCAAATCGACCCGCTCAAGGCACGTGCGGTCGTGTTTCGCGGAAACGGGCAGCAGTCGGCAATCGTGGGTTGTGACCTCACGGGAATCTCCGTGGATCTTTCATCCGAGGTTCGCAAACTCGCGTCGGAACGCACCGGAATTCCTGCCGAAAACATTGTGCTCACAGCGTCACACTCTCATACAGCCCCGGACTACTATAAATCTCTGTTCATCTCACAGTCAAAAGGTGAGCAACAGGAACTGCGGGCAACATATGTACTGAGGCTCATCGATCAGATTGCGACTGCCATTGAAAATGCGCACAGGAACTGTTCGGACGTCCGTGTCGCTTTCGGAGTTGCCGAACAGAAGGAGCCCGTCTCCTTTAACCGTCGGTTTGTCATGAAAGACGGCAGTGTCCGGACATGGATGAATCTCATGAACCCCGACGTTGTGCGGGCAGCCGGTCCAATCGATCCCGAGATCGGCCTCGTGACTGTCAGGAATTCTGAAGGTCAGCCAATCGGCGTCATCAGCAGTTTTGCGCTGCATCTGGATACGGTGGGGGGACTTAAATGGAGTGCGGACTATCCGTATTTTATCGAACAGTCGCTACGCAAATCGCTGGGAGCCGATGTGGTTTCAGTCTTTGGCACCGGTTGTTGTGGAGATATCAATCACTCAAACCCAGCGGCGACAGAGCGAAACAAGACCGACTTCATTGGAACGTCACTTGCAAATACCATCACTAAAAGTCTGGGTTCACTCAATGAAGTCACCTCAAACTCCCTTCAGGTCAGGCACGCCGTGGTCGACCTTCCGATTCAGGATGCGACTCCGGAAGGCGTTGCGAAAGCAATCGACGTTATGAAGCAGGTTGCGTCAGGACAGCAGGTTGACTTTTTTGATCATGTGACAGCTCATAAGACTCTGCTCGCAGATCGCATGAAGAATAAGCCATCGATTGCCAAAGAAGGTGACCCAGGATCCCTGTTGTATACTCATACATGGGCTGGAATCGGGGAAACACTGCCCGCCGAAGTTCATACCGTAACCATTGGTGATGACATTGCGATTGTCTGCCTACCCGGCGAAGTCTTTGTGGAACTTGGACTGGCCATCAAGAGAAATTCGCCATTCCGAACCACGCTTGTGATGGAGTTATCCAACAGCGTCGAATCGTGCTACATTCCGACTCGGGCCGCGTATGCAGTTGGTAGTTATGAAGTCACAAATTCGACTGTCAAGCCTGGTTCCGGAGAAATGCTGGTCGAAGCATCGCTTAAACTTCTCAGGGATTCCGCAACTGCCAACAGGCCAAAGCCATGATCTCCAGCAATCAACTTTTCCGCGATATGCTCAGAGATTGCGGGTTGCGACAGGCCTTCTCCTGTTTCGCTGTCATTGTGCTGTCCTGCTCAACTCTGTTTGCTCAGAAGCCGCCTGGACTGGGCTACATGGATCCCCCAGTGGTGCGACCAGGTGAATTCAATAGCGTTCGACTTGGTGGATTCGATCTCACGTCCGACGTTCAGTGGTTCGTACATTCATCCGGAATCGAGCTGAAAGCAACGGGGCCTGCAGGTGATTTTTTCCTCCCACCGCCTCCGTACTGGTTTGGTCCTCGAGCAAGCTCCCCTGCTCCGCCCATTGCAAGAGAAGTGCCGGCAACAGTCTTTGTTTCGCCTGAGACTCCAGAGGGTATCGTTCGATGGCAGGTTGCGAATGCAAACGGATCCTCCGAGACGGGCGTCTTTGTTGTCAGCCGAGGTCATGAAGTTTCGGAATCCCGGTCTCGAGATCTCCCCCAGGCTCTTACTCAACTTCCAATCACGGTGTCAGGTCGGTTGAGTCGGATCAGCGAAGTAGATCGGTACCAGATCTCATCGGACAGAGACACGCTGATCACGGCAGATTTGATGGCCCGCCGACTGGGTTCGGACTTTAATGGAGTTCTGGAAGTGCATGACACTGAAGGAAACCTGATCGCGGACTTTTCAGACACGGAAGGATTTGATGGTTCTGTTTCATTTCCGGTCAAAACCGGTCAGTCTTTGATCGTCAGTGTCCATGACGCCGATTTCCGTGGAGATCGAGCATTCATTTATCGTCTGTCGCTTACTGTCGGACCTCGGGTCGTCGGAACGATTCCGGCGGCTGTACAGCGAGGGAAGACAACTGACGTACAGTTACTGGGTTACGGGATCTCCGATACTGGTCCGGGCCTGAAAACTCGTCCAGAAGCGATCACGATTCCCGCTGATTTCATAGAAGATATTTACACGTTCCAATTCGAAACGTCGACCGGGACCGCTGAAGTCAGGATACCAGTCTCGAACGAGCCACAGCATGTTTATGATCATTCTGTTACCGCCGACGCCCCAGCTCTGACAGGCCCCTGTTGTGTGACCGGGCTACTGAGTCCGGAAGAACGCATTCACAGCTTGAAATGGAAGGCGGAGGCGGGAGAACACTGGCAACTGTCAGCAGTATCACGTGGACTTGGATGTCGTTCAGATATTGCGATTGAACTCACTGGACCAGACGGAGCAATTCTGGCAGAGAATGATGATTCGAACGGTACGACAGATCCGGAGCTGCGAATCACGACCCCCGTGACCGGCATTTATCAGGTGAGTGTTCGCGGATTCTCGTTAGCTGATGACTCTGGTCAAAACCGATATCATCTGCGTCTGGATCGACAGACGGCCAACTACCAGCTCACCATTCCTCAACAAATGAACCTTCCCTCTGGTGGAAAGGTGGAACTGACTGTTCAGGCAGTTCGCAGTGGAGGATGGGATGGCGAAATTCGCCTCCGTGCAGCGGGACTTCCTGAAGGTGTTCAGATGTCCGGCGACTGGCTGATCCCGGCTGGCAAGAACGATGCAAAGGTCTTCCTGGAATCGTCAGTGGATGCTGCAGTCGTTGCTGCTCCGGTTCAGATCATCGGCACTGCGATGTTGGGTGAGACTGCAGTTGAGCGAGTTGCCGTGGCAACTGCTGGTGGTAATCTCTGTCCAAGAGACCGCACAGAACAAACGATCAATCAAATGTTGCTCAGTATGACTCTGCCGGCCCCATTTGAAATCCAGGTCGTGGATCGCGAGCGGCAGCGAGATGTACATCGGGGAACAACTTACCTTGCAGAACTCGATGTCGTACGCAAAGACGGCTTCAACGGAGAAGTACAGATCACGATGTCGGCGAAACAGGATCGCCAGCGTCAGGGAGTTCGTGGCCCGACAATCATTGTGCCACCCGGCGAAACAAAGGCGTGGTATCCATGTTTTCTTCCGGAGTGGCTCTCGACGGATCTGACTCGCAGAATTGTGGTTCACGGAATCGCAGAGATCCCCGACCCAAAGGGTACTTCTCGTCAAGTCACAAAGGCAGGCGATGCCAGAATTACGATGATCATGGAAGGCGCTTTACTCAAGGTGAAGCCTGACGTGTCTGACGTGATCGTTCAGGCGGGCTCTTCTGTGCAGGTTCCGTTTCGAGTTTCCCGCTCCGCAAAACTTGCAGAAGCGGCCATCGTGGAGTTAGTCCTTCCGGAAGAGGCAGAGGGAGTGTTCAAGTCATCTCCTGTGACCATAGCAGCCGATCAAATGACAGGCACTCTGGAGCTTCAGACACCGCTTGATTCTCAATTCCATGGCGACTGGACGATTACAGTTCGAGCGACATCGCTTCAGGATGGAAAATGGCCTGTCATTTCCCAGGCCGACTTCGCACTCGAAATCGTCCCCCAAAAGCAATAAGTAGCTTGGGCATTCCTGCCCGAGCCACCCCCGCACCGTACCAGCGCCGTACCAGCACTCGAACCAGGGCTGGGACGGGGAAGAATCCCCATCCTACTCTGGGGTGTGTTAATTGGGATTTGTGGTGGCGGATTGGCCATAAGAAACACTCAGTGATGGTGAAAATTATGACACTTGCACCGCAATCCTTGATGTTGATGATTTCGGTCTCGATTTTCTTTGCAATTAAGTGGCGGATGTCTCTGACAACTCGTTCGCGTCTGAGTTCCTGGTCAATGCTTCAGTGGTTTACATTGACACCAACTCTGGACCCAAAGGCCTTTTTCGCAACGACATCTGTCAAAGGACGTCCTTCTCTGGCAACACTCCGGTCGGGGCTGACTGGAATGGCCATCGGTTCTTCGCTGATCTGGTGGATTGCTCCATGGGCTGCCGCTCATTCCGAAATGTTGGCAGGATGGCTGGCCGTTGCGGGCCTGATTTTGCTTATGCACTTCGGACTCCTGCATCTGATCGTAGCCGCATGGCAGTCCTGTGGCCGAACGTCTCAGCCTTTGATGTTGTCGCCGTGGCTTGCTGAATCTCCAAGTGATTTCTGGGGGCGACGGTGGAATACCGCATTTCGTGACGTCGCCCATCAGTTGATCCTTCTCCCGCTTACACGACGCTGGGGATCTCGAATTGCGTCCGTCCTGTGCTTCTTATTCTCGGGGCTGGTTCATGAACTGGCAATCTCAGTTCCAGCGCATGGAGGCTATGGCGGACCAACTGCATATTTCATGCTCCAGTGGTTCGGGCTGTTTATGGAACGATGGATCCGTGGTCACATCGCGGACAGCAGACTGCGGCGCGTTCTGTTTCGACTCATTGCGATCGTCATCGTTTTGGTTCCTGCGCCGCTACTCTTTCATCGTGCGTTTCTCGTTCGAGTCATTCTGCCACTTGTTGGGATTTCAGTCGATGATGACTCTTTTGAATGATTCACTGCCGACACTGATCTGGATCTCCGGAATCCTGCACTTCGGAACTTTGCTCGGCAGCGCTCAGGTTCCGAAGGAACTCAACTTCCGTGAAGAACTTCCTCGCCTGAACCCAATGCTACGACAATGGGTCCTCGTGGCGGGAGGCTATATTGTGCTCGACCTGATCGGATTTGGAATTCTGTCGCTGATGTTCTCACACGAACTTGCCGCCGGGTCACCACTAGCCAGAGCCGTCTGTGGGTTCATATCGATTTTTTGGGCAATTCGACTTGCGATCCAGATGTTCTTTTTTGATGCGAAGCCCTGGCTCAGGACAACCTTTCTAAAGGTAGGTTACCACGGCCTCACTTTAGTCTTCACCTGGCACACACTGGTCCACGGCTGGGCCGCCCTGGCTCCACGAGGATAAATCCAGTCACCGCGCTGGTTCGAGTACTGCCGCGGCAGCGCACTAAGTAGGATGGACATTCCTGCCCGTCCCGCGCTGGTTCGAGTACTGCTGTGGCGCAGGGAGTGCTCAAATGTAGGATGGGCATTCCTGCCCGTCCACGCGCTGGTTCGAGTATTGCTGCGTCGCAGGGATGTGCTCGGGCAGGAATGCCCAAGCTACGACTTGTCA
>JAEUIH010000118.1 GCA_016795105.1 Planctomyces sp.
GAACGAAAACTTGACCTGAATTCGCCGTGTCTCTTGACGGGTCCTTCCATAACAGCTTGGGCATTCCTGCCCGAGCCCACCCCCGGTCCGACCCTGGCATGCATCGCCTGACGCAACTGTCCCCAACGTGCCTAAAAAGTACTCATCACGCTCCGTCGTGATGTCGAGCACCTGCCGGCGACTTCAAACGCTGCCAACACACATCCATCAAGCAACATGCAGACCAGCCACCAACCAGCGCGTCATTCATCACGGCGGAGCGTGATTTCAAAATGTAGCTTGGGCATTCCTGCCCGAGCCCACCCCCG
Organism: Planctomyces sp.; assembly: GCA_016795105.1. Taxonomy (GTDB): domain Bacteria; phylum Planctomycetota; class Planctomycetia; order Planctomycetales; family Planctomycetaceae; genus F1-80-MAGs062. The sequence continues at coordinate 309 of JAEUIH010000118.1, forward strand.
GTCCGACCCTGGCATGCATCGCCCGGCGAAACCGCGCCAAACGTGCTTAAAAAAGTACTCATCACGCTCCGTCGTGATGTCGAGCCCCTGCCGGCGACTTCAAACGCTGCCAACACACATCCATCAAGCAACATGCAGACCAGCCGCCAACCAGCGCGTCATTCATCACGGCGGAACGTGATGAGTCCTTTGGGCTACTGTCTGTGGGCGATGCCGTAGATTTCTGATCTCAACCGAATCCTCTCTGCCCACGCCCGGTGAGTTGCCGGTTCGCACATTGTATTGGCATGTCGAAACACGGCCGGAGCATCGACCCGAAGAATCTCTTCGGCAGATTCAAGTTCGTGCTGATCAACCAGATACTGGTCTTCAATCACACGAATCTGTGAAGGATGGATCGCTGTCTTGCCGATCAGACCAAATTCGACATCCGTCTGAACTTCACGCTTGAGAGTCGCATTGCAGTCCATGCGATCAAATACGGGAGCAGTCAAATTCAGACCATACGGGTGAAATGTTGTGATCAACTGTGTGATCACTGGTCCCAGAGGTGTTTCATAAATCGTTCTACCCGATCCTCGACGCAAACCGAGACACTGGAGCAGATCGTTACCTCCGATTCGAAGCGACAAAATCCGGCCTTCACATTTCAGGAGCAGTTCATCCCGAAGCCGCTTCATATGGTCAGCGTCGAAAACTTCGGCTGTTTCAAGTGTTGGCATCAGAAGATGATCGCTGGCCGACGGCAGGGCGTTGAGGTAATCGCCTAAAACCTCGCGAGTCAGTTTTGGAAGCACGAAGCCCGTAAGCCGATCGATCCCGTCAACATTACACAATGATCTCAGGACCTCCGGATTGCGAACACGCACAAACCGATGCATCCTGCCGGGTGTCAGAGTAGAACACATCCTGCGAATATTTGCGATCGCACGCGGCAGGTCATCCGATCGAACCGCGTCCTCCAGACAGAAAATCACAGATCGAAGTCCTGGAATTTTCTGCTGACTGGCGATCTCAGAAAGATCGCTCCGTGTCGCCGGAACGTATAGCGAAGCTCCAAGACTCAGAGGCGACGTTCCGACTTGTTGGTCAAGCATTCCGGCAAACCTGGCAACCGACAAAGATCATTCCAATGACCTGATGATAGAAACTGCCTGCCATGGGAGGTCGGCCAATTCTTCAACAGGAACGCCTCGAGATTCCGCAAGTTCCAGCAGGTGCTGTATGTCCCGCCCTGAACTGTTCCTGACAATCAACCTCCATGGAACTCGGCGTAAAAGTACCCTGGTGGCTTCTCCAATTCCAGGCTTGATGTAGTTCTCGTTGTGAATTTCAAGTCGCTCCATGAGTTCTTTCAGAACAACCTGCCGACGTTCCTGAATTTCCATATCCCTGAATTCCCGATCCTCCCGCTCCTCATGACATGTTCCCGAGACCTCACACATTCGCTGTTCGATTTGATCCAGAAATGCTCGTGATCGATCAATTGACCGGAATTCCGGATATTCCACACACGCATCAAAGTCATCCGGACCAACACAATCAGAATTTCGAATCGATCGACTGACCAGCCCACTGACTGTTGCTCCTAACAAACTGCTGGGAATCAGATAGTCATCACTGGTTGCCGCATAGCCCGCGCCGCCACACAGGTCAGCTACGACATATAGGCGATCATCGATCGGACACGTACTCAGCGCCGCTCCCGCAGAATCCTTCCAAACTCGGATCGCATGTCGAAGCTCACGCGCCATCACCCCTTTGCCAGTCCACCCATCCACAAACAGAATTGACTCGATTGGTCGCTGACGAGTGATGTACTTCAAGGCGTTGGCATCAATTCCACGGTCGCGAATCAGGGAGACCGAATAGTGCACGACATCTCTGTCAGCTCGAGCGATCCAGCGTTTCAGTAATGCGCCGACCGGAGTCCCGGCGCGAGCCAGCGAGACAAGTGTCAGTGGACCTCGACGAGTACTCATCATCCAATCAGCGAGTTTCACCAGATCAGCCGCGAACCGATCCTGATTCTCTGCAAGCGCTGCTTCAAAGAGTCGAGTGTACGCTTCCGATGGTGCCGATTCCCGAGTAATCATCTCGCTGTAGTGCCGGACGCCTCTCTGAATCAGGGTCTCTTTCTCCTCGACCGAAGTCTCCGACATCGTCACCGGCTTGAGCAGAAACAGAACATCGGAAGGATCGTAACTCCCGCTGAACATCCGGCCTGTACCCGCATTCATCCTGCCCTCTGCCCCCAGGCTCATCCCGCCTATGGCGTCCGGACTATCTGCCATCATTGCGAACGACTCCTCGACCGCCGCACTTCATACTGCTGATTGAGCGTTCGCATCAATTGTGAGTTCCCTGGGATCAAAGAAAAATCGCACAGGCTGAGAAACTCTGCATCACTCAAACTGTCTCCGGCTCCAATCACAAGTCGTGGATGTTCATTCAACGGTCCGTTCAGAAGATACTCAACCGCCGATCGCTTACTCATGCAAGCTGGAACGACAGACAGGTTGTTATCGTTGTGATGCACAAAGAACCCTTCACTCGGAAACTCTGCGTGGGCATGCTGCCAGAGCTCCTGCAGTCGTTCAATCTGGCCATCAGGGTGCTTGGCCACTACATACAGAGGCATCTCAAAATCGCTGATGACGCGAATCCTCAGACCAAGGGCTAATCGATCGCTGATCTGCTTCCAGTATTGGCAGATGTCTTCCAGCTGACTCCCGTGTTCAACGATCCTGGGGCGAATCTGGTTGTCCCAGATCGGGTCGAGTTCTCCGGTTGGGAGCACGATGGCGGCTCCAAAATCAAGTACGACCAAATCCGAGAAGACGAGCTGCACCCTTCGAAAGGATTCCAGATTGCGTGCAGTCACCGGGATCACCGTCCCCAGCATCTGCAGTTGAGACAATAACTCGCGCTGTTGAGGAGTTGTATACGAAAGTGATGATCCATCCGGGTGTATTGCGGCCGTCGCAAGCTGTTCGTCGGGGGTCGTCAGGCACTTATGGCGAGTCTGAAAGATCGTGTCATCCAGATCCAGAAAGATGTACGTATCCATGAATATCCCATGCTTCTCAACAAGGTCGCCGTTAACGTCGAATCAACATTCGCTCAACTGCCGGCAGGACGGGAATTTTGCAGGTGTGCGGCCACGGATCTGTTTCATACATTACAAAAATTCGATCGTATTGATGGTCAGACACATTGTACAGAAAATTTGGAATGCCATCGTGATAGTTGTCTTCAAATTCAAGCGCACTGCCGAGGTCACCGCTGACCATCAATGGTGATCGCGTTGTTGACTGAAACACCACGTCAACGTTTCTGCTTTCCAGAGACCTCGCCCAACAGAATGCTGGATACTGAAATTCGCCCGTCCCCAAAACCAGCACACGCTGATTCGCTCCGATTTGAGCAGACTTCGTAAGACCGCAGTAATCGAGCTCAATTTTCTCCGAGAGACCAAGCCTTCCGAAATTCGACGGAAGCAGATCCGTTTTGCATCGTCCATCGCCATCCGATGAAGACGTTGGCGGCGGACTGAATTCAGGATTTGGTTCAAACTCATAGCCTCCCTTGAGCAAAGATACAAACTGAACATTGAGAGCGACTTTCTTCTGCAGATTAAGCAGAGCTTCGTCTGACATAAAATCAGTGAGGCACACCACAACAACATTCTGCAGTCCAGGGCACCAGGATTTCATCGCAACAGCAAGATTGCCCGCGGTACGTCCTGTACTCTGCTCATCATCGACAATGATCAGAGTCTCAGCAGTTTGAAGCAGTCCCTGACAATCGACACTTTCCGGTCGATGCAGCCAGTGTGAAGTTGCATGACTGTGAGTCTCTTCAAACGCCAGCGCTGGATGCGAACTCAGGCGGTAACGGGTGCCATGAATAAAGACGATTCCGCAGCGGTGAGGTAAAAGCTGGCGCGAAGTCCTCAGATCGAGCAGGGCCTCAAAGATTCCATGCCCCAGCCCCGTCGCAGTCTCCGCCATGCCAACCACGATTGCTGGTCCCCGATCCAGCTGACTTCCGACTGTCTGTTCAATCCGAGCGGCAAGTCGCCGGCAACAGTCGTCAAACATTGATGGGCGAACGGGCCAGTGTTTTCCAAGAACCTTACTGACAAATACAAAGCCTCTTCGTGTACTTCTGCGACTGGCAAATCCGCACAACGTCTCCAGAGGAAGTTCCGCATGCTGAACGGTCACCGACAACTCTCCGGATGGCAGCGTTACTGAACGGCGTCCCGACGCTGACAGCGAAGTACCCATTGTCATAGGACCACAGCCCTCGGCACGTCTTTGACGCGAATCCCGACTTGTGGTGATGGTACGTCGCCCGGCGTTGCAGTTCCCAGCGCCAACCTCAGCCCCCAGTAAGGAATGGCGACGCCGGAAAGACATGCCATCCCAATCCCACCTGACATCCGGGGGTTAATCTCGAGAAAGTGCGGATGACCGTCGTAGTCTCGAAACTGAATATTGAACATTCCGGTCAGTCCAAAGTGAGCAGTAAGTCGACGGACTGCTTCTTTGACTTCGGCATTGTCTTCAATCACCTGAGCTGCCTCGGAGTAATCCGGTTTGCGGCGAATCACACACTGGACAAGCTCCCCATTTTGCCCGAGACAATCGACACTGCGTTCAGTTCCAGTCAGAAACTGCATGACGAGCAGGTCACGAAATCGGGCTTCTTCAGCAAACAACCGTCTGGCTTCCTGAAGCTCGATCTTCAATGGATCACCAGCAAGCAGCCGCTTCAACTGGCCACCGTTCTCCGTCAAAATTCGAAAACCAAGTCCAAACACAGACTGGGCCGGCTTGAAACAGATCACTGGGTACCTGATTCGAAGCTCACCGAAGGCAGAGTCAAACTCCTCCAGAGTATTCACAAGCCGCGTCTCAGGGAGCTTCGCGACTTCACCTGGAATCCGCTGATTCGTGACCCATTTGTTTTCAAGCATCTTCAGTGTTTGAGCATCTGCGGCAGCGAGAATCTTTGTGCCAATGGCTTCAAAACGACCGCGTGCCTGAACAATCTCACGGATCATCTTCCCGGGAACGAACACGTCAACTCGATGACGCTTCGCAATCTCGAGACAGTATTCCAGGTAGGCACGCTCCCCAATCGCTCGTGGCTCCACCTCGGCAGCATTGGCGATTTTCAGAGCAGGAGCATCGGGCTGCGTATGAGAACACAGAATTCGAAATTCGCCAGGCTGCTGAGCTGCCCGAATAATTTCGACGACGTTATAGATACTGGAAATATTCTTGTTAAACCAGACAGTAGCCGTCAATGCTGTGTTCCATTGGAAGGTAAGACATACGTTCGCGGCGGGAACCATAACCGCTGTGGAGTATCCTAACAACCGCCAATGAAGTGTCTTTGGTATTGCCGAGTTACCACGGACGGGATTCGAGCAGCCACCAGCGAGGTTTCGTCGGCGTTTTCTGAAGTCCGAACCGCTTGCTTGCCACATCGGCAATGATTGTGGCAATTTCTTCGGCGTCATCTGTCACAATGAAACGGTCGACGTCAGCAACTGAAATCGTTCCGCTCTGCACCATCGTGTTCCGAAGAAAATCCAGCATAGGCGTCCAGAACTCCACGCCGGCCAGAATAATCGGAAACTCTTCAACCTTTCGTGTCTGCACCAGCGTGGCGATTTCAAAGAGCTCATCCAGCGTGCCGAATCCTCCGGGCATCGCGATGAATGCATACGAATATTTAGCCAGCATCAGCTTCCGAATAAAGAAGTACCGGAAGTCGACGAACTTGTCGAGATACGGATTCGGATTCTGTTCCATCGGAAGCACGATATTGCATCCAACGCTGTGACCTCCAACATCCCGTGCCCCGCGATTGGCAGCTTCCATAATCCCAGGGCCGCCGCCTGTCATGACTGTAAATCCGGCCTTCGCAACTTCTCGAGCAATGTGCCGAGCCTGTTCGTAGTATGGATGGTTCTCCGGAAAACGGGCCGATCCAAAGATCGTTACACACGGGCCAACAAAGTGCAGGTGACGAAATCCGGCGATCATTTCACGAAGTGCGCGAAATGACATCCAGAGTTCCCGCATTCGTGACTGCGGTCCGCTGACAAATCGGGTTACTGGAACCTGAGCAGCATCGTCCTGAGTTCGATGCGGCAGACCCTGTTCTGATGGCCTCGGTATATCCATTCGATGCAATCTTTAATTTTGGTCGCAGACGCTTCAGTTTTGGTCATTGACGACTGATAGTACAAAAAACAAAGGCCGAGACATTCCTGAAAAGGACTGTCCCGGCCTTGAGTTCAAAGATCAGCATCTCTTTTGAGGAAATACCGAATCACGGATCGACATTCGCCTGTTAGTACAGGTCTTCATCACCGCCGGAAGACTTCTTCTTATCGTCTTTTGGCTTTTCAGCAATCAGAGCATCGCTGGTCAGAAGCAGCGTTGAAACGCTGGCTGCATTCTGAAGAGCAGTTCGAGTCACCTTGGTTGGGTCGATGACACCGGCCTTCACCATGTCTTCAAACTTGTCCGTCGCAGCGTTGTAACCGAAGTTACCTTCGCCCGATGCAACCTTCTCACAGATCACACTGCCGTCAACGCCGGCGTTGTCTGCAATCTGAGTCAGTGGAGCACGGCAAGCTCGCAGGATGATGTTGTAACCAACCAGCTCATCGTGAGACAACTTACCTGGCTTAACAGCAGTTGAAGCTCGAAGCATCGCAACCCCGCCGCCAGGCAGAATTCCCTCGTCAACCGCCGCACGAGTTGCGTGCAGAGCGTCTTCGACGCGAGCCTTCTTCTCTTTCATTTCGCTTTCGGTCGCAGCACCGACATTGACCTGAGCAACACCGCCGGCAAGCTTTGCAATTCGCTCTTCCAGCTTCTCTCGGTCATAGTCGCTGGTGCTGTTTGCGAGTTCGCGACGAATCTGCTCGATGCGGGCCTGAATCTCGGCCTTCTTGCCACCACCCTGAACGATGGTTGTGTTGTCCTTGTCGACAACAATCTTCTTGGCAGTGCCGAGGTCAGTCAGTTCGACATTCTCAAGCCGTACACCGAGGTCGTCAAAGATGGCGGTGCCACCGATGGAAATCGCGATGTCCTGGAGCATTGCCTTACGGCGGTCGCCGTAGCCTGGAGCCTTCACGGCTGCGATCTTAAAGGTGCCTCGCAGCTTATTGATCACCAGAGTTGCGAGTGCTTCGCCTTCGACGTCTTCTGCAATGATCAGCAGCGGACGACCGGAATTGACAACCTTCTCGAGTACCGGAACGAGGTCTTTGATGCTGGAGATCTTCTTCTCGTGAATCAGAACATAAGCATCTTCAAGCACACATTCCATGCTTTCTGAATCCGTCACAAAGTACGGAGACAGATAACCACGATCGAACTGCAGACCTTCAACTACTTCGAAGCTGGTCTCGAGGCTCTTGCCTTCTTCGACAGTGATCACGCCGTCCTTGCCAACCTGTTCCATAGCGTCCGCAAGAATCTGACCGATCTCTGCGTCGCCGTTGGCAGCGACTGTACCAACCTGAGCAATTGACTTCTTGGAACGGCATTCAACAGCCATTCCTCGAAGCTGCTCGATGATGTCTGCAACGGCCTTGTCCATACCGCGCTTCATTTCAAGCGGGCTGACGCCGGCAACAACGGCCTTAAGACCTTCTTTGTAAATGGCTTCTGCCATCACAGTTGCAGTTGTCGTGCCGTCACCGGCAACGTCGCTCGTCTTGCTCGCAACTTCGCGAACCATTCGAGCGCCCATATCTTCGAACTTATCAGAAAGTTCGATTTCGCGAGCAACCGTCACACCGTCTTTTGTAACGGTTGGCGAACCAAAGCTCTTCTCAATGATCACGTTGCGACCGCGTGGCCCGAGTGTCACTTTGACAGCTCGTGCGAGCTTCGACACTCCGCGACGCATCGCTTCCTGTGCTTCCTGATCAAAGGCAATCATCTTTGCCATGTTTATAATTCTCCAGAATGTCGCTTCAGTATGAAATCAGTCAGATTCAAGTCTTACCGCTCGAAGACTTACAGAGTCGCCAGGATGTCGCTTTCGCGCATCAGGAGGAATACCTGATCACCAAGGGCAATTTCGTCACCTGCATATGAACTAAAGATGACTCGGTCACCTTCTTTTACCGTCAACGGAACTCGCTCGCCCTTGTCATTTGTGTAGCCATCACCGACTGCGACCACTTCGCCTCGCTGCGGCTTACCCTGGGCTGAGTCTGGCAGCACGATTCCGCCTGCCGTCTTTGCTTCCGCTTCGGCTCGCTTCAGCACCACGCGATCACCCAGAGGCACAATGCGTGTGCCACCTGAAGAAGCCTTCTTTGCCATGCTTTTCTCCTGACCTGTCGACGATTCGCTAATGAATTCACTTGCCGTTCAGCCTGCAACTCCACACAAGCACTCGGTTGAACAGCCAAGATTGCAGGGAATACTCCAATGAGGCCCGCGGGATGCGAATAGTGTGCCACAGATTCAGGATTCAGCATAAACACCTAATTCCCAACAACTTACAACAACGCCACGATCGTCCCGAAAATTCTCTACTGTCGTTTTGGCACCTCTTGACACGCTTTCGTTCAACCCGTCATCCGAGACCAGCCACCCGCCTGATCCATAAACTCCAGCGAACCCGCGCGATCGGATCCATGTCATCAAAAAACGAAGAAAGGAACAACGCCGATACACTTGCAACACGATCCTCAACCGATCATACTCCCGCACCACCCGGGCGATTAACTCAGTTGGCTAGAGTGCATCCCTTACAAGGATGAAGTCGGGGGTTCGAGTCCCTCATCGCCCATTCATGTTGTACTCTCAAAAACCGCATGGAGATTTCTTCGTGCGGTTTTTTTACGCGCTGAATTCTCTAAGGAAATCGACGGTGGCGTGGACTGCTGGTCGCAGACCCCGCGGGAAATCGCCTTGCCATCCGATTTGATGACGAGCGACCACCCTGCACTACTCGCGGGTTCCTTTTCGCTTCCGGATCAGCTTTCTGATGGCGTCGAAGACGAAATGTTGCCCGATAAGGAGGATGAGCAACAGATTCGGATGCTTCTCAACAGGAATCAGCTTCATAAGAACCGAGTACGTGGCAGACAGTATTGTGATTCCAAACGCGAGGTCACGAAACCTTGTTTTGTGAAGGCCGCAATGCCGTGTAAACCACCAAAACGGCACGATTCCGATGCCCAAACAGGGCATGTAAGCAACGTCCTTCCACGACTGAAAGAACTCCGCAAGGTAACCTCCAAGTGCCATCCCTCCCACCATCAATGTAAACCCAATCGCAACGTCGCGAAGGTACTGCCACACGTTTTCGTATGGTTGTTGCGAAGCGGCTTCGGGTAGATCGCCGAGTTGCTGATGGTGATGGGTTGGTTCTGACATGTGATTTTCCTGTAGCAGGCAGACTCCGTCTGCCGTACGCAAACGCAAGCCTACAGCGACGCGGACGGCACTCGGAGAGTGCCTGCTACTTTAACAGCCAAGCGGGCCTGCAGGAAATCTTGTGTCAAACTTCGGAATCGAATATGACCCGCAACTCCCTTTTTGCGTGGATTGACACATGGAGGTCGTGATGAACCGGTTGCTTGAAGAGAAGACACGAGAATATGTAGATGAATTGGCACAGAATGTGACGACGCTGGAGGAACTGAGTTCCGTAATGCGTTTGATGATGAGTTCAGCGCTGGAGCGAATGCTCAATACGGAGATGGATGTCCATCTCGGGAGACGGCCGGGAGCGAAGATTTCCGCCTTGAACGATGAGCCTACTTCTGCCGAATCCTCCAACATCGGCACTCAGAGTTCGAGTTCAACGGGGAGTTCCGAGACGACTTCAGGCAGCACTCGAAATCGGCGGAATGGAACAAGTCCGAGGACAATACTGGCAGAATTCGGAACTCTTCCCATCAACGTACCTCGCGACCGAGACGGAACGTTTGAATCCATGCTGATTGGAAAGCACCAGAGGCGTTTGCCTGGCCTTGATGAAAAGATCCTGGCCCTCTATGCGAAAGGGATGACAACACGCGACATTCAGGACATTGTCAAGGAGCTTTTTGACGTTGAGATCTCTGCGACGCTTGTCTCTGAGATCACAGAAGGTCTGAACAGCGAAGTAAGGGCCTGGCAAACACGGAAATTGGCTCCCATCTGGCCAATTGTTTTCATGGATGGCATCGTTGTTCATGTTCGCAATGAAACGGGCCGCGTCATTGAACACACGATGTATGTCGCGATCGGCATCAACATGGAAGGTCAAAAAGAACTTCTTGGACTTTGGCTGAACGAAACGGAAGGTGCAATGTTCTGGCTGAGCTGCCTGACCGATCTGAAGAACCGCGGTGTCAGTGACATCTTCATTGCCTGTGTGGATGGCTTTACAGGATTCCCGAAAGCGATCCAGACCGCCTTTCCGGAAACTCGAGTGCAACTTTGTATTGTGCATCTGGTGCGAGCTGCGCTCAAATACGTCACTGACGCTGACAGCTCCGAAGTGGTTCGTGACCTCAAGGCCGTCTACATGGCGGCGACGGTTCTCGAAGCCGAAGAGAATCTCAACAAGTTTGCTGAAAAGTGGGACTCCAAATATCCGGCGATTTCAAAGCAGTGGCGTGCCAATTGGAAGCACATCATTCTGATGTTTGAATTACCCATGCCCATTCGAAAAGCGACCTACACGACAAACACAATCGAATCCGTAAACAGCGTGATTCGTAAGTTTACCCGAAATCGCAAGCAATATCCGAATCGCGAATCCGCCCTGAAGCAGATCTCCATGGCGATCAGCGAAGCGTCCAAGAAATGGACCACACCGATCCCCAAATGGAAAGAAGCTCTTAACCACTTCGCAATACTCTTTGAAGGACGCCTTCCAAAAAACAATTGACGAAGAATTGCAAACTTCAGCATTTAATGCATGACACAAAACTCTTTACAGGCCGCAAACGCAAACCTACAGCGACGCGGACGGCACTCGGAAAGTGCCTGCTACTATCCGGCCGATGGATGTGGGATGATGCCGCCGAATCCTCCGGCACTGTTGGGGATCAAACCAACCAGTGCCAGAAGTCCATACCACAGGCTGCGAAATCGGGGCGGTTTGGTAATGTCAATCCGTTCCGGCTGATTCGAATCAGGAGTTGACTGAAGAATCTCAATTCCTGCGTCCTGCCATCGCCTAAGAACGTGTCCCAAATCTTCGGCAGGTTGTCCTGATTTCTCCTGAATCACAACGACCGTCGTGATCCCTCGAGCTCGCATCAGGTTTGCGGATGGAAAATCCTGCGGGAACGTAAACCAGCGATTATCAAACTTCCCGGGCATCGGCGTTACGTCTTTTGCCATTCGACGAGAATCCAGCAGGAACGCTGGCGGCGCGGTGTCCACAAGTTTCAATTCAATCAGCATGCCAGCAGATGCGCGAATCGCAGTGATCAGTTCCCCGGTGTTGATCAACTCATCCTTTCCCGGACAGCCGTTGAACAGAGGTATCGGCCGAAAGCCCTCGGCTGCGAGCGCGATTCCCATTCGAACGGAACCTGCTCCCGGCAGGTCAACCACAATGGCCACTGAACCCGGCAGCGATCGGAGCGACGAGAATAACTGAGGTCGATCGTCAGGACTCAGTACGCCGACAGGATCCAGGACGCTGACCGCAGCGAACAGGACGGGCTTTGCCCATTGAGTCCACGGTGGACCAAATCCATCGTCCATCAAATCAGGGACCCAGGCAGTATAAACTTCTTCACGGTTCATAATGATACTCTCCGTTCAATATCCGCGATGAATCCTCGATCGTCCGGTACCTCTGAGTTGCTCGGCTGATTCGCCGGCGAAATCAACACCGCTATGTCCTGCGCCAAATGATCAATCAGTGGTCGTCGAGCAATCCTGGCGTAAATGCCGGCAACTTCGCGATCGACTGTATAAACTCCGATGACAGGATAGACGTCTCCATCCGGCCCTTTCAGCGGGACCAAATGAAATCGTTTCTGTGCTGCCCAGTACGATGGCCACCAGCGTGCCTGAGTTCGAATCTGACGCCACTCCTTTTGAGTGGTGACGCCAGACAAACCGATCGATTCTCCGACACGGCCCATGGCAGGTTTCATCACCCAGCGTTCATCCTGCTGCCATGGAACCTGACGAGGATCCCGTGTTTCCGGAAGCAGCGTTCTCCAAAGTGGCAGCTCCTGTTTCAGTCGATCCCAGACCAATGGAAAGCGTTTGCTTTGCGTCACCAGTGCAGTTGCCGGGTTACTGACTGGCGTCCTGCCTCCAACGAAGAAGTGTTGCCAGCCGGTGCGGCGTTTCAGATTTGGCAGCCACTCCCCAGGATAAAACCGCACGATGGCATCAAGCTTTGTTATTCCGGATTCTGTCCTGAGGTGGGCAATGCCCGATTCCCATGTCACGTCTCCAGGACTGACCAGCCAGCAGCGAACTCCCCGTTCCGCAAGCTCACGTGACAGATAAGTCATCACTTGCCGATCATCACTGTAAGCCGTGGCATGGACCATCGCAACTGACCGAACGTCGGGGTTCGCAATCGCCCTCATGTAGGTTTCGGCAGGATCCCCGGTTGTGATTGTGCCCGGGATCGACTGCTGCATCAGTCGAGTGAACGCCGACGATTCAATGAACCCTCCGGGGACGTCCGAATTCACTTCGGAAACTTTCCACCCATCCATCGTCCAGTGAAAATCGAATCTCATGATTCGTGCTGCCGACGTTGTGAGTGTTTCTCGACATCGCTGCAACAGTCGTCTGATTGAACGTGGCAGACCCAGCTCACCCATCAGGTCGGGACGCTGTAGAATTTCAGCTTCTGCCCGCAGAGTCTCATCCGCCAGTCCCTCGGCCCAGCGCGTCAGATTCTGCCAGCCTGCAGATTCCAGCATCAGCGGAAATGAACTCAGTGACGGAACGTCTTCAACCTGAGGATCCCATTTGCAGTGATCCAGTACCATTTGCCTCCGAAGTTGACTGAAGATCCCCGGAGCCAGACTCTCACCACAGACAAGGGGAGTCACCCTGGAACTCCTGTGACCTTCGGTCCGGCAATCAATAGCCACACGACCGCCATGCTCAGAAGGAATAGGCTCGGCAACACACCGGCAATGAACACCGGAGGTTTGGGACTCTCGGGTGTCGGTTTCAGAACTGCATGAAAGGCGATCGCCAGAATAAAGATGATCAGAGCAGGCCAGGCTCGCATACAGAAGTCCGAAGTCGTGGCTTCCACGGATACCCAGTTGCCGGCCACAGAGACTCCCAACACCGCACCGCATCCCACAAACATTGATGCCATCCTGAGGCCTGTGGCAAGATCCCGATCAATCGTGATCGCATCATGGCTGCCTGTCAGAAACTGCCATGCGACAAACATCAGCAACAGCGATCCCATTGACAGCATGGCACTGAAGACAACAACCCACCACCCCGGCCCGTCTCCGATGTTGGCACCCGAAAACGCCAGCATGGCTCCAACAGTCCAGCCGCAGGCAACCCATGCAGCTGATCGATTCGATCGCTGCAGAACATCATGCTGAAAACTGATACCCAGCCACGTTGGAATAAAAGTCGCAATGCCGGAAACCGCCAGCCCCATCAACGTATACATTGTCATATACCGACCATCATCACGTACATCAACAGCGGCCCAAAGCCGGAGTATCATAAACAGCAGGGCGGCGGACAGGAGTGGGGTCACGAGCAACAACGCTCGGGAAGGAGTGCGACCAGTCACCTGGACCGGAATCGTGGAAAGTGTTGATCCATACCACCAAACCCAGCAGATCAAAGCAGCGACCGCACTGAAGACGGTGACTCCAACTTCGTCATCTGACATTCAACAGACTCCCCTGATTTCGCCGAAGACTACTGATCCACCTCAGATAAGCACTACTCCGCGCACCCGTGGAAACTACGAATTACACGAAATACAAGAAAAAGCACAATCGAGTACCGGTGCGATTCTTCTGTACTACTAACAGTTGAATTCGTTTCGAGCCGCAAAGATTTTAAACGGCGAGTTGCATAAGTTGTTTGATGCTGGAGTTTTAGCGGATCGAGGATTGGAGTGCATTGATTCCGACTGCATTCAGCGTGTAGCCAGCGTGATTGGTAACCACGAAAGACACGAACCACACGAAAAAACACAATCGGGTACTTCTGCGATTCTTCCGTCTCTTCCGCGTCTTCCGTGGTCAAAACGCGAGTCCTGCCTGCGACTGGAATTCAACGCCACAAACTCTGTCCTGGAGTCATCTCGATTGGCAAAAGAATGCCGGACTCTGCCATTCTCCTGCCACCATTCTCGTGCCATACATCATTCTGCCGCCTCCCCGAATCTGCTGGACGAGAAACGCCCCTTGCCGCTCTTTCGTGTGGTTCGTGTCTTTCGTGGTTAAATTACCAACCCTGCCTGCGATCAATGCACCGGCCAGTCCCCCCTGCCGCTCATTCGTGTATTTCGTGGTGTAAAAACTCCCTGAGTCGAGCGGAACGTTCAAGGAGCCTGATTGCATGATGTCGAGGTTTTTCTGACAATGCCGTTGAAGTTCCGAAGTTCAAACAATCCAATCGAATCGCAATTCAGAAAGTTTGAGGAGTTTCTGCCATATGAAAATCGTCCGATGGACTGCGGTCTTAGCCGTTCTGCTGGGAGTCGTTTTTTCGGCCTCAGAAAGCAAAGCAGATGTGACAGAATCCGAGGCCTATGAGATTGGCATGGAAGCCTACGAGTATCTGTATCCGCTCGTCATCATGGATACAACTCGCAGACAGGCGGTCAATGTGGAGGCCGGTCAGACCATGGGTCGAGGCCCAATGAATACGTTTGTGCATGTTCGCGAATTTCCTCCGGCAAGTTTTCGCGACGTGGTGCGTCCGAACTTTGATACTCTTTATTCGATCGCGTGGCTGGATCTGCGGACCGAACCCGTCATTGTGTCGGCTCCAGACACAGCGGGCCGCTATTATATGCTGCCAATGATCGACATGTGGTCCGATGTGTTTGCCTGTCCGGGAAAGCGGACAACCGGAACGGCTGCCATCAAGTTCGCCATCATTCCACCGAACTGGAAAGGAGCTCTTCCCGAAGGTGTCGAGCGAATTGACGCGCCAACTCCAATGGTGTGGGTCATTGGCCGAACACAAACCAACGGCGCCGCCGATTACAAGGCTGTTCATGAAGTGCAGAACGGCTACACAGTGACACCACTGTCGCAGTACATTGCCGGAAAGGCACCTCAGAAGGTCACGGTAAAAGTCGATCCGTCCGTTGACATGAAAACACCGCCAATGGTACAGGTGGATTCAATGAACGCGTCTACGTTCTTTCAGACTGCCGCTGAACTTCTGAAGATTCACCCGCCGCACATCACTGATCAGCCGATCATTGCCAGAATGAAGCGGATCGGGATCGAACCAGGTATGTCATTTGACCTGATGAAAGCCGCTCCGGAGATCCGAACGGCGCTCGAACGAGTCCCCTCAAATGGACTTGCAGCAATTCGAGCGAAGATTCCTACAGTTGCCCGAGTTGTCAATGGCTGGCAGATGAACACGGACACCATGGGTGTCTACGGAAACTATTATCTCAAACGTTCCATCGTGGCCATGATTGGGCTCGGTGCCAATCTGCCGGAAGATGCTGTCTATCCAATGAATCTGGCAGATGCCGATGGACATCCGCTCAACGGAAAAAACCGGTATGTTCTGCACTTCGAGAAGGACGAGATTCCGCCCGTGAGTGCCTTCTGGTCGGTAACGCTTTACGATGAGCATGGTTTTCCGACAGAAAATGCTCTGAATCGCAACGCCATCGGAGACCGAGATGCACTCAAACGAAACCCTGATGGATCCCTGGACCTGCTGATCCAGCATGAGTCACCGGGCACAGACAAAGAATCGAACTGGCTGTCCGCCCCCGCCGGTGCATTCAACCTGACCATGCGACTCTATGCCCCCGGCCGCACTATACTCACCGGAGAATGGAACCCACCCGCCATTAAAAAAATGTAGGATGGGCATTCCTGCCCGTCGCAAATGTAGGATGGGCATTCCTGCCCGTCTACACACCGGGACGAGCGCAACAGGGACAACCTCAACCGCCAACCAGTGTCTCGTTCATCACTCGAAGCGTGATGACTACTTTACAGATGACTACTTTTCAGACGCCTATCTTTTTGATGGCTATTTCCAGCGGCAGGTGTTTAAATGTCGACAACACTCAGTGCGGCCGATTGATTCAGGCTGGCGAAACGTTGCCTTATAACAACGGCTTCGTCTCTCCGGGGTATCCCCGGGGCAATATCTTCTCTGTGGCACTGCATCGCGTGAGGGCAAGTACGTTCCACGTACGATTCCTCACGCGAATCCCGTCTCGCTGAACGAGGGCCGCACTGAGTCTAGTTTTGCAGGGCTACGTTGCTGAATTGTCTCACAGACATGAGTTCACGGAAATCTATAGCTCGTCGCCTGACTGTTGCCGTGCTTGCTGGCAGGTTCGGGAAGGATTCGATCCTTGAACGAACATTGCCGCTGATCCAGGGTTCACCGACCTGGCTGAAACGATTCGTTGATCAGCTTATAAGAAGATTCGGCAACCAGCGCCCGAAACGGAGTTATGTTCTGGCGTTTCTCCTGAGCAATCGCGAATTCATCGACGCATCTTTGAACGAAGACTTTGACGTTCAGCCGTATCTCCTCCCGTCCGAGTTTTCTCCTTCACCCGGCAACTTTGAAGCAATCGATGTCATCCGGCTCAGATCTTCCGGAGAAGTTGCCGCCTGGCTGAAACTGAACGAGAATGAACTTTCGTGGTTTGCAGATCGTCATCAACTAGAGCGACTCTCAACGGTCGGACCACTGCGGCATTATCGGTACTTCTGGAAGCTGAAACGACATGGCAGATGCCGGTTGATTGAGGCGCCTAAGTTTCGAATGCGTGAGATTCAGCGCAGACTTCTGCGGGAGATTCTGAGTCGGATTCCGGTTCATAATGCGGCTCATGGTTTCCGCCGGGGCCGATCGGCCAACAGTCATGCAGCGCCACATGTTGGGCGTTCTGTAGTACTCAAATTGGACCTCGAAGATTTCTTCCCATCAGTGCCACCGATGCGCCTGACGCGACTTCTGATGCACACCGGATATCCGGAAGATGTGGCCGAAATCCTGACCGCGCTCTGTTGCAATCATGTGCCATCGGATGTCTTTGATTCGTTTCCGCATCGCGATGACTGGAAGCTCAGACGTCGAGCAAAGCAACTCTACTGTCGGCCGCATATTCCACAGGGTGCTCCAACGTCCCCGGTAATCGCCAACCTCTGCGCATATCGTCTTGACACGCGTCTTGCTGGCCTTGCACAGTCGGCGAACGCGACTTACACACGCTATGCGGATGACCTGCTGTTTTCAGGTGATGACCAGTTTTCCCGAGGGATCGATCGATTCAGAATATTAGCCGCAGCAATTGCGATGGAAGAAGGTTTTGCTGTCAATCATCACAAGACCCGAGTGATGAAACGCAGCATTCGACAGGAAGCCGTGGGCCTCGTCCTCAACGAAAAAATCAACACCCGCCGTGACGAATTTGATCGACTGAAGGCCACTTTGCATCGCTGCATCCTCAAAGGCCCCGAAGCTGTCAACTGCGGTCAGCATGCCCACTTTCGTCAGCATCTGATTGGACGCATCCAGCACATCGCACAGTCCAGCCAATCCCGCCACACAAAACTCATGGCTCTCTTTGATCAGATCAACTGGAGCGATCCTCAATCTCCATCTACGTAGGATGGGCATTCCTGCCCGTCCACGCGCTGGTTCGAATTCTGCAGCCGCGGCTCAAATGTAGGATGGGCATTCCTGCCTGAGTGTTACCCACATTCTTTGTAAATCTTGCAACGAGCAGGTAGAGAT
>JAEUIH010000119.1 GCA_016795105.1 Planctomyces sp.
AGAGTGGTTGGTGGTTCAACCTAACTCTAGCAGGAGCCGCGATTTATGAAAATATTGAACGGTATTGCCGTTAAACTGGTTTGGCCCGTTCGATGACCAGCGCGATTTCGAGTACGAATACTGTTTCAGTGAGTACGAGTACGAGGTAGACAGGAACGATTACGATCATCGCGACCGGCAGCCACTCGATATCGGGAGGGACAAGGCAACCCTATGTTCCAGGTGCCTCTGGTGTCGTGGCTGGTTCTTCTGATGGCTTTGTGGAGGTTATTGCCGGAACGGTCCGGACGACTCGAAAGCCTATTGAATCGTATTGAGTGGCTGGCAGCAGGCTTCCGGTCGACGAGGAGCTCAGGATTTCTGCATATGCCCGGGCTCCTCCACCGTGAATCACTCGCTCTTCAAAAGCAGTCTGCCCACGGTCGTCGCACCATTCCTCGACGTTGCCGTACATGTCGAAGAGTCCAAACTGATTCGGGAACAACAAGCCGATTGGTTTCGAGAAAATTTTCGAACCCGCGGGACCTTCGGATTGTGGTGCCTGTCCGATGTCTCTGAGATAAATAAAGTGATTCCCTTCAAACCATCCGTATCGTTTCAGCAGCGACTTGTCCCACCCGTAACTCGACGGAGACTTTACGCCTCCGAGACTCGCGTAAATCCACTCAGCCTCCGTCGGCAAGCGATACCCAGAGGTCTGCAGCGATCGGGCATCGCTCGTCCACGCCAGCTGTTCTTCAACTGTTGCGGGATAGTATGGCGCGAGCCCCTCCTTCCCGGACAGCCAGTTGCAATAGTTTACAGCATCCATCCAGCGCACAACACTGGCTGGGGCGTCACCGGTTCGAGTAAACTCCGGGTTCACATAGTGACCGGGATTATATTCCTGGATTTGATCTCGGGTAACTTCGGTACTACTGATCAGAAAGTCATGCCCAATCTGCGGAACATTTTTGGCATTGATGTGAATCAGGGTGAATCCATGGCGAGTCTTCTGCCAGGACGGTTGTGACTGTTCTTCAGCAATAGCTCGCCCCCCGGATGTTGTAGCGGCCGTAGGAAGTGAATTCAGGACGTGGCCCTGAGCGTGCCTGCGCAGAAACCACTCCGCTGTGGAATGTACAAATGCGTTGGGATGGGTCTGATAGAGTTCAGAGATCCTGCGATTCAGATCGGACTCCATCGCCAGAGATCCGACAGGATAACTTCCTGCAATACTCACAATCGCGGCAACAACTCCAGTATCAGATTCTCGATCCAGCTGCCGCATAAGAACTGAAACGGGAAGACGAAACTGAGACGCCAATTCCATCAGCTGAGACCGGTTCGTAGGGTCATCGTTGAGCCTGAACGATCGCCACACAAATTCTCGCTGATGCTCAGCAGCCTGCAGACGATCGGCATACCTGAGTAGCAACGCCCCTGCGACGGCTCTGCGACGTGATTCGCTCACCATCGCTGCTACTGGCTGGGATTTAACCAGTTCTGCAGTTGCGGTGCTTTCTTCCGTCTGCGATTGGAGCACATGCCAAAGGACATTCAGATCAAGGTCTGCGGACGACTTAATCAGACGTTCGATCTGCCATACAGAACCGTTCAGAACCATACTTGTTCGAAGTGCCGGATCATCAGCTGTGTATTCGTCGATCAGTGACACAGCGAACCGCGTTTGTAACTCGTCCCCTTCCTGCCCAAGCCACTTGCCAAGTTCTGGCAACAGAAGACTGCTCAGAGGTCTGAACGATTCCTGGATGAGACGGTATTCATTCGGCTGCTCACTGCAAACCATGACAATCAGACTGGCAACTGATTCGCCGTGTGTCGGCCATTGCTGTTCAAAGGAGTGGACTCGCTTTGCATGACGAGACATCTCGGCAAGCAGCAGCAATGCCCGGAATTTTTCGAGATTTGTCCTGCCGGGGGAACTGTCTGTCACCATCGCTGGCAGAGCATTCGGCTGACTCTCGATAATCTTCCAGCATCGTTCTTCCCATTCAGGACTTTGACGAGCAAGAGCCGCCGCCGCGACCGGTACATCGCGAATATCGGCCGACCTGACGGCATAGTCGAAAACTTCTGCAACGCTCTCACTTCCCCATCGAAGCTCAGCTGTCTGATAGAGAAACTTCTGCCGAGATCCTTCTGGAACGCTGAGAGCTGCTTCTCTCACAGCAGTGTGCGATGAAGAACCCAGTTCTTCAAGCTGATCAATAACGGATGTTGACTGATCTGGAACGGCGGTTGCCAGCTGACTGACAAGGAATCGAGTCTCAGAGGCCCGTTGAAACTGCTTCCATGTGATCGCCGCGACGAGCACTAAACCAGCAAAGACAGCGATCTTTCCTGTCATCCGCCGATCAGCTGCTTTCAATAATGCGGCTTCACTGAATGAGAGCGATTTTCCGGAGACAAAATATCGAACCAACATCCATTCCAAACCACCCGGCAGATGCCGAACATCCTGGTCAAAGCTCCAGTAGCGCGCCTGTTCAGAAATTCGGTGATGAAGTCGCCCACGGATCGACTGGTTTTGGGTGACTGTAACCCATTCACGGACCGATGGGACAAGAAAGTCATGTGACAACTGCCATGCAGACTGATCCGGACCGGACCCCGATGTCTCCGTGCGAGATCGGTCCAGAGTCTCTGAGGCAGTCATCAACTTGAGGTCAGTCTCCAGAATTGACATCAGCGCACTGAAGCGACCCGGGTCTTTCGCATATCCTGAAGCCTCTTCGAGTTGCGCGCGAGTGCGGCGGCTGGCCTTAATCTCGGTGCCTGGAGTCGGCAACAGTGCCTCCAGTACCTTTCTCGCAGCCTGCTCGTGCACCTTCTGATGTGCAGGTGCCGATGCTGCAGAAAACGATTCCTTCAGAAATCGAGCACCAATGCCGGATGCTCCACCAAACTGACGAAGCGTTGCCGGATTCCACTCTTTATTCTTCACCATCTCTGCAAACAAGGCGAGATGAACCGGGATTACCTTACTGTCTACAGACAGACTGTCGACAGCCCCCTCAATAAATTTCTGTTGATCCTTGGTAAGCAACGATGAATCGTATGGCAACTGACCGTAACCTCGCCCAAACTCGGCAAGCACTTTCTGAGCGTGTCGCCGATCAAACAAATCGACCAGCGAAGCATTGTTTCCAAGTTGAAGCGGAACTTCGATCAATTCCATAAATCGAGTCAACGCCAGCCAAAAGTCGTCTCTGATCAGCAGCAAACACTGAATCCGAACCCCATCACATTGCCGTATTGCTCGAACAAGCTCCGACTCCTGTGGTTCAGGATGAGCATGCAGCCATTGTTCAAACTGATCCAGAACAATCAGCAGTGACTGATCTTCCCGTATCCCGCCGCCTCGCCGAATTGCTGCGAGCTGATCCGGAAGGTCTCCTTCGATTCGCTCATAACACCTCCGCGCAATCCCGCTGCGAAGCTGCTTCTCTGTTAAGTCAGCACTCGAATCCACGATCACAGCTAAACAGTCATCCGGCAGCACTGGAATAATGCCCGCTCGAACCAAAGAGGACTTACCACATCCCGTCGGTCCGAAAATCACACCTGCCGAGTGAAGTTCGGGCAATTCGAATCGTGACTGGACCCAGTTCTTCCAGTGTGTGATGATGCTGGGCAGTCCGTTTCGATCTCGCACTCCGGGAAGCAGGTCCTGAAAGAAGCCCGCATCCGCTCGCGTAAACGCTCGCAGTCCCCGCGGAACCACCGTGCGGAATGGAACCGATGCATCACCAGCGCCTCCATGTTCTGATGGAGTGAGTGTTGGAGCAGCCATGCCAGCATTCAAATGCAGAAGCTCCTCCTGATCCGCCGGGGACGTGGCAAGCCATGCTCGCAGATCCTCGATCAGTTTACGGCCATCGCCGTATCGCTGGCTCGCAAGCTTCGACAGCAGCTTCATGCAGACGCGGCTCAACTCATGAGGAACTCGGCCATTCAACTGGTCCGGTGGGAATGGCTCAACGTTCACAATCCGCTGAAAAATTTCATCCATAGTGCCGGAACCGAAGGGACGCTCACCGGTGAGCATCTCATACATCGTGACGCCCAGGCTGAAGAGGTCACTGCGACCATCGATCCGATGACCCTCGCCCCGAATCTGCTCAGGGCTCATGTAACCCGGTGTCCCGGCAAGTCTCCCGAATGCTCCCTCTGGGGTCTCTCGCTGAGCAAGTCCAAAGTCCGCGACGTACACACGCTGATCATAGCCCAGCAACAAATTCGCCGGCTTGATATCACGATGCACAATTCCGGCCTGATGGACGTGAAACAACGCGTCGGCAACTTCAATCAGAATCCGGACGACCTCGGACGCCGCGATCGGCCCGTGCATCAACACCATCCCCAGATCGCGGCCCTCAATGTACTTCGACACTACGAAGCACCGCCCGTCTCCAATCACTCCAAAATCATAGATCGGGACAATCCCCGGATGGTCAAGCCTCGCAAGCGTCTTCGCTTCCACCAGAAACCCGCTGCGAAATGTATTGCCCTGCATTCGGTGCATGTGAGGCAATTTAACTGCCACCAGACGCTCAAGCTCCTGGTCACGTGCCAGAAAGACTGCCCCAAATCCTCCCTGACCCAGACGCCGAATGATCTGATACCGACCTACATAGCCGCCAACGCCTGTCTCTGTTGAATCCTCATCGAAACTTCGAAGGTCCGCTCCCACCGGAACAAACTTCCGGGAGTCTTCGTCCGTGTGAATTGAGTCATCGCGATTGATCGGGGCATTGTTCTCGTGACCCGCCGATGTCAACTCCCTGCCCTGCTTCGTTCTGCCATCGTCTTCCGTTCCCGAACCCATCGTTGTGAAACCCGATCAATCTGAACTTCCAGCACGTCACTGCACAGAAGCTCCGGATCTTAAACGCTCTCGAACGAGATGCCACAATGCAGTTCATCCTTCGATCTGCGTTTCAACGCATTTTGCTGGGGAAATCGGCGAGCGCAGTCACCTGAAAACACGGATCGACAGAATTAGTGTGGACAGGCGTATGTACCAAAATGAGTCCTGACCCCTTTTTCGAGTCAGGCGCTGGCGCGGCGGGAGGGGCGGGCGGTGAGTTCGTTGAGGCGTTCGGTGAGTCCGTGCAGGACCTGAGTCATGATCTGTTGCTGCCGGACGACATGCTCAAGCACATCACTCAACGCTTCAATCCGATCCGCCTGAGCCTGAAATACCGTCATCAATTCGTGCGTTGAGGGACCTGCTTCATCAAATTGCGGTCGTGTGGCAGAGCTGTCGAGATTCTGTACGGCTCCCGACAGTGTGTCGAGTGCAGCCATCAATTCTGCGACGCCATGCTGGCTCGATCTGTTCAGAACCGAAATCTGTTCCATTTCCTGTTCGAGTTCCCGAACAAGATCTGCAGCCGACATTGATCGGGCCGCTGTAGCTGGTTCACCAATCGGATGTCCCGTCACCGCCAGTGTATCGGAGGTGATGCGACTTTGCTCACTCACAAACCGAAACACGAATCGGTACGGGCCGATTTCCAGTAGGTCGCCATCGAACAAATCTGCTTTGCGGACCGGGTCTCCGTTAACGATCAGTTCTGGTCGTCGGACCATTAGTGCACAGGACGCGGATGTATCGCTGACACGTAGAATCGAATGCAGGGGCGGAAGCAATCCGTCGCCCAGTCGCAAGTCACAATCGGGACCGCTCCCAATCAGGAAATCGCCTTCCGGGACGGGGCGAATGGGAAATCGAGTGTCTCCTTCGGCAATTCGGAGATACGCAACGGCGTCTTCCGGAAGATACTCAACGATGTCTTTCACAACCCTCTCCATGGAGCGTTTTCCTGATGATGTCGACTCCATTCGCGTGCGACATCATCACTACATTCGGCGACAATGCGGAGAAACGTGAATATCCAGAGAGACTTTCCTCAAGTTCAGCCGGATTCGTTCAATTCTCGACTGTCAACTATCTGACGCATGAGCAGTTCGACGTCGTTCGCAGGAATCTGCCGATGGTTGAAAGAGAGCTGCGGCGGATTCCGCCGCACAGGTGCATCAGAAAGTCTGTTCGCCAGGATCAGGCGCCGACGAATTCTGCGGAATCGATCCGTTTGGCTGAACTCTCAGATATCCAATCACGCGACCATCGGCCCCAAACACGGGAGCGTAATTACCTTGTGGGGAGGGAGCTGAAGTTCCATTCAAGCCAGGATTTGACTGATGAGCGACCCTCAGGCCCGCGGCGGAAGATGAAGATCCGCTGGAGTAATCTGAGCTGGGAAGCGTCTGAACGATCGTAACCACGGCAAGTGCGAGACTGCAGACTGCCAGGGCTGCGACTCGCCCGTTGAACCGGCGATAAGGATGAATTCGTGGACTGCGTACGGGCAGACGCTGAAGCAACGTTTCTGTGGACGAAGCTCGCAATGCAGGTTCCATCTTCGGTGACGCAGCGAGTGAGTTTCCAAAGTCTCGCAGCTGATGCAGCGCGGTCATCGCTGAAGTCATTCCTTCATGATAAGCACGGCACTCGCTGCATTTCTCAAGGTGCATGGCAAGTTCATGCTCTTCCGCCGAATCGAGATCATGACCGGCGTCGAGATGAATCAGATGTCGAGCGTCACCACATTTCATATAGATTCCCTAGAGCTTCGTCTCTTCAATTGATCGTTCGCGGCGTTCCCACGCTTCTTTAAAAAGGCGTCTCGCTTCTGCAAGTCGCCATCGAATGGTGGCTTCACTGCGATCTGTGATTGCAGCCACTTCAGATGTGCAGAACCCCTCAAGGTCTCTCAATACCAGAACTATCCGATACGCTTCGGGAACCTGCTCCATCACTGCATGAACCTCCTGCGCCAGATCGCGATCTGTTCGCTGGTCGGCTCGTGCCGGTTCCGGAACTGATCCTTCTCCCAAATCACTGAAGACGGACCATCGCCCTCGACGTTTGATTCTTCTGAGAGAGTCATATGTCAGATTGACTGCGAGCCGAAACAGCCACGGGCCAAATCGTCGCGACGTATCAAACTGGTCCAGCCGTTCCCAGGCTCGAAGAAATGACTCCTGCGCGAGATCCGAGGCCAACTCAATATCCGGTACAAATCGTCGTATCACACGAGTCACACGACGTTCGTATCTCTGATAAAGCTGGCCAAAAGCTTCGCGATCACCATTCCGAGCAGCATTCACCAGAGCAGCTTCCCCAGGTGACACAACGGACGCTGAACCATCCTGGTCCGCCGTGTCGAACGGAAGATTCTCTGAGTCCGCGTCGGACATTTTGATCATCTCGAATGCCTTTCTGTCCTGTATTTACGCAGAAAGGCGACCGGGTGTTGGAAAGATTCAGGGAAAAATCCTGATGGGTCAGGACAATTCCTCGGTTTTTACGACATAAATTCCGCGATTTCCTGTCGGCTGAACTTCTTTTGCATTCTCGCCCCAAGTTGTGAGACAACTCGAGCCGCCGCATGAGACGCAAGATGGCCCGCCTGTTTCCAGCTCATTCCATTTGTGATCCCGTACAACAAAGCGCCTGCATACATATCGCCGGCGCCGGTGGTGTCGACCGCTTTGACGGAGACCCCTTCAATCGGGATGGCGGACCCACCATGCATCAGAATTGAGCCATTTGGTCCTAGCGTCATCGCCACATTCTCGGCATGGCGATGCAGTTCGGCGGCGCACTCGATGGGGTTGGACTTGCCGGTCAGACTCCGAGCCTCTTCTTCGTTACAAAAGAACAGATCGACGGGGCCCTCTACAAGCGCCCAGATTTCGTCCCGGGCTATCCGACAGAGAAATGGGTCCGAGGCGGTAAATGCAACCTTTCGGCCGTGTTTCTTGGCCAGAGCCATCGCGTGATAGGCGGCTTCTTTCGAAGTCGTTCCTGTCAGCAGATACCCCTCGATGTAAATGATGCGAGACTGACGAATTGCATCTTCGTCGATGTCCGAGGGGCTCAGAGTGGAGGATGCTCCCAGATTTGTGAGCATTGTTCGCTGAGCATCTTCAGTGATCAGCACGGCGCAGGTTCCCGTTTGCCCCTCGACCGCCGGTCGCGCAACAATGTCGACACCTAATTCATTCATATCTTTCCGGAAGAAGTGTCCGATCGCATCGTCACTGACTTTTCCAGCATATGCCGCTTTTCCGCCGAAATCTGCGACGCCGACGATTGTGTTGGCGGCAGATCCTCCAGCACAGCGATTGAGAGGTACGCCGTTGAGCCGACCAAGGATCGACGCCTGATCGGCATCGTCCACCAATGTCATGATACCCTTGTCGTACCCCGTCTGCATCAACCAGTCATCTGTAACTCGAGCCTGGATGTCCACCAGCGCGTTACCAACGCCAAATACATCGTATTTCATAGCAGTCCTGCCCATCAAAAAGTGAATCTGTACCCGAAGGATAGCACATTCACTCGATTTGTGGATCCCGGACGGGCGATCCTGACGAGGCTTTCATTCGGTTCCTGTTGCATTTCAACGTCTCACCACTAGGATCCGGAGTTCCAAACTGTACATTCTTCGGATTCTCGTTTCCCAGCGGACTCACAGGCAGTTTCATCGAATGAGTAATCGGCATCTGGATCAGGTTGTTCCTTTCCTCCCCGCCATTGAGGCGTCAGATCCAAGCAGTTCTCATGCAGGGACGACTCCAGGCAGCTTTGCCCGGAGACCAGCGATCCTCCGTGGACGTGCAGGTGCTGCCACGTTTTCATCTCCGGATACCCCCGGAATGCCGGCTCCTTCCGAAAAGACGGCCTGGGACTTCATGCCGGCCGACTGGTCCGTGAAGCCAGGCTTTGAAACGGATTATGAACATCACGCGGCATGGATCACCCCGGAAGGCTTCGTACCATCCACTCAGCTGGAATTCGCTCGAGTCGGTATCATCACTCCGCAGATGCAGCGTGTTGCCGATCGTGAAACTCATCTCACTCCGGAACAGGTTCGCGATGAAGTGGCCGCCGGACGGATGGTGATTCCAGCGAACAAGAATCACCTTCGCCATCGGCTTGATCCAATGTGTATCGGCCGAGCTTCCAGAACAAAAATCAACGCCAATATGGGGGCTTCTCCGATATCTTCCGGAACCAGCGAAGAGGTGGAAAAGCTCCTTTGGGCGGAACGCTGGGGCGCGGACACCGTGATGGATCTGTCCACCGGCGGAGATCTCGATGCCTGCCGAGCAGCTATCATCGAGAACAGTTCGGTTCCAATTGGTACGGTTCCGATCTACTCCATGATCATCGGCCGGCGAATTGAAGATCTCAATGCCGAAATCATCCTCACCTCGCTCCGCCATCAGGCCGAACAGGGTGTGGATTACTTCACCATACACGCTGGCGTTCTTCACGAACATCTTCCACTTGTTAAAGACCGCCTGATCGGGATTGTCAGTCGTGGAGGCTCCCTGCTGGCCAAGTGGATGATTCATCACGGTCAGCAAAACCCCATGTATACGCTTTGGGAAGACATCTGTGATGTCATGCGAGAATTCGATGTGACGTTCAGCGTCGGTGATGGTTTAAGGCCCGGCGGTCTGGCTGACGCAACGGACCTCGCTCAACTCTCCGAACTTTCAACGCTCGGCGAATTGACCGAACGCGCCTGGCGCAAAGGGGTGCAGGTGATGATCGAAGGCCCAGGCCACGTTCCCCTGGACCAGATCGAGTTCAATATGAAGCTGCAGCGTCGACTTTGTCACGGTGCTCCATTCTATGTGCTCGGTCCACTCGTCACAGATATGTTCCCGGGGTACGACCACATCACCAGCTGCATCGGTGCCACAAATGCAGCGTGGCACGGTGCGAGCATGTTGTGCTATGTGACACCAAAGGAACACCTCGGGCTGCCCAAGAAAGACGATGTTAAGCAGGGGTGCGTTGCCTACAAGATCGCCGCCCATGCCGCAGATATTGCACTCGGTATTCCTGGCACTCGCGATCAGGATGATGAACTGACACGTGCGCGTGCCGCTTTAAACTGGAAACGACATTTCGAACTCAGTTTTGATCCCGATATCGCTCGCGCATACCATGACGAAGATCTGGATGTGGATACCGACTTTTGTGCAATGTGCGGGCACGACTGGTGCAGCGTTCGCATCAGCAAAGAAATCCAGGAGTTTGCCAGCGGTAAGTCGGCCGAATTTCAGTGGAATACGGCCAAGGTCTCCGAGGCGCTGACTGAAGAACAGCAGGAAATTCTCCAAAAACGCGGTGTGCTGTCGCCTCAGGAAATTCATCGGCTGGCTTCCAAGACACGAAAGACCATGGGCGCTGATCATGGAAAGGCAGCCTGTCATTCCGATGTCGCTCCTCCGGAGAAAGCTCAGCTGATTCAGTTCGTGGAACTTGATGCATCTGTTTCAACACAGGCCTGATTCTTATGATCAAACGTACGGCTCTCAGATTCGGTGCTGCTCTGTTTCTTTTGATTCAGCTCGCCACGTCAGGATTCGGTGAATCGTTCGTTTATGTCAGCCTTCTGGAAGAACAGAAGATCGTTCGCTTCCAGCGGAACACAGAGACAGGTGAACTGACTCGTTGCGGCGAGACGCAGTGTTCGGCCGAACCCGCGTCACTGACGGCATCCCGGAATGGCTTGTTTCTGTACGTCTCGATGAGAAGTTCAGGGCAACTTGCCGCGTATCGAATTCAGCCGTCAGATGGTAGCCTGGAATTACTGAGTCTTATCGATGGCGGTGACGATCCGGCGTATCTGAGGATTGACGGAACAGGCCGGTATCTCATCACGGCATACTATGTCAGCAACAAAGTTACGGTTCATGCGATTGAACAGGATGGCAGGCTGTCACAGCAACCCCTGCAGTCCGTTCAGACGTCGAACAATGCTCATGGAGTTGCCATTGACGCTGCGAACCGCACGGTCTACGTCTCACATACAGGTGCGAACAGAATTGATCAGTTTCGATTCGATTCTCGGACTGGAATGCTGACGCCACTGAATCCACCGTTTGTCGCTGCCCCCGCAGGCCAAAATCCTCGACACGTTGTTTTGCATCCCTCCGGCAAATCCCTGTTTTGCAGCAACGAGGCAGGCGGAAGTGCTGAAGATGGCGTCTCCCGATATGAAGTCGATCCGGACAGTGGCAGGCTGACGCTTAAGCAGTCCCTTTCGTCACTTCCAGACAGCTTCGATGCAACGATGAATTCAACTGCCGAGTGCCTGCTGACTCCCGATGGGCATTGGTTGTTTGTGGCAAACCGTGGTCACAATAGCCTAGCGGGCTTTCGAGTTGACCCCGGAGGCAACGAACTGGCTCGAGTGTCTGTCACAGCGACTGAAGCAGTTCCACGCTCATTTACGATTACAAATGACGGAAAGTGGCTCTACTCAGCCGGTGAGCAGACCGGTCAGATTGCTGCTTATCGAATTCTGGCAGACGGAGCTCTGGAGCCATTCCAGAAGATCCCGGCAGGCCCGATTTCATGGTGCATTTTGGCCGTCGATCCGGAAACGCCTTCACGCTGAACACGCGTTTTGAATCTGCAAGCCCCTCGCAGAGCTCGCCCAATCGCAAAGCTCGCCCAGTCGCAGAGATCAGACCCCCAGCTCTCTCTCAATTTTTTCCAGTCGCTGCTGCAGGCTGTCCACGGTCGCAGTCAGTTTTTCTACCTCGGAAGTCAGTTCGGAGATTCGATCTGTCATCACACGCAGCACATCGGCCGGGACGGTGGATGCAGCCACAGGCGACGCGACAGCCGTGGTCACGACATTCACGGGAGACGGGCTTACAGCTGACTTCTGAGTAGAGCCGCCCACAGTTGGACTGGAGGTGACTTCTGCTGCAACACTGGTCGACTCACCCGCACCTGCAACCGCACTCGCACCGGCGCTGACCGGAGTCATGGTTTGACCTTCTTTTGGCAGGTAGAAAGTATGGTCGACCTCGACCCCGCGCCGATCCAGCGGTCCGTTCGCCTGTACAAAGCCTTTTTGCTGAAGCGAGAGCAGGTCCGTCTTCAGGTGTTCCTGATTGTCGATCCGGACCATGCGGCTGGCGCGAGTTCTCAGTTCGCCGGGCTGTTGTCGACCACGAAGCAGCAATTCTGCAATGATGGCAAACTGAGTCTCGGAGAAATCAAATTTATGTCGCATGTAGTGGCGATAACGTGCAGCGCGGCCACCGTCAGTAAAGATTTCTGCAACGAGTCCCAATTCCCGAAGCTGTTCCAGTGTGTCAGCAACCTGATCTTCGCTGTAGTCGGTCAGAGGATCTCGATTGTTCTTCTGATTGCACCCTGTCGTTGCAGCTTTCATGGTCAGCGGGTACTGATCGGGAGTAGTGAAACCCTTCTCCATCAGAACCCCAAGCACACGCCGCTGAATTCGGGTGAGTTGCCGGATCTCGTTTTTTACTTCATCACTCATTTCACTGACCACCTGAACGTTGCCAACTAACACATGATGTGCACGTTATTCAGGTGAAGTGGACACGAATTCCGGTTGTGACTCAAGTCCAGCCGCCCAGGGCACTCCTGAAAACTTTACTGAACAAGTCCCTTCGTCAGCTGCAGGAAGGCCGTTTCCAGGTTGACTTCTTCTTCCCGGAACAATTTCAGAGCAAATCCAGCTCCGATAAGTGCCGATGGGAGATCACTGTAGTCTTCTACGTTGGGCTTCAGTGTCACTTCCAGTAATTGGCTCTTTCCAATCGCGACTGCTTCAACACTGTCGCACTGTTCGAGCAGTTTCGCAGCACGGTCAGTTCCTTCTTTGACCAGAATGTTCAGCAATATTCGCTGTCTGGCCTTTCGCATCACTTCGGCCACATCGCCGTCGATGATCATGTGTCCTTTTTCAATCATGCCGACGCGAGTACAAACATCGGCAAGCTCCGGAAGAATGTGGCTGCTGACGATTACCGTCTTCTTCATCTCGCCAAGTCGCTTCAGAAGGTTACGGATTTCAATTCGAGCTCGAGGATCCAAACCGCTTGCCGGCTCATCCAGCAGCAAAACCTGGGGGTCATGGATCAAAGTTCGAGCCAAACCGATTCGCTGCGTCTGTCCTCGAGACAGCTCATTGACCATAGCATCTCGTTTGAATGCCATGTCAACCAGTTCAAGTTTCTCTTCGCAGACCTTTCTTCTGTTTGGGCCGTTGATGCGATACGATGCGGCAAAAAACTCGAGATATTCGATGACCGTCATGTCATCGTAGACTCCAAAGAAGTCCGGCATGAATCCGACCAGCCGGCGAATTTCTTCCTGATCTGTGTAGATGGATTTTCCGCACACATATGCCTCACCATGATCGGGGTTGAGCAGTGTTGCGATCATTCGCATGGTCGTAGTTTTACCTGAGCCGTTTGGTCCGATAAATCCGAACACGTCTCCTTCCGCCAGCTTCATCGTAATGTCGTTGGCGGCGATCAGATTTCCATATCGCTTGGTGAGATTTCGCGTTTCAATCATTTTTGAATCTACTTTGGTGGAACCTGTTATTCAGGTGCAGACTTTTGTTCTGTTGGCGCGGCTGGAATTGGTGTCAATGTTGCGGGACGTGCTGCTTCAGCATTGTTGGCGTTGGTCATGCGTTTGACGGGAAGGAGTATCCTTACAATTGTGTCCGTCTGATCCGGTTTGATCAGTGCTCCATCCACAGGATATGTCATCGCCGCAGAGTCCAGTCGACCAAGCAAAAGAGCATGGTTCAAACGGGTCGAATCGGTCTGGTCAAATACTCGCATCTGGTCATTTCGCAGTTTGACGTACGATTCTCCACCCGCGGCATCATACAGCGAAACCATCAGCATGATCTCAAGCGGATCACGGCCGTCTTCGTTATAAGGAGTATTCTGCTTTGAAGATTCTCCTTTCAATACGTTGGAATCCCGCTGTTTCCGACGCACGAGTCTTGTTCCCTTGAGCGAGTTTGTCAGGCCAGAAATTCTTACTGAGTCCAGACTTCTGCTCCACTCTTCTCCTGGCATCAACGTTCGGTCTTCCTGCGTGGACTCTAAGGGAGCGTCGTACATGCGACTGCCGTAGATTACGACCCAGTCTGTGATGGGGACATTCAGATGGACCCGAAAACTACCGTCCAGCAATCCATTGGGTGCCGCGTTCAGACTGGATTCAAACAGAGTTCCGGTGGGTGCCCTGGATCCGGATTCAGAGTAAACGGTCATTGAGCCGTTTGCGAGTAGCGGAAGTTGCGAGAGTTTGGGAGTGCCGTGGATTAAAGAGTCTTCACTGTGCCATGACTGCCGACCGAGACCCGCTCCTCCGGATCGATACATCCCCCCATAGACGTCTTCCGCACGTCCGTACCATGAGAGTTCACGAATGACAGGACTACCAGGGATCAGTTCTGTGGGCTTTGCTTCGACGGACGCTCGTCGTGTCTTGTCGGCACTGAGGCTCATGAAGCTTCGGACGGTTGCTGACTGCTCCGAAGGAGTTTCACTCAGGTCGACAATGTCCAGCTGTCGCTGAACAATGCTGCCATTGTCATGCGACGCAAAATACCAGATGGCCACGCATCCGATGCCCACAGTCAATGGAAACGTTATCCATGTCAGATGTGCACGTTTCAGCAGCAAAACAACAAGGACATAGTCCAGAGGTCCGATCACCAGAATGTAGACTACCATCAGGGCCATGATCTGCCATGAAGACCATCGTGCTTCCGGAGGCACGGCATCGTAGACCGCCTGAAGTTGAGTCCCGAGATCGCTCATCCCTGAGGAGGAAATTCGGATGCTGCGGTCCTCCGAATTGCCCGTGAGAGTATCGGTCACCTGTTCGAACAGCAACAATTCATAGAACATCGACAAAGAAGCCCAGCTGCTGACAGGCTTCTGGTTGAGGTCGACGCTGATAAATGTCATCACACCGGCGCCTTCGCTCCTGCGTGCGACAATCGGGCCTTCCAGCGAACTGACGATGACTCTGACCTGATCCGATCCAACTCGAGCCACGGGTACGATTCTTCGGTTCGTCTGCAGCTGCACAGCGCCTCGAACAAAGTCCTGCATTGCTGATAAATCTCGAGCTGATCCAGTCCCTTCCTGAAGCTGGAAGCGATCAACCATCCAGTCTCCAAGTTCCGATGTTCTCAATGGAGCAACCGCTGCACCGGCGCTGATAATCAAGTGACCACCACGCTCGACATATTCACGAATTGCGCGTGTCTGACTTTTGCTGACGCTGAAGTCGTCGGTCAGCAACAGATAGTCGATGCCGTCATACGCACGTGAATCCTCAGGCAGTTCCGCCACACCAGGTACCGACATCGCGACAAACAGAGTCGTCCCCGGGGATTGTCGGGACATTGTGTCCTGAGCTTCTCTGACCCCAGCAGGAGTCCCCACGGTCAGCAGTGTCTGACAGGATTGTCGAACCAGAAGCAAGGGAGCTCGATTAGAGGGATTCTTCTCCGCCGATGAATCCGATGATGAAGATGAATCCGCCGATGAAGACGTCAGAAGTTCGTTCGTTGCCTCATCGACGGCAATCATTGACTCAGCCAGAATCTCTTCTGATGCCTGGTCGATGACCTGAAGACGAACGTCTCCTTTCATTCGTCCAACTCGAAACACTCCCTGAAGTGTGATCGATCCCGACGCATCCGCCTTTCCCAGGCCAACATCGGCAACACACAGATTTCCGAGTGGGTCAGATGACGTTGTACGCAGAATACACGTGGTGCCTGAAGGGCAACCCGTTGCTGAGAGCGACACCGGGATTGACTGACCGATCCGACCAAATCCGCCAAAACCGACGCGGGTCGAGGAAACTTCCCCGGCATGGACTGTCACGCTCAATGCCGTAAGCAGGAGGACTCGAAACAAGTTGGAAGTCACCACCGAACCTTTCAGTCCATTCCGCTCACTCAGGAAACCAGCTCTTTTACACGATCGATGAAAACCGCGAACGTCCGTTCATTTCAACTTGGTTCCCACCCCACATCAATCCCGACTACGCCTTTTTCGGGGGTGTTTATCAACAGAAAATCGCTGAATCGGGAAAAATCGATCCCGGTCCGACAGTCGGACAACATTCACTGGTGATAAATCCCGGTTTTCGCCACACTCCGCGCGTTTCAATGTCCTGTCGGGGGCAATTGTCGAATTCCAGGAATCCGTCCCGAATGCGTCGTCTGCTGCAAATTCCGCTGCTCATCCTCTGCATGCTGCTCGTCGGGGCACTCGGTTTCCATCTGCTGACCGGAATGTCGATGCTCGACAGTCTGTATCATGCT
Organism: Planctomyces sp.; assembly: GCA_016795105.1. GTDB lineage: Bacteria > Planctomycetota > Planctomycetia > Planctomycetales > Planctomycetaceae > F1-80-MAGs062. Next base: position 16,233 of record JAEUIH010000119.1, read on the forward strand.
GTCATCCTCCTGACAACGGTGGGATATGAAACGCCTCAACCGCTTCACAATTCCGTGAAGATCTTCGTCATGTTTTACCTTGCGGGCGGTCTGGGTGTTTTCTCCTTCAGCCTCTTCACTTTTGGACAAATCCTCGTCAATTCGAACCTGCAGCAATACATGGAGCGGCGGCGTATGGACTCAAAGATCGACAAGCTCTCAAACCATTTTATTGTCTGCGGATTCGGGCGAATGGGGGCTACTCTGTGCGAATATCTGCACTCTCGTCATCAGCCATTTGTCGTCATTGATCAAAACCCGACTTTGTTTGGGGATGAATTCCGAGAACATCACTGGAACTACCTGTGTGGAGACGCATCTCACGATGAGGTCCTTAAGCGGGCGGGCGTCTGCCGAGCTCGAGGACTGACGACAGTCCTCCCCACAGATGCAGATAATCTTTATGTTGTCTTGTCCGCTCGTCTACTCTGCCCGACGCTGCAGATCGTTGCCAGAGCCAGCGATGACCGAGCTGCTCAGAAGATGATGCAGGCCGGGGCAACCCGAGTCATGAACCCGTTTTCATCGGGCGCTATTCGCATGGCCCGATATATGCTGTCACCCAGCATCGAGAACTTTGTTGAAGTCGCGGAAGCTGAAGGAGTGGACTGGGAAATCGCGGACGTCCAGGTGCCAGAGTCATCGGTCCTTGTCGGACGGAAGATCAGCGAATCCGGTCTTCGTGACGCTGGCATTATGCTGCTTGGCGTCTGTCGTGCGAGTGGTGCAAAGTTCTTTCCGCCACCCAGTTATCTGGCGATTGAACCTGGTGACAAACTGTTTGCCTTCGGAAACTCCGAAGGCGTCGCCGCCCTGACCGCACTGCTCGAAGCACGCAGCAACTGACCGAGATCAAACAAGTTTAACGGCCAGCCGCAGGCGTCGGAGCCCCCGCACTCGCACATCTGCAGTATATCGAGTACGAGTACCGCGTTGCTGAGTACGAGTACGAAGGACGCGTTTGGGGGAGTTGCAATGCGATTCAACCCCAACGGGGTTTCACAACACAGCCTTGGGTCGCCGCCAAACAGCCCACCCCAATCACATCAAAAAATAGAGAGACCGTCACACACAACCGCCCTGAAGGGGCAAACCAAGGCAGCCTGGGGCAAAGCCCCAGGAATCGCCCCAAAACCACGCCGCCCGCCCTGAAGGGGCACCCCAAGTTCGGCGACCAGAACGTCGCCAACCATTCATCCCACCCTGTTTCCTTCTCTCGTACTCGAAAGCGCGCTGTGCATCGAGCTGGCCGTAGGGAAATTTAACGCAGAGACGCAGAGACGCAAAGAAAACAGGACAACGTTGGGGGGGATTCTCTGTGTCTCTGCGTTAAATATCTTCCACATCGCATCAACGTGCCTGATACCGAACTCAGAAAAGTGCTCCTCTACGTTTCGGAGAAGATGCCGCAGAAACGCTTAGACGCAGGTGCGTAGCGAACGCCGTCAGAGAGCGAGTACGAGTACCGCGATGCTGAATACCAGTACGAAAGACGCGTTTGGGGGAGTTGCAATGCGATTCAACCCCAACGGGGTTTCACAACAAAGCCTGGGGTCGCCGCCCCGCGGCGCACCCCAGGAAAATCAGCAGCGGCCCCCCGAACCC